>NZ_AWWI01000189.1 GCF_002760615.1 Puniceibacterium antarcticum | reverse complement strand
CGGCCCGCAGCGCCTGCGCAGGCGCATCATTGCCGCCGGTCTCCAGCGCATCGGCAGGCAGGAGCGCATCGCAGAACCCCTGATCGACAGCATTCTGCCCGCCGATCCAGGTCTCGCGATCCAGCATGTTTGCGAGATCCACGGGCGCGATGCCGGTGCGAGCGGCATAGATATCGACGGCCGTCGCGTCGAAAGGCTCAAGCCATTCGGCGACCTCGCGCAGAGCGTGGCGATCCCCGGCCGACATGACCCATGTGTTATGGATCATCAGGAACCCGGCGCGCGCGATCCGCACCTCATCCCCTGCCATCGCGATCACCGAGGCCGCCGACGCGGCAATCCCGAGAATATTGACCGTGACGCGCTCGGGATGCTCGCGCAGGAGGTTGTAAATCGCGAGCCCCTCGAAATAATCGCCGCCAGGTGAATTCACATTGACCGTGACCGGGCGCGATCCAATGTTGCGCAAGGCGGCCGAGACCCGTTTGACGCTCACCCCATCACCCCAGATATCGGCCCCAATCGGGTCAAGGATCGAGATCGAGGCGGCATCCCCCTCGCCCGCCGCGCGAACGTCCGGGCTCCACCGCTGCAGCGCCTTGTGAGAAATATCACTCGTGACACCAGGGCGCGCGGAAACGCGCACCCGTGGCAGGGTCTTCTTATCCATCTGGATCACTCCGCTTTTGTCAGTTGGTCGAGGCCCGCCAGCGCGGTCTGCGCGGTCAATGCATCCGCCGCCCCGCCGCGGCGCGGCAGGTTGAGCTTGTCGCGGCTTTCGTCGCGGCTCATGATCCCGTTTGTTGTCATCTTGGACAGGAAATCGCCCTTGGCCTTGCTGTCCATCTGCAGCATCGCCTCGCGATTCCACTCGGCGTACCACTTGCCGCGCTTGGCGAGCGGGATCAGGTCGCGCGCGATCCGCTGCTCCATCCGCCGCAGAAGCGGGTTGATCCCAAGCGTGAGCCAGGCGAGCATGATCGCCTCGACCCCCGAGCCCCACATTGTCTGCCCCTGCCCTGCATGCCCGATCACGACCGGCGGCGTGCCGAACCACCGACACACATCCTCCACCTGAAACCGGCGGGTCTCCAAAAGCTGCGCATCCTCCGGATTGATCTGCAGCTGGCGGTATTTCAGGCCCGCCTCGAGCGTCATGATCTTTCCAGCCCTGTCGCTCGAGACGTAGGTTTGCAGGTGTTTTTGCAATTGCTCGCGCTGTTCAGGCGTGAGCGTGTTCTCCGATTCCAGCACCCCCGATGCCATCAAGCCGTTGGCAAACACCCGCGCCGCCGTCTCATCAGCTGCAATGGCAGATCCGAGGCTCTGCACCCCGTACTTGATCGCCGAGAGGCCGAGCCCGTCACCCGCGCCAAAGCCTCGAATGTGAAACACCTTTTCGGGCGGCAGCACATAGCTGCGGCCGTTTTCATACACCCGGTAATTGAACCGGCCGTCATCGCGCCGCTTGGGCGTGACGTTGAACAGCGGGCGCAGGCCAACCAGGCGATTGCCGATATAGAGCTTTTCCGAATAGCCGTTGCCCTCAAGCAGAAGGGCCGCGCCGTTCCCCTCCCAATATTCCATTGCGGTCTGATCCTGCCCCGGCGCAACGGTCAGGATCTCGGCAAGATCCGGCTCTATCCGAACCCGCGTGCCATCGCTCTGCTTTTCATAGATCCCGAGCGGCAGAGATCCGACAAGCTGCGCATTGCCCTTCACACAGGACCATGCGGCAGAAAGCGACAGCGCCGATGTGCTTGAGACCGATTTACCGGCCTTGCTTACGCGCCCCAGGCTGCTCAGCGGATCGCCCCCGGAGAGGTTGACCCATCCGCTTTCCCCCTCAGAGAGGGCCATCTGCAGCCCGAGCCGCGCGCCGTGCCAGGCGCCTTTCAGTGCCCGCCCGATCATGCCACCATCACCGGATTGACGAGGAACCCGGAGAGATCCTTTTTTGTCGCCTCGGGATTGAGGCTCATCAGATACACCGCATCAAAAACCGCCATCAGCGGATCGATCTTGCCAGCGCCTGAAATTGCTTTCGTGACGATCACAGCGTTACCCCTTGCTTCCGTCTTGGCATTGCCGACGCACCAGCCCATGAGAGGCTGACCGGCGTGGCGCAGCGATCCGTCAAAAAGCTTGCGTTCCGTGCCCTTGATTGCGCCGTTGAGCTTGTAGCCCTGCGTGACACTCGCGAGCGTGTCGTGCGGGATGCCCGCCACCTGCAGCGCGTCGACAATTGCCGCGACCCCCTCGGGATCAAGGCCGATGCCGCCCCGCTCGGGCAGCAGCCCCGCCTCGAACACCTGCAGCACGATTGCGACCAGCTCCTCGATATCCTGCGTCGGTGCCGTGCAGATCGTGAGCGCATCCTCTTTGGCGAGATCCTGCAGCCGCGCGGCGATGCTCTTGCGCCGCACCAGCACCACGGAATGCGCCCAGGCCGCGCACCACACCCGCCATTTTTTGGTGACCTTGTGCCGCCCGAGCACCGCGAGGCCGAGAAGGTCATCCATCCCGCCGCCGTCGATCCCGACCGTGCAGACCTCAGAGCTTTCGAGCAGCGCCGCGAGATCAAGCTCGGGCTCCGCCGCCGCCTCCCAATAGGTGCCGCCGATCCATCGCGACAGATGCGACCCCATGCCGAGCTGGATATTCAAATGCTGCGACGCCCACCGGGCAAGCTCCTCGGGACTGTCCTCAAGCGCCTTGTGATAATCGGGGATCAGCCGTTCGATTGTGATCGAGCGCCCGAGATTGGGCAGGACCGCGCCCCAGATTTTCGGATCTTTCCAGGGCTCACCCTTGTCGGTCTGCAGCGCCTCGGGAAACTCATACAAAACCGGCAGCGTGCGCACATGCTCCGTCACCAGCCCGTCGCGCACCCGGCGCGCATATTCGAGCTCGGATTTGAACACCCCTTGCGGGATCTCCTCGCTCTGCGTTGTGATGAACAGCAGCAGCGAAAGCGGGTTTGTGATCATCCCGCCCCGGATCTGCCCGATCACCCGCGATGCAAAGTGCCGCGCCGCCATGACGTGCAGCTCATCCATGATCGCGAAGGCCGGAATGCCCCCGGTCACAACAGCCGGATCAAAACTCTTGACCTCGAGAACCGCGTTGAGCGGGCGCCCGGTCTTGGGATCGGGAAAGAGATCCTTGATCTGCTTTCGATGCTCGATCACCTTGAACCGCTTTCTGAGCCATTCATCGGCCTCGATCATCGCCGCCGCCTGCGCGAAACACGTCTCCGCAACCTTCTGCGTCGGTCCGATGATCACCCCCTCGATATTCGGCGTCGTGTTCATCTGCATCGCGACAAGGCCGAGTGCTGCGGCGTTGGTGGTCTTGGCGTTCTTTTTTGGCACCAGCGTGAAGATCTCGCCGACCTCACGCGCGCCGGTTTGCTTGTTCACCGATCCGAAGGCGGCGCGCACGATATCCCGGATCCACTCGCCCGCCTCCTCGCCCATTGTGGGCTGGCCGGGAATGTCGGGGATCACCAGCTTGTCGAACAGGGCGACCGCGACCTCGGCGAGGTTGTCATCGAGATCGAGCGCCGGGATTGGGGTCTCGCCGCGCTGCAGCTTGGCCCACCAATCGGGACAGGCGAAATTCATTGCGGGCGGATCCGATCATAGAGATCACCATATTCGGCGTCCGGCTTTTGCGCACCCTCAAGCCGCTGCTCTTTCTTGCCAATCGGCGCAGGCACATCCTTGCCCGCCTGATCCTCTTGCGCCTTGCCCTTGGCTTTCGGCGCAGGCGGCGCGGTGCGATCCATCCGATCCTGCAGCGCGCGCAGGCTCGGCACATGGCCCTCGCGCGTCCGGCGCATCAACACGTCAAGGCACAGCCCCTCGACAATCAGCGCGCCGCCAGAGAGCTCACGGGAAAAATTAGCGCGCAACGTCTTGGGATCGCACCCCAAAGCCTCGGCGATCCGCTCCTGAGACCAGTTTGCCGCCGCGCGAACTGCCACAAAGTCCTGATTTTCCTTATTTTTCTTGAAGCTTGGGCGGCCGCGACGATCCCGCAGGGGCTCAAGCGGATTGCCAAAAAGGTCCATTTCGACCGGCTGGCGTGAAATTTCATCTGTCATGGGGAAAAAAATCTCCGACTTAGAGCATCACAGGTCAGCAGGCGTGGGCTTTTCTGACTTTTGACCCACCCCCCCGTGGGGGAGCGGACAGGATCAGGCGTGTCGCGCCCGCTCTTGTTTCTGTTTTTCGCTGTCGTGCCAGGCTTTGCTGACCGCCTGCAGGTTGTCCGCATCCCAGAAAAGGGCCGGATCGCCCTTGTGTTCGAGGATGTGATCGCAGACCGGCGCGTTTGGCGCGGGTTCCTTGCCGACCAGCGCCACGCCGGTTTGCTGGCAGACGTAGCCAGCGCGCGCGAACACCAGGCGGCGCAGCTTTTGCCAGCGTTTGAGGTTGTACCAGGCGCGCCACGGTTTGAGCTGCGCGCGCTCACGCTCTTGCGCTTTGGTGTCACCGACCACCGTGCCGAGGCGCGGCTTTGGCACCGCGAGGCGGCTTGGCATGGTGGTCAGACGCGCCATAAGGGCCTCGCTCGACAGTGATGATGGGATTTAAACGCGAAGCGCCCGGCAGTGGTGTGATCCACTCCGGGCGCAATTCGGTCGAGAGAGTTATGTCAACAGATTGAGATATTCGTCAAGCAACTTTCTGGACGGCACAAGAGGCCAAGCACATTGGTGCAAACTAGAAGAGGGCCTCACCCCTACCATACCGGCATACTGGCTTCTTTGACGTCATAGGCCGCCGAAACTTAGTGCGGTGCGTCATGCGTTTTCCGAACGCAGAAGCGCCTCAGAAGCGACATCGGTGTCATGGGCGTCGCCGACGGGCAGCGCCTTATAGTCGTCACCCATCATCATCCTGTAGTGACCACCGTGATCTGATTCTTCGAAAATTCTCTGAAACACCTCTAGGTAACGATCTACCTGGCCCAGATCGCAGGTCATGTAGAGGTCATCCGTGGCGAAGTGCGATCCGTCATTCACCCACGAGACTAGGGTGCTACAGATCATTTTGTCTTGGCCGTCAAACTTTGCGATAATGTCCTCAGGAGTAACGCCTCCGTAGAATTTGAAATAGTGCTCGAGGATTCTACGCATGACGTTCTGGATAGCCGTGTCCGAAGGCGGCTTCTGCCTGACCTCTCGCCAAAGAAGTTCATAGCTCGACTTGATCGGATTCTCAGTAAATCGCACGAGCAACGATCGCTGCGATGATTTGCGAACGACCCAGAATGTCTCGTCATTTCTTGCCTTGTCGGCGCTCCGCTTCTTGTCGAACGTTACCTCCTTGTGGAAGTATATATTGTGCGTGAGAACAAAGACCTGCTTGATCGCACTGGCGCCCGTTCGCATTTCTGCGATGATTATCTTTATTAAATTGCAGACAATGAAGAGAATGTCTGCATCAAGGCTCGAAACAGGGTCATCGAATACAACAATCTTGTCATTAGTTCCGCCGCTCGAACTAAACGATCCGCCAACAAGATAATAGAAATATAGAAATGTTATGAAAGACTTTTCTCCTTCGCTTAGTGTTCGTTTCGCGTCACTCCCATCAGAACGCTTAACTTCATAAAAACCACCCCCCAAGCTTTCAGCGAGGTGGAAGTTGGTGAATCCAAACGACTTCAGAAGCTTATTGATAACGTCAATCGTTGGCTTGATGCTGGTGATTCTCCGCTCGTTCTCTTCTATCTCTTCTTGCTTGGCGTCAAATTTTTTTGTTTCCGTTTCTATCTGGCTCTTTAGTGAGGTTATCGCTTTGTCGAGCCCACCGGTTTCACCTTTGAATTTATCGTAAATCACCTTTGTGTCTTCGAGCAGTCTCTTCCAAACCTGCGAAGTCAGATCTTTCTTTCTGGCCGCAAGATTGTTGATGGTATCGTTGTTGGCTTTGACCTTGTTGTTGGCCGCTATAACGTGGGCGCTCACCGCCACGAGCAGCGGGGCTGTATCAGTAAGCGTTGCTGGGGCGCTAGGCTCTTTCCGCTTCGCCATGACGTGCTCAACGTTACTATCGAGAGCCAAGTGAAGGGCTGCGACATCCCTCTCGAAGCCCTCGCGGTCAAGGTAGGGTGATTCAACAATGTCGGACACCCTGTAAGCCGTCAGTAGGTCTCTCACTGCACTGGTATAAACGGCAAGCAATTTGTCGATAGCCGCGAGGTCGGCAATGTAACTCTCGTCAAAATACGCTTCCAGACTCTGCCTGAAGGCTGCATCTGTCTTTTGCTGGCAGAAAGGGCACTGATCTTCCAGTTGATTGAAATATTGCCGTCCTTGTTGCACCCAATCGCTGTTGCCGAGCTTTTCGATTAGCGCGGCGATGTCTACGTCTTCTTTGCCTATGATCTTCTTCTTGAGAATGGCAGAAGTTTCCAGCAATGAAATCTTCGAACTATCCTGAACGGGTAAGAAAGTTGCTTTGGCCAGCGACCCCGAGAACACAGTCGCGGCATCTTCACGAAGCTCTGAAATATCCCTTACTGTAGCGCCGTTACTTGACGCTTCTGTGAGAAACCGCTCGCAGAAATTCTTCTTATTTTTGTTGAGCCCTGTAAATGCCGTATCCAAGTCATCAAATTTTTTCTTTGCTCCCCAAACATCTTCCACAAGCTGAGCTGCGAGAATTTCTCGCTCTTTCGTCTTCCCACTAAGTCCGTCCTCACCGCTAAGGTTATTACGAAGGCCACTAAGCTTCGCTTTTATTGTATCGGCTTCGCCCTTGAGCTTCTTGATCTTCTCGGCGACCTCAACGTTTCCTCCGAACGTATAGATGCCCTTGATACTGCTTTCCGCATCGAAGTGGTTCTCGACAAAATTCTTGTTGTAGACGCGGGTTTCCAGTGGACTTCCGCCCGCCCAAGTTATTTGGCAGTCAGGGAAATTTCCAGAACCTTCGACAATTCGGGAAACCGTTGTCTTGCCGGATCCGTTCGAGCCGAAGATGAAGTTGAGTTTTCTCAATCCTTCGAGCTTTGTGCCTGCGGCATCGTATGCGCCTTCATTGGCTAAATTAATACTTTCGATCAATTAGACACCTCGCAGTTTTAAATTTTAATTGGCCAAGCATATGGCTAAACACGTATCATTCAGCCCACGTGATACTTCCGCAGAAATCGTGCAGCCACGGTGTGTCTCTCGGCGAGCGTAGACGATTTAGGGAAAAATCCGAGAAAAAAATGCTTTGTTTATAAAAGGCACCTCTTAGTAGCTGCGAACTGTAACTTTGCACACTAACGATAGGAGTGCAGTGGCCTGACAGGTTTGCGGTTCTTATCCCTTCGCGCTGGACGCGGCGTTTGCCGTGTCAAATAGCAACCGACCAAAGAGGGTGGCTATTGCTGTTCGCCGTGCCGGGTGCGAAGGTCTGCTCTAGATCGACGCAGCACCAAGGCGCGACCTGCACCAAAGGGCTGCCTGCCGCCTCATGCCCACACACCACAACCCGGCTGTGTCGCCCTTCGCTAAGAATTTGGACGCTGCGCTGCCGCAAGTCCGGTCCGAGCCCTCATTGACCGTGGTGAGCGTGAACCTGTTCGCAGCTGCAGCATGAGACAGTCTAGCGTGGACGGCCCATCGTCGCCGGTCAGCAGCCACCAGATGCTGGAGCGCGGCTTACTCAAAGCGATCTTCGGCGCTCGTCGATGCATGATCGGACTTAGCTGTTTGCAATTGAGGCCGAGCCGCTGTTCGGCGGCCGTGTCTATCAGTTGCTGCTCCAGACGCCGAGGAATGGCTGGTGCCCATAGGAGCTTCGTCGAACAAGCCCACAACAACCAGTGCTGATCTTGCACTACTTGGCGCGATAGGGACTATGGTGCCGAAGGCCGGAGAGAGTAAAGATGAGCTTGATTGATGACTACTGGGACATTGAAGACAATGTCAGCGCACTTGAAGCAGTGCGGAAGTCCGGCCGAGGACAAGAGTTCGAGATTTATAGGTCTTTGATCGCCAAGGGCCGCGTCCTGCTGCCCTATTTGAGCGCTGAAGGCATTGCGTTCGGACCCTCTCGCTTTCTGGGATACAAGGACAACACTGTCGCTAAGCATGCCAAACGAGAGCATCGCAACGGTCGGGAGACAACGCCTCGGATACGACAGGTGCTTGCTCAGGAATTCGGGTTCACCACATGGAACACTTCGGACGCTGTGGCCAACGATCACTTTTTACGGTTTTGCTCGGCGCTCGACGTGAAACCTGATGATGTAGCTCGCACCTTTTGGATCACACCGGAAATCGGTGACTGGTTGGCTGATAACTCTGCGGATGCCCGGGGCGCGACAAGCGAAAATACCGAAAGAAACAAATCGTTGGAGGACGAGGTTAGAGGGAATATGTCTCTGCCGGAGACCACTCGCAATTCGATGATAAAGGCGCGAGTGGGACAGGGTCTGTTCAGACGCCGCGTTCTGCAAGCATACGACAAATGCCTGATCACGGGTCTGGCAGAGCACAGACTGTTAGTTGCGTCTCACATAAAGCCGTGGCGTGATTGTCGTCATGATCCGAAGCAATGCCTGAACCCGAACAACGCGCTGCTTTTGTCACCTACGTGGGACGCATTGTTCGATAAGGGTTTTGTAAGCTTTTCGGATAAAGGCAGACTCTTGCTGTCCGAGCGCTTGCAAAAAAAGTCGCGGCTGGCCTTAGGGGTCGAAGATCTCAGAGTCGCGCTTACCGAAGGACAAGCGTCGTACATGTCGCACCACCGTTTACTTCACAAATTCGAGGACGCGCTTTGACGGCACTTACCAGCGTCGACTGTCCGTGGGCGGAGGACATTTTCGATATTGTGGAGTGGAGAGGCAATATTCAGTCAAGCCACATGTGGTCTGTTTTTCTCTCATATGGTGCCTAATAGGTTCCCAAGAGCGCCCGCGACGCCCAATTTCGCTATCTCGCGCTTTCTTCCCTGACCAGAGTATTTATCACCCTCAAGAAATTCTCCAAGGGTTCCGTTTAACGGAGAGGGATGACCAACATGGACGAAGATGCGAGGGCCAGCGCGAAATACGACAGGCGAAAGACTTGGATGCTCTGCATATGCCTGGCCAAAAACACCTTTCATCGTCTTGTTAACAACACTCATATATTGTTCATCGTTACCGAGAAGCACTACGAGCCGCGTTCTTCGTGACAATCCTCCGAGATGGCAGGTAATGCACTCGGAAAGCCAAGCGTTCACTTCGGGCCGTTTCATCGCCGGGATTACTTGCGCGCTGCTTGCTCCGTAGGTGCCGTCAGGCTTCCGTCCGGTTAAAGAACAGCGCAGTATCGACGCCCAGCCGTAAGTCAGCTCCGTCTTCTTGATCCGACTGTAGAGGCTCTTTGCGCTCGGCATCAGCCCTACTGCTTGGAAAACTCTTAGTAGGCGAGGTCGAAAACCCATGTATGGGACGTCATCATAATCGCCGTTTTTCCAGCTTTCTGACATTGCCTCACTTTGGGTATTCCCCTTGGACATGCCCAAAACGAGGATCCTTGGATCCGAAGCGCCCCAATAGCCTGGATCGTTTACAAACTTACTTCGCTCTTCATCGCAGAATTTCTGAGTTTCTTTTGAATTGTTCCAGCACAGTCGGCATTCCATTGGTCCATGTATCATTATGCTTCACCACACTTCCTGCAAGCTGCCAGCTTCGCATCGGTTTCGGATGGCTGCAACTTCGCTAACGAAGGGGATTGTCGGACAGCACTCTACCCCGTTTTGCTACTTTGCCTTGAGGAACGCCTGTCCAACACATTCCCGGCGCGAAGACCCAGAAACTGCTGAGGTTTCTTTTACAAACCGAAGGTCCGCCTTCCACATCTATGCGTGGATAGGCCTACATTGGAGCGAAGGTCCGGTGCAGACGGTCGGGTATTCTTGAATGATGCAGCTGCGGCGACAGGCAGCTTCTGCGCGCGGCATCGCAGCGTGAAAAGTCTCCTGATCGCTTCAAAAGGCTGAGTTTGCAGTGACAGCTCCCCGCGCTTTCCGGTCACCCGCCGCGCCAAGCACGAACAACCGTTTCCCGTTTCCAGATCCGATCTGGGTCAACGACGTGACACGACGGTCAGCTTTGCCTGACATCTGACATACGCCATGGCGCTGCCGGTGGCATCTGCTCGGTGACTTCAAACGCCGTGAGGCCACCATATACCCGGAACGTGTCGCGCAACTCCAGCAGCGCACCCCACCAGGCAAGGTAGTCCCGGCGTGCAGCTGCGATCTCGCGCCCGGTGTTCACGTAGGTCACCGAGCAGACGACCAGGTCCACCCGCCGCAGCCCCTTGCGCCCCATCACCTCAACGGATCCAGCCACCTCTGTCTGGGCAAATGCACCGTGTTTGCACGAGCGCCAAGCAACCGGCACGCAGCGCGGCCGGTCATCCTGGTGCCAGTCAGGCGTGAGCCCGGAACGTGCAAGCTCGGCAATCCAGAGCGCCACGCGCCGACCACCATGGCCCTGCGGCAAGGCGGCCAGCGCAGAGGCAACGGCATCGGCATCCGGATGCGGTTCTGACCGTCCGCCGCCGTCGACGCGACAGCCAAGCTTGGCGCGCTCGATCATGATGTACTCCATGCCCACGCCAGGCGGCGTAGCGCCGGACACCGATGCAAGTTCATCAAAGTCGAGCGAGGCAAACTCGCGCTGAAAGGCCCAGGAAAGCAGCTGCTCGATCGACGCCCGCGTGCGCTGCTTGCCGCGCCCGGGCCGCACCGGTGCAGGAATACGCGCGTGCATCATGCCGCATCCTCCGCTTTGCAATCCATGACAGCCTCGACCCGCGCCGTGATCTGCGCCACCAGCGCAAGCCGCGCCATGTCCTGCGGGTCGAGACTGCCACGTTCGGCCAGCAGCTGGGCCAGCCGACGGTCAGCCGCTGCCGCATCACGAATACGGCGGTGCTCGCCATCGTTCAGCGGCGGGCGGTGGTGACGCGCGAAGAATTCAAATTCATTCACCAGCACACCCTGCAACCGGGCGCGCGGGCCCTCGACAGACCGGAACCAGCTGACCAGGTTCGGCAATTCCTCGACCGGGCGTTCGCACACGACATGGGCAAAGCTCAGAATCGGGCCGCGCCGCAGCCATTCCTTGCGCAGCTTGCCCTGCCCCTTGGCCCGCAGCATCTGGAACAGCGTGGCCAGATCATGATCACTGAGATAGGCGAGATCATCGCAAAGCTTCACCAGCTCCGCCGCCCAAGGCTCGGCCTTGATCTTGCTCGGGCGCTGGTATCCCAGATCGTCCAGTGGCGAGATCAGGAGGCGCCTGACCCGGTCCCGGTTCGTCTCTTTCCGTGCGGCTTGATCGGTCATGGTCACCTTCCCTTTTCTCAGCATGCCTGATTTCGGTCTGTCGCGACGCTTCTGTCTGCGCGCCGCAATCTGTCTTTTCGTTTCCTGTCTTTTCCTGTGGTTGCAGACAGATAGATTTCAAATGTCGGTCACATGTCTGTCTATCTGTCCGGACATGTCCGTATCTGTCCGCAGACACATACGGACATGTTGTCAGGAAGTGGGTGGTTTGCGAAAGAACCCGGCGCAGACCTTTTCAAGGCACGCCTGAATCGCGCCGTGCAGCTGGTCCTGAGTTCTTTTCTTGTTGCCCTCGGCCTCCATCGCCTCGCGGATGTGGGCATCGACCCAGCGCACCTGCGCGGGGTCCATCGCAATCGCGGGCGCCAGCCCGGCCAGCGTTTCCGCCAGGCGCACCAGCCGCCGCTGGGTTGAGGCGCCGTCGGTGCGTGCAGAGTTCAATTCCTTTCGGCTCAGCGCGTTGATGACCACGCGCGTCACCGTGTCGTGCATCAGGCGGACGTCACCATTGTCACAGACACACCGCTTCCAGCCGTAGAGGACGCCGAACTTGAGATCCGCAAGCGCCGAGAAATGCAGGGGATCAACCGGCGGCTGCACCATGCGCGCCAGACGCGTATGATCCACCGGCAGCTGATGAGCGACAACCACCATGGCCGGTGCCGACAACCAGCTTGGCCGGTGGGGCTGAA
>NZ_AWWI01000188.1 GCF_002760615.1 Puniceibacterium antarcticum | reverse complement strand
TTTCGCACGCGGCAGATGTTCGTCGGCCAGCGCACCCAGATGATCAATGCGTCGTGCGATAGGCACGCCTTTGGCATGACGCTTGGGCACCTCGCCGAACATGGACTGGTCGCGGCCCGGGGGCCTGCTCATCTCAAGACGCTCGCGCGCGCAATTGCAGATGATGACACGGGGCTGCACGCCGAGGTGCGGGAACTTGGTCAGATGTATCTGGAGCAGATCGAGGGGTTGAATGCGCGTGTTGCAGAGCTCGACGCGAAGATGAGATGTGCCGCCCAAAAAGCCGAAGTGGTGCGCCGCGCACAGACCATGCCGGGCGTGGGCCCTGTCACGGCGCTTGCGATCGAGACGTTTGCCCCAGACCTGACCACCTTCAAACGCGGTCGCGATTTTGCCACGTCGTGCGATACGCACGCCTTTGGCATGACGCTTGGGCTCGAGCCCAAGCAGCACTCGACGGGTGGCAAGGCCCGGCTCGGGAAGACCTCGAACCCTCTCGGGACCATGCTGCGCATGACCCTGACGGGCAATGGATGGGACAGCGTGACATCCGCACCCGTAGCAGCTTGAACGGGTCTCCTGTTTGCCGACGACGACATCGTCGAGTAGGCATTCAAGTTGCGCAGTCACGCCCGGGTCGACCAAGGCCGGATCAGCCTGCTGGAGCACACCAAACAAATTCAATCCGGTTTCGGTGGGCACAATGTTCTTGCCTTGTACGATCAGAAAACCCTGCCGTTTCAACCCATCGATGATCTCGGCGCGGGTCGCAGGGGTGCCGATGCCCTTGGCTTCCTTGAGCCTCTCGCGCAGCACCCCGTCATCGACAAAGCGCCAAGCCTGCTGCATCGCATCGATCAAAGTGCCTTCGTCGTAGCGCGGCGGTGGCCGGGTTTCCTTGTCCTCAATGGCAGGGTTCCGTAACCGCGCGGTCTCGCCGTTTCGCATCTGCGGAAGCACCTGCGCATCGTCACTCTTTTCGTCGGCAGGTTGCCATTCCGGAAATGCCGCCCGCCAACCCAGATCGATGTGTTGGCGGCCAGTGGCCTTGAAAGGAAAGCCGCCAACGTCGAGCGTCGCGGTTGTCTGGCAATAGCGGAAGTCCGGCATGACGGAGGCCAGATACGCCCGCGCGATCACATCAAACAGTTTTTTCTCATCACTCGAAAGGCGCGGCCAGACCTCCCGCAAGCTCTCGATCGTGTTGACGTTGGGGATGACTGCGTGGTGGCTGGCACCCTCCAATCCCTTGTCATGGAAACTGCCGCTCTTGCCTTTTCGGATGATCGGCTGCGCCGGGACGGGGATCGTGCTGAACGATTTGCCCACCTGCAGTCCGGCGACGATCTGCGGCACGTCCGCGATCAGGTTTTCCGGAAGGTAACGCACTTCGGCCCGCGGATAGGTGATAATTTTCTTTCCCTTACCGTCATAAAGCTCCTGAGCGATCTCCAGAGTCTTTGCCGCGGTCCAACCGAAGCGCGAGGCGCAGAGCTTTTGAAGGGACGGCAGATCATGCAGTTTTGGCGGTCGTTGCCGCTTGTCCTCGACGCGCACGCTGAGCGGCCCCTCGAAGTTTTGGGCGGCCGAGACCACGGCCTCAGCAATTTCGCGTTTCAGAATTCGATCCTGTGGGGCATGTCGCATCTTGAACGCACCACCATCGACCATGGCTGTGGCGACGATCTCGAAATAGGTCACAGGAACGAAATTGCGGATTTCCAATTCGCGCCTGCAGACGATCGCGAGCGTCGGGGTCTTCACGCGCCCGACGCCGATGACACCCCGTGCGCCTTTGCCCAGGATGACGGTGGCAGTGCGGGTCAATGACAAATTGTAAATCTGATCAGCCTGACGGCGCGCAACAGCGGCTGCGTAAAGCCGGGCGTATTCCGAGTTGAGTTTGGCCCGATCGAAGGACTGCCGTATGGTCTGAGCGTCCTGGGCCATGAACAACACGCGCATGACCTGGCCTCGATACTTGCAATGTTCGAGGATCTCCTGGCCGATCAGTTGCCCCTCGCGATCACAATCCGTGGCAAGCCAGACCCGCTTGGCCGTGCGTAGCGCCTCACGAATGGCTTTCAACTTGGTAGCTTTGTTGCCGCCTTTTGCTGGCCGTGTTCCGTAAAGTCCCTCGGGGCGCAGCAGGACAGGGGACCAACGCTTCCATTCCGGCACCACATCCTCTGGCTCCAGCAAGTCGATCAAGTGCCCCTCGGCGGGCAGTACCATGCCATAGCGAGACCCGATGGCGGCCCGGACGTCCTTCGCCTGGCTGGATTTTTCGGTGATGACGATCTGATCGGCCATGACGTTCTCGTTCGGAATCCAGAATTCAGTCATAATAGAACACAAAGTGAACACTTATCATCGACCATTTAGCCTTCGACGAGGCCCCACAACCGTTCGGTATACTTTATCGATAGATATTGCGATCCGCGATCAGAGGGGTGAACACCTAGCGAAACGGGCGCAGAATGACCTGAATTCGCGGTGGACCAAAAAGCACGGGCGGGCGCATTACGGCTACGAGAAGCACGTCAACGTTGATCGCATGCACAAACTGGTTCGGCGCTGTCACGTCAGCGATGCCGCGCAGCATGACAGCAAGGCGGTGGATCATCTGCTGATGCGCGGCAACACCGGTTCCGGCGTGCGGGCCGATGCGGCCTACCGGTCAGAGGAGATGGAGGCCAAGCTGCGTGCCCGGCAGCTCAAAAGCCACATTCACCGCAAGGGCAAGCGGGGCAAACCGCTGACCGATCAGGCCAAGGGCAGCAACCGGACCAAATCCACCGTGCGGGTCCGTGTCGAACACATCTTCGGCGCGCAGACCAACCACATGGGCGGCACCCTGGCGCGGACAATCGACCTGGTGCGGGCGAAGGCCAAGATCGGGATGAAGAACCTCACCTACAACATGCGCCGGCTCGGATAGTTGCTCCGCATCAACCCATACCCAGCATGAAGGACGGTCGGCCAAAGACGCAGATCATGACGAGCATGACGAAAAACGACCATGAAATGCGCAGCGCATAATCAGCCCCGACGTAACAATCCGTCAGCCGACGGTCTTTCTCCCGCTTCAGGTCCCACGCGCCGTTGTGCGGACACGAAAGCAAGCAAAAATCGAGGTGTCCTATTAAGTTTACGGTTTGTGCGTGAGGGTTTACGTACACCAAATGGTTTGGCGATTTAGCTCTACCGCCATCAATGAAGGCTTCCTCATGGGCACCAAAACAATGCTGCACCCCCGCAATCAACACAAAGATGGCTACGATTTTGCGCGTTTGGTGGCGCATTCTCCTGAACTTGCGGCTTTTACAATCAGCAACCCAGTCGGTCAGACGACGATTGATTTCCAAGACGTATCGGCGGTTCGTATGCTCAATAGGGCGTTGCTGAAGACGCATTACAATATAGATTTCTGGGATATTCCGGCCAATTATCTATGCCCTCCGATTCCCGGTCGTGTAGACTATGTACACTATCTGGCGGACTTGCTTGCATGCAGCAACAATCAAGAAATCCCGCGTGGCCGCAATATAAAAGCATTGGACATAGGCACCGGTGCCAGCTTGGTTTACCCGCTTATTGGCCAGAGTGAATACGGATGGCACTTCACTGGTGTCGATATAGACTCTGCCGCTATCAAATCGGCACAGCAGATTTGCAAATTCAACAAGCTAAAGATCACCCTTAGACAACAACAAAAACGCGAAAATATCTTCAGAGGCGTGATCGAACCCCACGATGCTTTTCACGTCACCATGTGCAATCCACCCTTCCATGCCTCCATCGAACACGCAAATAAAGGCACCCAACGCAAGTGGGCCAGTCTTGGCAAGGGGCATTCAACAAAGCTCAATTTCGGCGGACAAAACGCCGAGCTTTGGTGCCCGGGTGGCGAGATAAAGTTTATCGCCAGCATGGTTGAACAGAGCATTGAGTTCGCCGAACAGTGCCTGTGGTTTAGCTCATTGGTGTCAAAAAAAGATAATCTGAAGCCACTTTCAAAAATTTTGGGAAAAGCTAACGTTGCTAATTTTAAAGTCGTCGAAATGGCGCAGGGACAAAAAACAAGTCGCTTTATTGCTTGGACTTACATCAAAGAAAATCAGCAATCTTTGTACATGAAGGGAGCTAAGAAATAGAACAACGCAGGATTTAGGGAGCTATCGCCAGGACTCGTTCTTGATCAGAGCCAGAACATGGACGCTTCAAGCTGCATTTGTGTCGTTTGAGCTAGTCGCAGCCATGACTGTTTCAGCATTCCTTGGCCGAGTGTCCGCTTTCGGGAAGTTGCCTATGGAATTTCGCGGACGCAGCCAAAAGCATCGATCATATGACGAATGTTGCGTTTGGGCTTGCTGCAGCCGACGGCAGCCAGCCCTTTCGAGACCTTCGTGCCAGTCGCAGCGACGTTAATGCTGCAGGTGTAAGATCCCAGGTCGGCTTCCCGGTAGCTGACGCTCAGCGCGCCGCTGCAGTACTCGATGATGCTGCAAGCGGCTCGACCGGCAGTGATGCTGCAGGCTGTTCGCCCCGCAGCAATGCGCAGCAAGCAAGCTTTTCAAGATCGTTTTGTCGCGCTTTGGCAGCGTATCGTGCTGCGATTCATTACTCTGAAGCCTAAGATCCAAGCGATCTGGCACATGTCTCAAGACCGCCCTATGCCTGCCACGAATTCTTTTCAACCGGGCGGGAATCGTACTCCTCACGCGAAAGCCGAAATTCAGCTGACTTTTCGACCACCCACGTCCAAAGTGGGATCATGCGGATCAGCAGTTCGGTTCCCATCTCGGTCAGCTCGTATTCCACGCGCGGCGGCATTTCCACGAGATCATAGCGTCTGACCAGCCCGTCTCTCTCGAGCTGTTTGAGGGTGCGTGTGAGCATCCTCTGGGTCACGCCATGCATGCGGCGGCCGATATCCGCATGGCGCAGACGACCATATACACCCAAGGTATGGATGACACCCAAAGACCAGCGGCTTCCTGCATGAGTCAGAACGTCGCGTCTTACGCCGTCTTCATCCTCGCGAAGACCATCGCAGACCGCTTGAGAATAGCTGAGGATTTCATCTCTGGTCAGTGTTCCGCCCTCCGGTATCACGCGTGTGCCTTCTTACGGCACTCTGCGACCTATGCCATCTGATCATTAGATCAAAGATGAGAAGAAGGAGGGATTTCCAAATGAAAGCCCAGCAAGCAGTAAAACCAAAATCGATCCTCGTCATTGGGGCCGGCGAGCTCGGCATGCCGGTTCTCCGCAATCTGGCGCGTAAGGCAAAAGATCATGACGGCACGACGATCAGCGTTCTCTTGCGCGCAGCGACCGCCGAATCCACTGACCCTGTAAAGAAGCGCGACGTCTCCGAAATACGCGACCTGGGTATCAAGATCGTAACGGGCGATATCCTCGCCGCTTCGATTGGCGAACTGGCAGAGATATTTGCACCTTTTGAGACGGTAATCGGATGCGCAGGTTTCTCGGCCGGATCAGACGCACCCATGAAACTCGCCAAGGCCGCATTGGAAGCCAACCTCGCGCGCTACTTCCCCTGGCAGTTTGGCGTCGATTTTGATGTTATCGGCCGTGGCAGTCCGCAGGACCTTTTCGACGCTCAGATCGACGTGCGAGATCTTCTGCGCGGTCAGACCCGGACAGACTGGGTCGTGATCTCGACCGGCATGTTCACGAGCTTCCTGTTCGAGCCCGTGTTTGAGGTCGTCGATTTAGAAAATGGCCGGGTCAATGCCTTGGGCAGCTTGGATACGGAAGTCACCCTGACCACTCCGGACGATATCGGTGCCTTGACCGCAGAAGTGGTCTTTGCTCAGCCAGCCATTCGGAATGACATTGTCTACCTTGCCGGTGACACAGTGACCTACGGCGAGGTTGCGGAGACCCTTCAGGCGGTGCTTGGTCGTCCGTTCGCCAAGACGGAGTGGGCCATCCCGCAGCTGAAAGCGGAACTGGCGCAGGACCCTGATAACCATATCATGAAATACCGGGCCGTCTTTGCAGAGGGCAAGGGCGTTGCGTGGCCGAAGGGAGACAGCTTCAACGCGCGAAATGGCCTGAGTGTCACGACAGCCGAAGAGTGGATCCGAAAAAATCTTCGTCCCTGATGGCAAATGGGGCTCGGCGATGTCCTAGGCCGCGCCGCGCCCTTTTCTGCGGATTTCCAAATGGAGTAAACGCTGCACTGCAGCCTGAAGCATTACAATCGGACACACCGCGCAGTAGGACGTCCGCTCGCGGGAAGACATCCCCTGAGACTCCGGGCGGCAGCGTAGCGGACCTTTCAATTGGGACAAACAACAAGTTCGGGCTGGCTGCCGTCGGATGCAGCCAGCCCTGAGGCGGTGGTGGCCCGATGACTTCGTGCAGCGCCGCCGCAAGGCGACTCCGAGCCCATCCTCGACATCGCTGGGTCCCTTTGCCCAACGCATCCGGGTCACTTCGCTCTATGAGCCGGTCCAGACCCACACCCTTGTCGTCACTCTCCGATGCAGCACATAAAGGCGCACTGGATCGCAAGGAGATAATCGGATCAGCATGGCGAGTTGGGTGGGCAAGATACGTGAAATTTATGAGGGAGAGAGCGATGCCGCGTCTCGGTTTCGCTACGGTCTGCTATATTTTGACATCGCGACCATCCTCTATGTCGTAGCGACGTCCTTCACATCCGATGGTCGAACAGTTCCGGTTATAGATGTCGTGATCGGACTCATAATCCTCTTGGATTTCTGCGCGCGATTCGCGATCAGCAAGCGCAAAGCTAGATTTTTAGTGAATCCCATCTCGCTTGCTGACATCCTTTCCATCGGGTCGTTTCTGATCGCCATAGCGGGGGGCAGTGCAGGCTTCCTGCGTGTCCTGCGCACCTTGAGGCTGCTGCATACATACCAGCTACTTGATCGCCTCAGAGCGGACGTGCCATTTTTCCGTGAGAAAGAAGAGCTTCTGATCGCATCCATCAACCTCGCGGTCTTCCTATTCGTCATGACTGGCCTCATCTACGCGACACAGCACCAGACGAACCCTGATATCGGTAACTATGTGGACGCCCTCTATTTCACCGTGAGCACGCTCACGACCACGGGATACGGAGATGTTATTCTCGAAGGCACTTCCGGTCGCTTGATCTCGGTTGGCGTGATGATCATCGGGGTCACGCTCTTCCTGCGTCTGGCTCAGGTGATCTTCAGACCCCAGAAGGTCCGTCAGCCTTGCCGTGTATGTGGTCTCACGCACCATGATCCGGATGCTGTGCATTGCAAGCATTGTGGCGCGACGATCAACATAGCCACAGACGGCGTCTACTGATCTGTTTACCGTTTTGAAGCGCTCTGGAAATAGCTTGTGTCGCGGGGCAATGTTGTCCGCACTTTTGCCGGTTGGCTGCTAATGGATCATGCACCTGCGGCGAACGTCAGCTCCCGAGCGCGGCACCACAGCGTAAAAACTCGGCTGATCGTGCCAAAAGGTGGAGTTTGCAAATGGGGCTTCCTGCGCGTTGCTGCCGGTCGAACTGCCTGCAGCATCACCGAGTCCGTCAGCGGCGTTAAGTGCGTCCGCTTCCGTAAAGCTGGCCTCGATATCTCGCACTCGCAGCGAAGGGGCGCGACCGTCTGCAAAGCGCAGGACACCCGCCTGCCGCGCCAACGGATCAACATGGCAAGCGGATGGATAGTGTTCCGGCGCCTTCAACCCGCCCAAGGCATGAAGGAGGTCGCGTATGGCCTTCTCCTCTTTCGCGAGTTGCTCAAGATTAAATTTCGACCAGGCGCTCTCGGCGGCATCAGCAAAATCGATCGCGGCTGCCAGCTTGGCAGCGGGGAGAATGACTTGCGCCCCGTTGCCCAAGTTCAGTGCCAGAGACGAAAAGAGCAGGCCTCTTCTCGCAAAAGGCTTGGCAGCGACATCTCCAAAACCGATCAGGCTGTGCGACTTACCGACAACCGAAATGCCATTGTCTTGGAGGCTCAGCTCGCGTGGGCTCAATCCGCGTGGATCCACTAGGAAAGCCCAGAAATTTTGAGAAATAAGTTTCATTTGCACCGAAATAATAGTTTGGCGCGATATGTAACAGAACTAGTGGAAGTGAACATCCGATCAGAACGCGGCGACGCTCGCGGCGATCGAGCGCAGGCCAGACGTCACGGCGAAGGTGCGTTTATGCGAAAAAGCATCAAACGAGATCATGACCGAAACACGATCACGTGCCGCAGCTTGGCAAATTTCCGAATTACCGCCAGGCAAATTGATTGAAATCAACATCGCAGCGTCCCAACTGGCCTACGCTGATGGTCTTGGCGTGCAGCCAGTGTTCCTTGGAAGTGAAGATAAGTCTTACAGCAGACGCACTGTTGTCGCCCTGCTCTCATTCGGCCTTACAGCCCTGACCGTTGGACCCGCCGTCGCTGGCGGAACGACCGTTCAGGTTTCGCTCTGAGATAAAGGTGGCACATCGATGAACATGATGGGTGACATAAAACCCATTTGCATGGGCATGATGGGCGCGATCATAAAGCGTGCGATCGACCCCGTCACGTCGATGCAGGCGATTGACAACGCGGAGCTGTACACCGTTGCGGGCCAGGTGCGCGTCCTGCCGAAGCAGGCGGTCGCGGCGATCTGAGACTGCGGAACGACATCAGTCTCGTGGCATGGGTGCTCTTGACTGGCGTCACTTGATGACTGGCTTGGCCAGCCCATTTCCACCTGCGCCGCGACAAAACAGAAAGTTGGCATGACATGGACCACCCGCTTCACATGACAAGAGACCCTGCCCCAGAGGGTGTGGACACGGCAAAGGACCCGGTATGCGGCATGACGGTCACCATCAAGCCGGGAACTCGGACTGAGACATATCAGGACGAGACGTTCCATTTCTGCTCTGACAAGTGCCAAAGCAAGTTCAAGGGCGATCCCTGGTTCTATGCCAGTGGCCGTGCGACGGACAGACCCAAGGCCGTCGTCGCCGACACCCAGTACACCTGCCCGATGCACCCCGAGATCGTGCGCGACGCACCGGGCGCCTGCCCGCTGTGCGGCATGGCGCTGGAACCGATGACGCCTACGGATGAACCCTCGCACGAGCTGGTCGACTTCACCCGCAGGCTTTGGATCTCGGTGGCGGCGGCGGTGCCGCTGATCGTGCTGACGATGGGTGGCATGGTCGGCCTGCCGGTCCGCGACTGGCTCGGGCATCAGATGTCGGCCTACAGCGAGTTCCTGCTGGCAACTCCGATCGTGCTGTGGGCTGCGTTGCCGTTCTTCCGGCGCGGTTGGGACTCGCTTGTCAACCGCAGCCCGAACATGTGGACCCTGATCTCGCTTGGCGTGGGCTCTGCCTATACCTATTCGCTGTTTGCCACATTCCTGCCGGGGGCCTTTCCGGCGATCTATCGCACGGACGGCGGGGTCGGCACCTATTTTGAGGCTTCAGTTGTCATCGTGGCCCTGATCTTTGTCGGTCAGGTGCTGGAGTTGCGGGCCCGCGAACGCACCGGCGACGCGATCCGCGCCCTTCTTGACCTAGCCCCCAAGACCGCCCGGCGCATCACTCCCGACGGCAACGAATACGACGCCCCGCTGGAGAATGTGATGGTGGGCGATCAGCTCCGTGTCAGGCCGGGAGAAGCGGTGCCTGTGGACGGCGCGGTAACCGATGGGCACTCGTCTTTCGATGAGAGCATGATCACCGGAGAAGCGCTGCCGGTGGAAAAAACCAAAGGTGATACCGTCACGGGCGGGACAATCAACAAGACCGGGACCATCGCCATGCAGGCGATCAAGGTGGGTGCCGACACCGTCCTGTCGAAGATCGTCGAAATGGTCTCGAACGCCAAACGGTCCCGCGCGCCCATTCAGGGGCTGGCCGACAGGGTATCGGCCATTTTCGTCCCCACCGTCGTCGGTGTCGCCCTTGCGGCCTTTGCCGGGTGGTTCATCTTTGGACCAAATCCGGGGTTCGTGCATGCCATCGCCGCGGCCGTGTCGGTCCTGATCATCGCCTGCCCCTGTGCCCTGGGGCTGGCCACGCCGATCTCGATCACGACGGCGGCGGGGCGCGGGGCGCAGGCCGGTGTGCTGATCAAGGACGCCGAGGCGCTGGAACGCATGGCGCGCGTCGATACCCTGATCGTGGACAAGACCGGCACGCTGACGATGGGCAAGCCCGCGCTGACGGACGTGGTGGCCTTTGACGGCGCGACAGAGGACATCGTGCTGTCGCTGGCCGCCGCCCTGGAACATGCCTCAGAACACCCCCTGGCAGAGGCCATCGTGGCCGGGGCCAGGCAGCGTGGGATCACGCCCGGCGTCGCAACTGATTTCGATGCGGTGACGGGCAAAGGCGTCAAGGGGGCGGTGGACGGTCAGCTCATCGCTTTCGGCAATAGCGCGATGATGCTGTCCCTCGGTTTGGAAACCGATGCGGCGACCGGTGCCGCCGAGGCTCTGCAAGCGCAAGGCAAGACCACGATGTTCCTCGCCCGCGGCGGGGCCCTGATCGGGATCGTGGCCGTGGCCGACCCGATCAAGGACACGACCGCGGCCGCTTTGCGCAGCCTGCACGACCTCGGGCTGCGCGTCATCATGGCGACGGGCGACAACGCCCGCACGGCGCAGGTCGTGGCGGATCGCCTAGGTATAAACGAGGTGCGAGCCAGTGTATTGCCGGAAGACAAGAAGGCGCTGGTCGACAGCCTGCGCACAGAGGGACGGATCATTGCCATGGCCGGCGACGGCGTGAATGACGCACCCGCGCTGGCCGCTGCGGATGTTGGCATCGCCATGGGGACCGGGGCCGATGTCGCAATGGAGAGTGCCGGGATCACTCTTCTGGGCGGCGATCTGACCGGGATCGTCCGGGCCCGCAAACTGGCGGTCGCGACCCTGCGCAACATCAAGCAGAACCTGTTCTTTGCCTTCGCCTACAATGCCATCGGCATCCCGATTGCGGCTGGTCTGCTTTATCCCCTTTTCGGCGTCCTGCTGTCACCGATGATCGCCGCCGCCGCCATGAGCCTGTCGTCCGTTTCTGTCATCTCCAACGCACTGCGTCTGCGTCGGGTCGCGCTGTGATCGGTGCGCGGCGCAAGGCCGATGCACACTCCAGCGGACACCGGCCGCATCGAGCCTCCCATCACGATGATCATTTGCCGCCCGGGCTCAGGATCAGCCTTTCATCTCGGCGAGTTGCGATAGGATGCTGGTGTAATTGTCCACACCCTGCGCGCCAGTGACGAGGTGTTTTTGATCAAACACGATGGCAGGCACGCCAGAAATACCCTGTTGTTGCCAAAAATGTTCGGCGCTGCGCACGTCATTGGCAAAGCGCTGATCGTCAAGCACGGCGGCGGCTTCAGCACGGTCCAGCCCGATTTCGCCAGCAACATCGGCCAGCACGGCATCGTCCGACAGGTTGCGTTGGTCCGTGAAATGCGCGGTGAACAACGCCAGCTTCAGATCGTGTTTGCGACCTTTCAGGTCTGCCCAATGGAGCAGCTGATGTGTGTTGAACGTGTTGTGCATGCGGGAGTCTTCGGTCCACTGGAAGTCAAACCCCAGATCATCAGCCAATGCTTGCATGTGCTTGCGCGCTTGCTCGGATTGCTCAGGCGTGCTGCCGTATTTCTCGCTGATATGTTCGCGGGTGTTCTGGCCTTCAGGTGGCATTTCCGGATTCAGCTCGAACGGATGCCAGCGGATTTCATAGTCGGTGCCAGCTGCGTCGAGCGCTTGCGACAACTGCCGGTAACCGATGATGCACCACGGGCACATCACATCGGACACGATATCGATACGTAAAGGATTGGTCATTTTCACACGTTCCGTTCTTGGCAGGTGACATGACGGTTTGCGCCAGGCCAAGGCCGCAGATCATTGATTTCAAGCATTAGGGAAAGGCGCTTCACCACCAATCGTGTGGTTAGATAAACACGCAGGCTGGACAAATGTCAGTTTTTTTAAATTTTTTTGGCCAAGACCTTCCAGTCAGCTCCCGCGCTGCGTGTCGATCGGGAAAATATAGACTTTATCTCCAGGCTGAATGTCCGCTTCAGCAGTTGGCCGGGTATCCCCCGTGCGCTTGCAGCGAAGGTCCGCAATCCGCCCTTCGTGTCGAGCGAGGAACACGGTAGCGAACGGCCCTTCCCGGCCATCCACCCGCTGTTAGAATGCCGCGATGCAGCTTCCCCAAACCGGCCATTGGTTCATGCACAGCATTTTCAGATGGTGACCGTCCGTTCTGTGAGACGGAGAGAACGTTCGGAGTTGTAGAGAGGAGCCGCGCATCGTTGGTTTGCGGACTGAACGGCTAGCACTTGTTCTCCCATCATCAAAAGGTCACTAATCAGGACAGTCTGAGCAAGTCGCAGTGCATACTCAGTTTTTTTATTTGCAATAGCCCCAAGGTGAGCGCCTGAATGCCCAAAACGTTATCGAACGTCCTGCGTTATTGGCGGACCTCCCTCGCGGACGGCGCGCTTGGAGAAGGGACGTTCCGGGCCGCAGACCGAAAAAGGTTCATGGTGCTCCCAAACGATGCGCTCCAGACGGGTAACCTTCCCAAGCAATTGGTCCAGTCACTGTTCCAGGGCAAGGAGGGTTCCGGTACGGTCTCGGTTCGCTTCTGGCCCTTGGTGACGGCGCGCAAAGCATCGCATGCCGCGGCGCGCGCCGACGGCATGCCTGAGATCGTTGCTCCGGTGGTAACCGAGGGCTTCGTGGACCGAGCGGGGCGGCTCGTGCCGACGCGTAATGCCTTCGCGCGCGATCTGTTGAACCCCTTGCCGCGGGGTGCCTTTGCTCTTGGATCGGTTGAGGCGCTCGACGCTTTCCTAACGACGACGCCCCTGCCAGAAATGACGACAGTCGACGGCTGGCAAGACTACCGCCAGCACTGCCGTCAGATGGTCGAGGCCCTCGCACCGCGCTGGCCCTCTGACGAAAAGGAATATTTGCCGATTGGAAGCGGCTTCATCGAGGTTTCGGAAGGTGCCGATGCAACGGTGCGCGGCATGTTGGATCTGTACGACAACCTAATGGCCAATGAACCGGACACGCCGCTTCTACGCCAGATTGCGTTGCCCCACTGCCCTGAGGTCGTGGCGGATCACGGCATCGAAAATGACTTTGCCCGGCGCCTTGGACATTCAAACTCGCACTTCCCTCTAGCCGAACATCAGCGGCAGGTCCTGGCCTGGCTCGACGCTTCGTAACCTGGTGAGGTGATCGCGGTGAACGGCCCGCAAGGGACTGGCAAAACGACCATGTTGCTCTCCGCAGTGGCAGGCCTCTGGGTGAAGGCAGCGCTTGAAGGGGGCGACCCGCCGGTGATTGTAGCAGCCTCGTCGAACAATCAGGCTGTCACCAATATTATCGACGCCTTCGGCAAGGATTTCGCGGCGGGCGATGGCGTGTTTGCCGGGCGTTGGTTGCCGGGGATCAAGAGCTTCGGGATGTTCCTACCTTCGCATTCCCGACGCATGGAGGCCGCGCAGCGCTATCAGACTGAGGCGTTTCAGGCTGAATGCGAGTCCGTATCCTACGTCGAGCGGGCACGAGCTGCCTGGCTGGACGCCGCAGGAAAAGCATTTCCAGAAGCTAAGGATGAAGACGTTGCCGGGTTTGTCGGAAGACTACGGGATAGAATGACCGCAGAAGTCGACAAACTTCGACTGATTGATAAAACCCTTGACCGCCGCAGGACATGCGCTGAAACCCTTCTGTCGGAACTCGGCGAAGATCCGGAAGAAGAAGAGACCCGGCGGGCGGAAGCAGTCGATGCCAGTCAGGAGGCTGCGGATCGCCTCGCTGCCGCCCGAGAGGCACTGGATCACTACCTCGCCTCTGAATCATGGGTTGTCGGCGTGTTCGGCTTTCTGTCTTCGGTCAAGCGCAAGCGCAAGCGCGCGTTGAGGGCGAAGCTCGCGATCGGGGATCGCGTGGGCGGATTGCGGGACATAACCCGTATCCAGGATATCGAGGCGCGGGTCTCGGACGCGCTAAGACAGGAGCAGAAAACACTCGCCTCAGCCAAACAACAACTTGCCCGGGCCGTAGCTCTCACGCAGCAGGCGGCGGCCAGCGAGCTGGCCTGGCGCAAGGCGGCTGAAGCGTTCGGAAGCTCAGATGATTTGGAGGTTCTGGAACGGCAGGCTGACCTCGGGTCCCGTTTCGATCTGTTCCCGCTCGCGACCCATTACTGGGAAGGTCGATGGCTGATGGCGATGGAAGCCGATCTCAATGCCATCACCACCTCCCATGAAAAGACAGGACGAAAGGCGGTCGAGCCGCGATGGCAACGTCGCATGATGCTGACGCCTTGCGCCGTTGCCACCTTTGCGAGCCTCCCAGGGAAGCTGTCTTGCAGCCGCTTCCAAGGCGGCAAGTTCGCGACCGACAGCCTTTACAATTTCATCGACCTGCTGATCGTCGACGAAGCCGGACAAGTCCTGCCTGAGGTCGCAGGCGTCTCTTTTGCATTGGCCAAACGTGCGCTTGTGATCGGCGACACACAGCAAATCGAGCCGATCTCTGCTGTGCCCGGCCCTGTCGATATCGGTAACCTCAAGGACAGTGAGTTGATCGCCGGCGAGGAGGTGCCTGTCTACCGTGGACCGCACCTTGATGACGAAATCAAAACCATCCACGACGGTCTCATGCGACGTGCGAAGTAAGAACGGCCCAGAGCATGCGTAATTGGGCTGCCCCTATTCAGAGGTCGAGCTCCTGTTAAAATCACAGTCAGACTGTGAACAAGGGAGATGAATGATGGAATATTTTGCCGGTTTGGATGTGTCACTTCGCTCATGTGCCATCTGTGTCGTCGATGCCAAAGGTAAGGTGATGCTCGAAAAGGAACTACCCTATGAAGTTGGCGATATCGCCGATTGCCTGAACAGCTCCGGTTACCTTTGGGCACACCCCTTCCTGAAGGGCGCGGAGCTTGCGCAGATGCCACTCGAAGCGGCGCTTGAGCGCGAACTCGTTCTCGTAGGGATCGGCGAAGCGTGCATCAATGAACTTGATCTTCGTCATAGAGGTCCTTTCTGGCGCGTTGCGCCAAGCCCTCGAGCAGAGGCTCTGCAGGAGGGGGAGGTTGGAAAGAACCCGGCCGGATTTGCCCTGAGGGATGCCGAATGTGCGACCAGCCGTCAACGGCGCCCACCAGGGCGAAGCGCCGCCACGGCGCATCACAGGCCGCGAATCCACCAAACGAGCAAGTCATTGATATAAAAAGAAACCACCGGCTGCAGCGCAGCCGGTGGCCCTTAATCCTGTGCCGGAATGGACAAATTACCCCGGAAATGGACAAGATTTAGTGGGTCCTACACGACATAAATGAGCTTACCTTATGTCTATTGACATTTCGAGTGTCCACAGCTCGCGCAGGTCATGCATCCTTCGATCATTCTCAAATCAAACTGACCGCACGACGGGCAGGGTTTTCCGCGAGGCAGGTCTATGCCGACAACCTGTGCTTTCGGATCAGACTTTAGCCCCATGCCTTCGCCCTCAAGGAACCCGGTGAGGATGAGGTGCTCTTCGATCACACCACCGATGGCCGCGAGGATCGAGGGGATGTACTTGCCCTTGACCCAAGCACCGCCGCGCGGATCGAAGACGGCCTTGAGCTCTTCGACCACAAAGGTAACGTCGCCACCGCGCCTGAAGACAGCCGAGATCATACGCGTCAGGGCAACAGTCCAAGCGAAATGTTCCATGTTCTTGGAGTTGATGAAGACCTCGAACGGTCGGCGGCGTCCGCCGACGATGATGTCGTTGATGGTGAGATAGATCGCGTGTTCACTGTCGGGCCAGCGCAGCTTGTATGTGTTGCCCTCAAGCTGTTGCGGGCGGTCCAGAGGTTCTGACATGTAGATCACGTCGCCATGGGGCTGCCGGGGTTCTACCTCTTCCGAAGTGACCACTTCGGGCGCGGGCTTCTTTTCCTCCGACACCGACAGGACCGAACCCGTCACGTCGTTAGGGCGATAGGTCGTGCAGCCCTTGCAGCCGGAATCCCAGGCCGAAAGGTAGACTTCCTTGAAATCCTCGAACGAGATGTCTTCCGGGCAGTTGATCGTCTTGGAGATCGAAGAGTCTACCCATTTCTGTGCGGCGGCCTGCATCCGGACATGGTCCAGCGGCGCGAGCGTCTGGGCATTCACGAAATACTCAGGCAGTTCAACATCGCCGAACTTTTCGCGCCACATCTGCACGGCGTAGTCGACGACCTCTTCCTCGCTCCGGGTGCCATCCTTTTGCAGAACCTTGCGGGTGTATGCATAGGCAAAGACCGGTTCGATCCCCGAAGATACATTCCCGGCATAGAGTGAGATTGTCCCGGTTGGAGCGATGGAGGTCAGCAGGGCATTGCGGATGCCATGTTCGCGGATCGCATCACGCACATCGCCATCCATCTTGCGCATGGTGCCACTGTTCAAATACGCCTCGGCGTCGAAAAGCGGGAAGGCGCCCTTTTCCTTGGCCAATTGAACCGACGCAAGATAAGCCGCGCGTGCGATCTGGTGCAGCCAGTCTTCGGTCTGACGGGCCGCCTCTTCCGAACCATAGCGCAGTCCCACCATCAACAGGGCATCGGCAAGGCCGGTCACACCCAGACCGATGCGGCGCTTGTTGCGGGCCTCTTCAGCCTGCTGCGGCAGCGGGAACCTAGATGCATCCACGACGTTGTCCATCATCCGCACGGCGGTCGACACCAGATCGTCCAGCGCAGTCACGTCCAGCGACGCGCCCTCGCCGAACGGATCCGCCACCAGACGCGCCATGTTGATCGACCCCAGCAGGCACGCGCCATAAGGTGGCAGAGGCTGTTCGCCACAGGGGTTGGTCGCGGCGATCTGTTCGACATAGCTCAGGTTGTTGGCCTGGTTGATGCGGTCGATAAAGATCACGCCCGGCTCAGCGTAATCATACGTAGCCTTCATGATCCGGTTCCACAGATCGCGCGCCTGCACCGTGCGATAGACCGTGCCATCGAACATCAGATCCCAGGAACCATCCGCCTTGACCGCATCCATGAACGGGTCGGTGATCAATACGGACAGGTTGAACATGCGCAGACGGGCACTGTCTGCCTTCGCGGCGATGAAATCCTCAACATCCGGATGGTCGCAACGCATGGTGGCCATCATTGCACCGCGGCGCGACCCGGCGGACATGATTGTGCGGCACATCGCGTCCCAAACATCCATAAAGGACAGCGGGCCAGAGGCATCCGCCGCAACGCCTTTGACGCTCGCACCCTTGGGGCGGATCGTGCTGAAATCATAACCGATGCCGCCGCCCTGCTGCATGGTCAGCGCCGCTTCGCGCAGCATCTCGAAAATTCCGCCCATGCTGTCAGGGATAGTGCCCATGACAAAGCAGTTGAACAGGGTGACAGAGCGTTCCGTGCCAGCACCGGCAATGATGCGTCCTGCGGGGAGGTATTTGAAATCCTCCAGCGCAGCATAGAATTTTTCTTCCCAGAGCTTCGGCTCGGTTTCGACCGCCGCTAGTGAACGAGCGATGCGCCTCCAAGTATCTTCGACGCTGGAGTCGACGGCGGTCCCGTCCGCATCCTTCAGGCGATATTTCATGTCCCAGATTTGTTCGGCGATCGGGGCGGCAAAGCGGGTCATGTGGCGATTCCTAAGTGCTGGATTTGGCAGTGCAGGGGGACTAGATAGCGCAGAACGCCGCCGGATCACAACGGCTGTCAGTGGAAAAAACGGATAGACTTACCTTCGGTAAAATACCACAGCTTGAAGCATTTTGCCAACAGACTACAATATGTATGTCGTTTTTCGACAGACTAGGGACATAACTATGGATGAACACACACATATCCTGAAACTCAGCGTTGGGACAGAGTCGGTCGAGGATCTGGCCGACTGGCAGGCCTCCGCGCGGGCACAGGGACCGGACAGTTTACCGCGCCACATCACGCGGATGTGGCCGAAACGCGAGGCCGAGATCTTGAACGGCGGCTCTATCTACTGGGTCGTCAAAGGGTTAGTGCAATGCCGCCAGCGCATACTGCGGCTAGATGAATACGAAGGCGGCGATGGCGTCCGCCGCTGCGCCATAGTGCTTGACCCAACATTGGTCCGCACGAGCCCGGCACAGAAACGCCCGTTTCAGGGTTGGCGCTATCTCACCCCTGCTGATGCGCCTGCCGACCTTTCAGGGAAACGTGCACTGGACGACGACCTTCCCCCCGAACTAGCCGGGGCACTGGCCGATATCGGCGTGCTTTAAGGACGACACCGCAAACGCGAAACGCGCCGATCGAAATCAGCGCGCTCTGGAGATAGACTGAACGCAGAGCTTAGAACCCGACGCTGGACAATGTTCCGCTGCACGCGTTCCGGTCGGTCTTGAGAATGCTGCTGGTTACCGCATTGCCCGGGATCCAGATCAACCGAGTCGCGGGCGAAATAGATGCCGACGCCAAAGCTGGGGGCAAACCAGTATTTCGGCATCAGGTCCGTGCTAAGATTTGTCTGGCTCACGCCATTCTGCTTGACCGAGTCAAACCTGACGTCCAGATCGAAGGAGAATTGCCCAAAAGCCAGCGTTGTATCGAACTGCGCTGTGCCGCCATCGAAATTCTGACCGCCATCGCTGTTATAGTTATTATAGCCCAACGTAACAGCGGTGCCTTAAGCGTCTTGCGCAGCGGCGACCTATAAGGTGCCGACGGTGATGATTGCCGCGGCGGCGGCGGAAGTAAACGTATTCATTAAGGGCCTCGGAAATGTGGGGTTACTTCCCCCTGATGCCATACAGCGTCAGGCCGGGCAATAGAGGCAAAAAACATTTCGGGACCTGACCCAATACGGGCTTAAGTGCAGTGGATTCCTCTGTCTGCCGTGGTAATTTTAGCTCAATGTCCTAAATGGAACATAGACAGACACACAAGGACTTGACCCTATGACCGACACCTACACGCCACCCAATGTCTGGACCAACGACGCCGCGTCGGGTGGCAAGTTCGCAAGTATCAATCGCCCCACTTCCGGTGCGACTCATGACAAGCAATTGCCGGTTGGCGAGCATCCGTTCCAACTGTATTCACTTGCCACACCCAACGGCGTCAAGGTCACCGTGATGTTCGAAGAGCTGCTGGCCGCCGGTCACGCAGGCGCTGAATATGACGCCTGGCTGATCAAGATCGGTGATGGCGACCAGTTCGGAAGCGGCTTTGTCGGTGTGAATCCGAATTCAAAGATCCCCGCGCTGATGGATCACAGCGGCGATGCGCCTAAGCGGATCTTTGAATCCGCCGCGATCCTGTTGCATCTGGCCGAAAAATTTGGCGCCTTCCTAGGCAAACCCGAAGACCGTCCCGAGATGCTGTCCTGGCTTTTCTGGCAGATGGGTTCGGCGCCCTATCTTGGCGGTGGTTTTGGCCATTTCTACGCCTACGCGCCTGAAAAGTGGGAATACCCGATCAACCGCTTCACGATGGAAGCCAAGCGCCAACTTGACGTGCTTGACAAACGTCTGGCCGAGGTACCCTTCATCGCGGGGGATGACTACACCATCGCCGATATGGCGATATGGTCCTGGTACGGACAGCTGGTTCTGGGGAGGCTCTATTCGGCCGCGGAATTCCTGGATGTGGAAAGCTACACCAACGTCATGGCATGGGCTCAAAAGATTGATGCCCGTCCAGCCGTACAACGGGGCCGCATGGTAAACCGCGCCTTTGGAGAACCAGAAACCCAGCTACACGAACGTCACGGCGCGTCAGATTTTGACACCAAGACGCAAGACAAGATCGCAGCGGAGTAAGAGCCCTCCCAAATTAGGTCGGGCCCTGACATCGTATAGTCAGGGCCCGCATCGACCGGATCAAACCGGCACATCTAAAACAGTTTTGCAGTCAGACCTTGTTGCCCAAGGCACCCTTGACAGCACCAGACGCTCTTTGCACGTCCCCTTTTAGCTTCTGTGCCTTGCCTTCGGCTTGAAGCTTCTTGTTTCCCGTCGCGCTGCCGACAGCGTCTTTTGCTGCGCCTGCGGCTTTGTTAGCGTTACCTTTTGCCTTGTCTGCAAGTTCACCCATGATGTTTCCTTCTCAGGTGGGATGCAGCGGCAAAGCGGTTATCGCAATGCCAAGCTGCATGTGGGTAAAACACGCAGACACGACTTTGGTTTCCAGCGCCCGATCACGACTCGGTGTAACCGCTCCCACCAAGACGGTCACCTGTCGAACCTCAATGTCATTCAGGCACTGAAACAGCGCGGGGCGATATAAGCAACGATTGCCCTGCGTATTGCGGGACACGGTGCCTTGGGATCAGATCGCCATCTTCAGGCTTTCTTCCAGATAGATCTCGCGCAAGCGCTTCGCACGATGCCCAGGCTTGCCATCGCCAACCGCCGTCCCGTCAATCTCGACCACCGGCATGACGAAAGCACTCGCAGAGGTTATGAAGGCCTCATCCGCGCCCTGGGCCTCTTCGATGGAAAAATTACGCTCTTCCACTTCCATCTGCGCTTCAGTCGCGAAACGCAGTACGGCAGCCCGGGTGATCCCGTGCAGGATATCGTTGGAGAGCGCGCGGGTGATGATCTTGTTGCCCTTGACGATATAGGCGTTGTTCGAGGTACCTTCTGTTACGAAACCATCCTCGACCATCCAGGCATCGTCGCATCCAGCCTTTTTCGCCATCATCTTGCCCATAGACGGGTAGAGCAGCTGCACCGTTTTGATGTCACGACGGCCCCAGCGCTGATCCTCTATGCTGATGATCTTCATGCCTGTGTCGGCCATCGGGCTTGTCGCAAGCCCCGGCTTGTTCTGAGTGAACAGCACGATGGTCGGCTCAGTGGTTTCCGGGTCGGGAAAGACGAAGTCCCGATCACCTGGCGCGCCGCGCGTGATCTGCAGATAGACAAGACCCTCGGTGATCTCGTTCACACGGATCAGCTCACGGTGGATCTCAAGCAGCTCTTCCATTGTGCAGGGCGCGCGCAGGTCCAGTTCGGACAGCGACCGCTGCAGACGCGTGGCGTGACCAGGAAAGTCGATAAGCTTGCCTTCCAGCACACTCGTCACTTCGTAAATGCCGTCCGCCATCAGAAAGGCGCGGTCAAAGATCGACACCTTTGCTTCGGTCTCGGGCAGGTAGTCTCCGTTCAGGTAAACGGTGCGGGTCATGGTTCAGGTCCTTCGGTTCGGATCGGGGTCAGCCCCAGAGGGCAGCAAGGGGCGGATGCACACCGCTGTCGTCAAAAAGCAGCGGTTCGAGGCGGTCTTCGGCCAGCAGCAGCGGTCCGTCAAGGTCCGTCACCAGCGCGCCCTGCGCTACCAGCGTCGCCGGCGCCATGGCGAGGGAGGACCCGACCATGCAGCCGACCATCACGTCATAACCTTCGGCGCGCGCGGCATCCCGAAGGGCCAGCGCCTCAGTCAGACCCCCGGTCTTGTCGAGCTTGATGTTCACCACATCGTACTTGCCCTTGAGATGGGCAAGGCTCGCACGATCATGGCAGCTTTCATCGGCACAGACCGGCACGGGCCGGTCGATCCCGATCAGCGCCTCGTCCTCTGACGCCGGCAGCGGCTGTTCGACCAGCGCCACGCCCAGACGCACCAGATGCGGGGCCAGATCGGCGTAGACCTCAGCTGACCAGCCCTCGTTTGCGTCGATGATGATGCGGGCATTGGGCGCCCCGGCTCGGACGGCCTCAAGCCGCGGCATGTCATCGGGCGTACCGAGCTTGATCTTCAGCAGCGGGCGGAACGCGTGTTTCGCCGCCTGTGCGCGCATCTTTTCGGGGCTGTCGAGCGACAGGGTATAGGCAGTGATCTCCGGGCCCGGCTTGGCCAGCCCGGCCAGTTCCCAGACACGTTTCCCGGTCTTCTTGGCCTCAAGGTCCCACAGCGCGCAATCCACAGCATTGCGTGCAGCGCCTGCAGGCAGCAGATCATAGAGCGCGGCACGGTTCAAAACCGACGGCAGCCCGGCAATCTGCTCGCTCACCGACTCAAGCGTTTCGTCATAGCGGGCATAGGGCACACATTCGCCCCAGCCGGTCACGTCGCCGTCGGTGATCCGCACGGTCAGCACCTTGGCCTCGGTCCGCGATCCCCGGCTGATGGTAAAGACCTCCGCCAGACGGAAAACATCGTGTGTCACGTCAATCTGCAAGACCTCATCCCTTCTTCTCTTTTCAAATACGCAAAAAATCACCGCAGCCCTGTGCGCGAGTCAAGACATGGGGCACATTCGGCCCCTGCGAAGTCTCTCGCAAGGGCCTTGGGAACGGTTCAGCAGGCTTAAAGCGCCGCCAGCGCCTCGGCCAGACGCTCGGCGCCGTGGCGATAGGGATCGACCGCGGGCAGACCCAGACGTGCCTCGACCTCTTCGAGATAGGCGGTCGCCTCAGCGTCGTTCATGTGCTGGGTGTTGATCGAGATGCCCACAACCTTGCACGCGGGATTGGCGACCTGCGCGAGGCTCAGTGCCATGTCGCGTACCGCCTCAAGGGTCGGCAGCTTGTAGCCCGGCAGCCCACGCATATGCTCGCGCGTCGGCTCGTGGCACAGGATCAACGCATCGGGCTGGCCGCCATGGATCAGCGCCAGTGTCACCCCGGAATAGGACACGTGGAACAGCGATCCCTGCCCCTCGATGATGTCCCAGTGATCGGCGTCATTGTCCGGTGTCAGCCATTCGATCGAACCCGCCATGAAATCGGCAATCACCGCGTCCAGCGGCACGCCTTCGCCGGTGATCAGGATGCCGGTCTGACCCGTCGCGCGGAAGGTGGATTTCATGCCCGCCTTGCGCATGTCGCGGTCCAGCGCCAGCGCTGTGTACATTTTTCCCACGGAACAGTCGGTCCCCACGGCCAGCACCCGTTTGCCGGTGCGCGGCTCGCCATTGGCGATGGGATATTGCACGACAGGAATACGCACATCATGCAGCGTGCGCCCCAGTTCCTTGGCCTTGGCAGCCAGATCCGGTTCGTTGCGCAGCAGGTTGTGCAGGCCCGAGGCGATGTCAAAACCCTCTTCGAGCGCCTGAAGCAGCACCTGCTTCCAGGCTTTGGAAATCAGGCCACCACGGTTGGCAACACCGATCACCAGCGTCTTGGCGCCGGCGGCCTTGGCTTCGGCAAGGGTCATGTCAGGCAGCTTCATGTCGGCCTTGCAGCCGTCCATGCGGAACTGGCCGACACAGTTGTCAGGGCGCCAGTCCTTGATGCCCTGCGCAACTTTGGCGGCAAGGGCGTCGGGCGCATCGCCCAGAAACAGAAGGTATGGCGTCTCAATCATAGTAGTCTCCCGGCTGTTGGATTTCGCGGCACGTTAGCCGCTTTGGGGTGCAACTAATGTGCTTTTATCCGGGAATTCCAGTGCTTGCTGCACGATCACTGCGCAAACTTGAGGCAATGCCGAAGAAACGTGCACGGACTGCACTTTCCCTGACGCGCCCGCGCTGCGGCGCAGCGCAATGCTGCAGGTGCAAATTTCCCTTGCGACCCGCTTGGTAATTTAATAACCGGTATGCAATGGAATACGTAACATCCTTTCAAGGAGAGCGCACCGCATGTCCTTTCGCATTCAGCCTGCCCCCGTCGCCCGCCCCAACCGCTGCCAGCTGTTTGGCCCCGGCTCGCGCCCTGCGATCTTTGAAAAGATGGCGGCGAGTGCTGCCGATGTCATAAACCTTGATCTTGAGGATTCCGTGGCGCCGTCGGACAAGGACAGCGCCCGCGCCAATGTAATCAAGGCCATCGGTGATATTGACTGGGGCACCAAGACGCTGAGCGTGCGGATCAACGGGCTGGACACGCCCTACTGGTATCGTGACGTGGTGGATCTGATGGAACAGGCGTCGGAACGTTTGGACATGATCATGATTCCAAAGGTGGGCTGCGCGGCTGACCTTTACGCCGTGGATGCGTTGGTCACGGCGATTGAGCGCGCAAAGGGCCGGACCAAGACGCTGGCCTTTGAAGTGATCATCGAATCCGCAGCCGGCATTTCTCATGTGGAAGAGATCGCCGCTGCCACCCCGCGCCTGCTGGCGATGAGCCTTGGTGCCGCCGATTTCGCCGCCTCCATGGGAATGTCCATCACGGGGATCGGCGGGACGCAGGAAAACTATTACATGGCGCGAGAGGGGGCAAAATACTGGTCCGATCCCTGGCACTGGGCGCAGACAGCGATTGTCGCTGCATGCCGCACCCATGGCGTTCTGCCCGTCGATGGCCCATTCGGTGATTTCAGCGATGACGAAGGCTTTCGTGCGCAGGCGCTGCGCTCGGCGACTTTGGGGATGGTCGGCAAATGGGCGATCCATCCCAAGCAGGTGATTCTGGCGAACGAAGTTTTCACACCGTCAGAAGCAGCCGTCGCCGAGGCCCGCGAAATTCTTGCCGCTATGGACGCTGCCAATGCCAAGGGCGAAGGCGCGACCGTCTACAAGGGCCGTCTGGTGGACATCGCCAGCATCAAACAGGCCGAAGTGATCGTGAAACAATTCGAGATGATCGCGGGCTAGCGTCTCAGGCGCGCTCATCCTTGGGCGACCCCATGACCACATAAGAGGTGATCGCATTCACCTGCGGCAGGGTGCCCAGCACCTCGGTATGGAAATGCTTGTAGGCGGCCAGATCGGCCGCTTCGATCCGCAACAGGTACTCCACAGCCCCGGTGATGTTGTGACATTCACGCACCTCGGGGCTGCGGGCGATGGCGCGTTCAAACGCCTCTTGCGCCGCCTTGGTGTGCTGCCCCAGCCCCACGGTGACATAGGCCACGAAACCGACACCTGTCTTTTCCGGGCTCAGCACGGCGCGATAGCCGGTGATAACCCCTTCCCGATCCAGCGCAGTGACCCGCCGCAGACAGGCCGACGGCGACAGCCCAGCTGCCTCGGCCAGCGCAAGATTACTGATCCGCCCGTTGCGAGTCAGTTCGCGCAATATCTTTTGATCAATGCTATCCATGACGCTCATAAATTGCATTATTTCACCAAAATCTGCAGAGTTTGCAATTCCATGCTGCGAATTCTGTCAGATATTGCGGGCATGACACCTGAAAACCTCCCCGCTCTGCTGCTTTTTGCCTTGGTGTCCGTGATGACACCGGGGCCGAACAACCTGATGCTCATGACCTCGGGGGCCAACTTCGGCTTACGTCGCACAGTACCGCATATGCTGGGCATCGGGCTGGGCTTTCCGATGATGATCATCCTCGTCGGTCTGGGGGTGATGCAGCTGTTTGACCTCTGGCCACAAAGTTATCTGCTGCTCAAGATCGCCTCAGTCGTCTATATGATCTACCTCGCCTGGAAAATCGCCCATGCCGCGCCACCACAAGAGGCCGAGGCGACAGGAAAGCCCCTGACCTTTGTGCAGGCAGCGGCGTTTCAATGGGTCAACCCCAAGGCATGGTCCATGGGGCTCTCCGCGATCACGCTTTATGCGGCAGGTCACGACCTTGGCGCAATGCTCTGGGTGGCAGCAGCCTTTGCAATCTGCGGCGTCCTGTCGACCTCGGTCTGGACGATTGCCGGTCAGCAGGTCCGGCGCGTGCTGCGCGCCCCAAGACGGCTGCGCGCCTTCAACTGGGCCATGGCCGCGCTGCTTGTTGCCTCGCTTCTGCCGGTGCTGATCCACTGAGATCACAGGGCAGAGAGTTGCAATGCCGCCGTCATGCGTTCATATGACGCCAGACACCGAAGCGGAGCCTGTCAATGACCCATTACCTCGATTTTGAGAAACCTTTGGCCGAGATCGAAGGCAAAGCCGAAGAATTGCGTGCCATGGCGCGGGTCAATGAAGAGATGGATATCGAATCCGAGGCGGCAGCGCTGGACCGAAAGGCATCCGACCTTCTGAAAGATCTTTACAAGAAGCTGACACCCTGGCGCAAATGTCAGGTGGCCCGTCATCCTGACCGCCCCCATTGCCGCGATTATATCGATGCGCTGTTTCAGGAATTCACGCCCCTCGCCGGCGACCGGAAATTTTCCGAGGATGATGCGGTCATGGGCGGACTTGCCCGGTTCAACGACCGCCCCGTTGTTGTGCTTGGTCATGAAAAGGGCAATGACACCGGAAGCCGCATCAAGCGAAATTTCGGCATGGCCCGCCCCGAAGGCTACCGCAAGGCCGTACGCCTGATGGAGATGGCCAACCGGTTCGGCCTGCCAGTGATCACACTGGTCGACACGCCCGGCGCCTATCCAGGCAAGGGCGCCGAGGAACGCGGCCAGTCAGAGGCGATTGCCCGCGCCACCGAAACCTGCCTGCAGATCGGTGTGCCGCTGGTGTCCGTGATCATCGGCGAAGGTGGCTCCGGCGGCGCGGTGGCCTTTGCCACGGCGAACCGGGTCGCGATGCTGGAACATTCGGTCTATTCGGTGATCTCGCCCGAAGGCTGCGCATCAATCCTGTGGAAAGACTCTGAAAAGATGCGCGAAGCCGCCGAGGCGCTGCGCCTTACCGCGCAGGATCTGCTCAAGCTGGGGGTCACCGACCACGTGATCCCAGAACCGCTGGGTGGCGCACACCGCGACAGCGCTGCGACCATCGCAGCTGTCAGCGAATGCATTACGGCCATGCTGGGCGATCTCGACGGGCTGAAACCCAAGGCACTGATCAAGGATCGGCGCGACAAGTTTCTGGCCCTTGGGTCCAAAGGGCTTGCTGCCTAGTTCAATGCCACAGCTTGCACCGAGTAGGGCTTTTCGATTTCAGACTGAGACAAAGCACTCACACCTTTCGCGTATAAACCTCTAATTTTAGGACGTTGTAGGAGATTGACCGTTCAGTCGAAATGCTTCAATCAAGATCCGCCCTTGGTAACGTAGGGATTATGGCAACGGATGTTTGCCTGTTTCCCCATCAGGCTGCATGTCGACGCGCTACGACGACGGCCTCCCAGCAGGAAAATACGACGGCGAACAGAGGTGATTTGGTTTGTCTGACAAGGTTCCGGGCGTTTTGTAAGTGGTTTTCCGCCTTGGTTACGCCGCGACCGCGTCTGGCACCGGCTGATTGAAGTAGGCCTGATCGGGCGTTTTGCCGTCAAGCGATGAGTGAGGTCGTCGGCTGTTGCAAAAGCCCAGATAGCGCCCGATGGAGGCGCGGGCTTGCGAGACGCTGGCGTAGGCGTGCAGGTAAACCTCTTCGTATTTAATGGTCCGCCACAGGCGCTCTACGAAGACGTTGTCACGCCACGCCCCTTTGCCGTCTGTTACCGGCAGGTGATTGCAAGCCATCACCGAGAGGCATGCTGATCTTGATCTCCCGGCTCGCCAGAACCTTGATGAAGTCGGTCGATGTGAACTGGCTGCCCTGATCCGTGTTGACTATTTCGGGCTTGCCATGCCGGGTGACGTTGCCCCCAACTTTTATCCAGCGTGAGCGAGACTCCGGGTTTGAGTTTTGCCGA
>NZ_AWWI01000187.1 GCF_002760615.1 Puniceibacterium antarcticum | reverse complement strand
GATCCGCTGGTCGTGAACAAGGGCGACCGGGTGCGAGTACGGGTTGGGAACCTTACGATGACGAACCACCCGATCCATATGCACGGCTATGACTTCAAGGTCACCTGCACGGATGGCGGCTGGGTGCCGCCTGAAGCACAGTGGCCGGAGGTCAGCATCGACATTCCCGTAGGTGCGATGCGCGCCTACGAATTCGTCGCCGATCATCTGGGAGATTGGGCGATCCATTGCCACAAATCGCACCATACGATGAACGCCATGGGCCATGACGTGCCGACGTTCATCGGGGTGAACAAGAAGCCGCTGACCCAGAAGATCCGTCAATTCCAGCCGGAATACATGCCGATGGGCATGTCCGGCATGGGGGACATGGCAAAAATGGAAATGCCGCTACCCGACAATACCATCCCGATGATGACGGGTTGGGGCCCGTACGGACCCATCGAGATGGGCGGCATGTTTTCGGTCGTGAAGGTGCGGGACGGCATCGACGCGGACGATTACTCCGATCCCGGCTGGTACGAGAACCCTCCGGGCGAGATGGCCTACGAATGGACTGGCGAATTACCCGACTTTGCCTCCAACAACAGCCCCAAGACCATTCTCACACCGAAACCAACCTCGAAGGGCTGAGCGGCCCTTCGTCATCTCCAACCGAACCAACCTACAGGACAATAAAATGA
>NZ_AWWI01000186.1 GCF_002760615.1 Puniceibacterium antarcticum | reverse complement strand
TCGCTGAGACAATCGAGGCCGTGACCGACGCGTTCCTACGGCTTGGCCTGTCGAATTTCATCCTGATCACCTTCGTCGGGCTTGTGGTCTGGGCGGTGATCAAGGGGCGCATTCGCGGGGCCACGGCAGAGGATGCGCTCGCCGAAGCCGTGACGCCGGTCACCTGCATGTGGGGTGCTGGCGAACGCCGCGATCTGGATGAGGCTCTTGACCGGCTTGAACGGTTGGAAAGGGATCTGGCCATCCTCAAGGACCGGCGCGGCTGACAAGTGCCGCGCCTGGCGGGTCCTGAGGCTGGCTCGTGCCGGACGCCAGAGAGGGCGAGTCCAAGCCCCACAGAAGATCTGAACCAAAATCACAAATGACCCATCCGGCCCCGCCATCGTGCGGGGCTTTTTGCATTGGAGATGACCATGACCCCGACCGATGTGCAGATGCTTCTGGCCTCTGCGAGCTACTACACCTCCGCGATTGATGGCGATCCGGGGCCGAAAACCATGGCGGCCGTCGCGGTCACCGAACGCAACGCGGCTGCAGACTCTACGTCCTGGTCAAAGGCCCGACGCTTGATCGCAGCCGGTCAGCGCATCCTGAATGCCCAGGGCTTCGAGGCGGGTCTTGTGGATGGCTACGCCGGTCACAACACGGCCGAGGCGCTTACCGCCTGGCGCAGCGCGCGGGCAGGGGCCTCGGCCGCAGTGGAGCGGGTCGCATCGCCACATCAGCCCGACGCTGCCAGCATCCCGACACAGGCCGAGTGTTCGACCTACTACGGGCAGCCCGGCACGGATGAGATCCGCAACCAGCTGGTCTATGTCACGCTGCCCTTCGATCTGCGTATCGACTGGGCGCTTGATCAGACCACCCGCCGGATCCGCGTGCATGCCAAGGCCGCAGCCTCTCTTGAGCGAGCTCTGCTGGCTGTCTTTGATCACTATGGCAGTGACGACATGCGCGATCTTGGGATCGATCGCTTTGCAGGGTCTTACGTCGAGCGGCGGATGCGTGGGGGCGCCAGCTGGTCGATGCACTCCTACGGCTGCGCCGTCGACTTCTATGCCGCGCCCAACGCGCTGCGCCTGCGCTGCCCACACGCGCTGTTCTGTGGCGCGGCGTACAAGCCGCTGCTCGACATCATGCAGGCCAATGAGTGGCTGCCGGCGCTTCGCCTCTGGGGTGCTGACGCCATGCATTTTCAGCGCGCCCGGATGTGATCCGCTTCCCGCTGTTCCCCATCACAGACTGGCGCTTTGCGCTGGCCTTCTCTGCGGCTGCGGCCGCCTCAAAGCGCCCCTGGCGCTGAAAGGAACCCACCATGGAAATTATCGCAAACGTTCTTACAAGTGACGCGATGCAGACGACGCTCGTTGCGATCCTCGGCCCGCTGCTGATGTTCGTGCTGAATCGGATCGCAGGCGCGCTGCAGGCATCAACCGGCCTCAAGCTCAGCGAGCGGGCTGTCGCGACGTTCCATTCTTCGATCATCTCTGGCGTCGAAAGTGGTCTCGCCCATGGCCTGCAGGCCGGAACAGCGACCTTCAAGGCGCATGTGAAGGCGCACATGCTGGAAAGCTCCCCCGAGGCCTTCGCCGAAATGTCCCCACTGCCCGATGTGCTGGACAACCTGATCTATCGATATGCCCGTCAGTCGATCGCCAAATATGGCGAGGCAAAGTGACCTGGTCGCTGCGGCCTATTGCGTTCTGACAAGCCCTGAGACCCATCCAAGATATGATGATAGGGCGGACAGGCATTTCACGCACCTGTCAAGATAGCTGCAAACGCCATGACGCGTCTCTGTGCGACAGGCCAAACCCCGAAAAGCGCCATGATATCGAATGCCAGCTCCTACGAGATCTGGATCTACCATACCGCTACCGAAACGCCGCCAGACATTTTGCCCTCTCAGATCTTGCGATAAATCAACAACATCATACGCGGTCGCTGCATATGTTCTTAAGAATTAGTAAGCACTCGGAGCTGTATAACAGAGCGGCGCAACAGCAGCAGAAGTCGATTATGATCTTGTGAGGAGGGCTTACATTTGACAAATTTTAGTATGATACCTAGCGTGAAGTTGTCACTTAGGAGCGCAAATGGCCGAGCAGAAAGTCATCAAGAGCGAGGTCGTCGAACTCGACTACAAAAAGTTCGAGAATTTAACATTCGAAAATTGCACGCTTGTTTTCAAGGGAGGGCGCCCGCCCGAGCTGACAGACGTAACCATTTCAGAATGCGAGTTTGTCTTCGAGGGGAGCGCTATGAATACTGTCCAAATGATGCAGCTGATTGCGCATGGTGGCGATGGAGCTCTTGTAGTGAATGGCATGCTAGATCTGAAGGGTTGGAAGGAAGGCAATGTCTGAGGCCTCGCGCGTTCGGCCGAACGTTTTTAGAATGGATGGCAGGCAGCACGATACGGATTCTTCCCGGTTCGTGGGCAGCAAATTTGGTGGCGGTAACGGAGGGGGATCAGAGGTGGATTCGGAAACAAAGAATTACCTTGACCGAAGCGTGGATGCTGTGAAAGCGCAAAATGACGCCAGATTTGCGGAGGTTATTGCAAAGCTTGACGCAATGAACCCGGTTACTTGGTGGCAGAATGCCCTCCTCTTGCTCGCTGGAATCGGCTCCGTGATCGCTCTTCTTTCATTTGGAAGTGGCCGTTTCGATAGCGGTGTTGGGTCCATGGGCGCTGTCATCGACTCCATCAATGCTCAGAGAGAAGTGAACAATGCTCAGGACCAACGGCTTGAACGCATTCTGGATATTTTAGGGAAGCAAGCTGATGCAGACTAGGTTCCTCGGATGCCTGCGCCTGTGTGTCCGAGCCTACATCTAAGCCGCGGCTGCACTGCAGAGCTTGCTAAGGCCTGTTGACGTTCATCGTAGGCGAATGACGGTCGCGGCGACGGCGATGAAAGCGCTGCAGCTTTCGTCGGTTTTACAGCAGCGCATGGCGATCCCCCTGTATTCCTTGAGCTTTCCGAAGAAGTTCTCGATCAGGTGCTGCCACTTGTAAGTGTCGCGGTCAAACTCTGGCGGAAATCGGCGGTTGGATTTTGGCGGGATGACCGCCTCGATCCCCGCGCCAGCCAGGGCCTCGCGCACCCAGTTTGCATCGAAGGCGCGGTCGGCAAGGAACTGGTCGCAGGCCAACCCTTCGATCAATGCCGCTGTGCCGCGCAGATCGTGGGCCTGCCCGGGCAGCAGGCGGAAGTCGATGAGGTTGCCGAGCGCATCGCTCAAGGCCATGCACTTGGTCGTTATCCCGCCGCGAGAGCGCCCGATGGCCTGGGCCTGAGACCCCCTTTTGCGCCCTGTCCGTGGCGGTGGACCTTGACTATGCTGCCGTCGATCATGGCGTATTCGAAGTCGACGCCTTCAGCTAACACTGTGAACATGCGAGGGAATGCATCTGCTTTCACCCACCTGCGGAAGCGCTTGAAGACCGAATTCCACTTGCCGAACTGCTCCGGCAGGTCACGCCACGGACACCCGGTTCGAGCTATCCACAGCACCGCTTCCACGAACAGCCGAGGGTCAGGCCCGGTGCGACCCGGGTCACAGTCCCGGCCAAGGCAGTGTGGGGCGATGATCGCCCATTGCGTGTCGGTCAATGTCATGCGGATCAAGGCTACCTCCCATTTGGAAACCTTGAAACACTCAGCAGCTGATTTGGGAATCCTCAAGCGTCAACAGTCCTTAGCAGCCTTCATACGATTTTCATTGGCCCAAAATCCTAACATTGCCGTTTAATGGATTGCCGCGAGGGGGTTAGTTGGATTATTCGCAATCGGGGATACGGCTAGGTGCGTCTTGCCAGCCCTCAGCGTTGATGCGCGCATTTTCAGCGCGGTCGAGGTGATCGATCTCGGCGGTGGTCAGTGCCCCGGCCTTGACCAGATCGCGGCGCGGGTCCGTGGGTTTCCACCAGTCACGCGACCATGGCCAGACCTTTAGCCAAGTCGCATTTTTGTACTATTTTTCGCGACTTTCCCTCGATCGAACCAAGTGCATCGCGTAGGACGCTGCGGCAAGCGCAATAGCGCCGCAACCGTGGCTGTCGTCGTGTGCTGCGGTCCAGCCTTCCGCCTTGATCTGGCGTTGACGTTCTGCAGCGATGCTTTCAATTCCGGTCATAGTGGCCACCGAGATTAGTTGGACTAGGTTTCAAGACAATACGCAGTCTGGCTTGTCCTGTCCAGATACTCAGTCCATATTGATCCAGCAACATTGGCGGGATCGCATAAGAACATGACGTCTGAATCTGAAAACCGGCCCGGGACCAAGATCGGTTACGCCCGCGTTTCGACGTCCGAACAAAACCCCGACATGCAAATACAAGCCTTGAAGAACTATGGTGTCGACCCGGCCCTGATCTATGTCGATCGCGCGAGTGGCGGGTCCATGACGCGACCCGCTTTCATGCGCGCGCTTCGGGCCTGCCAGCATGATGGTGGGGAGTTCGTCGTTTGGAAGCTCGACCGGCTCGGCCGCACGCTTGGCGGCATCCTCGGCACACTCAAGCTGCTATCGGAGCGGGGCATTGCTTTTGTCAGCCTGACAGAGCGTGTCGACACGACAGGGCCTATGGGTAAGGCTATGATCCACCTTCTGGCGGTCTTTGCTGAACTCGAACGGGATCTGATCCGCGAGCGCACAAAAGCTGCTATCGATCGCGCAAAGGAGCGCGGTGAGGTCGGAGGCAGGCCAAAGGCGATGACGGAGGATCGGGTTGCTGCCGCTATCGAACTATTTGCCCAGGGAGAGCGCGGCAACACCGTCTGGAAGGCTATGCAGAAGATTGAAGGGCCCACCATCAGCCGCGCGGCTTACTATGCCTGGCAGAAGGATTGGGATGCTGAGAGCCGTGCGCCTGATGTGCACGGTGAGTGAATCCAGATAGGAGACGGACAGCTGGTGGCAGCATCCATTATTACGAATGTAGATATCTATCAGCAAATCGCGGAAGAGGCGTTTGAAAGCATGGAGGAGGCGTTTAAGGCGATCCGTCGTCGGCGACCAGATGGGGGGGGCTGGATATTCGCTCTTGATCCGACCAATCGGTCTTTTAAATTTGCGCTAGTGTATATCGCTTTTTCGGGCATGTGGTTAGAGGCCAAGCTCCATCTCACTATTTCGGAGCGATTTGGAAAGAGAGTGGCAAAGGACATTGATCGCAAGGATTATGAGGCAAAGCTCGAACTCCTCGGTTTTCTGGACGCTGATCTACGGGCCAATCTCGAGTATTTCAGGGGCCTAAGGCGCGAAATTATGCATGAAAAAGCTTTCCTAGATAGCGGTAAAATTCGATATGCACAGGATGAGGCGCACAAAGTTAAATCGTTGATGAAAGAACTTATGAGGCGATTTGAGGCTACTGAAGAGCGATCCAAATAGGAGTGAAGCATGGCTGAACCATCTTTTGGTTTTCTCGGGTTGCTTGGCAAGATAGCCGAGAAAATTTGGAAACGGCGCATTTTGGTGATCGATTCCTCGTTTGTGGCTGGTCTGCTGCCTCCTGAAACAGCTCGATGGTCAAGGCCGGAAAACGTGAGTGCATTTCAGGCCAAAGGCTACAGTGAGTTTGTAAAGCGTAATTGGATTGGGCGTGCAACGGTTTACAAAGACCGTAGTGGGGCAATTCTACTTTTCAAAAAAATAAAATAGGAGTTTTTAAAAATGATAAGACTAGCCCGTATTTTTGGTTGGGGTGCAATCGCTCTCGGGGTGATCTCAGTAGCTTTTGCCTTTGTTGTGATGCTGCAGCATGGCCCGCAGCCTGACTATTCTGTCCCGCGTACGCTAAAGGAGGGGCCCGTAGCCATGGCGGTCGGGTTTGCTATTCTTTTGCTCGCAAAGATTGCGGATGGGCAATCCAGATAGGAGTGGTTGATCTCGATCGACAGTTTCGTCGAAAGGTAAGGCCCAGAATGAACAAGACTTAGACTAGGAGTAGATCTCTGAGTGAGTGCATCTTGTCGGGCTATGGAGAGTGTCGTGGAAAAATTTCACGCGAACACTTTATTTCGCAAAGTATTCTTGAGCAGATCGCCGATGGCCGATCTATTATGATCGGTGGTATGTCGTGGCAAAAGAAGATGGAATTAGGAAGGTTTGGTATTGGCTCAATAACAAGAAAGAATTTATGTGTGAAACGTAATTCTAGCCTATCCCATTTGGATACTATTGCCGGGTGTTTTTTTAAGAGAATCCACATGATTGATAAGGCGCCACTTTCTGTTCCACATCGGGCGCAATTTGGTGGACATAATCTTGAAAAGTGGTGCGTCAAGCTACTTATTGGATTAGCAATGGATGCAAAACGGAATATTCCTGAAACTTGGAAGGAATTTCTCACTGACGTTGATCGTCACGACGGGTGGGGGCTATATTTTCCATATACGTCGGACGAACCTTTAATCTTTGCGAAGGGATTAGAAATTGAGACGTTTGTCGACGAAAAGACCGGCGTTATCTTGGCCGCAAAAATTTATATGTGCGGTGCAAAATTCTGGATTGTTCTAGGGAAGCCCGACAGCCCTTTAACGTTTGGGCACTATCGCCCGCGAGGTATGATAATCGACACATCTTACGGCGATCGTCGCTTTGATTTTTTATGGCTGCATAAGACCAAAGACTATGTCGAACTCAAAAGCACGGGCGATAAGACTGATAGAAACCCAGATAGCTGGTACGACTGGAAGCCAGCGTGGAAATTCTAAGGGATATTGACAACCATTATCCTAGCATCGTTGGGGAATGGTTTATTTGGAGTTAGTCAATTGAAAGTTAAAAACTATATAACGCAAGATGAACGAGTGAAGCCCGTTCCGTATGGGCCGGATTTTAGATCGGATTCATTAGGTTACGGATTTGTGGACCTTAAAGATAACCCTGATCGTGTAACTGAGATAGTGGAGGCAAGAGATTTGCCAGGGTTGCAGCGGCTGCTTCGATTTTTTGCTTCACGAGACAGCCCCTTCTTTTCAATTGGATGTGAAAAAGCTGTAAGTGATCAAGGAGGCAGCCGTTTCGCAGTTGGAGGTTACGTCGAGTTCGCCTTTAACTTTCCTACTTTGGCGCACTTTGAGAATTACGAGATGCTTCAGAAGGGCTTTGAGAAGAAACTTGTGAAGGCAAGGGTTTCGGGCTTGCAATACTTCGAATGGAAAGTTTCGCCTATTGATCTGTCGCGAGTGAAAATAAGAATGATGTCATGCACAGTTTGGATCGGTTTGAGTGAACTACCCTCCAAAGATTTGGCGGCGAAGCGGTATGATGAAGCGCTCAGAATTTTGGCGTCGTACTTTGAGGGGATCGTTTTTCCACCTTCGCCGCAAGGGCAGATCTTTGGTGGCGGAGCGGAAGGACGCGAAGTCCAGTAAAGGAGGCGAGGCTGATGAGTTTTGCAAAATCTTTGTAGCATCTTAGGGATGCGGTTTCAAATCCTCCGCGCGGATATGCAGGGGGCATGACGCAGGTTCGTCTCCGCGCTCTGGATGAATTGCTGCGCCATTTTGATCGGCTGGACAGTGAGGCTCGTGAGCGCCATGCCCGCGAAAATATAGACCCGCGGGGGTCTATCTATCCGGTTGCATCGGCTCCTCTCACGGTGGCGCCACCAAAGCCTAAACACTGACGCAATAGGAGCGAGCCGGTGGATGATGAACCTAAAGACGTTGCTGATCACCTGATCGCGGCAGCTCGCGCCGGAAGCAGTGAGGGCATGACGAAAGAGCAGTTCGCTAACGCAGCCTCTGTGTTCTGGGATAGCTGGCACAAGGCGCGTGAGTTTATGGCTACACCAGTAGGACAATCTGATTAGGAGCGAAGCGATGGAAGAATTTGTGGGTGGTATGCTGGGCGCGGTGGTCATTTTCGTATTGGTCGCTTGGTATAAAAAGGGTATCTGACAGGGCGCTAGGCCGCGCTGGCATTTTTGCGAGTGCAAGCGAAGATTGACAATACAAGCTCCTATCAAAGATGGTGCGCTATGTTTCATACTCGCAAAGGAATTTAGATTGATATTTTCGTACACAAGATACTTGGCAATCACGGCAGTCGCATCTTTCGTGCTTACTGGATGCGAAGTCAAAACGCCTGAACAGATAGCGCTCATGGATAACTTGGAGCTTTGCCAGCTGCACTCATCTGCCGAAGGCAACTCTCCGTACTTGGCTGAGCTTGTTAAGCGCGGTGCCCTGACTAACCAGGAGCTTGAAGATATTTCTTCCGAAACGATACGGACCGGTATGAAAACATACGTGGCTGTTTGCTCTTGGGGCCCGTATGAATCAATCAACTCGTCAGGTGGCATCTACGGTGACACCGAGCAGATCGTGATCAGCTTAAGTCAATACATTTACACTGAAAACGGTCGCGTTACGCAATGGCAGCAATAGTGACCAGAATGCAGGTGCATCGCATTCGAGTTACTTGAGGGGTTACTAAGTGTCAAAAGGTCATGCCGATCATCGCGTCGTCATTCGTGACGAAAATGGTCGGATCATCAAAGATACCCCGGCCGAGAATTTCTCATTGGCGCTGCCGATTTATGAGGCTGAGCTGGAAAGCCTTGCGCCTGCACATTCTGTCGCGCTGCAGCATGGTGCGCGAATCATTCGGCAGTCGTGATTTTGGTCAGAATTCCTTGTGTCAGTTTTGTGCCAATAGCTGGTGCGTGTTCTTGCCACGTTCTGCCACATATGCAAAAATCCAATACGGCTAAATTTGAGTTTTTAGCTATATTTATAAGGGGTTTGGATGGTGCTGTGAAGGAGGATTGAACTCCCGACCTCACCCTTACCAACGGTGTGGTTCCTGCCAGCGCTATCCTCCATTTTTGCGAAGTGTGCAGTGGTTCAGTGAACCTGAGTGAACCAGAAAACCTTGGCCAAACAGAGAACATGCGCCTTTTACAAAGTATGCTGTCAGTAACTTATCAGTACCTTGGGCAATGGTCGGTTTGTTTACACCGAAGATGTCAGCGGTTCGAGCCCGTCATCACCTACCATAATTTCAATGACTTAGCTTATCTGTATTTGGATTGGTTCCCAATTCAAGCCGGAAGGTCCCTGACGTTGCTGACATTCGCGATCAATCGCGGGGTGGGCGCGTTTCAGGCGGCAACCGGCATCAGGATTGAGGAAAAGCACGCGGCGGCGCTGCATTCCGCGATGCTGTCGGGTGCCAAAGCGGCTTTGCGCCATGGTCTTGAGGTGGGTCTAGGCGTGCTCAAGGATCTCGCGCTCGCGCATGTGCAAAGATCCGTGCCCGATGCGATCTGCGCCCTCGTGCCAGGCGACGGGGTGCTCGACAACCTGGCCGAGCGCTACGTGCGCGAAGCTCTCGAAACATACCTACCGCAGGAAAAGCGCAGGGCGCCTATGTCGGCAATGGCTGCGAAGGACTAAGCGGCGCCCAGAAAAGTTAAAAGTTTCGCTGCAGCCGCTAAAATCCGGGCGGGTGGGTTGCAACCATCGTGGCGGTAGTTACCAAAAACACTCGGTCAATAACTCTTGCGGCGTTTCGCGCAAGCGGCAGCTGTGCGTACAAAGACCCTTGCGCCGCGGCTGCGCCAAGGGCCGCTTTCGGCAGCCTTCTAAAAACGGTTATTGCAATTTCGAGACTGCTGATGTTTTGCATCAGCAGTCTCGCTCAGGTAGCGCCTTCTAGCGCAATTTTTAGTATTCGACTTGGAAATAAAGCCCGTCTGGGGTGTCGGCATACTGGAATGCGGCCGTAGTGGTTGGCGTCTTCACCGTATAAACAAACATCCCGCCACCTTCTATTGTGCCGCCATTTCGCGCGGCATAGGCTGTTGCCAAGGATTTTAGTTCGTCGTCTCCATTCGGAGCTTTCCCTTGCGAGGACGTCACCATGCAACCTCTTCTCTGAGTGTCATACTGAATCCCGATATCCTCACCTGAGATGTTACCGCTCAGCTTGAGTGAACCTAAACTAGGTAGCGCCTCCACATTATAGTAGGCGTTCGCGAGATCAACTCCATCCTGAGGTCCGCCAATACTAGCAATGCAGAACTGGTCAAATCGCTGAGCAGCGAGGCTCATGCTTTTCAAGTTAATCTGGGCTGCGCTCAACGGAGGTGCCGAAGGAGGCGTGCCGCCGCAGGCTGTAAGCAGAAATGGGATGAGGAGGAAAGTATACTTTGAAAACATTTGAAGACTTCTGCCTTTTTGTGTGAGTTGGATCTTCAAAGAGCTCGGTTAGTAAAGTGTGCTCGGAAGTTTTTTCTTTTTTTCGACCCTTGCTAATCTCGAATTAGTATTTCTTTTTTTGATGTTTGCAATTCGAATTTGATAGTAAGGTCCATTGTGAGCGGGCGCGGCGGAAAACCCTGATTGTGGAGTAACTATCCGGCGCAATATACCGTCCGTCCGGGCAAGATGCTGCATCTGCAAACCCGGCCCGCTCGACCGGCGAGTTTGGGCTGAAAGGAGCGGTACAAGCCCCTCCGATGACCGGCAGCTTTGTCCAGAGGCTGTGTGGCAACGTCTGCCTGAGAGCGCTCTTGTTGAGTTCGTGGCCGCAAATTGCCTGGATACTCCCTCAGCTGAACGAGAGCTCGGTCCGTCCGACCCCGGGCCTTTCTGCGACCACAGTCACGGCGCTGAGAGAAAAAAGCTTGATCCGCGGGCAGGTTCAAGCGAACTTAACGCCCAGCGGCTGGCCACTTGAGGAGAGTCGGTCAAAGAAAGGATCTGCAGTGAGAATCATTTCAGGTTTTGCAGCTTCGCTTTTGTTTGCAGGCACCATGGGCCATGCGGCGACGGTCAAGCCGGTTGCATACGATATGTCCAGCGTCGGCATAACCGCTTATTATCAGGACGACAGTTACACAGGAGTTGTGGTCAATAACGGTGTGCAGAGCAGTTACTCTGGCGGCGTCGGAGAGCTGACGGACGGCTTTGCGGCACCCAACACCTATAGCTATTACGAAAACGCTCCCAACCCCGGCGGCCCCTACGTGGCTTGGCGGGATCTTGAGAATATCGTCATCGGGTTCGATTTTGCCGGACCGACCGATTTCAATGCGGCGACATTCTATTTCGATGACAAGGACGGGGAGGCCGGTGTCGTACAGCCCAAAGCGCTTTCGATAAATGGCATCGGGGCCTCGATCCCCGTGAATTCAGGCAGCACGCCATTCAGCTTCACACTAGATTTGCAGGGGCTCGCGCCGACGGCGCGGTTGTTAGTGATGATCACGACGGGCGGTGAGTGGACGCATCTGAGCGAAGTGGCTTTCGATGCCACCCCTGCCGTGGTGCCGGTTCCAGCCAGCATTGGCCTGCTGGCTGGAGCGCTGGCGCTGTTGAGTGCGCGGCGGCGGCGGGTCTGAGCAATGGCGGGGCCGTTGTTGGCACACCGTAGCGCAACCTACTTCTGACGATCAGAGATATCCGTAAATGACTATTGCTCTGAGCCTGACATTTGCTACCGGTTTCCCTAGATTTCATCGAGAGGGTTCCGGGCGCGTCATTCTCGGGAGAGGATGTCCTATGCAGGTTTGGTCCATGTGAAGGGCTTTGGTTTGGCGTTGTGCTGCAACGGATAGTAGTAGATGACGGTCTCTAGGTCGGCTTCGCTTCTGTAACTGCGCGTCAGATGCGCTTTGACATGATCTCGGCGAAGAATCGTTCAGCCACGTGGCGCTGGTCGGCGTGAAATGCAGCTTTGAGCGTGGGTGATTTTCCAGGCTTCAGGTAAAGGCAGATGTCATCACGTCTCATGCACCGAAAGTGAGACACCACGCAGCCAATGGGAATCTTGTGTCGAGTTCAGAACACTAGTGGTGTCGCGCTTAGTCTTTTCAGGCGGATAGTTGGGCATCAGGTAGAAAAAGTGGCGGTTCAGAGGCTGATGACTGCGCCGATAGATTTGGTGCGGCTTCGGTGCGGAATAGAGATATTTATCTCGCATTAGAGTGGTATAAATAGGGTCTAAAGAGTGAACCTTTAACGAACTTGTAGTCTTGCGCTGCCCTCCGAAGGCAGAGGCCACTGGTTCGAATCCAGTCGGGTGCACCATTTTCCGAACATCACAGTATGCGTCGCAGACCGTGCGAAGAAATGAATGCGTTTCCCTGCCGGGACTTGCCCGATCTGACCGCTGGACAGTCGGCTGGCTGACCCGGCTGTGGCCGCGGTCCCTGCGACATTCACCCCCGGTTCCAGCGCCCCGATGAACAGTGAAAAGAGCTGCGCCTGAGAGGACAGGTGAAGCTTGCGATAGGCGTTTTTGCGATGGACCTTGACGGTTTCGTCGCTGATGTCCAGCGATCGCGCCGATCGCGGCCGAGGAATATCCTGCTTTACGGCTTTGTCGCGGCGGTTCTGGTGTTCTTCTACATCCCCATCGCCACGCAGGTACTGTTTTCCTTTACGGAAAGCCGGTTCCTGTCCTGGCCGATTCAAAGCTTTTCGACCCGCTGGTTCAGCGAACTGCTGGCGGATCGCGATTTCTGGCGGGCGTCGTCGAATTCGGCGCTTCTGGCGATCTGTGCCACGCTGTTTGCGACCCTGCTGGGCATCGGCGGTGACCTTTCTGCCCGCATTGCTGCTGATCTTTGCCGTGGACGGGATCCGCAAGGGCGCTGCGCGCCGCCGACGGGCCCGCCTGGCCGAACCGGGCTGATCCCCTGCCGCTGTTGATGACCTTTAGAACGGAGTAATCCCATGTCCACACGCGACTGGAGCACAGTGCAAAGCCGCCGGAGTTTCCCGACCCTTGTCTGGTTCGGTGCAGGGTGTCTGCGCGATCTGCTCGCCGCCCTGCAAGAAATTGGTGGTACATCCCCGCTGATCGTTACCGACCGGGGGCTTGCGGTGTCGGACAGCATAGCCTGGGCGCGGGCCGGTTTGCAGGCGGCCGGCATCCTCTTTGCTATGTTCTCTGCGGTGCAGCCCAACCGACCACCGATAATGTCGCAGACTGTGTCGCGGCGCTGAAGACCGGGGCGCATGACTGCGTGATCGCGATCGGCGGCGGCTCTGCCATGGATGCGGCCAAGGCTGCGGCGATGATGGCCGGACAGGACCGCCCGATTCTGGAGTTTGAGGATCTGGGCGACAATTGGCGCCGGGTTGCAGCGGTGCCTGTGCAGCGCCACCCCGGGGCCATCCGATTGCGATGTGATCGCCAGCATCTTGACGCGCCTCTTGGCCGTGTCATGCTTTGCCAACTCAGCGGGGTCGGGACAGGCCGTGCGGGGCAAGGGGGAGCGAGCAGTTGATGGCATACCAAAGGAGGACGCAGCTTGCGGTTCTTATGGCGCTTTTGTGCGGGGCGCTGTCGGCCTGCGGCGCAGGATCCGACAGGCGCAGCCCCGTGCCACCGGCATCGGTTGTCCACACCCACCCGGGCTTTTACGACAGTCATCCGCATGACGGCGTGGGTGACGTTCCGCGCCGCTATCCTGTGCATGGCATCGATGTGTCGCGCTGGCAGGGCGCCGTGGATTGGGACCGTGCCCGCGCGGCCGGTGTCACCTTTGCCTATATGAAAGCCACTGAAGGCGGGGATCTGCGGGACCCGATGTTCACGACCTACCGCGACGGTGCCCGGCGTGCCGGGGTGCGCTACGGCGCCTATCACTATTTCTACTTCTGCCGTCCCGCGGCAGAACAGGCGCAGTGGTTCATCGGCAATGTGCCCAAGGACCCGGGCGCACTGCCAGCTGTGCTGGATATGGAATGGAACCATCGCTCGCCAACTTGCACCCGCCGTCCCACGGGCACAGAGGTCCGCGCCGAAGCGATGATCTTTCTCGACATTCTGGAACGGCACTATGGGCGGCGGCCGCTGGTCTATACGACGGTCGATTTCTTTCAGGAAACCGGCATCGGGCAGTTGCCCCGCACCGAATTCTGGCTGCGCTCTGTCGCGGCGCATCCGCGCGAGGTTTATCCCGGAATGCTCTGGTCGTTCTGGCAATACACCGGCACCGGGATCGTGCCGGGGATCGACCGCCCGGTGGACATCAACGTCTTTGCCGGATCGCTGGAACAGTGGCGGACTTGGGCGCGCTGAGGCGGGCCTGTTCGGGACAGACGCGCTGCCCCAAAATTCTCTGGTCAAATAATTCGGTGCCTGTCTGATGACAGGCCAGGTCACCCGCGTCCGTTGCCATCCTGCCTGCTCCTGCCGTGCGATGGAGATTGGCGCAGAACCGGAGGGGCGCGCGCGAAAACGCGCCGCCAAAACGAAAACCCCGCCGCCTGGAGGCCACGGGGTTTGAAACTTCGCAAGAGGCGAGCGTTAGATTACGATTCGCGTTCGAGCTTCTTGCGCGCCAGTTTGCGAGCACGGCGAATGCCTTCAGCTTTCTCGCGCGCCTTTTTCTCGGACGGCTTTTCGAACTGCTCCTTGAGACGCATCTCACGGAACACGCCTTCGCGCTGGAGCTTTTTCTTCAGAGCCCGGAGGGCTTGATCGACATTGTTGTCGCGAACACTGACCTGCATGTGGGTTTGACCATCTTTCTTGTAGGGAATTGCACTGTATTGCACTGGAACGCTCGTTAGCAAGTTGATCTTTCCTTGTCGAGTCTGCAGTTGTTTCTAATTCTGTTGTGCAATTGCGGAATTGGGCGATATTGTAACCGGGTAATTCCCGATTGTCGCAAGGATTTGCCCCGACGCGTGCCCTGAGAATGACGTGCTTGCGGGGGGCGGGCGGCAAAGACCCGCCACAGGGTGGCGGGCCCTTGCAGATTTCATCAGGCGCTTCAGTGTCTTGGCGCGGCGCCTCAGTCGGGCAAAGCGCCGCAAAACCCGCCAGAGGCTGCAACGCCGGAGCCAAGTGCGATAAAGGGCGGAGCGCGATAGGGATTTGGCGGATCACCCGCAAGATCCAATCCGATCAGGACAAAGATCCCGACCATTGTCAGCGAAGCGGTCAGACGACGGGTCATGTGCGCGCCTCCAAACCGACGACGGACCGGATGCGAATCCCTACAAAGGCGCCTGCAAACGCCGCCACGAACCAGACCCAGCCGTGCAGGCTGCCTGTGCCGATCCCGGAAAAGAACGCCCCGACATTGCAGCCAAAGGCAATCCGCGAGGAATAGCCGAGCACGAGGCCCGCAAGGATGGTCGCAACCCAGGCCCGCATCGGATAGGACGGCAAGGCCTTATCGAGCCCGCCCCGCCGCCAGGCCGCCACGCAAAAGGCACCGGCAATCATCCCGAAATTGGTGAGCGATGTGTAATCCGTAAGCAGGCTGGTGTTCAGGCGCTCAACCGATCCCGCAGCGGACCAGAACGGCGAACCGGACAGATCCGCACCAAGCGACACCGCGCCTTTGGCCGCCCAGAGGCCAAGGCCGTAAACCACCCCCCAAGGCTGGCCTGCAACCACGAGGTTTGCAATGGCGAGCGCGGCCAGTGCAAGCGCCGCCACCAGATAACGTGCGGGGATCCCGCGCGAGCCGGGTTTGCCAAGTGCCCAGAACAGACCCGCAAGCAGGGCCAGGCCCACCAGCGTCACCACCAGCCCGGCTGTGCCGCGCAAGGTCAGGATCGGCAGGGCACCCAGGTCCGTCCACCAGATCAGGTGATAGGCACCGGCAAAGCTGCCGATTGCGAAGAAGGGCAGCGCCAGCAAGCCCACCGGATTGCCCGAGCCCGCATTGATCAAGGTCCCCGATCCGCAGCCCAGCACCACCTGCATCGCCGCGCCAAAGACAAAGGCACCGCCGATCATCGCCCAGCCGATGGGCGCCTGCGCGCCGCCCAGCTCTCCGGGATAGGCGGCAAGCAGCGGGATCGCGACGCAAGCCACCAGTGCGATGGCCAGAAGCTGCGCCAGAATGCCCGCCGGTTCGCGCCGCAGGATCATGGCACGCCACGGCCCGGCAAAACCGAACCGCAGCCCCTCTAGCGCGATGCCAAAGCCAAGGCCGATCAACAGCATCAGCCCGAACCTCGCCCCGGCGAACAGGGCGACAAGCGCCACGAAGATCAGCGTCGCCCCGATCAGCCCGGCGCGGGTCAACCCGGCGCCGGGCCGGGCTGTCTGTTGCTCAGAGGCAAGTGTCACAGGCTGCCACCGGTGATCTGGTTGAGCAGATTGCGCAGCAACCCCGGCTGGTTCTGCATGTCACCATCGGTCTGCGAATATTCGACCATCGATCCGGGATAAAGTTTCACATTCTCGATTCCGGCAAGTTCGGACATGGCGAACCAGTCGGTTGCCGCCCAATGGCCGGTATTGCAGAACGACACCACAGCGTCTCCCGGCTCGATGCCAAGCTTTGCGCGCAGCGCGGCGACATCCGTATCGGCGCCGATGGCGGTGGCCCCGGGACGGAAGAATTCCGTATAGGGCAGGCTTTGCGCGCCGGGCAGGGTGCCGGGACGGGCCGCAGCCTCATGCGCCATCTTGCCTTCGAAAAAGGCGGGCGGGCGGGCGTCGATCAGCTTGCCACTATCCTCGCCCGCGACGACGCGCTCTACGGCGGCGATGTCGGCGGTCCATGTATCGTTCCAGGTGATGTCCAGATCGGTTGCTGTGGGCGTCACCGCATCTGTCGACAGGGGCAGGCCCGCATTGACCCAGGCAGTTGCACCGCCGTTCAGGATAGACAGGTCGCTGAAACCGGAACTTTTCAGCGTCCAGTAGACTCGCGCCGACGCGCCAAAATCGGTGTCGGTATCGCCTTGCGACACGATGACCACCGGGCGGGCGGGATCAAGACCCAGCTTTTCATAGGTCGCTTCAAGGTCAGCAACCGGCGGCACCGCCCCGGGATTGTTGTCCGGTCCCCGGAAAAGACCATAGGGCGCAAGAACCGCGCCGTCGATATGCCCCTGCTCATACCCCTTGGCACGAATATCGAGGATGAGCGGGCCTTGCGCCTCTTGCACCAGTTCGGCAGGGGTGATCAGCGGGCCCAGATCCTTCGCCAGTGCCGTTGTGGCAACAAGCGCAGCGAGGCCAGTCGCGATAGACAGAATGATCCGTTGCATCGGGACCTCCTAAAATAAATGATGTGTTCCCCCCAGATTTAGGAAGTGACGCTGTGTTTCAAGGTGGTCTGTCATGTTTGTCCGCCTTGTATGGGAACCGTTTCCTGCGCGTGTCCCCATGGGGGCAACAGGGGCGCCTTCGGGACCGACGTCAAGGGAACATCGTGGCGCTGGGCATTGCAAAGATGGAACAGGGTTCTTTTTGACCTCTGCCCGCGACGTTGGCCACGACCGCGAATGGGGCAAGGCGACCGCCGGATCAGGGCAATGTCCACGCTCAGGCGCCAGTCAGCCCTGCCACCGCACTCTGCGTCAGGACACGATCACGATATATTCGCAGGGCTGGTCCGTTCGGTTCTCGAAGGCGCAGTGATCGGGTGAGCCAAGCGTCAGACAATCGCCCGCGGCAAGGTCATGCACCGTCTCACCCTCGGTGAAACACAGACGACCCTTCAGAACCCAGATGGCCTGCTGGATAAAGCTGAACGCCTCGGGCGGATAGGCGACGCGGGCGGCGGGCGGCAGCCGGACCTTTGTGATGTCCATTCCCTGCGCAGCTGTCTCATCTGACCGCGCCCGGGCGGCAATCTGTTCGCGGACATAGCCCGTTTCCGGATCGTTCCAGACAGGGCGTTCGCCCGCGCGCATCAGCCGGGTTTGCGCCTCTGCCGGTCCCACGCGCAAGAGGTCGGACAGGCTGATCTGAAACGCCCCGGACAAGCGCCCCAGCAGAGCCGCCGTCGGGCTGGAGACACCGGTTTCGACCCGATGCACCATGGCCCGCGACACGCCCGACCGATCTGCCAGATCACTCAGCGACCAGGACCGTGCGATGCGTTCCTGATGAATACGTTTTGCTAGACAGCGCGCCTGTTCGTCCAATATATTGGACGGATCGACATTTGCACCGTCATTGGATGAGTCTGCCATGAATATTCTCGACGCTCAGGAAAGGGATCTTCCCGCCATCCTAGACATTTACAACGATGCCGTCATCCACACTGCCGCAATCTGGAACGACAGTCCGGTCGATCTGGCAAACCGGCACGACTGGTGGCAGCAAAGGCTTGATTTGGGCTATCCCGTGCTGGTCGCCCGCGATCCGAGCACGGATGAGACGGTCGCCTACGCAAGCTTTGGCGACTGGCGCGCCTGGGACGGATACCGCCACAGCATCGAACATTCAATCTACGTGCGGGCCGATCAGCGCGGCAAGGGTGTTGCCAACCTGCTGTTGCCTGCTCTGATCGACCGTGCGGTCGCGCTGGGCAAACATGTCATGATTGCCGGCATCGAAGGATCAAACACCGCCTCGATCCGGCTGCATGAACGCCACGGCTTTGCGCAGGTGGGTCACATGCACGAGGTCGGGACCAAGTTCGGGCGCTGGCTCGACCTTGTCTTCATGCAGCGGCGTCTGGATGAACGCACAGAGCCGGGACAGGGCCGATGAATCCGCTGATCGTCTGCTGTCTCTTGCTTGCCGGCGGCTCGGCCCTCGTGCTGCAGAACGTTCTTATGGTTCAGGCGCGCGCCATCTCTGGATCGATCTGGGCGGCGCTGTGGCTGAATTCTGTGGTTGGGCTGACCGTGCTGACGGTGATGGTCCTGTCGACGGGCGGGCTGCGACCGTTCCAACGCCTGTCTGACGCTGCCCACTGGTGGTTTATCGTGCCCGGGCTGCTGGGCACTCTCTATGTGCTGGCAAGCCTGCAGGGCTATGCGCGTTTCGGGGCGGGCATCACCATATCGACTCTTGTGGCCAGCCAGCTCATCAGCGGCCTGCTGTTCGATGCCTGGCGCAGTGGCCAGATTGGCTGGCAATCGATTCTTGGCGCGGTGCTGCTGGCCGCCGGGGCGGGGCTGGTCGCAACCGGCAGGGCCTGAGGCTTTACCAGACGCCCGAGCAACCCCGACGCACAGGCCGCAAAGCACGCGCATCGGATGCAAAAGGCGGCCCTTTTTGCGCCAGGGGCTTGTCCCCTCGGTCAAACGACAGCACCCTGACGATACGCTGGGACCATCGCGAAATACGCGTCTGAAAACAGAACGCGGCGGCTGGCGATCTGTTATCATATGTATTGGAACGATTTTATGGCACTTTCTGACTGGATCTTTGGTCGCTCCCCGACACCACCCCAGCAGAGGGGCGCGATGAAAGCCGCGGGCCGCACCCTGCAGACGCCGGTTGTGCAGGCCGATCGCGTACCAGAGGGCGATTTTCGCTTCATCGCGCTCGATGTGGAAACCGCCTGCGGTGATGCGGCCAGCATCTGCCAGATCGGCGTCGCCTGCGTGCAGAGCGACAATCAGATCCAGACCTTTTCGATGCTGGTCAACCCCGGCACCCGGTTCGATCCCTTCAACATCCAGCTTCACGGCATCGGCCCCGAACATGTGGCCGATGCGCCGCGCTTTCCCGCAGCCCTCAATGCGCTTCTGCCGCTGCTGGAACGGCATCATCTGGTCCAGCACAGCTCTTTCGACAAGCGCGCTCTGAATGCCGCCTGCGCTGCCTGCAACCTTGCCGCGCCGGATCTGCGCTGGAGCGATAGCGTCATGATCGCGAGACGCGCCTGGCCCGAGCTTAAGGGAAACGGCGGGCACGGGCTGGGCAATCTCAAGCGGGTCCTCAACCTGCAGTTCCAGCATCATGACGCGGGCGAAGATGCCCGGGCTGCGGCGATGGTCGTGTTGCAGGCCGAAGCCCGCCTTTCGATGCCGTTCGAACAGCTGACCGTTGCGCAGGGCAAGTCCCGCTTTCCAGCGGGGCCAAGCGGGAGGGCCCTCCTGCGGCAACTGCGAGCCGAAGCACCCGAGATATAGAAAATGATTTTCTGAAACAGATGTGACGAACCGCGCCATTCGTCATCATGTTCGAGAGGCCCGCCGGGCCTTGAGCGCGTCAGCGTGTCAGAACAGCCTCGGCAGCCGCGCAACCACGCTGCTCATCACGGTCATCGACGTGGCAACATCATATTGCTCGTCATGGACGTCACCGCCGCTGTGCCCGACCAGGTCGCGGCGTTGCTTGTCGCTGACCTCGGGCAACTCCTTCAGGTGGACGATGGCATAATGGCGGAACGAGTGGAAGCAGAGTTCCCTCGGGTTGCCGTCCAGTTGCAGCACCAGCGCCTTCGCCCAGTTGTAATAGATCTTGTCGCCGAAGGACTGGCTCTTATTTGTCGGGATCAACTCGGGGAAGAGGGCCGTGGCACCGCGCTGGCGCATCTCTTCGACATGCCTGAGAAAGCCCAGCTCGATCAGGTGCTCGTGAATGGGAACCAGGCGCTCCGAACTAAAGGTCTTGACCCCGCGGTGCATGTTGTTCCGGATGTGATAGCAGGGAATGCCGTCGACGGACACGACATCACGGGGTTCCAGTCCGAGAACCTCCTCCCGCCGGGCGCCGCTGTAGCCAGCCAGGATCGGCCCCCAGTAGAGCCCATCCGCCTTTACGATGTTGCCACGTTCATGCCGCCGCGACGCTGCTCTGCACCCCGTCCAGATCGGATGCTGGAAGACCTGCTGGAGTTCCGGCAAGATGAAGGCTTCACGTTTGTCGCGGTTGCGCTTTTCTTCCCGGACACGCAGCAGGCCGAGCTCGACCGTGTCCGAGATCTTGATGTTTTCGCTCTTCGCGAACTGGAAGATGAGCTTGAACCGGTCCAGGTGACCGTTGATCGTGCGGGGCGAGAGGCCGACCTGTCTTGCGGGCAGATTCTCGGCGCGTGCCAGAAGCTCATCGAGGGTCCTGTCCGTGTCCTTCGCGCTTTTCCCGTAGCTCGTCGGCATTCGTTGCAGGACCGATTTGTAGAACTTGAGATGGCCCTGCGTAATTTCTCGAACGTCCGTGATGCCCGTAGCCTTGATGAAGAGGCGCGCCTGCGATGCAAGCTGCTTTCTGGTGTCTTCCTTGATGCGATCGCGATCCCTCTCGGCGTTGATACGCTCAACGACAGCGACGATGTCCGGATCGAAACTGAACTCTGGCCTCTGGGCCGAGACTTGAGTTGGGGCAGGTGCCTCGATCGGAGTGGCTTCCCCGGAGATGTGAAGTGGATCTCGCGTTTCGATGATCTCGGAAGGGTCGCCGTCGAGGATTTCCCGCGCAAGGGCGCGCGCTTGCTCAAGGCTCGGATCTTCTCGCCCTTCGGATGCGGACCAAGCAGCGGCTCTTCCGGCCAGCAGCAGTTGTCTCAGAGAGAGAACCGTCTCGGCCGCAGGGTTCAAGGTCTCGCCTGTTGCCGTTTGAATGCTGTCCCGCGCGGTGCGAAGCATCTTGTTGACGCCCGCCTCGGACAGCACGTCGCGCGACAGGACGCCAAGCATCGTCTCCAGCGACGCGATGTCTGCCTCGTTCGAACCTTCGTTAAGTACGGTACGTCGGTCGTGAGCGGAAAGCTCTGCATGCAGTCCCTTGCTCGCCAGGTGAGACCAAGCGCGCGCCGTCGCCCAATCGAGACGCTGGTCTTCCTCGGATGAGCCCACCGGGTCCATCCGGCTGACCCTGCGCTGACCCTGCGCTGACGCTCGATGCGTTCAAGCTCGCTGCGCACAACCGAGGTCAGCCAGGCCTTGGCCTGGGCGGGGGTCAGCTTTCCATCGGTGATTGCATCCAGCATCCGGTCGCACTCGTAGTTCAATCTGCGTGCGATGATACACGCGATCGACCGGTCCGTGGTGCGCAGAGACAGCTGCCAATGTCTGGTTTTTGTGGAAAACTCAGGTACGCGCCGCCGCCAGCTCCAGGTGGAGCCGCGTTGCAGGAGGTAAGGGATGGTCGCCAAGATGCTGCCTCCAGATTGGAGACGAGCGACCCGCATTTCAGCAACTTGTGCTACAGTGCTGTGTGACACTGTAGTTACCAAATACAGCCTATGCCTTTAATTTCAAGGGCTTACAAGGTGATTTGGCTCCGGCGGTAGGGATCGAACCTACGACCAATTGATTAACAGTCAACTGCTCTACCGCTGAGCTACGCCGGAATATGGGGGCCGTATAACAATGCGGTTTTGCGGCGTCCAGAGGGTTTTGTCACAAAAATACAGATTTCTGACATTTACCGCCTGACAAGGCCAAAAACCGCGTCAGCGGACAGGGCACCTAGCGGCGTGGCGACGGAATTTGTCGTCAAATCAACAAGATGCGCAAGAACATTGCGGGTGGCAGCCGGGATCAGCGCAGCCGGGGTTTCGGTGTAGATGCGCCGTGCCAGGGTCGCGGCATCTGCGGGCGCCTGTTTCAGCTCGGCCAGAATGGCGGCCTCTCGTGACAGGCGGTGGTCGATCAGCCAGGACAGGCGTTGCTGCGGTGCGTCGATCGGCGCGCCGTGGCCGGGGTGGAACTGCCGCCAATGCCCAGTCTGCAGCCGTCGGCACGACGCCATGAAGTCGCTCAGATCCCCGTCCGGGGGCGAGACGAGCGAGGTCGCCCAGCCCATGACCAGATCGCCGCAGAACAGCGCATCGCCCCAGCCCAGCGCGATGTGATTGCCGGAATGCCCCGGCGTGTGCACCACGTCTAACTGCCAGCCGTCGCCCTCGATCACCGCGCCATCGGGCAAGGTTACGTCGGGCGCAAAGGCCGCATCCACGCCTTCGCCGCCCCCCACCAGCCCTGTCGCTGCCAAGTCCTGCATGATAGCGCTGCGCCCGGCCAGCGCATTGCCAAAGGCCAGCACCGGTGCGCCGGTGATCTGCGACAGGCGGCGCGACAGCGGGGAATGGTCCAGATGCGCATGGGTGACGACGATGTGGCTGATGCTTTGCCCCGGGCGCAGGGCGGCCAGGATCGCGTCCAGATGGCGGGTATCCTCGGGGCCGGGGTCGATCACTGCAATGCCGCGCCTGCCCAGCAGATAGGTGTTGGTGCCGCGAAAAGTCATCGCTGACGGGTTGGGCGCCAGCAGGCGGCGCAGCCCGTCGCCCAGATCCATCGGGGTGCCGATGGGCGGGGCAAAGCTGGGATCGGGATCGGTCATGTGCGTTTTTCCGGAATGGGTCACGGGACTGTCAGGGCGGTGCTGTCGGCTCTGGCGCAGGGGCGCGTCTTTGACTAGCCTATGCAGGATGTTTCAATGGCTCAAACGCTATATGCCGCGCGGGATCTATGCGCGCGGATTGCTGATCCTGGCGCTGCCGGTGGTCACTCTGCTGCTTGTCGTCTCTGTGGTCTTCATCCAGCGGCATTTCGAAGATGTGAGCGCACAGATGAGCAGGGATCTCTCGCGCGCCGTCAACCTGTCCTTGTCGGTGCGTGACACCCCTGCGGGCGGCGTGGTCGAACGCGGGCTGTCCCTGCGCATCGCGCCGGTTTCCGACGGGAGGGCCCCGTCAGAGGATCAGCGGCGCTTCTACGACTTTTCGGGTCTGGTGGTGACCCGGACCTTTCATGAATTCGTCACTGGCCTGCAGGCGGTTGATCTGCCGAATGACAAGGATGTCATCCTCTATGTGCGCAATGCCGGGCAGATGTACGAGGTGCGGCTTGACCGGGGTCGCGCGTCGCCGTCGAATCCGCACCAGTTGCTTGTGAACATGTTGTTTTTCAGCGTGGTGATGACCTTCATCTCGTTTCTCTACCTGCGCAACCAGCTGCGCCCCATCGCCCGACTGGCCGAGGCGGCAGAGGCTTTTGGCAAGGGGCGGCATGCACCCTATCGCCCCGCGGGCGCGGTCGAGGTGCGCGCGGCCGGCATGGCCTTTGTGGACATGCGCGCGCGGATTGAACGGCAGATCGAACAGCGCACCATGATGCTGTCGGGGGTCAGCCACGATCTGCGCACGCCACTGACCCGCCTGAAGTTGAGCCTGGCCATGCTGGACGATCCCGAACGCGAACCGATGGAGCGCGATGTCGAGGATATGCAGCGTCTGGTCGATGCCTTCCTGGAATTCGCCCGCGGCAATGCCGAGGCGGGACCGGCAGAGCCGACCGATGTCCAGGACTTCGTCGCGCAGCTCGTGCAGGATGCACAGCGGGGCGGTGCGGATGTGACCCTGATCAAGACCAGCGGCAGCGGCATGGTGACCCTGCGCCCCACGGCCATGCGTCGCGCAGTCGAAAACCTGATCGGTAATGCGGTGCGCTATGGCACCCGGTGCGAGGTCAGCGTGATGCTGACCGACGGCTCGATGCGCATCCGGATCGAGGATGACGGCCCCGGCATCGCCCCCGAAAGGCGTGAGGAGGCGATGCGCCCCTTTGTGCGGCTGGATGAGTCCCGCAACCAGAATGCCGGGTCCGGTGTGGGTCTGGGTCTTGCCATTGCGGCGGATATTGCGCGGGCTCATGGCGGCGTGCTGCGTCTGGGTCAAAGCGACAGTCTGGGGGGATTGCGTGCTGATCTCGTGATGGCCCGCTAGTGCCGGGCACAATCGCCTTCGCCCGGTCACGCAGCGACGATGAGCGGCGCAAAGGCGGCCGCGGGTTCCTGACGGGAAACCTCTGATCGACAGCGCCCAACACGCCCTCAACGGCAGGTCGCGCCCTTGATCCATCACCGGGGTGCTTGGCGTTGCTGTGCCACATTTCGGTCTTGATCGCACTCAGATATGCGCGGTTGCACCCCTCGGTCGCACGCGACATCCGGTGCCCTTTGTCAAAGGCTTTGTCCGACACGCCTTAGAGCGTGTCGCGTTAAATGGAATTCAGCCGCCAACCCGACCGCGTTTGCGAAGGCAAACGATGCCTCGGGCCGGTGGGTAAATGCTTTGATCTTATCAAACGCGACACAACCTAGTTGACGTACTGCAGCGGATCGGCAGCCATCCGTTCGCGCAGCACACGTCGCACCGCCGAGATCGTGAAATCGCACTTGTTCCAGATCGCACGCACATTCTGCGCTTCGGCCTTGGCGTACATAAAGGGCGACGGCCAATCGCTGACCAGAACGACAGAGGCCCGGTTGCGCTTTCGATACTCCTGCATTTCCATAAGGAAATCGGCACCGCAGCCGTCGGGAAGTGTGTTGTCCAGAAAAATAAACTTGATGCCATCTTCGCGCATCAGATTGCGCGCTTCGCCCAGCGTTTGAGCAAACAGAAGATCCAGCCGCATCTGCTGTTTGCCCAGCACGCGCTCCATCATCATCCGGTCCGTTTCGGAGTCATCGACGATCATACATCTTATAGCGGCAGTTTGCATGGCATTTCCCGTTTCATCAAAGGAAGCTGTGCGGAACAGAATTGCGCCACAGATCTTGACGAAACCTTAATCGGACTGGAAATCACGCGCGTTGGTTAACATGTCCAGCCCGGCCTCACCGCCGCCAATCCGCCTAAAATCCAGCCGCCGCGTCGTGCAGGAACTGGCCCAGCTTGTGGCGGTCCAACGGTTTCAGCAGCAGATCCAGCCCAAGTCGGGCGCAATCGTCGCGCAGGTCGGCGGAGCGGTCCGCCGAAATGATCGAACAGGGCAGGGTGCCCATCTGCGCCGCAATCGCCGCATAAAGTCCGGTGCCCGACAGCCCCTGACCCAGTTGCTGATCCAGCAACAGCGCATCGGGGCGGATTTCCAGGTCTTCCAGCAGTTGCAGCGCCGATTCCGCATCCTCCGCCTCGATCACATTGACGCCCCAGCTTTCCATCAGGATGGAAATTGCCCGGCGCAGCTGTGGTTCGTTTTCGACCAGCAGCACGATCAGCCCCGATTGCGCCAGACCATGCGGGCGCATCGGGCGCTTGTGGGTGGGCCACAGCGGCTCGGCCTGTCCGGCGATGGGCACATTTACCATGAAACAACTTCCCACCCCCGGTTCGGACCACAGCCCCAGCGGATGGCCCAGGCGCGCGCAGGCGCGTTCGACAATGGCAAGGCCCAGGCCAAGCCCGTCATTGCGGCTCGCCTTGGTGTCCAGCCGCTTGAATTCCTCGAATATTGTGCCCTGATCCTCTTCGGCGATGCCGGGGCCGGTGTCCCAGACCTCGATCCGCGCCGATGTGCCCCGCCGCCGCACCCCCAGCAGCACACGCCCCGTCTGGGTATAGCGCACCGCATTGGCCAGCAGGTTCTGCACCACCCGGCGCAGATAGGCGGGGTCGGTTTCCACCGACAGCGAACAATCGACGATCCGCAGCTCCAGCCCCTTTGCGGCGGCAAGCATTTCCATCTCATCCTTCAGCGGGCGCAGGATTTCCGACAGCGCGACGGGGCGGATGTCGAAACTCAGACCATCGGATTCGAGCTTTGAGATGTTCAGCAGCGCGTCGATGATCTGCTCGGCCGAATTCAGCGCCGATTCCGCCTTGTTCAGCACTGCTACATCGCCGGGGCGATCCGCCGCGCGGTCCGCGAGGGAAGAGATGAACAGCTTGGCCGCCGACAGCGGCTGCAAAAGATCGTGGCTGGCGGCGGCGACAAAGCGCGATTTGGACGCATTGGCCCGCTCCGCCGCACTCAGCGCATCCTCCAGCTCCAGCGTGCGCTCCATCACGCGTTGCTCCAGAATTTCGTTCATTTCATAGAGCTTGCGCGCTGCCTCACGTTCGGCCGTCACATCGGTGCAGGAAATCACGAACCCCCGGTCTGGCATCGCCCGGCCAAAGATATGCAGCGTCATCACATCCCCGCGCCGCACCTCAAAGGAAATCGGCTGGCGTGGGCCGTCCCCCTGCGCCCAGGCGCGGAAATCGCTGCGCTCCATGCCATGGGTAAAGACGATTTCGGCGTCCAGATGGTCCAGCATCCCACCGAAACTGGCCCCAAGGTGCAGCCGACGCGCGGGCAGGGACAGCAGCGCCCCCATCTTCTGGTTCCAGCCCACCAGTTGCGCGTTTTCGTCAAAGATGCAGACCCCCTGATTGAGGTGATCCAGCGTCGCGCGGATCATCCGCGCCTGCTTGTCGCGCAGCCGGCGATGCTCTTGCCGCTCCAGCCGGATGATGTCGGTGACATCGGTCTGCAGCACCACGGTTCCGCCATCGCCGGTGCGGTGTTCGCTGACCTGCAGCCAGCGGTCATGGCTCAGCTGCACGTTGAACATCACATGTCGGTCCTTGTGCCGCCGGATGCGCTTGTCCGCCCAGGCAGCGGGGTCGTCCCCCTCTGGCAGGACCAGATCCGGGGCAGTGCTGATCTGGGCGACATACTTCACGAACGACAGGCCCGGGCGCAGGGACATCTCCCTGAAATCCCGGCAGAATCGCGAATTGAACAGCACGAGGTTGTCGTCGGGATCAAACAGTCCGAACCCTTCGGACACCGTCTCGATCGCATCCGCCAGATTGCGCCGCGCCGCCTCAGTTTCGCGGTTGGCGCGGCCCAGGCGGGCGTTCGAATCATGCAGCAGGTCCAGCGTGCGCTCCAGCTCCAGCGTGCGTTCACGCACCCGCTTTTCCAGCAGCGCTGCGCGTTCGAACTGCGCATAGGCCGCACCCGATTGCGCCGTGCCATATTCCACCCGGCGCATCAGCGATTCCGTGATCTTGATCAGCTTTTCATTCTGCCGCTCAAGAGAGTCATTGGGGTTGACGATGGACATGGGCCTAATCCTCTGGCGGTGGATAGATCGCCACCCCGGTCAGCGTCTGGTTCACATGCAGCGCGCCCAGCTGTTCGCCATAGGTCGAAAAACCAATCACATTGCGATCACGCAGAATGCCGGACACCTCTCGGGTCTTCTGGCTCTGCCCCGCCTCGATCCGCCGCAGCACGCAGTCACAGGCCAGGATCTGCGGCACGCCACCGCGCGCGCGCACCAGCCCGGACAGTTCGCGGTCAAGATGCTGCGCCATATCCTCGGGCTCGGCCAGGGTCAGCACCATGCCTTCGTTGATGGCGGAAAAGAACACCAGCTCGCCTGCCTCGTTCACCTGCCGGATTGCGCGCACATGATGCGTATCCCCCAGCCGCACCACCACCGGGTGCGCGGCAAAGATAAACGGGTCGAGCTGGTTGGGATCCTTGCCCAGCAGACGCGCATATTCCGCCGCAGCCGGTTCGGCATTGATCTCTTGCACCACGCGGCGTTCGGGATCAGCTGCGGTCACAACCATCCGCGTCTCGGTTGGCTGCAGATGATCCAGTGAAAACACATGCACCGGACAGGAAGAGCGCACCAGCGCCACCAGTGCCGCGTTTTCCAGCACGACGCCGTTGCGGGCAAGCCAAGTCTGCTGAAACGCCGTGCCATCGCCGGACGAGCCGCCAAACAGCGCCATCGACCCCAACCCCGCGGCCAGCAATGTGGTCAGATGCTCCTCGCACAAGGACAGCCCGTCGATCATCAGAAAGGCGAATTCCCAAGGCTGATCCGCGGCGGTGCGGGTCAGGGCGGTGCGCTGCTGAATTGCCGTGTCGATCACCACCTGTTCGTCCAGACGATCAAGGCATTCAATTGCATAGCTGCGCACGCTGAACAGCGCGGCGGGAAAGCCGACCGCAAGGATCTGCCCCTCTTCATAGCCCAACTGCCCCAGCTCTCCGGCGGTGGTGCAGGCCAGCACATCCGCTTCGCCAAACTGTCCTTCGGCCTGCTGAACGACGGCCCGGAAATCCGCCTGCGGTGTGACGAACAGCAAAACCAGTGCAAGCTCAGCCCCTGCCATCTGATCACGGATTGCCGTCAGTGGTGCGGGATGATCCGCCGCCACTTGCGCCACCCGCAGCGCGCCGGGGTGGGGTGCTTCGGATTGGGCCGCAACTTTACGCGTCGCGCCCGATGTCAGGCGCGTGCTGCCGTCGGGGCCTGTGCCTCCTCCGTCCAAATCCAATGTCCCATTATGTCGCTGACATGACGATAGGGGGCTCACTCCCCGCTTGGCAAGACCTTGGCAAAGCGCGCCTCTTGCGCGATCAGCACCGCTTGCGTCCGGCTGTGCACCCCCAGCTTGCGCATGATCGCCGTCACATGTGCCTTGACCGTGGTTTCGGCGATGGTCAGATCAAAGGCGATCTGCTTGTTCAGCTTGCCTTCGCAGATCAGGTTCAGAATGCGCGCCTGCTGATTGGTCAGGCTGCTCAGCCGGTCGATCACATCGCCCTGCAGACCGCTGCAGCCAGCCCCCTGCGGGTCGATATAGCCGTCGGGCACAAAGGTCTGTCCCTGTGTGACCGCCTCGAACGCGCGGCGAAACACCGCACGCTGGGAATGTTTCGGCACGAACCCGTCAGCCCCGGCCTTGAGCGCATGAGAGATCATCCGGTTGTCCGCCATGGACGAGGCAATCAGGATCGCGGCCTTCGGCGCGGCATTGCGCAGCCGCACCAGCCCGTCCAGCCCGTTCACATCCGGCAGGTTGAGGTCAAGGATGATGAAATCGATCCGCGCATCTTTCGCCACCACCTCCAGCGCCTTTTCCAGCGTGCCGGCGGTGCGGATCTCCTCGAACTCGGCAATCGACTGCAGCGTCAGGGTCAGCGCATCGCAGAACAGCGGGTGGTCATCCACAACAAGCGCAGATTTGTGCAAGGCGGGGGCAAGGCCGGCGCGTTCGGTGGTCATTGGGGGGGGCTTTCCTGCGTCATGGGGGAAGGATAGACAAGGCCGCGCCCGGGGTCACTAGCCGAAAGGTACCATATGGCGGTACTCTCAGCGGCAGCGGGGTCCCTCACAGGACCCCGGCGTGGGTTGCCAGTGGCGGAGTGAGGGGCCAGCCCCTCACACTCCCCGGGATATTTAAGGGCAGATGAAACGGGCGGTCGGTGCGTTCATCAGCGTTCAGGCAGCAATCCGCGCGGGCTGAAGCGCAGGACCAACAGCAGGATCACCCCCATGGTGAGCAGCCGCATGTGTTGCACCGAATCGAGCAGATGTCCCTTCAGCCAGCTCCCATCTGCCATGCCGGCGGTGATCAGCGTCATCGCCGCCTGACCCATCGGTTCGACCTGCACCCAGAGGAACCAGATGAGGAAGCCCCCCAGCACGGAGCCAAAGTTGTTGCCCGACCCCCCGACGATCACCATCACCCAGACCAGAAAGGTATAGCGCAGCGGCTGGTAAGTGCCCGGCGTGAGCTGCCCGTCCAGAGTGGTCATCATCGCGCCCGCAATGCCGCAGATGGCAGAGCCCAGCACGAAGATCTGCAGATGGCGGCGCGTCACATCCTTGCCCATGGCGCGGGCGGCGGTTTCATTGTCGCGGATCGCGCGCATCATCCGCCCCCAGGGCGATTTCAGCGCGAGCTGCGCCAGCACCAACAGTAGCACGAGCACCACGGCGAACATCACGCCATAGCCGAGCTTGACGTAAAGGGTCGAGGCGGTTGTGGCATCGAACCCCAGGCTTGCGGCGCTTTGCACAAACCCCGCATCGTTCTGCAGGTCAATCTCATAGGGCATGGGGCGGGGCAGGCCGATGACGTTCTTCACGCCGCGCGCCAGCCAGTCCTCGTTCTTGATCACCGCGATGATGATTTCGGCAATGCCCAGCGTCGCAATAGCGAGGTAGTCGGACCGCAGCCCCAGTGCCACCTTGCCGATCATCCAGGCCACACCGGCGGCGAGCAAGCCGCCCACCGGCCAGGCCAGCACCACCGGCAGGCCAAGCCCGCCAAGGTAGCCCGTGGTCGCCGGATCAATCGCCTCGATCAGCGCGACCGCCGGATCAAACACCGCGCGAAAGGCAAAGAACCCCGCGATCAGCAGCAGGGCCACAACCCAGCCGCGCACCCCCTTGCGCAACCGCTTCCAGCACAGCACCGCCGCCGCGATGACCGCAACCGCCAGCGCAAGCGCCAGAAACAGCCGCCCGGCACCCGCCGACCAGGCCGCAGACACCGGCGGCATCGACACCAGCACCGTGGCAAGCCCGCCTAAGGCGACAAAGCCCATGACGCCGACGTTGAACAACCCGGCAAAGCCCCATTGCAGGTTCACCCCCAGCGCCATCACCGCACTCACCAATCCCATGTTCAGGATCAGCAGCGCCGAATTCCAGCTCTGCACAAACCCGGTCCCAAGGAGCAGCACCGCCACGATCCCGAACAGCACAAAGCCCCGCACACGATCGCTCATACCGATTTCCCCTTGAACAGCCCGGTGGGGCGGAACAGCAGCACAATCAGCAGGATCACGAAGCTGACCGCGAATTTGTAATCTGTCGACATCAGCTGCACCAACCCGTCCGGTGCAAGCGTGTCAGGCAGCCAGTAGCCCAGCACCTTTTTCCAGGCATAGGTGATCCCGACCTCGGAGAACGCGATGACAAAGCCGCCCGCGATGGCCCCAAGGGGCGAACCAAGCCCGCCGACAATCGCCGCCGCAAAGATCGGCAAAAGCAGCTGAAAATAGGTGAACGGCTTGAACGACTTGTCGAGGCCATAGAGAACCCCGGCAATCGTCGCCAGCGCCGCGACGATCAGCCAGGTCACCATCACGACCCGCTCTGGGTTGATGCCCGACAACAGTGCCAGATCCTCATTGTCGGAATAGGCGCGCATCGACTTGCCCGTGCGCGTGCGGTTCAGGAACCAGAACAAAGCCGCGACCACAATCAGCGCCGTCACCACGGTGATGGCCTGCGTCGTGCGGATCGCCAGACCTTCGTCCAGCCCGGTAAGCGCCTTGAACTCGCGCGCGCCGATCAGGAACCGCTCGCCATCAGCAAAGTTCTGATCCTCGGTCCCGATGATGAACCGCGTCACGCCGTTATAGATGAACATCACCCCCATGGACACGATCACCATGATCATCGGCTTGACCTTCTGTCGCCGGTAGAACCGGTACACCACCCGGTCCGTCAGCAGGATCAGCGCCGCACAGCCCGCAATGCCAAACGGAATCGCCAGCAGGGCCGTGGGCAACGGCCCCAGCGACACCCCCAGGCTCTGCAGCCACCAGGTGGCAAGGATGGTGCACATGGTCCCGAATGCCATGGTGTCGCCATGGGCAAAGTTGGAAAATCGCAGGATGCCATAAATCAGCGTCACCCCAAGCGCGCCAAGCGCCAGCTGCGCGCCATAAGCCACTGCCGGGATCAGCACAAAATTGGCCAGCGCCACAAGGCCGTTCAGAAACTCCACGTCACATCCCCCAGCGCCACACCTTGGCGCGTCTTCTCTTCAAAAATACGCAAATACAACCCTCTCGGCCTGCGCCACGCAGCACATCTCATCCGCCCAGAAAACTCCGCCGCACATCCGGATTCGCCAGTAGCGCGCGGCCCGTATCCGTGAACGCATTCGCCCCCTGCACAAGCACATAGCCCTTGTCGGCAATCTCCAGCGCCTGCCGCGCGTTCTGTTCGACCATCAGGATGGAAATCCCGCTGCGCGCCACTTCGATGATCCGGTCAAACAGCTCGTCCATGACAATGGGCGACACGCCGGCCGTCGGCTCGTCCAGCATAAGCACGCGGGGCTGCGTCATCAGCGCGCGCCCCACCGCCACCTGCTGGCGCTGCCCGCCCGACAATTCGCCCGCCGCCTGGTATCGCTTTTCCTTGAGGATCGGAAACAGGTCATAGACCTGCGCCAGCGTGCCACGGAAATCATCGCGCCGGATAAACGCCCCCATCTCCAGATTTTCCTCGACCGTCATCGAGCCAAAGATGTTTTGCGTCTGCGGCACAAACCCCATGCCCTTGGCGACCCGGTCCTGCGGCGAAAGCTGGGTGATATCCTCGCCCGCCAGCCGCACCGATCCTTCGCGCAAATTCAGCATGCCAAAGACCGCTTTCATCGCCGTCGATTTGCCCGCCCCGTTTGGCCCCACAATCACCGCGATTTCGCCGCGCTCCACCGCGATGGTGCAGCCCTGCAGAATGTCAGCGCCGGTGCCATAGCCCCCGGTCATGGCCTCGCCAATCAGATACGGCTCACCCATGAACAGACCCCGTCTTCATCTGCCCAAAAATATCCCAGAGAGTGTGAGAGACAGCGTCTCTCATATCCCGCAGGGATCCAAAACGGACTGTATGCGCGCCATACGAAAACCATACGCTTTCCATACGCATTCCATATTGCCTCATCCCACGGTTTCCTTGTTCTTCAGTCCCGTGCCCAGATAGGCCTCGATCACCGCGTCATTGGCCTTGATCTGCGCGATTGACCCCTCGGCCAGAACCTTGCCCTCGGCCATCACGATGACCGGATCACAGAGCCGTCCGATAAACTCCATGTCATGTTCGATCATGCAAAATGTATATCCGCGCTCCTGGTTGAGCCGCAGGATCGCATCGCCGATGGTGTTCAGCAGGGTGCGGTTCACCCCCGCGCCGACCTCGTCCAGAAAGACGATCTTGGCATCCACCATCATGGTCCGCCCCAGCTCCAGCAGCTTTTTCTGACCACCGGACAGGTTCCCGGCCTTTTCATCCTTCAGATGTGAAATTGTCAGAAAATCAAGAACTTCGTCGGCTTTCTTCAACAAACCCGCCTCTTCCTGCGCAATCCGCCCGCGTCCGAACCAGGCGTTCCACAGCGTCTCACCCGATTGCGCGCCGGGTACCATCATCAGGTTTTCGCGGCAGGTCATCGAGCTGAATTCATGCGCAATCTGAAAGGTCCGTAGCAGCCCCTTGTGAAACAAGGCATGGGGCGGCATCCCGGTGATGTCCTCACCATCCATGAACACCTTGCCGGATGTGGGTTCAAGAACGCCAGCTATCACATTGAAAAGCGTGGTTTTTCCGGCGCCGTTGGGCCCAACGAGCCCGGTGATCGACCCGGTGGCGATCTCTAGGCTCGCGCCATCAACGGCACGAAATCCGCCAAAGTGGCGGTGCAGGGTCTCGACCCGGATCACATGACTATCCCTTTGTCCCAGGCGCCTTTGGTGGCGCCTTTCCTTATGATGACAGCCCGGATCGCGCCGGGCTGCCGTGCCTGCTAACCGGTTGTGTTACCGGAAATCAACCGTTTCGAAGGCACCATCGGTGATGGTGTAAAAGCGATAGCTGCCCGCCGCTTCGCCCGGTCCGATCAGCTCCACATTGGTGGCGCCGACATAGTCGATATCGCCGCCGTCCTTAAGGATTTGCAGTGCCTTGCCCAGCTCACCCGGCAGGATCTGTTCACCGGGGGCGTTGGCCACTGCCAGCAGGTTGTCCTTGACCGCTTCAGATGTCGCCTCACCGCCCGCCATCATCGCCAGCGCAATCAGCGCCGCCGCGTCATAGCTTTCGCGGGTATAGGTCGATTCGCCATTGATCCCGGCGGCGTCGCTGACTTCCTTGAACTTTTCCGTGCCCGGGCCTTCGCTCCACGGTACGGATCCAAAAGATCCGTCCAAATCCGTCCCCAGATCGGCCAGCAGGGCATCGCTGTACATGCCATCGCCCAGCATGAAGGTGTCAAAGGCGCCGGTGTCCAGTGCTGAGCGGATCATGCCCTTGCCGCCGGAATCCGAATAGCCCAGAACCACCAGCAGATCGCCCCCGGCAGAGGCCAGCGCGCCAATCTCTGCGGAATAGTCGGCCTTGTTGTCCTCGTGCGGAGCGCTCAGCGTCACGGTGCCGCCATTCGCCTCGAAGTTGGAGATGAAGGCGTCCGACAGGCCCTTGCCATAGTCATTGTTTGTATAGGTCACCGCGACCGTGCTGATGCCCTTGTCGGCAAGGATTCCGGCCAGAACCTCGCCCTGACGTGCATCAGAGGGGGAGGTGCGGAAAAACAGACCGTTGTCTTCGGCAGTGGTCAGGCCCGGCGATGTGGCCGAGGGTGACACCATCGGGATGCCGTTCGGCAGGGCCACATTCGACAGCACAGCGCCGGTCACACCCGAACAATCCGCGCCCATGATCGCCACGACACCATCGGTGCTCACCAGTCTTTCGGCAGCGGCGGTGGCAGCAGCGGAATCAACGCAAGTCGAATCGGCCCGCACCGGCGTCAGCGTCACACCGTCAAGGAAGTTGCCGGAATCATTGACTTCTTTGAGCGCGAGCTCCGCGCTGTCTGCCATCATCGGGGTGAGCGATTCAATTGGGCCGGTAAAGCCCAGAATCACACCGATTTTCGCTTCAGAAGTCTGCGCTTCGGCAAAGCCTGTGCCTGCCGTCAGCGCCGTGGCCACAGAGGCCAGCAGCAATTTTCTCATGATCTTCTCCCAGTTGGAACAGAATGCCCGGAGCGGAGCCTAAGCGGCGAATTTGTAAAAGAAAAGTCCCAAGATGCGTCGTCGCGAATGCCGTCAGGTCCCGTCAGACCGGCACCCGCGCCGCATGGGATCCGCGTTCGCGATAGGGGGTGGTTTCGTAATGGGCGCGGTAGCATTTGGAAAAATGCGACGGGCTGGCAAAACCACAGGCAAGGGCGACATTGATCACGCTCATGTCTGTCTGCATCAGCAGGTTGCGCGCCTTCTGCAGGCGCAGTTCCATGTAATATCTCTTGGGGCTGCGGTTGAGGTAGCGGCGAAACAGCCGCTCCAGCTGACGGGTGGACAAGCCGACGTCCGTTGCCAGAAGCGCCGGGCTGATCGGTTCTTCGATATGGCTTTCCATCATCTGGATCACCATGCTCAGCTTGGGGTGTCGCACGCCGATCCGGGTCGGTACCGACAGGCGCTGGGTGTCCTGATCCGTGCGGATCGAGGAATAGATCAACTGGTCCGCGACGGCATTCGCCAGCTCTTCGCCATGGTCATCCGCAATCATTTTGAGCATAAGATCGATGGAGGACGTGCCCCCCGCAGTGCTCATCCGGTTGCCATCGACGACAAAGACCGACTTGGTCAGATGCACCTCTTCGAAATCCTCGGCAAAGCTGTCTTGGTTTTCCCAGTGGATCGTCGCCTTCTTGCCATCCAGCAGCCCGGCGCGCGCCATGGCATAGCTGGCCGTGCACAGCCCGCCCACCTTGAGCCCACGTCGCGATTCCCGTCGCAGCCAGTTCAGCAGTTTCTTGGTGGTCGCCGCCTGTACATCAAGCCCGCCGCATACAAGCACCGTGTCGTCGCGGCTCAGTTCCGGCAGATCGCATTCCAGCTTGAAAGCGGTGCCCGCGGAACAGCTGATCGTGTCGCCGCCTTCGCCGGTCACCGTCCAAGTGTAAAGTGTCTTGTTCGCCATGCGATTGGCGATCCGCAAGGCGTCTACCGCAGCGGCAAAGCACAGCAACGTAAAGCGGGGCAGCAGGACAAAGATAAAGCGACTTGGCTTTCCGCTGGCTTCGACCTCGATGATCTGACGCTGGGCATCCATGGCCGCGCTCCCTGTTCCGACGACTTTGACGCGTCGTGTGATTTTGATCCAAATGGACAGAATGGTTCACAAGCGTCAAGGGATGTCGTTTATTTCACGTATAGCCAGCAGGGCTTTGCTTTTGTATAGAGCGCTGTGCAAAGTTTACGACCTCTTACTGACCGGAGACACCAGATGACCGAGTGGCAAAAGACGAGCTGGCGCAACAAGCCTCGGGTGCAGATGCCCGACTATACGGATTCCGACGCCCTGCATGCCGTAGAGGCGCAGCTGGCCAAGTATCCGCCGCTGGTGTTTGCAGGTGAGGCGCGCAAGCTCAAGAAGGCCCTCGGCGCGGCGTCGCGTGGCGAGGCGTTCCTCTTGCAGGGTGGCGATTGCGCCGAGTCCTTTGAACAGTTCAGCGCCAATGGCATCCGCGACACCTTCAAGGTGATGCTGCAGATGGCAATGGTGCTTACCTTTGGCGCCAAGGTGCCGGTGGTCAAGGTGGGTCGCATGGCGGGTCAGTTCGCAAAGCCGCGTTCGGCCCCAACCGAGGTTGTGAATGGCGTAGAACTGCCCAGCTACCGCGGCGATATCATCAACGAGCTGGGATTTTCCGCCAAGGAACGCATTCCCGACCCCAAGAAGATGCTGCAGGCCTACACTCAGGCGGCGGCAACGCTAAACCTGCTGCGCGCGTTTTCGACCGGTGGCTATGCCGATATCAACGAGGTGCATTCCTGGACTCTCGGCTTTACCGAGGGCGAAAAGGCGGCCAAGTATCGCGATATGGCGAACCGGATTTCGGATGCGCTCGACTTCATGCGGGCGGCGGGTCTGGAATCCGAAACGAACCACAACCTGCGCACAGTTGATTTCTACACCAGCCATGAATCGCTGCTGCTGGAGTATGAAGAGGCGCTGTGCCGTATGGATTCAACCTCTGGCAAATGGCTGGCGGGGTCAGGCCATATGATCTGGATCGGGGATCGCACACGTCAGCCGGATGGCGCGCATGTGGAATTTGCCCGTGGCGTACTGAACCCTGTTGGTCTGAAATGCGGCCCGACCACCACGGCAGAAGATCTCAAGGTTCTGATGAACCGGCTGAATCCGACGAACGAGGCGGGCAAGCTGACCCTGATCGCGCGTTTCGGTGCGGGCAAGGTGGCAGAAAACCTGCCGCGTCTGATCAAGGCGGTGCGCGAAGAGGGGGCCAATGTCACCTGGGTCTGCGATCCGATGCATGGCAACACGATCAAAAGTTCGTCCGGCTACAAGACACGGCCGTTCGATCTTGTCCTGCGCGAGGTGCGTGAATTCTTTGCCGTTCACAATGGCGAAGGCACCATCCCGGGTGGCGTGCATTTCGAGATGACCGGTGATGACGTCACCGAATGTACCGGCGGCGTGCGCGCCGTGACGGATGAGGATCTGAGCGACCGCTATCACACCGCCTGCGATCCGCGCCTGAACGCGTCGCAGTCGCTTGAACTTGCCTTCCTCGTCGCCGAGGAGCTTACTGCTCGCCGCACGGATGCTGCAGCCGCCAACGGTTGAACCCCCACAAGAGCACAAAATAAAACCGGCCCCGAAAGAGGGCCGGTTTTTTCATGTCTTCAATGTTCTCTGGATAGATCAGGCGGCAGCCGTATCCTTGTCCTTGTCGAACACCTCGGGGGAAAGCAGTATCAACTGCGCGCGCGCCCAGGCTTCCGTGTCGTATTTAGCAACCATCCGGCGCAATTCCTTCATCCGGATGTGCCGCTCTTCATCGGGCATTTCCAGCGCCATTTCGATGGCGTGGTCCATTGAGCGGTTGGAATAGGGGTTGGTCAGAACAGCCGAGCTCAGCTCGATCGCGGCGCCGGCGAATTCGGACAGGATCAGAACGCCATCCCCATCTGTACGCGAGGCAGCAAATTCCTTCGCAACCAGATTCATCCCGTCCGCAAGCGGCGTGATCCAGGCGACATCAGCCGCACGGTAATAGGCGACCAGAGTCTCAAATGGGATCGCACGCGAAATCAAAGTGACTGGGGTTGAGGTGAAAGACCCGAATCTGCCGTTGATCCGCCCTGCGATCTGTTCGATCTCTTCCTGAATCTCTCGGTAGACGCTCATGTTGCGGTTTGCACTGACCGAGACGTGCAGCAGGCGCACATTGCCCACCAGATCAGGGCGGCGTTGCAGCAGGCGTTCGAACGCCAGCAACTGATCCGCACCACCTTTGGTATAGTCTGTCCGCCCCACGGACAGGATCAGTTGTGCGTTTCCCAACTCTTCCTTGATGCCACGGGCACGGTCTGCAGTGTCCTGCCGTCCTGCCACTTCGTTGATATAGCTGGTGTTTACGCCAACCGGCGTCGTGCCAAGCTGCACGATATGGTTGTTGCTGTCTTCGAGGTGGATCGACGTTGGCACCGTCCGGTCACTTAGCGCAGAGCCTTCCGAGATGAAATCCGGGTCGACCTTGATTCGCGGCACTGAACCGACGTCGCGCAGGGATCGCACGACAGAGACAAAGTTCGCGGCATAGCGCGGGATGTGGAATCCAACCACGTCACAGGCCAGCAGGCTGTCGATGATCTCTCCGCGCCAAGGCAGCACGTTGAACATATCTGCCGACGGGAAAGGCGTGTGGTGAAAGAAAGAAATCCGCACGTCTGGGCGCAACTGGCGCAGATACCCGGGCACGAGCCAGAGGTTGTAGTCATGCACCCAGACCGAAGCACCTGGTTTGGCCTCGGCGGCGGCGGCCTCTGCAAAGGCCCAGTTCACTTCGCGGAAGGTGGGCCAGTCAACGGGGTCATAGTTATACTTTTCCTTGAACCCGTGCAGGATCGGCCAAAACGCCTCTTTCGACGTGACGTGGTAAAAGCTTTTGACCTGCGCCTCCGTCAGGGGTAGGCGGGACACGGTGTATTTGCCAAAGCTGTCCTCGATTTCGATGACACGTTCAAACCCGGGGTTCGAAGTGTCTTCGGCCTGCTTCCAGGCGACCCAAGCGGCATTGTCGACTGCGCCGAAAAAACTTTTGAGCGTTGGAACAATTCCATTTGGGCTTTTGTTCTCTTTGAAGACGATTTTGCCGTTTTCTTCCACCTCCTCATAAGGTTGACGGTGATAGACGATCACGAGATCGCTGGGCATATCAGTCTCCTTTCGGTGTCGCGTGTAGATTTCGCACGGACACCGCCTCAAGAATACCGGCGGCGCCAATGGCGGTCGCTTTGTGGACCTGCTCCAGATCCCTAACGCGTGAGAGGAGATCCGGTTCCGATCCGCCGACTGCAACAGCCGGAAGGCCGCATTGCAACATAGACAGATCGTTCATTGTATCGCCCGCAGCCAGCACCGTTTTAGGGTCGATACCCAGATGCGCCACCAGCCGTTTCAGCGATGGCCCCTTGCTGACACCGCGGGGCAGGACGTCAAAGTATTTGTTGTCCGACACAAGCGTATCATACCCCAATTGCTGCACGATGTCATGCGCTGCGGGATCAAAGTCGTCGGGATGCAGGTCATAGCTTACCCGATAGCGGAATTCCGTGGGCTGCAATGACAGGCCCGGGTGCCCCTCAAGCGCTGCGCGCACGGATGCACCGGCGTCACCCCAGCGGCTGGCGATGTCCTCTTCCAAGGGTATGATAGGGTCGATCACCCGGTTGTTCACCTTGGCGATGGTGGTACCCACGTCGCCAATCACATATTCGGGCCATGGCACCCCACCATCGCACAGCTCGCCGATGAACTTGGGGTCACGTCCGGTGACAAAGATCAGGCCGATCGTGTCGCGGTTCGCCTCGATCCAGTCATAAAGTGTCTTGCGGTCAGCGTCAGACCCACCAAGAAAAGTCCCGTCCAGATCTGTCGCCAGAACGAATTTGCGGGCGTTGATCGGAACAGCGGTCACTGGGGTGTGCAGGGTCATAGGGTCTCTCGCAATAATGTTGTCGGATGCGCCAGTTCTATATCCAGCGCCCGAGGTTCTGATTCGATGGGCCGAGCCCAGAGGTCGGAAAAGGCTTTGCCCAGATCGGCGCCTTCATAGAGGATGGAATGCACTGCCTCGCAGATCGGCATGCTGACACGGATGCGATGGGCGAGGTCGACGACGGAAACGGCGTTCACTTCGCCCTCGACCACCACATCTCGGCCATCAAAGCATTCGCTGCGTGGTATGCCCTTGCCCAGCTGGACGCCCAGCGACATGTTGCGTGAGGTCATGCTCGAACAGGTCAGCGTCAGGTCACCCGCACCGGAAAGGCCGGTCACTGTTTCGCGCCTGCCGCCAAGCGCTTCGGCCAGGAACTTCATCTCGTCGATGCCTCTGGTGATCAGCGCGGCGCGGGTGTTCTCGGCGAAACCGGCGCCGGTCATCATCCCGCAGGCGATGGCAATGACGTTCTTGACCGCACCTCCGATTTCAACGCCCACGAGGTCATCTGAAACATAAGGGCGGAACGCGGCGGAGGACATTGAAACGGCAAGACGCGCCGCGGGACTTTTGGCCGGGTCGAGCCGGTCCTGATAGCTGAAAGGAAAGGCGATTGTGGCCGCTGTGGGATGACCGAGCGCGGTTTCTTTGGCAAAGGTTGGCCCCGAGAGGGCACCGACCGGATGACCCGGCAGCTCTTCGGACACCAGATGCGACAAAAGAAAGCCTGTGCCCCTCTCAATACCTTTGCAGCATAGCGCAAGCGGGATGCCCTTGGGCAGATGTGGGCGGATCGACGCACAGACTTGGCGCAAAGTGAGCGATGGTGTCACGATCAGCACGGCCTCGGATCCCTCCAGCGCCTTGGCCAGATCGCTGGTTACCATGATCCTGTCATGCAGAGGCACGTCGGGCAGGTATTCCGCGTTGATTCGCGTGGCGTTGACCGCTTCGCTCAACTGGTTGCGTCGCCCCCAGAGCCGCACGTCACGTCCCGCAGTAGCGGCAACCATGGCCAGTGCCGTGCCCCAGCTGCCCATGCCAAGCACGGTGATCTGTCCATATGGGTGGGCATGCACACGTCCCGAACTCGCATTGTTTGTCCGAGTGAATGAATTCTCCAAACTGTCTCCGTCCATTTTGTTTCTGATCTGTGGCTCTAAGTCTGGCACCGCTCTGTTGATCTCATCAAGAGAGCTAGGAGTGCCTGCAAGCCTGTCTAGCATGACACGGGCACCTTTTGCCTGTCATCCGATGTGAAGCCAAGATTGACTTAATTTTATACAGTTTTGGCCGCAGCCTGCGCAGATTATAGGCGGCAACAGTCGGGGTAGGGCAATTTCAACCACAAACATGACCTCTGTATCGGACGGGCATGATCGGAATTTCGGGTGCTTCGCGAAAACTGTCGCAAAACTGAAATCGACGCAAGGTACTGAAATTAAACCATAGCGTGAGTGACAAGGAACCCTGCACATTTTTGCGCGTTGTAGCCCAGACTTAGACTTTTTGACTCAACCGCTTGCTTGAATAAGTTGGCCGAATATGCTGCGCTGCAGCGATCACTGCAATTTGAACCTCTGACCAGGAGACGCGATCAAATGGAACCGAAAGAAACTGCAACACCTCTGAGTGTACGCACTGCGATCTTTCCTGTCGCTGGCTTGGGGACCCGCTTTCTTCCTGCGACCAAGGCGACACCGAAGGAGCTTTTGCCGGTGCTGGACCGTCCGCTTATCCAGTTCGCCATCGACGAGGCGCGCGCCGCAGGGATCGAACGCATGATCTTTGTCAGCCATCCTACGAAGTCCGCCATCGAACGGTATGTGACTCATGACGCGGATCTGGACGCACAACTTTGTGCCAAGGGCAAACATGAGCTGGCCCAGCGTTTGAAGGACAGCGCGCTGGACACAAAGCAGATTGATGTGCGGTTTGTAATGCAGGACGAGCCTCTTGGACTTGGCCACGCTGTGCTCTGTGCCGCCGATGATGCACTGCCGGGCCCGGTTGCTGTGGTGCTTCCCGACGATCTGATCCTCGGTGAGATCGGCTGCCTTTCCGAGATGATCGAAGCCTATCAAAAAGGTGGCGCTGGCCACATGGTCGCAACAATGCAGGTCGAGCAGGATGCGGTGAAAAGTTACGGCATTCTGTCAGTGACGGGTCGTGATGAAAATGTCCTCTGGGCCGATGGGATGGTCGAAAAGCCGGAACCTGCCGATGCTCCGTCACGTCAGGCTGTTGTCGGGCGCTACGTGCTAGACGGTTCGATCTTTGATGATCTGCGCGATCAAGAACCTGGTGCGGGTGGTGAGATTCAGCTGACAGACGCCATTTCCCGAGCAACTCCGCGCGTGGGATTGTCTGGTTTCCGCTTCAGCGGTCAGCGGTATGATTGCGGTTCCAAGGAAGGGATGCTGCGCGCGATTCTTGCGTATGCAGGCGCATCGCCCGAATTCCGCGAAGTGCTCAGCGAACACAAAGCTAGCCTGTTTGCTGCTGAGTAAAATCGCTTATCTCATGTGGAAAGGCCGCTGTGGATATTCACAGCGGCCTTTTTTTGAGCTGCAGTTGAGTTCAGTCGTTTGATACAACGATGCGCAAATGTGAGCGCTTTGAAATGTGACCGCTCACGACTTTAGGCGCTTTGGGCGCGTGCAGTTCACTAACAGGGATCAAAGCAGGCTTTTTCTGGGTCTCTGTTGCCGTTTCGGGTTGTTTTTCGGGAATGATCGCAGCCTTGTGGAAGACTGGTGTGACTTCGGAACTTCCAATTAAAAAGCGCCGAGGCGCGCGGCCAACGCGTCCACGCGTGATCAGACACCCCAGAGCCCGGGTGATATCCCCCATATCCGACCGCAGCGGCAGTATCAGCAGTTGTCCGCTGATCTCAGGTTTGCCGAAGCCTTCTTCGCCACGTAGATAGGCGCGCAAGATCGCCGGTTCCGCAAAGACGCGCGCGATGTCGCGCGCTAGGGCCTCACGCGCGCTGGGCGCAAACAGGCTGCTGAGTGGCATACCGGATACTTCCATGCCCATCAGGTCCGAAAGATGCGATCCGGCGACACGGATCTTTGCCATGCCCGGCGCAATGCGCTCAGCCAGGAAGGCATATTCAAGCGCGCCTTCCATACCACGCGGATCAATCTGGCTGCGCGCAGGCACTTTGTCCGCGCTACGCAGGGCCTGCCAGTAATTTTCGACCTCGCGCAACGGGGCGTTGCGGCGTTCATTTTCCCGGGTGATCATCGACACCACGTTTTGATCGTCTCTTCCGAAACCAAACATCTTCCCGCTCCTGAGTCGGATCAGGCACTCCCGCTTTTTAGCGGTTTTTTAACTAAGTGCCTTCATAAACCTTGATGAAACGTTAATACTCCACTCCCGCCTCTAAATCGCCTTAATTTGAGCCAAATGGTTAATGCCTATGACCTGCCTTCGTGCGCTGGGACGGGGACTTGCCTTGAGGACGGCTGTTGTCTAGGGGAAACCTCGGAGGTGGTCATGCGGCAGTCAATGACAGGATTTGCAGGGGCAGCTGGTGGGCTTGGCGGTCTTAACTGGTCCTGGGATATGCGTGGTGTGAATGGCAAGGGGCTGGATTTACGGATCCGCGTGCCGGATTGGATAGACGGGCTTGAGGCTGGTCTCAAGGGCATCGCGTCCAAAGTTCTTGCCCGCGGCAATGTCACGATTTCGCTGCGCCTGCAGGGCACCGAGGAGGAGGGAGCAGTGCAGTTGTCAGAAGCTCATCTTGCCTTGGTTCTGGAAGCGATGACCTTGATCGAAACGCAGGCCATGAACAAGGGGCTGTCCCTGGCTCCCTCAACCGCCGCCCAGATCGTCGGGCTGCGCGGAATTCTTAACAGCGGAGCAACGCAGGGAGACAGCAAGGCGCTCTGTGCCCAACTTTTGTCGGAATTCAGTCACGTTCTCGCCGAGTTCACCGCGATGCGCGGAGCCGAAGGGGATGCCCTTCAGGCGATCCTGTCCGCGCAGGTGGACGAGATAGAGGCCTTGACTAAAGTCGCCGCAGAGCAGGCTGAAATGCGTCGCGATGAACAGGCGGCAAGGCTTCGCGCAGCGCTGGCTCGCGTGATGGACAATACGGATGGCGTTGATCCCCAAAGGGTGGCGCAGGAACTGGCGCTGATTGCCGTCAAGGCGGATGTGACCGAAGAGCTGGACCGCCTTCGCGCCCATGTACTGGCGGCGCGCGATCTTCTGAGGCAGCCCGGAGCAATTGGGCGAAAACTCGATTTTCTAATGCAGGAATTCAACCGGGAGGCCAACACCCTGTGCTCCAAGGCGCAATCGGCGGCGCTGACTCGGGTGGGTCTCGACCTCAAGACAGTAATCGAGCAGATGCGCGAACAGGCGCAGAATGTGGAGTAAGACATGAGCGACAGGCGCGGCCTTCTGATCATCCTCTCTTCGCCCTCCGGGGCGGGAAAATCGACGCTTGCGCGTCGGCTTAGGGCCTGGGACGAAAGAATCGTCTTTTCCGTATCGGCGACGACCCGTGCACCTCGATCCGGAGAGGTGGATGGCGAAGACTACCATTTCCTGACCGATCTTGCCTTTAAAAAACAGGTGTCGACCGGCGGAATGCTGGAACACGCGCATGTCTTTGGAAATTTCTACGGCTCGCCAAAGGAACCGGTCCGCGATGCGATTCAGTCCGGCCAGGATGTGCTGTTCGACATCGATTGGCAGGGCGCGCAGCAGATCCGCAATTCGGATCTGGGTCTGCACACACTGTCAATTTTTCTGCTGCCTCCCTCGATACTCGAACTGCGTCGGCGGCTGATGGCACGCGGGCAGGATACGGAGGAAACCATTGCCAAGCGCATGCAGAAAAGCTGGGACGAGATCAGCCACTGGGACGGCTATGACTTTGTGCTGGTGAACGATGATCTCGACACGACCGAGGCGCATCTTAAGAGTATCGTTACCGCAGCGCGTCTGCGCCGCAGCCAGCAGCCTGGGCTGAACGCGCATGTGCGCAAGCTTCAGGACGAATTCGAAGAAGGACAGATATGACACTCTACAGCCTTGACGGGCAGGGGCCCGATATTGCCGAAGATTGCTGGATCGCACCCGATGCGAATGTGATTGGTCGCGTGGTGTTGGAACCGGGGGCCTCTGTCTGGTTCGGCAGCACCTTGCGCGGTGACAACGAAGAAATCCGCGTGGGTGCAGGCAGCAATGTGCAGGAAAATGTCGTCTGCCATACCGACATGGGTTATCCGCTGGTGATCGGCGCAGGCTGTACCATCGGCCACAAGGTCATGCTTCATGGCTGTGTGATCGGCGAGAATTCCCTGATCGGGATGGGGGCAACCATTCTGAACGGTGCAAAGATCGGCAAGAACTGCCTGATCGGCGCTGGTGCGCTGATCACAGAGGGCAAGGAGATCCCCGATGGATCGCTTGTCATGGGTGTTCCGGGCAAGGTGGTCCGGATGCTGGACGCGGCAGCAATTGAAGGGCTACGCAAGTCCGCGCGCAGCTATCAGGCGAATATGCGGCTGTTCCGCGATGGTTTGCAGGTACTTTGATTCATTTTCCTGCGCGATAAGAGAGGCTGCAGGGGGCGCTTCCCCTGTCCTGCAGACTCCTCGTCGGATATTTGGGGACAGACGAAGATGGAGCTCAGAGGCCGCGCGGGGTGGGGCGATCAAAGACGCGACGTCCCAGTGCAGATGCGGCAAGGTCGACCATCAGCTGTGCTGTGCGGCCCCGCTCGTCCAACATCGGATTCAGCTCGACCAGGTCCATTGATGTCATGAGGCCGCTGTCGTGCAGCATTTCCATGACAAGATGCGCCTCTCGTACCGTGGCGCCTCCGGGAACGGTGGTGCCGACTGCGGGTGCGACGGAAGGATCAAGGAAATCGACGTCGAGCGAGACATGCAGCGCGCCGTCGGCTTGCGCTACCAGTTCCAGAAAGGCGCCTAGCGGCTTGGCGATGCCGTTCTCGTCGATGTCGCGCATGTCATGACGACGGATTGTCGTCGCTTCCAGCATCTTGCGTTCCGCTGTGTCGACAGAGCGAAGGCCTATGATACAGACGTTCTCTTCGGGGATGGGGTGTGGCACGGCGGGGAAGCCGTCAAATCCGGTGCGACCGGTCAGATAGCCCAGCGGTGTGCCGTGCAGATTTCCGGAGTCCGTTGTCTCAAGCGTATGGAAATCGCTGTGGGCATCGAGCCAAAGCACGAATTGTGGCTTTCCTTGTGCGGCGGCATGGGCAGCGACCCCATGCACCGTGCCAAGAGACAATGAATGATCGCCGCCCAAGAAAATCGGCAGCCCCTTCGCGATCGCTTCGCGCGCTGCGCGGCTGAGCGCCGTGGTCCATCCGATGGTTTCTGGCAGAGAGTTCAGACCGGCGCGTGGCGCCACATCCGAGCGGTCGGGTGCGACATTTCCCAGATCGGTCACATCATGTCCAATATCTTGCAATGCACTGCCCAGTCGTGCTGTGCGGTATGCATCCGGCCCCATGAGGCATCCAAGGCGTATCTTTCCGCTGTCCACCGGGGCACCGACGAGAAGGATGCGTTTGTTTTGCATGGTGGACTCCTGTAGGAAATAGGCCTTTTGGCTGGTTGCTTTCAAACGGTTCTAACAGGCTGGCCGTTAAAGTGCGAGTTTGGCAGAGAATGCTGATATTTCTTGTGCAGCCTCTTCATGCCAGTACGAGATCACGCCTTGCGGCGCGCCGCAGTGATCCAGATCAGCGCAAGCACAAGCGAGGCGATCGCGTTCCAGCTGGCCATCGAGAGGCCCAACATCTGCCAGGCGACATCATCGCAGCGCACCATCGGTGCCGCCATAATTTGCTGCAGCAGGGCATCGGCGGACAAACCGTCGATCGCACCCGATGTGCAGGTTGTCGGACCTTCCCACCAACCCCGCTCGACCCCGGTGTGATAAACGCCGATGTTCGCGGATGTAAGGGCCGCCAGAGCACCGAAAATCGGCAGCAACCGGCTGCTCAAGAACAAGGCAACAACGCCTATCACCACCGCAACCATATGCGGATATCGCTGCAGGTAGCAGAGGTGGCATGGTGGCATCCCGCCGATGTACTGAAACCCTAGGGCGCCAATCAGAAGGGCAGCAGAACCGGCAGCAGCAATGAAAACCAGCAAATTTCTGCTCATAGGTATCGCACCAGATAGAAGCTGCCCACCAGCAGCACGATGAAGGCGGTAAAGACAAGGCCAAGCCGTTTCTCTATGAAAGCCCGTGCCGGGGCGCCAAAGACCCGCAGCAGGCCCGCTACAATGAAGAACCGTACGCCCCGCGCGATGATCGAGGTGACGATGAACGTGCCCAGCGGCATCGCAGTCCAGCCCGACATGATGGTGATCACCTTGTAGGGAAAGGGCGTTATTCCCGCAACCAGCACGGCCCAGAAACCGAAGTCGTTGAACTTTGTACTGAAAGTTTCCATCGCATCCCCTTTGCCCAGCGATTGCAGGATGGGCGCGCCGATCTGTTCATAAAAGAAATAGCCGATTGCATAGCCCAGCATCCCGCCCAACACAGAGGCGACCATCGCAACCCCCGCAATCAGCCAGGCACGGCTGGGCCGGGCGATAATCATCGGGATCATCAGCACATCAGGGGGAATCGGAAAGACCGAGCTTTCCACAAAGGCCACAAAGGCAAGCACCCAGAGGGCCTGTGGGTGGTCAGCCAATGACAGCATGCGGGAGTAAAGGCGGTGCAGCATCTGGCCCTCGTTCAGGTTTCTTCTGCCTCAGAGCACGGGGGACGCGGGTGGTCAAGCCTTGGCGGACCTCATGAATTGCGCGGGCAGCGATTAGGTGAGGCTGCGCGCTGACAGTTAGACGCAGGTTTGTCCTGGTGGTCGAAAACCTGTCGCACTTAACCTGCTTGACGGTCTGCCTGTAGGGACATAAACGGATTCCCGTGCGGGTGTGGCGGAATGGTAGACGCGAGGGTCTCAAACACCCTTTCCTCACGGAGTGCCGGTTCGAGTCCGGCCACCCGCACCAGATTTACCCTGCCTGCCACTTAATAGCGTTCCGGCGGGAAAGTCCTCTTTAGGGCTACGCTAGGCTGACCTCAATCGTACCTTCTCTTGGCGTGTCGAGGCATCTGGCGCCAGGCCAATCAATTGTATCGAGTTTAAGATTTATTTACCGAAACTGGCGCAGATTTGTCATTCACACAGTTCAGCGTGCGGGGAAGGCGATGAAGCTCATTCTGATAGTGATAGCGGCACTGTTCATTCTGGCAGATCGATCAGCATGGGCCACTACGGCATCATCATGGATATCAATGGCGCAAGAGATTGTCCCAGCCCAATGCCTCAACCGTGATATCTTAAGGCCTGTTAATGGTATTGCATCTCTAACCGACTTTGAACGCTGAACATCAGACTCTCTTTGGCAAGCACTTCACAAACTTGACCCCGATCCTGCGCACCTTTGCGGAATAGGTGCTGTCTATCAAACCGCCGTTGGCAGGGATTTGCACCGATGCTTCCAAGCGGGAACCAGCCTGTGCAGCACTATTCCAAACAGATCTGGGAAAAGAATTTGGGCAAGGGCCGCCCGGGTATCACACGAATACGCCTTGCACGCTTGGGCTGCGACGCATAGAAGACCCCGAATTCGGAACATATCGGGGCAATGGCTCCGGACTGAACTATGGGGTATTGCATGCAGGTCACCGAGACGCTGAACGAAGGTCTGAAGCGCGGCTACGCGATCACCGTGACAGCCGCAGAGCTGGACGCGAAGGTTGTGGAAAAGCTGTCCGAAGCGCAGCCGGACATCGAGATGAAGGGTTTCCGCAAAGGCAAGGTGCCGATGCCGCTTCTACGCAAGCAGTACGGTCAGCGCCTTTTGGGCGAAGCGATGCAGGAAAGCATCGACGGCGCCATGAGCGAGCATTTTGAAACCACTGGCGAGCGTCCCGCGATGCAGCCTGAGGTGAAGATGAGCAACGATGACTGGAAAGAGGGCGATGACGTCAAGGTCGAGATGTCCTATGAGGCTCTGCCGACCATTCCCGAGCTGGACCTGTCCGTCGTTTCGGTTGAAAAACTTGTCGCCAAGGCGGATGATGCCTCGGTTGACGAAGCGCTGGCAAATCTGGCCGAGACGGCACAGGATTTTGCTGACCGCGAAGAGGGTGCCAAGGCTGAAGACGGTGATCAGGTCACTTTTGATTTCCTCGGAAAGGTTGACGGCGAAGCATTTGACGGCGGTTCGGCCGAAGATTATCCGCTGGTCCTCGGCTCCGGCTCGTTCATCCCAGGCTTTGAAGAGCAGCTCGTCGGTGTGACCGCAGGCGAGGAAAAGGCTGTCGATGTCTCTTTCCCCGAGGAATACGGCGCGCCGAATCTCGCGGGCAAGGCTGCGACCTTTGATTGCAAGATCAAGGCCGTGAAAAAGCCGGTTGCCGCAGAAATCGACGATGAGCTGGCAAAGAAGTTCGGCGCAGAAGATATCGCCGCGCTCAAGTCCCAGATTTCAGAGCGCCTAGAGGCGGAATATGCTGGCGCGGCGCGTCAGGTTATGAAGCGTTCCCTGCTCGATTCGTTGGATGGTCTTGTCAGCTTTGACCTACCGCCGAGCCTTGTCGAGGCCGAAGCCAAGCAGATTGCGCACCAGCTCTATCATGAAGAGCACCCGGACGATCACGGCCACGATCACGGCGAAGTTGAGCCAAGCGATGAGCACAAGTCCCTTGCCGTACGCCGCGTGCGTCTGGGTCTGCTGCTGGCCGAGTTGGGTCAACAGGCCAAGGTGGAAGTGTCCGATGCCGAGATGACACAGGCGATCATGAGCCAGGCACGTCAGTACCCGGGTCAAGAACGTCAGTTCTTTGACTTTGTGCGTCAGAACCAGCAGATGCAGCAGCAGCTGCGCGCGCCGATCTTCGAGGATAAGGTCATTGACCACATCGTCGCTCAAGCTCAGGTGACCGAGAAAGAAGTCTCGAAAGAAGAACTCCAGAAAGCTGTTGAGGCGCTGGAAGACGAAGCGTAATTTATCGCATCATCGTTTTACAAAGGGCCGCCCTCTGGGCGGCCTTTTTCGTTTTTGAACCGTCCGATTGAAAATGGCAAAATCTGGGCAAACTGAAACGAAATTTCAATGGCAAAGGATCACAGTCCAACCAAACCCGCTGTCCCGGAAGAGGTATGGATGATCTGCAAACGATACGCTCTTGCCATGACGATGATGGGTTCGCTTTGGCTTCCCACTTCAGCACTGGCCGACTCTGCAACGCTTTTTGGTGGGAGTGGCTTCCTTCAGAATCGTCGGGCCTTTATCCCGCAGACCGCCCGGGCTGATCCACAGGAGGTGCCGCGTCGCGTGGCCAGCCTGTTTGCCGGACAGGAAGGCAGCAGTCTGTTTGCTCCCTGGCCGCAACGCTACCTGGCATCCGATTCACCGTTCGCATGGGGTCCGAACGCCACTGCAGCCGAGCGGATCCGCCATTTGATCGGCTATGCAGAAGCCGGGTCTCTGGGGTATGACGCGGTTCAGTATGGTGCCGTGCAAAAGCCAGCCAAACGGCCGACAAACATGACGCTTATCGAAATCTACCGCTGGATTGCAGACACCCCGGGGCAGCCGCATGCCATCGGGCGCTATCAGTTCATTCCCGAAACGCTCAAACGTGTGGTGGCCAAGACCGGTACCGATGTGGGTCAGTTCTTTTCACCCCAGCTGCAGGACCAGCTGGCGGATGTGTTGCTGGTCGAAGCGGGGTTAAACGACTTTCACGCAGGACAGATCGGCCAGCAGGCCTTCATGAACAATCTGGCGAAGATCTGGGCGGGACTGCCGACGTCATCTGGCAGATCCCATTATGATGGCTTTGCTGGAAATCGCGCAACGATGACATGGGATCGGTTCGACAAGGAAATAGCGAGCATTTTCCCGGGCTGAACGTTGCTGAGCGGGCAGGGAAGCGCCGTCAGGACATCGACCCTCTTTCCCAAAAGAAGGGGCCGCTCTGCAGTCCGTAAAAAAGCCGCGCGGGGTGGGCCCGCGCGGCTGACACACACCCGGAGGTGCGTGATGAGACTTCTGTCTCACTTCTCTTCGTCGTCGCCTTCGGAATCGTCGACGCGCGGCTGGTCGCTGTCGTCACCGTAATCGTCCATACCGGCAGCGCCGATATCGTCGAACAGCTCGGAGATTTCGAATTCAGCAGCAGCTTCTTCTTCGGCGGCGAGTTCCTGAATCGACTTGCCCGATGCCTGAAGTTCGGCTTCTTCGGGCGAACGCGCTACATTCAGCTCGATCACCACTTCGACCTCGGGGTGCAGGTTCACGTGTACGTCGTGAATGCCCAGCTCCTTGATCGGTGTCTTGATGATGACCTGTTTGCGGTCGATCGAAAAACCCTCCGCCGTAGCGGCTTCGGCGGCGTCACGGGTGGTAACGGAGCCGTAAAGGTTGCCGCCATCCGAAGCGGAGCGAATCACAACGAATTGCTGACCGTTGAGCTTGTCGCCCAGGGCCTGTGCTTCTTTGCGGGTTTCGAGGTTTTGCGCTTCGAGCTGAGCTTTCTGACCTTCGAATGCCTTGATGTTGGCAGCCGACGCGGTCAGTGCCTTGCCCTGCAGCAGCAGGTAGTTGCGTGCAAAGCCGGGCTTGACGTCGACGACGTCGCCCATCTGGCCCAGCTTGGCCACGCGTTCCAGAAGGATAACTTGCATGTCAGTCGCTCCTTATTTCACAGCGTAGGGCAGAAGGGCGAGGAAGCGGGCGCGCTTGATTGCACGGGCCAGCTCACGCTGCTTCTTAGCCGAAACGGCGGTGATGCGGGACGGCACGATCTTACCACGCTCGGAAATGTAGCGTTGCAGCAGCTTCGTGTCCTTGTAGTCGATTGCAGGTGCATTGTCGCCCGAGAAGGGGCAGACCTTGCGGCGGCGGAAAAACGGTTTTGCAGCCATGGTATAACTCCTTTTCTGACGTTACGCGCGACGTTCGCGGCGTTCACCGCCACGGTCGCCACGATCACCACGGTCGCCGCGATCCGAACGCTCGTCACGTTTCTGCATCTGGACCGAGGGGCCTTCTTCGTGCGCATCGACCTTGATCGTCAGAACGCGCATCACGTCGTCATGAAGGCGCATCAGGCGTTCCATTTCCTGCACGGCGGCTGCAGGCGAGTCGGTGCGCAGATAGGCGTAATGACCCTTGCGGTTTTTGTTGATCTTGTAGGCCATGGTCTTCACGCCCCAGTATTCACTTTCAATCAGCGTGCCGCCGTTGTCAGTAAGTACCGATGTGAAGTGTTCGACAAGGCCCTCGGCCTGTGTGTTCGACAGGTCCTGGCGCGAGATAAAAACATGCTCATACAGCGGCATGTGGTCTCCGATTCCATTGTGGCGCATTTCAAAGAGCAGGCTTTTACCCCTTCGCGCCTGCCCACGAGAGTCTGCGCGGTTCATAAACGTGCGAAAGGAAGGCTCCATATACACGGTTTCCCTTGGCGCACAAGGGCGGGGGCGCATGTGCAGCTTTATGCGGCCGAGTGTTCATTGCTCCACAGGGTCTGTGGGTTTTCATGAGGTTGCAAGACAACGCCAGCTGCAACATCTAGGCAGCGATAGCACCCAACACGGAGAAACACGTAATGAAACATCTTATGCTTGCCACTGCTCTTGCGACACTGCCCATGGTCGCCTTTGCCGCACCTGAAAAATACACCCTCGACAGCGGTCACAGCCAGATCGTCTTTAGCTACAACCACCTTGGCTTTTCCACAGGGACCGGCATGTTCTCGGGCTTTGAGGGTGAGATCATGTTCGATCAGGAAGATCCTGCAAACTCCTCCGTCACAGTGTCTATGCCCGTCACGTCGATGATCACCGGCTGGGAGCCGCGCTCCGAGCATTTCATGTCTGACGACTTCTTCGGCGCGTCCGAGGATAAGACTGTCACCTTCACTTCGACCGGAATCGAAGTGACGGGCGAGGACACTGCAAACATCACCGGTGATCTTACACTGAACGGCGTGACCAAGTCAGTTGTTCTGGACGCCACGCTGAACCAAGTTGGTCAGCACCCCATGGAAAACAAGCCTTGGGCCGGTTTTGAAGCCACAACAACCCTGCTGCGCAGCGACTATAACGTTGGTGCCTTTGCACCTTACGTCAGCGACGAGGTGCAGGTGCACATCTCGATCGAAGCGATGAAGGCTGAGTAGACCCAGAGCTTCATCATTTGATTCCAATTCCAAAGAAGACCCGACGGCTCTCCCGTCGGGTCTTCTGCCTTAATGTTTGTGGTTGTTCAGCGGTATGGGCGTCTTGCCAACCGACTCTTCAGAGGTGGGGGCTTTCACCACTGTTCGCGGGGAGATGAGAAATTAATCTATTTTCAACCAGAATTTGACATTTGTGCTTTGTGAGAGGCAAGTCAGACAAGACTTGGACACGTCCTGGTTGAAGCCGATCAAGTTAAGATCCTGTTTTTGCATTTTGACAATTTGTGGTTTTGCATTTAGGCAAAAATGCGTCTAAATGATGGCATGCCTTGTTGCGATGCATCCGAGAATCGAGGGTGCCAAGCAGTCTAGAGGTTGTGACTTATGTCTAGAGTTTCTTTTTTGAGGAAGACAAAATGAGATCGAGTATACGTGGTATCGCTTTGGCGGCGATCGTTTCATTGGCCCCGATAAGCGCCATGGCAGCAACAGTCGGCGGCGCATTATTCGACGGGGGGGCAACCCTTAATCCAAACAGCGGACTTGTCGGTTTTGTGGCTGCGCCTCAAGGTGACAATCTTTCAGCTGCAAATGGTGGTCAGGGATACATTGGGTCATTCACATCAGGTGGCGCTTTTGACCTTTTGGTCTCTTTTACGATAAACCCTTACAATGTCACAGGTGGCGTCATCCAAAACTCCATCGCTCTGGCGTATAGCATCGATAATGGTACGAAGATTCCTCTGACGATTTCAGCAGCGAACGGTTCTGGGTCAGCGTCGTTCTTGGCGTCTGTCGCGGACGGAACCTTCGTCCAATTGTTCGTTACTGGAGTAGCCAACACGAAGAACTTCATCGGCAACTTCATATACGCTACCGTTGTGACCCCCCCTCCTGCAACTGTGCCTTTGCCCGCTGCGGGCGCTCTGACATTGCTCGGCCTGGGTGGTCTTGCCGCACTTCGTCGCAAAAAGCGTGAAGCTGCTGAAGCGTAAAAGCGCTGACAGTTTTTGAACTTAGCGCTCTAAGATAGTCGAAAGGCTGGTCAGATAACTGACCAGCCTTTTTTAGTTCCTAGTCCGGGTGATCGGGCTCTACCTCTCAGGACTGCGTCCCTCGGGTTGCGGTCAGCTCTACAAGGACATCCGCATTGAAGCCAAGTTGACCGTCGTCGCTCATGGTATCACCTATCGCGTATTTGCGCCGGTCCAGCTTGGTGCGGCCTTGCATGTGGGCTGTATCTCCTTCCAGCGTCAGGGTGAAGGGCAGTGTTACCGGAACCGCTGTGCCGCGCAGGGTCAGTTTACCGTGCGCCTCATAGCCATCAGCGACCTTCATTATATCTGCGTCAAAGATAGCGGTCGGGAATTGCTCGGCCGCAAAGAAATCCGCGCCAAGCGCTTGTGAGGTGACCGATCCCAATTTCAGGGACCCGATGGCCACGGTAACTGTGACCTCACCTGCCTTGCCGGGGGTGTCACGTTCGTCGAAGGTGATGTCCGCCGTCCAGTCGGAAAAACTGCCGGTAACCTCGGATCCCAGCTGCATCACGGCAATCGTCAGACTGCCGTCCTCGACCTTCCAGTCGCTTTCCACCTGGTCGAGCGCCGCGATCTGAGCTGTGCTGCCCTCATGTTCGAATGCCCCAAGACCCGCGCCGACCCCAAGCGCAACGGCCCAGATGGTGAGAGCGCTTGCGATTGGCAAAAGAACTGCGTGACCATGGCGCGGGTTTCCGGCCTGGGCCGTTCCGGGCAACATCCTGCGGAGGGTTAAATCGCGGTCCATGAAATGATGCTTCAGCGCGCCGACAATGTGCAGGATCACCGAGATCAGCAACACGCGCTCAAACACAATGTGCAGTGCAGCGGTGACATCCGCTAGGCTTTCGGATTTCGGGATAAAGGGCAGGGATTGACCAAAGGGCCACCAGATTGGCGCAAATCCCGCAGTTGCCGCATGATGCATCCAGCCCGTCAATGGTACCAGAACCAGCGAGCCGTAAAGCAGCCAGTGCACCGTCTCGGCCAGCCAGCTCTCCAGGCGTCTTTCGGGATGCAGAGGGGCAGGCTTTGGCTGACTGAGAGCCCAGAGTATGCGTATCAGAGCGATGAAAAAGATCGTGACACCCAAAGTCTTGTGCGTTGAGAACAGCCAGGCCTTTTGTGCCAGCTGATCACTGGTTGCATAGGGGGCATCATTGGCAATGATGCCCAGCGGAATGGCCAGCAGAATGCCAAGGGCAGTCAGCCAGTGCAGGGTCTTGGTCACCCCTCCGAAACGGGTTGCGGTATTGGTCAAAGGCATGTGTGAAAATCTCCGGATCTGAGTTGGCCACCTTCTTAGAACATACGCGGATTGCAGCAATCCGCACAGCCGCACAGTCCCCCTGCGCGGCCTATGTCGGACCAAGGCACGTTGCACGCCGCGCAAAGGCCGGATAGGTCTGTGCCGCACATGAATAGAGGCAGGGAGGTCCCAGATGACCCGCGCATTCGTATTTCCCGGGCAGGGTGCCCAGATCATCGGCATGGGCCGGGATCTGGCAGACGCCTATCCAGCCGCGCGAGCGGTGTTCGAAGAGGTGGACGAAGCGCTCGGCGAAAAGCTGAGCACATTGATCTGGGAGGGCGAGGCTGAGGTGCTGCAGCTGACTCAGAATGCCCAACCGGCCTTGATGGCGACATCGCTTGCGGTGATGCGCGCACTCGAATCAGAGGGTGTTGAGGTGACATCAGCCGTCTTTGTGGCCGGGCACAGCCTTGGTGAATATTCTGCCCTTACGGCGGCAGGGGCGCTGAGTGTTTCGGACAGTGCACGCCTGCTGCGCGCGCGTGGACGCGCAATGCAAGAGGCCGTGCCGGTCGGTGTCGGCGCAATGGCCGCACTGCTCGGACTGGACTTTGCAACTGTATCCCAGATCGCGGACGAGGCGGCGGAGGACGAAATTTGCGCCGCTGCAAATGATAATGATCCCGCGCAGGTCGTGGTCTCCGGCCATCGCGCAGCCGTCGAACGGGCTGTTGAGCTGGCCAAGGCCAAGGGTGCTAAGCGGGCCGTGATCCTGCCAGTCAGTGCACCGTTTCACTGCCTGTTGATGGAGCCTGCCGCGCGGGTCATGGCCGAAGCGCTTGAGGCCGTGACGATCCACCCTCCTGTGGTGCCGCTGGTTGCCAATGTGACCGCAAGCGCCGTGAGTGAGCCGGATGCTATACGGTCCTTGCTGATCACGCAGGTGACTGGATCGGTGCGCTGGCGCGAATCCGTGATGTGGATGGCCAACGAAGGTGTGGACGAGATCTGGGAGATTGGCGCGGGTAAGGCGCTTTCTGGTATGGTGCGTCGCATCGCAAAGGATGTGGCGACACGGTCCATCTTGGCGTCCGCAGACGTACGCGCCGCAGTGGAGCAACAGGTTTGAACGTTGGGCGCTGATGCAAAACTTTTCAGAAAAGTTTTGCCTAGAGTTTTTCAGAAAAACTCTGGGGCGCACGCAGCAGAAGTTGAGAAAAAGGAAGTCAAATGTTTGACCTGACAGGAAAGTCAGCGCTGATCACCGGCGCCTCTGGTGGGATTGGCGGCGAAATCGCCCGCACATTGCACGCCGCTGGCGCCAGTGTGGGCCTGAGCGGCACACGGACCGAACCGCTGGAGGCGCTTGCGGCAGAGCTTGGCGAGCGTGCCTTCGTCCTCCCCTGCAACCTTGGCGATTCGGCATCTGTTGACGCGCTGCCCAAGGATGCGATCAAAGCGATGGGGGCGGTCGATATTCTTGTGAACAATGCGGGCATTACCCGTGACAATCTGTTCATGCGTATGTCTGACGACGAATGGCAATCTGTGATTGACGTGAACCTGACCGCGACCTTCAAGCTCTGCAAGGGGGTGCTGCGTGGCATGATGAAGGCCCGCTGGGGCCGCATCGTGAACATTTCTTCGGTTGTGGGCTCCACCGGCAATCCGGGTCAGGGCAACTATGCTGCCGCGAAAGCGGGCATGGTGGGCATGTCGAAATCTCTGGCCTATGAGGTCGCAAGCCGCGGCATAACGGTCAATGCCGTTGCCCCCGGTTTTATCACCACCGCCATGACCGAAAAACTGAGCGATGACCAGAAAGCCGCGATCCTGTCACAGGTGCCTTTGGGCCGTATGGGCGAGGCGCAGGAGATCGCAGCGGCAGTACTGTATCTTTCCAGTCCCGAGGCTGCATATGTGACAGGGACCACCTTGCATGTGAACGGCGGGATGGCCATGCTCTGACTTTGTGCCGCATGGCATCCAGTGAAGGAGTTGGGAAAGCGTTTGCCAACCTCTTTCCATGTGCTATAGGCGCGTCAGTTCCGGTTCGGGCCGTTAAAATGCGGTCTGGCTCCGGTCCCGCCTGGCGGGCAAACGAACCGCCCGAAAGGGCAAGACAGAAGCCACCCCGCTGGGGGCGAGGGCAAATCCGGGTGCAATGCACCCGACAGTTGAATGAGGATGACAGAATGAGCGACGTCGCAGCACGCGTGAAAAAGATTGTGGTTGAGCATTTGAGTGTGGAAGAGTCCAAGGTGACGGACAACGCCTCGTTCATCGACGATCTGGGCGCAGACAGCCTTGACACGGTCGAGCTTGTGATGGCTTTCGAAGAGGAATTCGGGATCGAGATTCCTGACGATGCTGCCGAAAACATCCAGACCTTCGGCGATGCGGTGAAATTTATCAGCGAAGCATCCTGATACGGATTCGGGCCAAAAGAGATTTGAAAACGGCGCGCCCGAAAGGGACGCGCCGTTTTCGCATGAGCAGATCATGACCGCGTTCCAGCAGCGCATGTTTGCAGAGGTTCAGAAAACAAATGCCCCGGAACATCCGCATTCGGGGTGTTCCGGGGCATTGTCTGCCTGACTGTGGTGCTTGGTCAGCCGTCGAAGTCGATCTCTTCCATCAGGCGCAGCGCGTCACCGCGCAGCGCGGCAAGTTCGATCAGATCGACGGGATCGGGCGTGAAATCCCCCCAAGAGGCGACAAGATCAGAGCGTGGTACGCCCGGCTTGACCGGGAATTCGTGATTGGCCTCAGCATAGATCTCCTGCGCTTCGGGGGAGGCGAGAAATTCCATGAATTTCAGCGCATCCTCGCGGTGCGGCGCGGCGGCCGTCATGGCCACACCAGAGACATTCATGTGAGTGCCGCCGTCGCTGAAGGTCGGAAAGATGATGCGCACGGAATTTGCCCATTCCGCCTGTTCGGGATCTTCCAGCATCTCACCCATGTAATAGGTATTTCCGAGGGAAATGTCGCATTCCCCGGCCCAGATCGCCTTGACCTGCGCGCGGTCGTTGCCTTGCGGTTTGCGCGCCAGATTGGCCTTGAGCCCAAGCGCCCATTTTTTGGCGGCGTCATACCCATCATGTTTTATGACGGCAGAGAGCAGCGCAAGGTTATAGGGATGGGTGCCCGAGCGTGTGCAGATGCGGCCCTTCCATTTCGGATCAACAAGGTCCTCGTAGGTCGTGACCTCACCATCGGCCACGCGGTCCTTGCTGGCATAGACGATACGGGCGCGGGTGGTGACGCCGAACCACTGGTTGGCGGGATCGCGGAACTGCGCGGGAATGTTGTCGTGCAACACGGCGCTGTCGACCGCTTGGGTGACACCGGCATCAACGGCCTGAGACAGACGGGCGATGTCCACGGTCATGATGATATCGGCTGGGCTGCGGCTGCCTTCGGCGCTCAGGCGCTCGGTCAGACCCTGGTCCAGAAAGACGATATTGGTTTCGATGCCGGTCTCGGCCGTGAAGGCATCAGCGATGGGCGCAATCAGGTCAGGTTGGCGTTGGGAATAAATGTTCACTTCGGCCAGCGCCGGTGTGGCTGCGATCAATGCCGCAAGGGCTGTGGTGATGCGTAAGGTCATATCTCTCTCCATCGGAGTTGCGGTGATGGAGGTGTTAAACCTGAGGGTTTTGGTTGGGTCAATGTCCGAATGAAACAGTCAGGAATAAGTCTGGCGTCTGAACCCAGAGCCTTTTCAGAGAAAACTCGGGCTCAGCCTGCGCGCTCTGCGGCTTTGGCCGTGTCCCACAGAGCGTCCATCTCTGCCAAGTCGCTGTCCTGCGGGCTGCGTCCCTGTATCGCCAGTGCCGCCTCTATGAAACGGAACCGCCGCATGAACTTTGCATTTGCGGCACGCAAGGCTTCTTCGGGGTCGATGTCCATATGACGGGCCAGATTGGCCATAACGAACAGCAGATCGCCAAATTCCTCTTTGGCGTGCTCGGCATCGGCCGCTTCTCGCAGCTCCTGTGCCTCTTCGACAATCTTGTCGATCACCTCGTCAGTGGTGGGCCAGTCAAAGCCGACCCGCGCCGCGCGTTTCTGCAGTTTTACTGCACGCATGAGCGCGGGCAGCCCCATCGCAACCCCGTCGAGCACGCCGGTTTCCTGTTTTTCGGCGCGTTCTGCGGCTTTGATCTTTTCCCAGTCCCGTGTCTGCTGCTCGGCGGATTTGTCGCGGGTCTCATCGCCGAAGACATGGGGATGACGCGCGACCATCTTGTCGGAAATCCCATTGGCCACATCGTCAAAAGTGAACATTCCGGCCTCGGTTGCCATCTGGGTGTGATAGACCGATTGCAGCAGAAGATCGCCCAGCTCGCTTTTCAGCTCATCCCAGGCTTTGCGCTCGATCGCATCGGCCACCTCATAGGCTTCTTCGATGGTATAAGGCGCGATCGAGGCAAAATCCTGTTCGATGTCCCAGGGACATCCGGTTTCCGGGTCGCGCAGGCGGGCCATGATTTCCAGAAGGCGCGGCATGCCGCCTTTGGGATCAAAGATAAGATCTTCAGACATTGCGGGGCCTTTCGATTTGGGTCAGGAGCAGCCATGCGACAGGAAACAAGGAGTGTCCAGCCATGCCAGTTGTGAACCGTATCGCCGACTATGCCCAGGATATGGTCGGCTGGCGCCACCATCTGCACCGTAACCCCGAACTGGGCCTCGACTGCCATCAGACGGCGGCCTTTGTCGCGGCGCGGCTGCGCGAGTTCGGTGTCGATGAGGTGCACGAGGGGCTCGCGGAAACCGGCGTCGTTGCGATCATTCGCGGGCAGGGGGCGGGTCCGGTGACCGGTCTGCGTGCCGATATGGACGCTTTGCCGATGGATGAGGAGACTGGCGCCGACTGGGCGTCCGAAGTGCCGGGACGGATGCATGCCTGCGGCCATGACGGGCACACGACCATGCTGCTGGGCGCGGCGCGCTATCTGGCCGAGACGCGGAATTTCAGCGGCGCTGTTGCGCTGATCTTTCAGCCGGCCGAAGAAACCACCGGCGGTGGGAGGATCATGGTCGAAGAGGGGCTGATGGACCGGTTCGGGATATCCGAAGTCTATGCCCTGCACACCGATCCCGCTGGTGCGCTTGGGGAATTTCGCACCACGCCGGGGCCGATCATGGCGGCGGTCGATGATTTTGAGATTTTTATCACCGGCAAGGGCGGACATGCTGCGCAACCGCACAATTGTCTGGATCCGATGCCCTGTGCGCTGGCCATCGGGCAGGCGCTGCACACGATCGTGTCGCGCAATGCCAATCCGCTGCAGGGAATCGTGGTGTCGCTGACCCAGGTGCATGGCGGATCCGCCATGAACGTCATCCCTGAAGAGGTGCGGCTGGCGGGCACCGTGCGCACCTTTGACCCCGATCTGCGCAATCTGGCCGAGGCGCGCCTGCGCACCATCGTTGAAGGTCAGGCGCTTGCTTATGGTGTCACGGCCCGCGTGTCGTACGAACGTAGCTATCCGCCGACGGTGAACCATGTGGATCAGACGGGCTTTGCCGTTGATGTCGCGCGGGGCGTCGGAGGCTCGGTCGTGGACGATCTTTCACCCGAAATGGGGGCCGAGGATTTCTCCTACATGCTGAACGCCCGCCCCGGTGCCTTTCTGTTTCTGGGGCAGGGCATCGGCCCGTCGGTGCATCATCCGAAATTCGATTTCAATGACGAGGCCGCACCCTTTGGCGCATCGTTCTTTGCACGGCTTATCGAGACCCGCCAGCCCCTGGGGCACGGCTTGCACCCATCCCGTGATGGTGGTTGAGTGGGCTCTGCGTCCTAAAGAAACCCTGACGCCTGCCAGTTCTTGGAGAAGCCCGATGCCCGTCATCAACCGCATTGCCGCTTATGGTGAAGAGATGACCGGCTGGCGGCGGCATCTGCACCAGCATCCCGAACTGGGGCTGGAATGTCATGAGACTGCGCGTTTCGTTGTAGAGAGACTGCGGGAATTCGGCGTCACTGACATCCATGAAGGTATCGCCACCAGCGGTCTGGTCGCACTGATCGAGGGCAACCGTCCCGGGCCAACCATCGGACTGCGCGCCGATATGGACGCCTTGCCGATGGAGGAGACGAGCGGTGTCGCCCATGCGTCGACCGTTCCCGGAAAGATGCACGCCTGCGGCCATGACGGTCACACCACAATGCTGCTTGGTGCGGCGCGATATCTGGCCGAGACCCGTAACTTTGCCGGGCGGGTCGCGCTGATCTTTCAGCCGGCCGAAGAGGGGGGTGGCGGCGGGCGCATCATGGTCCAAGAGGGGATCATGGAGCGTTTCGACATCTCACGGGTTTTTGGCATTCACAACTCGCCCGGCACGCCTTTAGGCCATATCCTGACCGCGCCGGGGCCGCTGATGGCGGGGACAGATGTCTTTCGCATTGATGTGCAGGGGTTTGGCGGGCATGCCGCGATGCCGTATCGCGCGCGGGATCCGATCATGGCGACAGTTTCGATCGTTCAGGCCCTGCAGACCATCGTCAGCCGCAATACCAATGCGATGGACAAGCTGGTGCTGACCGTGACGCAGATCCATGCCGGGACTGCAACCAATATCATTCCCGACACCGCGCAGATCGTGGGCACGGTGCGCAGCTTTGATCCGGCAGTGCAGGCGATGGTGATCGAACGTATGGAAGAAATCGTTCATCATCAGGCGGCCTCGCTTGGGATGAGTGCGACACTGCAGTATGAAAAGGGTTATCCGGCAACAGTGAACAACGCGGCCGAAGCCGCCTTTGCGGCCGAGGTGGCGCGGGAGGTTGTCGGCGCGGATCGGGTGGATGCAGACTGTGCACCCAAGATGGCTGCCGAGGATTTCGGTTACATGCTGCGGGCGCGCCCGGGGGCCTATCTGTTTCTGGGTCAGGGGGACACACCGTCGTGTCATCACCCTTCCTATGATTTTCAGGACGAGATCGCCCCTGTGGGCGCCTCTTTCTTTGTTCGGCTGGTTGAAAAGGCCCTGCCGCTGTAAACAAACGTGGGGGTGGCAGAGGCCGTATCCGGCGCCTGCCATCGCTTAATCAGGCGCCGGAAAGGGCTTTTTTACATGGCATTGGAAGACGCAAAACATCAGGTGGATCAGGCTTTTACGCGCGATACCTCGCGTGGGCTGAGTTACGAGAATGCCTTTGGCGGGGCACCGTCCTTTCTGCGCCGCCGCTATACCAAGGATCTGAAAGGCGTCGATGTGGCCGTGACCGGAATCCCGTTTGACCAGTCGGTGACAAACCGCCCCGGCTGCCGCTTTGGCCCGCGTGCCATCCGCGAGGCAAGTACATTGCAGCCCTATGATCCGCCATATGGCTGGGGCTTTGATCCGCTGGTTGATTTCATCGTCGTTGATTACGGCGATATGGCGTTTGACTATGCCAAGATCAGCGCCTTTCCCGCCACGGTGACCGATCATTTTCGCACCATCCTGGATGCGGGCGCGGCGAGTATCACCCTCGGCGGCGATCATTTCATCACCCTGCCTATCCTGCGCGCCTATGCCGAAAAATATGGCCCCGTCGCCCTGCTGCAGTTCGACGCTCATTCCGATTCCTGGGTGGATGACGATGCAGAGCGTATCGATCATGGCACATTCGTCTACAAGGCCGTGAAAGAAGGACTGATCATCCCTGAAAAATCCGTGGCCGTGGGCATTCGCACGGAAAATCCCGATACAATGGGGGTGAACATCATCGACGCCCCCGAAGTGCACCGCATTGGCGCCTCAGCCGTCGCCCAAAAGGTGCGCAGGATCATCGGCGACACGCCCTGCTATCTTACGTTCGACATTGACGGGCTGGACCCGGCCTTTGCACCGGGCACGGGGACTCCTGTATGGGGCGGGCTGAGTTCGGCGCAGGCGGCGGTGATCCTGCGGGAAATCGCCGGCCTGAACATTCTTGGCGGCGATGTGGTTGAGGTTTCGCCACCATACGATACAACCGGTGCCACCGCCGTGGCGGGGGCGCATGTTGCGATGGAGATCCTGTGCCTTTGGGCCTGGACCCGACGGAGATGAAATACGGGGCACAGGGTGGGACGGCGTCCCAACTTGGTTTTTGCGCGTCAGTCAGACGCGATTTTAAGGGGAAAAAGGCATCGTGCGTATGATATTCTGGAGCATTGTCCTGATTGTGGTGGGCGGTATCGCCTGGATTCGTCTGGCACCCTCGAACCCGGAGGTTTGGAACGTCGATCCCATGGTGACGGCTGATCAGGACCTTGCCGGCGGCGTGCGGCGGCGGCTGGACGGCGGGCGCGAGGCATTCGAGGCGCTTGACCGCATCATCCTCGCCACCCCCCGCACAGAGTTGCTGGCAGGGAGCGCGGCAGACAGCCGGATCACCTATATCACCCGGTCGAAATGGATGGCCTTTCCTGATTACACTACGGTCGAGCTGGATGGTGACCATGTGGAGCTGTATGCCCGGCTGCGCTTTGGCCAGTCCGACATGGGTGTGAACAAGGCACGGGTCGAAGGCTGGCTTGCGCAGCTAAAGGCCCAGCAGGGAAGCTGAGCATATCGCCCCACTGACGATAAGATGAGTGCCGGGCATATGTTGTCCGGCGCCCATCGTCTTGTCCAGACTGCTCGGGGTCTTGACCGACCGCGCCCAATAAGGGACAGAGCATCCTATGGTTCCCAATGACAGACTGATACAGATCCGCCAGCGCTTCGAGTTTCTCGAAGCCAAGTTGTCTGCCGGGGGCGGCGATCTTGCCGCTTTGGGCCGCGAATATGCCGAGCTGAAACCGGTGATGACGCAGATCGACGCCTGGGAGGCCCTGCAGTCCGGTATTGCCGAGGCCGAGGTGATGTTGCGCGAACCCGAGATGAAAGCTCTGGCCGAGGAAGAACTCTATTCCCTGCGCGGCACGGTCGCTGCCGCCGAAGAAGCCCTGCAACTGGCTCTACTGCCGAAAGATGCCGCCGATGCGCGCCCTGCCATGCTGGAAATCCGGCCCGGCACAGGGGGCGAGGAGGCCGCCTTGTTCGCAGGCGATCTGCTGCGCATGTATCAGCGCTATGCCGAAGCGCAGGGTTGGCGGGTCGAGATCATCGAGGAACAGGCGACCGAACTGGGCGGGATCAAGGAGGTCGTCGCCCATATCACCGGTCAGAACGTATTTGCCCGGCTGAAATACGAATCCGGTGTGCACCGTGTACAACGCGTGCCGACAACCGAGAGCGGCGGGCGCATCCACACTTCGGCGGCGACGGTGGCGGTGCTGCCCGAGGCGGAAGAGGTCGATGTGAAGATCGATGCCAATGACATTCGTATCGACACGATGCGCAGCTCTGGTGCAGGGGGGCAGCACGTCAATACAACCGATTCGGCGGTGCGGATCACCCATATGCCCAGCGGCATGGTCGTGACCAGTTCCGAGAAATCCCAGCACCGCAACCGAGAGATCGCCATGCAGGTGCTGCGCACCAAGCTGTTTGATCTGGAACGTCAGAAGATCGACAGCGAGAGGTCCGCGAACCGCCGCGCGCAGGTCGGGACCGGTGACCGGTCCGAACGCATCCGCACCTACAACTTTCCCCAGGGGCGGCTGTCTGATCACCGCATCAACCTGACACTCTACAAGCTTGATCAGGTGATGCAGGGCGATCTGGACGAGATCATCAATGCCTTGACGGCCGATGCCCAGGCCACGCTACTGGCCGAGATGGGGGCGTGACCGGATCAGAGCTGTTGGTTCTGGGCATACGTGCGCTGAACGCGGCGGAGGTGCCCGATGGTGCCAAGGACGCGCGCCGTTTGCTGGCCCACGCCCTGACGGTCGAAAGCGGGCGACTGACGCTGGTCCTGCCGGACCCGGTCACGCCGGAACAGACGGCTGTTTTCCAGAATCTGATAGCGCGGCGCGCGGCACGGGTGCCCGTGTCGCATCTGACGGGACAGCGGATGTTCTATGGCCGCACCTTTTGTGTCAGTGGTGATGTGCTCGACCCGCGACCTGAGACTGAAACTCTGATCGAAGCTGCGCTGGCACAGCCATTTCAAAGGGTTCTGGATCTGGGAACTGGCTCTGGCTGTATCCTTTTGACGCTGGTCGCAGAACGTGACGGTGCCACGGGCATGGGCGTCGATCTGTCAGAGGCAGCGCTGAGCGTCGCTGTTGCAAATGGCAGGGCGCTCAACCTTGCGCACCGCGTCGCGTTTGCACAGGGAAGCTGGTTTGCCGCCCTTCAGGGGAGCGAAGAGCGCTTTGATCTGATCGTGTCCAATCCACCCTATATCGCTGCGGATGAGATGGCGGATCTGTCGCCAGAGGTGCGGGACCACGAACCACGCATGGCGCTGACTGACGAAGGTGACGGGCTTGCCGCCTATCGTGCGATCATGGCGGACGCCCCTGAGCACATGAAGCCGGGTGGGCGTCTGATGGTCGAAATAGGGCCGACGCAGGGTGCTAAGGTCAGAGCGATGATGCTAGCGGCTGGATTGGCTCCGGTCGCTGTTTTACGTGATATGGATGGCCGGGATCGTGTGGTTTTGGGCGGGAAGCCGCGAGTTTAGGCATATCTCTGTTACAAAACTGCCGAATTTTTGTGTTTTTTGCTTGTGTGACGTGCCCGGACGTGTTTATTCAAAGAGGTCGAGACGGAGGATGCCCTTGGGCGGTCCCGCTCGACGCTAAGCCACACATTGAAGTGATCTGGTAGGCACGGTGCAGATATATAGCGCCAAGACGATCACAGGACAGTCACAGATAGGGCTGAAGCTCGAATATGAGATCATCAAAATCACGCTCGCGGTCCAAGAACAACCGCAATCGGTCGTCGACATCCTCTGTCGGCAACGTTGTCAATCGCGTCTTTGACAGCTCTGGCCCTGACGGAAAGGTGCGCGGCACGCCGCAGCAGATTATCGATAAATACAATCAGCTTGCGCGTGATGCGCAGCTGAGCAACGATCGCGTTGCGGCTGAGAACTTTCAGCAGCACGCTGAACATTATCTGCGCATGCTCAGCGAAGCGCAGCGCGAAATGGACCAGCGCCGCGAACAGCAGGAGCAGGAAAACCGCGACCGTCAGGCACAGCGGGATCGTTCCGAAAACAACAATCAGAATAATAACCAGAACAATTCGAATAACGGTGGTGGCCAGAATAACGGCAACAACGGCGGCCAAAATGGTGGCGACCAGAACAACGGTCAGCACAACGGTAATGGCCAGAACAGCAACGACGCTCAGAACTCTGGCGGCAACGATCACAACAGCGGCCCGCAAGCGGGAGAGAGCAATCCGCGTCCGCCGCGGCGTGCGCGGAATGAACAGCCCCGTTATGTTGCGCAGGATGTTGTTGATCTGTCCGAAGGGGCTGACGAGGACAGCGGTCTGGTCGAAACGCCCGAGAATGCCGCGCGGAACGCACCTGCTCCGATTCCTACTCCGGCCGCTCTGACAACGCCCGATCACGTTCCCGCAGAGCAGCCCGTGGCCGAAGAGGCCCCCAAGCCTAAACCCAAACGCAAGCCGCGCAAAAAGCCAGAGCCAAAGCCGAAGCCCGTGGCGGAAAACGCCGCTTCGGGTGACGCACCCTCTGGGGATGCTGGCCCGGGAGAAGGTTCCGCAGACGCGGCAGAATAACACCTTCGTCGGTGGCATGATCTTTGATGATCTACCCTTGCAGCGCCGTCCTTCGGGATGGCGCTGCAGTGATTCGAGGGGCGGTGATTTTCTGAAAAATCAGCACAGACCATGGGGCAAGCTCTGGTCGGCAGCGTCTGGCATGAGTAATTCGGCGCTGGAAGCGCCTTGATCGCATGCCATTACTGAGCCGAATAAATTATGCGCGTGCGGCAGACAAGCCACGCGCCAGCGCGCAGAATGCCTCAAGCGACACTTGTTCAGCCCGTTCAGTCGGGGCGATTCCGGCGCTTTTCAGAATCTCTTCAATATCCGGATGCTGGCCTTTCAGGGAGCCGCGCAGCATCTTACGGCGCTGATTGAAGGCGGCTGCCACGATGCCTTCGAGAACCTTTGGATCTGCGGGAAAGCGCGGTTCGGGCAGCGCGGTCAGATGCACCACGGCCGAGGACACCTTGGGTGCCGGTGTGAACGCCTCGGGCGGAAGGGACAACATGATGCGCGCATCGGCGCGCCACTGGGCGAGCAGGGCTAGGCGGCCATAGGCCTTTGATCCGGGGGCTGCAACGATGCGTTCGGCAACTTCGCGCTGAAACATGAGCGTCAGGCTTTGCCAGAACGGCGGCCAGTCCTTGGGGGTCAGCCAGCGCACCAACAATTCCGTCCCGACATTGTAGGGCAGGTTGGCTGCGATGGCGATCGGCGGGGTCAGATGTTCCAGTGGATCAATCTTGAGCGCATCACCTTCGATCACCGTCAGGCGCCCGGGATAGGCCGCGCTGATTTCGGCAAGGGCAGGCAGGCAGCGCGAATCCTTTTCGATAGCCAGCACACGCCGCGCGCCTTCGGCCAGCAGACCACGGGTCAGACCACCAGGACCGGGTCCGATTTCCAGCACATCCATGTTCGTGAGGTTGCCCGCCTGACGCGCGATCTTGGCCGTCAGGTTCAGGTCGAGCAGAAAATTCTGGCCCAAGGATTTGCGCGCAGTCAGGCCGTGGCTCGCGATCACGCGGCTCAGCGGGGGAAGGTCGTCAATGCCGCTCATGGAGATATTCCTTGCGCCATGGTCCATGCCATGCGCATGGCGGCAATGGTCGAGGACGGGTTGGCGAGGCCTTTGCCCGCGATGTCAAAGGCTGTGCCGTGATCAGGTGAGGTGCGAATGAAGGGCAGACCGAGGGTGACGTTCACGCCCTGGTCAAAGTCCAGCGTCTTGATCGGGATCAGCGCCTGATCGTGGTACATGCAGATCGCGGCATCATAGCCTTTGCGCGCGGCGGCGTGAAACATGGTATCAGCAGACATCGGGCCGCGCAGGTCCAGACCTTCGGCACGCAGGGCGTCAAGCACGGGGATGATCAGATCGATTTCCTCGTGTCCCATGCGGCCCCCTTCGCCGGCATGGGGGTTAAGGCCGGCCACAGCGATACGCGGCGCTGCAATGCCGAATTGCGCCTTGAGCGCGGCATGGGTTATTCGAATGCGTTTGCTCAGCAATTCGCCCGTCAGGGCCTGCGGGACATCGCTCAGCGGGATATGGATTGTGGCGGGAACAACGCGCAGTTGTGATGAGGCAAGCATCATCACCACCTCATCCGCGCCCGCCAGATGGGCGAGGTATTCGGTATGGCCGGGATAGGCGAAACCGGCGCCTTCCTGCAGCGCCTGTTTGTGGATCGGCAATGTGCAGATCGCAGATGCGGTGCCCGATCGTGCCAGATCGACCGCGCGGGCGATGACATCAATCACACCCTGCGCCTGTGCGGGCTGGGCAGCTCCGGGGGTTCGGACACCGGCAAAGACGTGACGCAGGACCGGCAGGGCGCCCCCTGCCTGATCTGCCGCAGCATCAGGGTGGTCGATCAGCCGGTATCGCGCGCCGTCGGGCAGATGGGCCGGGTCACCGATCCAGAAAAACGGCAGTTCTGTGCGCAGAGCATCCCATACCGCAACGGCCAGTTCCGGGCCGATTCCCGCAGGTTCGCCGCAGGTCAGCGCGATGGGTGCGGGCATCATTGTTCGATGATGCGGGCGTCGGCGCGCAGCTGTGCCAGGTATCCGTCCGCCAGGCCGCTCAGTCGCTGATTGCGCAGGCCAAGCACCAGATCCTCGCGCGAGGCATCTTCAGATATTGCGTTTGTACGCCCGCAGAGCATCAGAAACATCAATGTTTGGCCGTCTGTGCGGGTCAAAGCGGTCGAAACTTCGCCGGGGTCAAGTTTGGACAGTTCCATCGCGATATCGGTCGGAATCTGCGCAGGGGGCAGGCTGGTGCGGTCAAGTACGCTTTCCGGCTGACCCTTTGCCACGGCAAAAAGGTCATCGCATCGGTCGAGCTTTGAGGCCAGAACCCGTGCACGCGCCAGCGTTTCGGGGCTGCGACCGCCAGACATGTAGTAAGTGGCATATTCCACGGCGGCCACTTCGGGAGTGCTGTAACCCGTTTCTTCGATTGCGCGCAGCTGGAACAGGGCGACGGCATTGGGGATCGGGATCGGCGCTGTCACCTGACCGGGGGCCAGCGCCATAACCAGAGGACGCAGAACGGGCGGCAGATCGGTGATGTTCTGCCAGGGAAGACGTCCCCCGGCATCCCGGCTGGCAGTCGCCGAATATTGGCGCGCCTCGGCTGAAAATGCGCTTTCCGAGGTCAGTTGCGAGATGCGCTCGGCCCGTGCGCGAACAGCTTCTGCCTCTTGTGGGGGGGCGGGCATGATGATTTCAGACAGCTGGACACGCACATTGCTGGCGCCTGTCCCACCTGAGGACAGCGCGCGGTCCACCTCTGCGTCACTGACCGTGCTCTGGCTGGCAAAACGGGCCTGCACCAACTGACGCCAGGACAAACCGGCCAGCACAAAATCGCGGAAGGTCTGTTCCGAAACACCTGCGGATTCCAGCGAGCGCACAAATTCGTCACGGCTGACATTGGCACGTCCGGCAAATTCGTCCATGCCGGCCAGCACCTCTTCTTCGGTGGGGCGGATCCCCGCATCCTGACTGGCCTGCAGGCGCAGCCGGTCTTCGATCAGCTGTTCGCGGGCCAGTTTTGCTGGATCACCCGGCGCGTTCAGCACTTGAAGCATGCGCGCGCGCTGCTGCAGTTCGTATCCGGTGATGACCTTTTCATTGACGATGATCGCCGGGGAAAAAAGCCCCTGCGCCTGTGCGGTCGAAACGAGACTGACGGATCCTAGCAACAGTGGTGCTGTGACGGCCAGTGCGCGGATAAGGCTGGTGAATTTTAGCGGCATGATTGGCGGTACTCCCCGGCGCTGCTCGCGGTGCTGAAGCCTTTCAGCTCAACGGTCAGGCCAAAACTTGTGGATGGTTCAAGACTATCGGAAGAGGCATAGCGGCGCGAGACCGAAAAGGTCACAACCGCGCATTCGTTCTGATATTCGAGGTCGAGCCCGGCCCGTGCAAAACGCCCGTCGGCCAGATCGTAACGCATTTCGGACGCAGTGGCCCAGTTGTCCAGAAAACGGTATCTGCCATCAAAGCTCCATTCCGACAGGGTCCCATCGCGGGATTCATCCGGATCGGTGGCCAGCAACAGGTAGGATGCGCCCAGATTCATTCGGCTTTTGCTCCATACAGCACGGGCTTCGGCCTTTGAAACGCGCTGTTGTTGCACGTCAAAGAGGCTGCGGACGGAGAGAACCAAACCGTCGGATGTATCGATATGTCCAGCCAGCAGCCAGTCGGAGGTGGCACTGGACAGCCCCGAAGAGCGGGTGAAGGCGCTGTCGTCTTCTTCGCGCCACACGCGGCCAAGGGTCAGGCCAGCAGTGAGGCTCGCAGGGTCGTCGCGCAGAAGCCGCAAGCCGAGTGCACTGGTATAGCCGCGCTCGCGCCGGTCGGGCGCGGGAAAGCGCGACAGGGACAATAGGTTGCCTTCGTCGAAGTCCGGGCGGGTGCTTTCATCATTGGTGACCTTTACCCGTTCGCCGCCGATCCAGCCGGCCTGCGCGACCGGTTCGATGAGCCAGCGCGCACCGTTTGCACCGGCCCGCGCCCAGGGCCAGCGCAGATCAACGGCGACGGCAGGTGTGATCTGACTGACGTTGGAGGGCATGGTCGAATCCTGATTGATCCAGAAGCGATCAATCCAGAGCTCACCCAGCACACCGGCGCGCACGCCTCCGGCCAGCGTCCAACGGTTGCGCCAGCTCAACTCGCTGTTCAACCGTGTCACGTCGCGGCCATCCACAAGGGAATCGCTGTCGTTGCTGTCCACATCCAGATCGGAATAGCGATAGTGGTTGTGCAGCTCGGCGCCCAGACGGAATTCGCCGCCAAAACGGGGAAAGAAGCGCCTTTCGTATTCGGCAAGGCCCACGATAGAGGGCTGTGTGGCGTTGCTGTCATCATCGCGCAGGGATTGGTAATGTGTCAGCGACGCCGACAGCATCTCGTTTCGGCGAAAACGCGAAATGGTGATGTTGCTTTCCAGCCGGTCGGCGCCGGAATAGTCGTAATCGTTCAGATACGCGTCGTCCGTTGTGGTCTGAATGCTGAAGCTGAGCTTGAAGTCGCGTTTCAGATCAAAGGACCCTGTTGCGAAAAAATAGCCGCGGGTGTCGTCCGAAGTTAGTGTATCGGCTGAGAAAGCACCGTTCAGCGTGATCTCTCCATAGCGAAAGGCCTGTCGGTAACGCGCCTCAAGCGTACGGGTGACGGGCGACAGATAGGGGGTTAGGGTGAGGTCCTTGTCATCGCCGATGGGGATGAAATAGGGCGTCTTTATCCCGAATCCCAGCAGGGTGGTCGAGCGGATTGACGGTATCAGGAAACCGCGGGCGCGCGCCAGTGTCGGATCCGGCAGCCGCATGTAGGGCACGTAGAAGACCGGAACGTCCAGAATGCGCAGCTGCGCATTTTCAAAGTACATCTGCCGTTCTTGCTGGTCGTGCACCACACGGCTGGCGCGAATCTGCCAGAGCGGTGCGCTCTGGTCGCCGCAAACCTGGCAGGACGTCACGGCGACACGCGAGAGCTGCGTGTAACGTCCGTCCACCCGGCGCGCCTCGACCGAGGCCAGCTGAAGCTGCTGGTCCAGTACCATGCGCGCACCGCGCAACAGCCCGTTTTTCATCCCGGTGTCGAGCTGTCCGGCATCAGCCACCAGCACATTGCCTTGCGGGTCCGTGATCCGGATCGGCCCTTCGAGCGTCAGGGAATCATTGTCCCTGTCATAGATGATGCGGCTTGCCGTCAGGCGGGTGCCGTCCTGCAGCGCCTCGACATTGCCGGTGGCGATCAGACGGCTTTGATTCTCGACCACCACCTGATCGGCGATCAGCAGGGCGCCATCCTGCGCGAGGGTCTGTGTGCTGGGCGCCGTCTGCGCGACAACAGGCCCTGCGGGCAGGGATGCGGCCAGTAACAGACCGAACAGCGGGGGAAGGGTGCGGAACAGGCGCATCAGCCGTCCTCCATATGCAGGATCAGGCCCAGTGCCAAGAGCAGCGCCGCGACCGGGGGCGCCCAGGCTGCCAGATAGACAGATATCTGGCCATTTTCACCCATGATCTGGGCGAAGTTGCGGATGTAATACAGCCCGAACCCCAGCAGGATCGCCGCAAGAACGGAAATGCCGGTGCGTCCCAGACGGCTGTGACGCATGGTGAAACCGGCGCCTACCAGCAAGAGCGCGACAAGAAACAGGGGGCGGGCCAGTTCCATCTGCAGCCAGACCTGATAGCGTCTGGCAGAAAAACCTGCCTGTTCGAGGTCACTGATAAAGCTCGACAGGTTCCAGATCGACACCGAAGAGGGCGTGCCGAACCGGTCGCGGATGTTGTCCTGCGTCAGTGTCGACGGCAACAGAAGTCTGTCCGCGCGGCTGGACGCGGATTCAGGGTTCAGCGCGCTGTTCAGCGGCCAAGACTTTGTATCACGCAGCACCCAGGTCCCGGGTTCGAGGGAGGCTTCTGCCGCTTCGATCCGGCGCAGCGGGCCGCCATCGGGGGCATAGGTGACAAAGCTCACGTCAAAAAGCTTTGTGGCTTGGGCATTGGTGCGGGCCGCGCGGATCACGGTCTGTCCCATATCGCCCCCCTGACGCAGCCACAAGCCTTCGGAGCCGATGGACAGCACGTTCAACCCGCCATTGTCGTACTGTTCCGCCAGTTCGCTGTAGCGTTTTGACGTGGCGGCAACGATGGGATTACCCAAACCCAGGGCCAGTGCGCCGATCAAACCCGCCATGATGGAGGGGGCAACCAGCGCCGCCATACCCGAACGCCCGGAGGCGCGCGTGACAACCAGTTCGGATGATCGCGACAGCGACAGGAAGAGCGCGATCGACGCCAGGATCATCACCAGCGGCAGCATCTGATACAACGATTGTGGCGTGTTCAGCAGGGTCAGTTGCAACACCTGACCAAAGCTGACCGAGGAATCGAACCGGCGCAGCTGATCCACCAGATCCAGCAGGGCCACAAACAGGAAAAAGATCGCGAGCATGCCAAGGAACACGCTCAGAAAACGGCGGGCAAAATAGAAATGCAGAATCATGCGCTGCCCTCTGCCGACATGCTGCGCGCAGACTTGCCAGGTTTGAACGGGCCCGCAGCGCGCTGCAGTAGCAGCACGCAGATCGCAAGACCGATCAAGGTGGGCAGGTAGATCAAGGGCCAGAGCGCGGCATTCTCTCGCACAGGGTCGGTCACCGCACTTTCGACAAGCTTCACCACCACCAGCAGGAATATCGCAAAGACGATCTGTCGACCAACGCCAAAGCGGCTGAAACCGCCGATCATCAGGGCAGAATAGCCGATCATCGCGGCAACCACCGCCAGCAGCGGCTGCTGAAAGCGGTTGTTCGCCTCTTCCAGCGTCTCACCGATGGTTTCATTTGCGGCCTCGGCCACAGCGGCGGTATCCCTCAGCAGCTCTAGCGTGGGGACGAACTGGATCTTGCGGCGGGGTTGGCTGTCGGCTGTGACCAGCCCGCTGATATCGTAGGTGAGATCGGTGAAATTGGTGGTCGACAGCGTCTCTTTGGGCACGTTTAGGGTCTGCGCCAGCCCGCTTTGCATCACCAACTTGGGCCCGGCTGCGTCGCGCAGAAGATAGGCGTTTTCGGCAGTGTAGGTCACCACACGGTTCGGCAGTCGGCGGTCCGACAGAAAGACATTGCGCAGTTCTCCCTCATTGGTGATTTCACGAATGTAGAAGGTTACGCCGCTTGTAGGATGCAGAAACGTGCCCTCTCGCAGAAGGCGTGCGCTGACCGAGCCGGAAATTTCCGTCTCGCGCAGGCGAAGCTGTTCGAGGCTTTTGGGCACCAGAAAATGCGTCAGGATGGACATCATCACTGCAACGATCAGCCCGAACATAAGCACCGGACGTGCCAGCCGCCAGGGCGAAAACCCTGTAGACTGAACGACCGTCAGTTCGGATTCAGAAATCATGCGGTTGGTCACATAGACAGTGGCGGCAAAAGACGCCATCGGCAGCACCATCCGGATCACGTTCGGCAGGCTGAGTGCGGTGAATTCTAGGAAGATACCGGCAGAATGCCCTTCCGCGATCAGGCGGTCAAACAGGATCACTGCCCGGTTCACCCAGTAGACTGACACCAGCACCAGAGCGAAAAAGCCGAACAGCACCATGAGTTGCGACAGCACGTATCTGTCGAATCTGGCCAAGGCGATCCCCCAAGTACCTGTTACGTCGGATGTGACCGTACACTGGCCTGATCTGCTGGAAAATGTCGCTCTGGTCAATGGGGCCTCGGCGCTTTACCTCTTGGGGCAAATCAGGAGAAGTGACATGACCGAGCTGAGAGAGATCACCTTTGCCCCCGTGGACGTCGAGACGCTTGCCGAGGTTGAGGGACGGGTCGCCGTCTTTATCACCGCCGATGGCAAGATGAGCCCGGGCGCGCGGCGCCTGAACCGTCTGACAAAGGGCGCTGTCGCCCGTGCGGTCGAATCCGAGCGTTGGGAAAAACTGGCCGAGGGTGATGTGCTGAGCCTTGCCTATCCCGCCGGTATGCTTGCTGACGGTGTTGATCTGGTCCGGCTGGAACGGCGCGCCGAAGCAGGCGTGGCGCGCAAGGCCGGTGCTGGGCTGGCGCGCGTTGCAGGCACGGCGGAACTGACGGTTCTGGCGGAATCCCAGCGCCACGCCGAAGAAATCGCGCTGGGTCTGGCCCTGCGCGGCTACGGCTTTGACGCACGCAAGTCGCAAAAGGCTGATCCGCTGGGCGCGGCCGTGTTCATGTGTACCAAACCGGACGAGGTTGCCGCCGCTGCCGCGCCGCTTATGGCTGTGGCAAGCGGTGTGGTCTTTACCCGCGATCTGGTCAACGAACCTGCCAATGTGCTCGACACCGTCGAATTCGCTGACCGTCTGCTGGCGCTCAGGGATCTGGGGGTCGAGGTCCAGGTGCTGGAAGAAGCCGAGATGCGCGAGCTGGGCATGGGCGCGTTACTGGCGGTGGGCGAGGGGTCTGAATGCCCGTCCAAGGTGGTCATCATGCGCTGGAACGGTGGCGTTGACGGCGTCGCGCCGCTGGCCCTGATCGGCAAGGGTGTGGTGTTCGACACCGGCGGGATTTCGCTCAAGCCCGCTGCAGGGATGGAGACGATGACCATGGACATGGGCGGCGCGGGGGTTGTGTCGGGCGTGATGCGCACGCTGGCCCTGCGCAAGGCCAAGGCGAATGTTGTGGGTCTGGTCGGCATCGTCGAAAACATGCCGGATTCCAAGGCCATGCGCCCGGGCGATGTCGTGACGTCGATGAAGGGGGACACGATCGAGATCAACAACACCGATGCCGAGGGGCGTTTGGTGCTGTGTGACGTGATGTGGTACGCGCAGGAACATATCAAACCCGCTGCGATGATCGATCTTGCCACCCTGACCGGTGCCGCCATCGTGGCGCTGGGGCATGACAATGCCGCCGTCTATTCCAACGACGATACGCTTTGCGCCAACTTCCTGAAGGCTGCTGCGGCAGAGCAGGAGGGCGCCTGGCGCATGCCCATGGGGCAGCCCTATGCGGATCTGCTGAAATCGCCGATTGCCGATGTGAAAAATTCGGGTGGTCGCCCTGCCGGGTCGATCACTGCCTGCGAATTCTTGCGCCGTTTCGTGCAAAACGGCATGCCGTGGATTCACCTTGATATTGCAGGTGTCGCCCATGTGCCGCGCGATCTGACCTTGTCGCCCAAGGGCGCCACGGGCTGGGGGGTGATGTCGCTCAACCGGCTGATCGCGGAGCAGTTCGAGTCCGCGTGATATGGGAGCTGCCTATTTCTATCACCTGACGCATCGCCCGCTTGAGGTGGCCTTGCCACAGCTTTTGGAACGCGCGCTGGCCAATGGCTGGCGCGTGGCGGTGCGCGGGCGCAACCCGGGACAAATGAGCTGGCTTGACGAACAACTCTGGCTGCGCCCTGACGATGGCTTTCTGCCCCACGGGCTGGCGGGCGGGGCGCAGGATGCGGCGCAGCCGGTGCTTCTGACGACCACGTCAGAGGTGCCGAATGCGGCGGTCTGTCTGATGACGGTGGACGGGGCAGAGGTGTCGGCAGGGGAAGTGCAGGCGATGGAACGCACCTGCGTGCTGTTCGACGGCAATGATCCGGCCGCGGTGCAGGCGGCGCGGGTGCAGTGGAAAGCCCTGACAGATGCCGGGTGTTCCGCGCAATACTGGTCCGAAGAGTCGGGCCGCTGGGAGAAGAAGGCCGAGAAGTGAGGAATCACCGCTCCAGGATCATCTTGCCGCCGGAAATCTCCAGCCGCTTGAACCGCTGCAGATAGGTCATGCCCAGCAGCGACTCATCCATCTCGCCGTCATTCACATAGGCGCGCACCTCGCTGTCGCTGAACGGACCCAGGGACATCTGCGCAATCTCGACAGGCGCGGTCTGCACCGGGCCATTGGCGGTCATGGCCGTGGCATAAAATGCCAGACCTTGCAGATCGAGACCGGCCCTGAGCGCATCATCGCGGGTCAGAACGATCCCGCTGGCGCCAGTGTCCACCACGAAGCGCACCGGCGCGCCGTTGAGCGTCAGTGTCACATAGTAATGACCGTCCGGCGCGCGGGGCAGTTCGACGCGGCCCTGATCTGCAAAAACCGCCTGTTGCGGGGCCACCGTCTGGCGGATGTCATCCCAAAGGCCGATGCCTGCAATAGTGCCCAGAAAGATCAGCCCCCAGGCGGCAGCGGCCTGCGCCTTTTTTCCCAGGGAATCGCGGTTCTGCACAAACAGCCAGAACACCAGCACCGCCCCCAGAAGGATCAGATAGGCAAGGTTTCCGCTTTCAGGTGACGACATCTCTGCATCCTTTGCGGCTTGCCCTCATGTAGGTACGCAAGTCGGGCGATAGTAGGGTCAGCCGCCAAGACCAAAGGCGCGCAGCCCGTCCAGCACAAATTGCACCGACAATGCCGCGAGCAGCATCCCCAGAAGCCGCGTCACCACGGTGATCCCGGTTTTGCCCAGAGCACGTTCGATCACGCCGGCGCTGAAAAACATCATCAGCAGCAGCATCAGTACGCCGATCAGCACCCCCAGAACCGATGCAACGCCAACCGCGTCTTCGGCCTGACCGGTCAGCAGGATGACCGAGGCTATGGCCCCGGGCCCGGCAATCAGCGGAATGGCAAGGGGAAAGACCGATGGGTCGGGATACTCCTGTTCCGGCTCAGCCTTGTCCGCGCGCCGTTTGGTGCGGCGTTCGAACAGCATGTCCAGAGCGGTCAGGAACAAAAGGATCCCGCCCGAGATCCGGAAGGCGGGCATCGAAATGCCGATGAAGCCCAGAACCGATTCCCCAAGAAAGGCGAAGAGGACCAGCACACCTGCGGCGAGGGCACAGGCGCGTATCGCAACAGAGCGACGATGACGGGCATCGGTGTCTGCAGTCAGGGCGATGAACATCGGGGTCAGCCCGATTGGATCGATCACCACAAACAGCGTGGCAAAGGCGGTGATGAGAAAGGCGCTGTCCATCCCTCTGGCTTAGGCAGAGTCTGGCACTGTGGCAAGCCAGTTTGAGCGTCGCGGGTGGAGAGCGCCGGAGTGAGGGGCCAGCCCCTCACACTCCCCGGGATATTTAAGGGCAGATGAAGCAGGGGCTCTGTTCTGTGCGTCTTTTCTTTGCAGACCGGCCCGGCGGAGGCGCAACAGGCGCAAGGTCCGTTATGCGAAGCCTGCGCCGGTTGTCAGACGAGGGCGGATCAGACCGTTTCGGCCTGATCCAGTTTCTCGAGCGCGGCCATCCAGAGCGCCTCGGCGCGGCCAAGCGCTTCCATCACCTCGGCGTATTTCTTGTTCCAGGTGGCGAGTTCACCCGCGCGGCTGTCTTCGTAAAGCTCTGGGTCAGAGAGTTTCTTGGCCAGCTTGTCGCGCATCTCGTTGATTTTTTTCACCCGTTCTTCGCCTTTGCGCGCATCGGAGCGCAGGGCGAGGATGGCATCGCGCGAGGGCCGCTTGGGTTTCTCTGCGGCGGGTTTCGACGATTTTGCAGGTTTGTCCGAGGCGAGCAGCAGTTTGCGGTACGCCTCGAGATCATCGTCATAGGGCGCAACGGTGCCGTCCTTGACCAGCCAGAGCCGGTCCGCGACCATGCCGAGCAGGTGCATGTCGTGGCTGACGAGGATCACCGCACCGGAATAGGCCGTCAGCGCATTGACCAGTGCCTCGCGGCTTTCGATGTCGAGGTGGTTGGTCGGCTCATCGAGGATGAGCAGGTGCGGCGCGTCGATGGTGGCAAGCAGCAGCGACAGACGCGCCTTTTGCCCGCCCGAGAGGCGCCCGGCCTCTGTATCGGCCTGATCTGCGCCAAGGCCAAAACCGGCCAGCTGAGCGCGCAGTTTGGATTGCATCGTGTCCGGGCGCAGCCGCTGCAGGTGGCTGAGGGGGCTTTCGTCAATATGCAACTCGTCCACCTGATGCTGGGCGAAATAGCCGATGCGCAGCTTGTTGGAGCGGGTCATCTTGCCATCGATCAGCGGCAGGCGGTCCGAGAGCAGTTTGGACAGGGTGGATTTGCCCTGACCGTTCTTGCCCAAGAGCGCGATGCGGTCGTCCTGATCAATGCGCAGGTCAAGCTTGCGCAGCACCACAGTGTCGCCATAGCCGGTCGAGCCACCTTCGATGTGAATGATCGGGGGCGACAGCTCGTCCGGTTGTGGGAAGGTGAAAACGCGCTTTGCCATTTCTTCCGGCGGGGTGATCGTGTCCATCTTTTCGATCATCTTGACGCGGGCTTGGGCCTGTTTGGCCTTTGAGGCCTTGGCCTTGAATCGGTCCACAAACTTTTGCAGGTGATCCTTGCGGGCCTGCTGTTTCTTGGCCATCGAGGTCAGAACGGCGCGCTGTTCGGCGCGTTGGCGCGCGAACTGATCGTAGGGGCCGTTCCAGTAGGTGAGCTTGCGTTCCTCAAGGTGGAGGATGCCGCCGACGGCGCGGTTCAGCAGGCCGCGGTCGTGGCTGATGATGATGACTGTGTGCGGGTATTTGGCGAGGTAGTTTTCCAGCCAGAGCGCACCTTCGAGGTCGAGGTAGTTGGTCGGTTCGTCCAGCAGCAGCAGGTCGGGCTGCGCAAACAGCACGCCCGCCAGCGCCACACGCATCCGCCAGCCGCCCGAAAAGGCCGAGCAGGGCTGAAGCTGTTCGTGATCGTCAAAGCCGAGGCCCTTGAGGATCGACGCGGCGCGTGCTTCGGCGGACCAAGCGTCGATATCCGCGAGCCGTGTCTGTACCTCGGCGATGCGATGGGCATCGGTCGCGGTCTCTGATTCCGCCATGAGGCTTGCGCGTTCGGTATCCGCCGCAAGCACCGTGTCGAGCAGCGAGGTTTCCGAGGCAGGCACCTCCTGCGCGACGCCGCCGATCTTGGCGCGGCTGGGCAAGGATATGGTGCCGGTGTCGAGCGTGAGTTCGCCACGAATCAGCTTGAATAGCGTGGTTTTGCCCGCGCCGTTGGCTCCGACGAGGCCCACCTTGTGGCCTTCGGGGATCGTCGCAGAGGCTTCGACCATAAGCGGTCGGCCTTCGACGGAATAGGATATGTCCTGAATCTTGAGCATGGGCGCGCCATAGCAGAGGTCTTTGACGGGCGCCAGAGAGTGAAAGGGGGAGACAGGATTTTGATCGCTCGAGGTCGCTGGACTGCTGAGTTTCGATGCGATCCTGACTGGACAGACCTAATTCATGGTTAATGCAGCGTTTCCGGGCGGGGGCGCCCATGTGAAATCCCGCGTGCTGCGGCCCTGCATCAGGTCTTTCCATGGTCCGAGCCGCGTGGTATCGGGGCCGCAATCTGGACTTTACCCAACCCATTTTGGGTTTGAACTATGGAGCACGACACATGGCCACCGAACGCACCCTGAGCATCATCAAACCCGATGCCACCAAGCGCAACCTGACCGGCAAGATCAATGCCAAATTCGAAGAAGCAGGCCTGCGCATTGTCGCGCAGAAGCGCATTCACCTGAGCAAAGAGCAGGTCGGCGTTTTCTATGCCGTTCACAAAGAACGCCCCTTTTACGACGAACTGTGTGAATTCATGGCGTCCGCACCCGTTGTTGTTCAGGTTCTGGAAGGCGAAGGCGCCATCTCAAAGAACCGTGAAGTTATGGGCGCGACCAACCCCGCCGACGCAGCCGAAGGCACGATCCGCGCAGAGTTCGCAGAATCCGTTGGCGAAAACTCGGTTCATGGCTCTGACGCGCCCGAGACTGCTGCCGAAGAAATTTCCTACTTCTTCGCGGGTCTTGAGCTGGTCGGCTGATCCTCTAGCTCACCTTCCGATCTGAATGAATAAGGGCACCTTCGGGTGCCCTTATTGCGTTCTTTCGGGGGCGTTCAGCGGGCTGTGGCGCTGCTCGACATAGGCACGCAGCAGTGCGGCGTTGCGCAGGTTTGATTTGAATCCCACATCGAAAATATCGCCGACAATCGGGACCAGGCCGATCAGCCAGTCTGCACCTGAATTCAGAACCATGCGTGTTATCATGGACTTGGGCGCGCCAAGACTGCGGGCGGTGTGCAGCTGATAGGCGAGCGGGAAAAGTGCGATCGTGTCACCAACGCCCGGCACAAGGCCGATGATGCTGTCCCAGCCGAGCCGGATGCCCGTCAGGGGCACCCGGAAGGCCGAGTCCATGCGGCGTGCCAGCCTTTCGACCCGCGCGACAGCGCGAAAATCGGCCTCTGCGCTCATGCGCGGGAGGGGCCGGTGCGAGCGATGATCCAGACGGCATGGACGATTCCGGGGATATAGCCGCAGAGGGTTAGAAGAATATTCAGCCAGAAATGCTTGCCCAGGCCTACCTGAAGAAAGACCCCAAGCGGCGGGAGAATGACGGCAAAGATGATGCGTATGAGATCCATTGGGAACATGCCCTTTCGTGCGATGTCGATTGAAGAGTCAACGTCACAAAAGGACAAATGTTCCGGTTTAACCCTGTCTGGGCAGGTTCAGACCTATGTCGCGCAGAAACTTTTCCAGCGCTTCAGGGGGGTGATCGGGATCAGTTGACCGTGCGGTTTTCAGACTGTCGAACTGGCTGCGCAGGCCCAGTTTTTCCGCGCCTTTGCAGTCGTTCCACGGGCGCCCCTGCAGGGCCATGTGCAGCACGTAATAGCTGATGAAATGCGGTCGGGTGCCGGTGGCCATCATCCGGCGGTAAGCCTCGTGTGCACCCAGGTCGCGCAGGGTTTCTGCGCTGTCGATCCCGGCGCGGGTGCAGGCCTCTTCGACGGCGGGGCCGAGATTGCGCAGACTGGATACCGGCGTTTTGGCCATCTGGACCTCGTATGGAAAACGTATGGGAACCGTCTGGTTTCCATATGGCTGCAGAAGGTGCCCAGAACTGCTAGGCTGGGGCGAAGTCCGAGGGGATCAGCATTCCGGCAAAGCTGCACAGCGTCTGCAGTGCCACGGCAAAGCTGTCATCTGCCACCGTCATTGCCAAGCGGATGTGACCGCTGGCCGCGGCGCCAAAGCTTTCACCGGGCATCACCGCGATCCGGTGGGTGTCGAGCAGAGCATTGGCAAAGGCTTCGCCCGTCATGCCGGTGCTGCGGATGTCGAGCATCAGGTACATGGCACCCTGGCTGGGGATGTGGCCCACGACATTCTGGCCTTCGAGGATGGACATCGCGAGCGCGCGGCGGCGGCGGAAGGGGGCCGCGACCTCTTCTTCCAGCGCGGCGCCTTGGGCGAGGGCAAAGACGGCGGCGTCCTGAATATAGCCGGGCACCCCGTAGGTGGTGTTGGTAGCAAGATCCGAGAGCTTTTCGATCACGTGTTCGGGTGCGACGATCCAGCCGATGCGGCTGCCGGTCATGGCGTGGCTTTTCGACATTGACCCGACCACCAGCGTGCACTGATCCATCCCCGGCAGCGCGCGGGGTGACAGATGCGCGCCTTCCCAGATCTGGGTTTCATACACCTCGTCCGAGATCACCCAGAGGTCATGATCGAGCGCTGCATGGGCAATGTCTTCGAGTGTGCTGCGCGGATAGACGACGCCTGTGGGGTTGTTGGGGGTGTTCACCAGCAGGCTTGCGGCGCCATGGGCAAGGGCCGCGTCGCTGATCCTGTCATAATCGGGCAGAAAGCTGTCCTCGGCCCGGGTGGCGATCGCCTGGGGGACGGCTCCGGCGGCACGGATCGTGCCGGGATAGGTCGCATAATAGGGATCGATGTAAAGCGCGGTTTCCCCGGGGTTGCAGCAGGCCATATGCGCGGCGAACAGTGCCGATTGCCCGCCTGGCGTGATCAGCACATTTTCGCGCGCCGTGGGAATGCCGGTGTTCCGGGTGATCCGGGCCGCCACGGCGTCGCGCAGGGCCGTGATCCCGGGAATCGTGGCATAGCCGGTGTGCCCGGCCTGTGCGGCGCGGTGCATCGCATCAAGAATTGCGGGATGGGTGCGGATGTCATGTTCACCGATGGTCAGTTCGGTCACCATCTCACCTGCCGCGACCATGGCCCGGGCGCGGTAAAAGACCCCCCATCCGTCAGAGCCGCTGCCATTGATCGAGAGGATGCGTGAAGAGAGATGTGGCATGACAGAGGCTTTCACAAAGGGAAGAGCGTTGCGACTCTTTTGCCAAGCGCGCGTGGCGGGGGCAAGGGGGTGCTGCGTTGCGGCAAGTGACGAGGAATGTTTTTGTGCTTGATCTCAAGTGGACTTGAGGAATTAGCAAGAGCGCATTGATCTTGAAACCAAAGGAGCGAGACAATGTCGGCACGGTTGGAACATATGAATATTACGGTGGCGGATCTGGAGGCGACGGCGGCGTTTCTGGCGGCGGTGTTTGGCTGGTCCGTGCGCTGGAGCGGGGCGGCGATTGCCAATGGATACGCGGTGCATGTGGGGGATGATGCGGGATATGTTGCGCTCTACCGGCCCGGCGACGGGCGCACGCGTGACGTGGCCGAACGCTATGCCGCCCGTGGCGGGCTGAACCACATCGGCATCGTGGTGGAGGATCTGGCGGCGGTCGAGGCGCGTGTGGTTGCCGCAGGCTATGTGCCGCACAGCCATGCGGATTATGAACCCGGGCAGCGGTTCTATTTCGAGGGGCCGGATGCGGTGGAATACGAGGTGGTGTCCTACGGCTGAGGGCGCGGCGGGGCCGGGGGTATTTCTGCCCCGGCCCCTGTGCGGCGTGCTTGTCAGGCGGGGGCGGGCGTGCTAATCGGATCGCCATGAACACCGCTGCACCCCTTATTTGCTGCATTACCTGCTGATCTTTCGGCGGGCCGGTATTCTGTTTCCTTCTCAAGACTGAATTGCTAAGTCCGCCGCGACCCCTCGCGAGGACGGAGCTATGGATATCTTTCTGACCAACACCGCAACACGCAAGAAAGAGCTGTTTGCGCCGCTGAACCCGGACGATGTGCGCATGTATGTCTGCGGGCCGACGGTCTATGACCGCGCCCATCTGGGCAATGCGCGCCCGGTGATCGTGTTCGACGTGCTCTATCGGCTGCTGCGGCATGTCTATGGCGAAGGCCACGTGACCTATGTGCGCAATTTCACCGATGTGGATGACAAGATCAACGCGCGGGCGGCCGAGTCGGGCCGGACGATCGGAGAGATCACCGCCGAGACGACGCAGTGGTTTTTGGACGATATGGGCGCGGTTGGCGCGCTGGAGCCGGACCACATGCCGCGCGCCACGCAGTATATTCCGCAGATGGTGGCGATGATCGGCGATCTGATTGCCAAGGGCCACGCCTATGCTGCCGAGGGGCATGTGCTGTTTTCCGTCGATTCCTACGCCGAATATGGTCGCCTGTCGGGCCGGTCGGTTGACGATATGATCGCCGGGGCACGGGTCGAGGTTGCGCCCTACAAGCGCCATCCGATGGATTTTGTGCTGTGGAAGCCATCGTCAGACGATCAGCCGGGCTGGGAGTCGCCTTGGGGGCGGGGGCGTCCGGGCTGGCATATCGAATGCTCGGCCATGGCGTTCGAGCTGCTGGGCGAGTCGTTCGACATTCACGGCGGCGGCAATGATCTGATGTTCCCGCATCATGAGAACGAGATTGCGCAGAGCTGCTGCGCCCATCCCGGCGGCGGGTTTGCCAAGGTCTGGCTGCACAACGAGATGCTGCAGGTCGAGGGAAAGAAAATGTCTAAATCTTTAGGCAATTTCTTTACCGTGCGCGATCTGCTGGATCAGGGCGTGCCGGGCGAGGTGATCAGGTTCGTGATGCTGAGCACGCATTACCGCAAGCCGATGGACTGGACAGAGCAGAAAGCAAAAGAGGCGTCACGGACGTTGCTGAAGTGGCGCAAACTTGTTCAGGACGTTGTAGCGGCCCCGATGCCCGCTCCCGCTGTATTGGAGACGCTGTGCGACGATCTTAACACGGCGGGCGCGATCGCGGCGATGCACGAACTGGCCAGCCAGGGGGCGCTGCCGGAACTGAAGGCGAGCGCGCAGATGCTAGGATTGCTGGGCGATGATATGGGCGACTGGGTCGAGAGACCGGGCCAATTGCTTGATGCTTGGTCGCAGCGTCTGACGCAAGCGCGTGAGCTGGCCATGCAGACCAAGGACTTTGCAGAGCTTGATCGGCTGAAAGCCACTCTTGTCGATGTGGGGGTGTCTGTTCAGATGAGCAAAGAAGGCGTGGTCTTGGCCGCAGGTCCAGAGGTCGATCTGGCGAAGCTGGAGGATCTGACGTGAAAGGACAGTGCAGTCTGATCTCTTGCAGTGGGGGCCAGCCCCCACTCCCCCGGGATATTTTTGGGCAGATGAAGCGGGGGCGGTGTGATGGGTAAGGAGCGGCTTTATCTCTATGACACCACTCTGCGCGACGGGCAGCAGACTCAGGGTGTGCAGTTTTCCGTGGCGGAAAAGCTGCGGATCGCGGCGGCTCTGGATGCTCTGGGCGTGGATTACATCGAGGGCGGCTGGCCGGGGGCCAATCCGACGGATTCCGGATTCTTTGATGCGGTCGGGGCGACGCGGGCGCGGATGACCGCCTTTGGCATGACCAAACGCGCCGGGCGGTCGGCCGAGAATGACGATGTGCTGGCGGCGGTGCTGGATGCGGGCACTGGGGTGGTCTGTCTTGTGGGCAAGGCGCATGAGTTTCATGTGACCACGGCGCTGGGCATCACGCTGGACGAAAATGTCGAGAATATCCGCGCGAGTGTGGCCCATTGTGTGGCCAGCGGGCGCGAGGCGTTGCTGGACGCCGAGCATTTCTTTGACGGCTACCGCGCCCATCCGGCCTATGCCTTGGAGTGTCTGCACGCCGCGCTGGGCGCCGGGGCGCGCTGGGTGGTGTTGTGTGACACCAATGGCGGCAGTCTGCCGTCTGATATCGGGCGGAGTGTGTCCGAGGTGATTGCGGCGGGTGTGCCCGGGGATCGTCTGGGCATTCACACGCATAATGATACCGAGATGGCGGTGGCCTGTACTTTGGCGGCGGTGGACGCGGGGGTGCGGCAGGTGCAGGGCACGCTGAACGGGCTGGGCGAGCGGTGCGGCAATGCCAACCTCGTGTCGCTGATCCCGACGCTGCTGCTGAAGGCGCCCTATGCGGAGCGGTTCGAGATTGGCGTGTCGCTGGACGGGCTCGCCGGGCTGACGCGGCTCAGCCGGATGCTGGATGATATCCTGAACCGGGTGCCGATGAAGCAGATGCCTTATGTGGGCGGCTCGGCCTTTACCCACAAGGCGGGCTTACATGCCAGCGCGATCCTCAAGGATCCGACGACCTATGAACACATCGACCCCGGTCTGGTGGGCAACCGGCGCTTTGTGCCGATGTCCAATCAGGCGGGGCAAAGCAACCTGCGCCGCCGGCTGGCCGAGGCGGGGATAGAGGTGGCACCGGGCGATCCGGCGCTGGGGCGCATCCTTGACGTGGTGAAGGCGCGCGAATCCGAGGGGTATTCCTATGACACCGCTGAGGCGTCATTCGAGCTTCTGGCGCGGGCCGAGCTGGGGAGGCTGCCCGAGTTCTTTGAGGTCAAGCGCTACCGCGTCACGGTCGAGCGGCGCAAGAACAAGCGCAACAAGGTGGTGTCGCTGTCCGAGGCGGTGGTTGTGGTCAAGGTTGATGGGGTCAAGACCCTGTCGGTGAGCGAATCCATGGACGAAAGCGGGTCGGATCGCGGCCCGGTGAATGCGCTGTCCAAGGCGCTGTCCAAGGATCTGGGCCGCTATCAGGCGATGATCGAGGATCTGCGGCTGGTGGATTTCAAGGTGCGCATCACACAAGGCGGCACAGAGGCTGTGACCCGGGTCATCATCGATTCTGAGGACGGGCAGGGGCGGCGCTGGTCCACGGTCGGTGTCTCGGCGAACATCGTCGATGCCTCGTTCGAGGCGCTGCTGGATGCGGTGCGCTGGAAGCTGGTGCGCGATTGCGGGGATGGCGCGTGACGTCGCAACGCCTCGCGTCTTCATCTGCCCCTAAATATCCTCGGGGGTGAATGCGCGCATCGCGCGCAGAGGGGGCAGACAGCCCCCTTTGCTCTGTAAACATGTGCGGGACAGCCGGTTGCTGCCGTGCGCTGGTCACGCTAGGGGACACCATGACTTTTGACGATGATCTTATCGCCTGCGCGCAAATGGTCGAACGCGCCGATCCGGACCGGTTCCGCGCCCTGATGGCGACACCCGTCGCGGCGCGGGCCAAGCTGTTCCCGATCTATGCCTTTAACATCGAAGCCGCGCGCGCGCCCTGGGTGACGCAAGAGACGATGATCGCCGAGATGCGCCTGCAATGGTGGCGTGACGCGCTGGAGGAGATCCGCAGCGGTGCCACGGTGCGCCGGCACGAGGTCGTGACGCCGCTGGCCGGTGTGCTCGACAGCACCTCTGCCGAACTGCTGGACCGGGGCGTTGCGGCGCGGCGCTGGGATATTTACCGAGACCCGTTCGAGGATGTCGCGCATTTTCAGCGTTATATCGAAGAGACGGGCGGTCATCTGATGCTGGCCTCTGCCCGCGCCCTGGGCGGCCAGGACGATGCCGCCGCGCTGGACCTGGGGTATGCGGCGGGGCTTGCCGCCTATCTGCGCGCGGTGCCGGAACTGGAATCGCGCGGGCGGGTGCCTCTGGTCGATGGAAGGGTCGAGGCGGTGGCAGAGCTGGCACGCGGCGGGCTGGAACGTCTGG
>NZ_AWWI01000185.1 GCF_002760615.1 Puniceibacterium antarcticum | reverse complement strand
GCCGCCTCGATCACCGCCCCCACCCCCTGCGCGCGCAGCCAGTCGGCACACACCATCCCGCGCTGCAAAGCCGCAGGCCAGTCCCGCACCACACGCTCCGCCTCACCCAGCAGCACCAGCGCCCCCGGAACGCGTCGCGCCAGCACCCGCGCTTCGGCCGCGCCGCCGACAATCAGAACTCTGCCCTGCGAATGATCCTTCATCCCCCCCGTGATAGCCGCGCCCCCTGTGCCAGACCACAGCAAAGACACCCCTCTTGGCTTCTTCTCTTCAAAAATACGCCACGGGGGTGCGGGGGTGTGAAACCCCCGCTCCGACACCAGCCACACAACGCCATCCCGGGCGGCTGAAACCCCTCTCATCCCACTTGCGCAGACCCCGCTTCCCCCCTAACCAAGCTCCATGAACACGCAAGACACCCGCACCCGCCGCAATGTCACGGTCCTGGTCATGGCGCAGGCCATTCTGGGCTCGCAGATGCCGATGATCTTCACCATCGGCGGGCTTGCGGGCCAGTCACTGGCCTCCAACATCTGCTTTGCCACACTGCCGATCTCGCTGATCGTGCTCGGCTCCATGCTGACAGCGACGCCGATCTCGTGGTTCATGCAGCGATATGGGCGCCGCGCCGGGTTCATCCTTGGCACGCTCGGCGGGGCCATTGGTGGCATTGTCGGCGCCATCGGGCTCTACCTCGCGTCTTTCCCGATCTTCCTGATCGGCAGCCTGTTCACAGGCATCTACATGTCCGCGCAGGGCTTTTACCGCTTTGCCGCCGCTGACACCGCCTCTGAAACCTTCCGGCCCAAGGCGATTTCCTATGTGCTGGCCGGTGGCCTCGTCTCGGCCATCGTCGGCCCGCAGCTGGTCAAGTTCACGGCGGATGCCTACGTGATCCCCTTCCTTGGCACCTACATGGCGGTGGTCGGCGTGAACCTTGTCGGCTCATTGCTGTTCCTGATGCTTGATATCCCCAAACCGCCCATCGCCGCCCATGACGCCCCAAAGGGGCGCACAAGGTGGGAGCTGATCACCACCCCCCGCATCGCCGTCGCCGTGATCTGCGCCATGGTCTCCTATGCGATGATGAACCTTGTGATGACCTCGACGCCTCTGGCAGTTGTGGGCTGCGGCTTTGACAAATCCGATGCGGCGGATGTGGTCACCGGCCATGTGCTCGCGATGTTCGTGCCCTCCTTCTTCACCGGCCATCTGATCAATCGCTTCGGCGTGGAACGCATCCTCGCCATTGGCCTCGTGATCCTTGGCGCTGCCGGCGTGGTGGCCCTGAACGGAGTCGAGCTTGAGAATTTCTTTATCGCGCTTGTGTTGCTGGGCATCGGCTGGAACTTTGGCTTCATCGGTGCCACAACCATGCTCTCCGGCGCCCATGCGCCAGAAGAGCGCGGCCGCATGCAGGGCATGAACGACCTGCTGGTCTTCGGTGGCGTCACCATCGCCTCGCTTGCCTCGGGGGGGCTGATGAACTGCTCGGGTGGCACCGCTCAGGAAGGCTGGACCGCCGTCAACCTCGCCATGGCCCCCGCTCTGGTCCTCGCCGGGGGCGCGCTGATCTGGCTCTGGCTGCAACCCAAAGGGCAACGCGCCGCATAAATTAAGACTTTAACTTGCGCTACGGATCATCTCCGTTCAGCCGGAACGCTACCAGCGCCCCGTTGCCGCCTGCCACATCAGCCGCAACC
>NZ_AWWI01000184.1 GCF_002760615.1 Puniceibacterium antarcticum | reverse complement strand
CCATGGCCGAAGAACTCGCGGCCATCAAATCAACCGTCGCACTTCAAACTTGAATCCAAGCTGTGCTGACCTTTGACTTCAAGAGCGATGTCCGCGGCGAGATCCACGGGATCGGCTTTGATACAGATGACACTGTCTCGCCGGAATGGATATTCAAGCTCGATGGGACACAGTGGGGATGGGGGCTTCAGGCCGCCAACGGCGAATATACCACCGGCTCGGGCTACCAGAGCTATTCCATCCGCGTCGGAGATTACTTTCAGGGCGATTTCGACCGCATAGTGTTTGCCATGGATGACGATGCGGGAGTGGGAGCTGACAGCAGTTTCCGCAATATATCGCTGCAAGAAGGTCTGCGCCTGATGATAGGCACCAAGAGCACGTATGTTGCGAGCTACAGTGTTCAGGACGGAGGCACCGCAGAGGTTTCGGAGAGCGACAGTGCCGTGACGCTGACCGAAAATGCTTGGAAGAAGGCCATGATAGACACGACCATCACCGCCGACTCTATCCTGACCTTTGATTTCAAGAGCGATGTCCGGGGCGAAATCCATGGAATTGGCTTTGACACGGATGACATTGTTTCGCCGGAATGGATGTTCAAGCTCGATGGGACCCAGTGGGGATGGGGGCTTCAGGCAGCCAACGGTGGATACACGACCGGTTCGGGTTATCAAAGCTACGCAATCCGCGTCGGAGATTATTTTCAAGGCGATTTCGACCGCATCGTTTTTGCCATGGATGACGATGCGGGTGTGGGAGCTGACAGCAGTTTCCGCAATATCGCATTGCATGAAGGCCCCTGGCTCAAAATCGGTTCAAAAAGCGCTGATGTAATGAGCTTCGGCACCCAAGACGCAGGCACGGCAAAGGGGCTGGTTGATGGCAGCGCCGTCACCTTGACCAATAACGCCTGGAAGAAAATAGATATAGATACGACTATCACCGCCGAGACCGTGCTGAATTTCGAATTCAAGAGCGATGTTCGGGGCGAAATCCACGGGATCGGCTTTGATACGGATGACACTGCCTCGCCGGAATGGATGTTCAAGCTTGACGGAACTCAGTGGGGGTGGGGACTTCAAGCCGCCAACGGTGAATACACCACCGGTTCTGGCTACCAAAGCTACTCTATCCGCGTCGGCGATTACTTCCAAGGCGATTTCGACCGCATTGTTTTTGCCATGGACGACGATGCGAGAGTGGGGGCTGACAGCAGTTTCCGCAATATATCAATTGCGGATGAATTCATTTTCTAAGGTGAAAGACGAACCAAGGTCCAATTGTGAAAAGGATCTGTCGATTCGGTCTTCGGTCGGGCGACAAGGAGCGTTTGCAGTACTGACATGAGCACTTCAGGTCGTGAAACAGCCGTAAGCGGTCGCTGGACAGCACGGTCAGCTTAGCTTGACGGCTTGAAGTTCCACGGCAGCAGGTCGTCGAGGCCGCTTTGCGGATGTCCATTGGCGATCGCGGCCAGGGTTGCCTTGAGATAGGTGAAGGGCTCGACACCGTTGATCTTGCAGGTTTCGATGAGCGAGGCGATGCGGCCCCAGGCGATGCCGCCTTCGTCGTGACCTGCGAAGAGGGCGTTCTTGCGGTTGAGGGCGATGGGGCGGATCAGGTTTTCGACGCGGTTGTTGGTAAGCGGTGTCTGGAAGGCACTGGGGTTTCAGCTTGACGGCTAGAAGTTCCAAGGAAGCAACTCGTCGATGCGCTGTTGCGGATGTCCGGCCGCGATGACTTCGAGCGTAGATTTCAGATAGGCAAAAGGCTCCACGCCATTGATCTTGGCGGTCTCAATCAGGGATGCGATGCGACCCCATGCCTTGCCACCCTCGTCATGACCGGCGAACAACGCGTTTTTTCTGTTTAGTTCAGGCTGAACAACCTGATCCGCCGAAGAGATAGGAATTTGAGGGCCTGCTCTTCGGG
>NZ_AWWI01000183.1 GCF_002760615.1 Puniceibacterium antarcticum | reverse complement strand
TCCGGTTCGGCTCTGGCCGCAATGGAAGGCCGCGATGCCAACATCGGCGAGGACAAGATCCGCGAACTGATGAAGGCTGTTGACGACTATATCCCGCAGCCCGCACGTGCCGTGGACCAGCCGTTCCTGATGCCGATCGAAGACGTGTTCTCGATCTCGGGTCGTGGCACGGTTGTGACCGGTCGTATCGAACGTGGCGTTGTGAACGTCGGTGACGAGCTGGAAATCGTGGGCATCCGCGACACCCGCAAAACCACCTGCACCGGTGTGGAAATGTTCCGCAAGCTGCTCGACCGCGGGGAGGCAGGCGATAACATCGGCGCGCTTCTGCGTGGTATCGACCGCGAAGGCGTGGAACGTGGTCAGGTTCTGTGCAAGCCCAAGTCGGTTGCACCGCACACCAAGTTCGAAGCCGAAGCCTATATCCTCACCAAAGAGGAAGGTGGCCGTCACACGCCGTTCTTCGCGAACTACCGCCCGCAGTTCTACTTCCGCACGACCGACGTGACCGGGACGGTTGTCCTGCCCGAAGGCACCGAAATGGTGATGCCGGGTGACAACCTGAAGTTCAACGTCGAACTGATCGCACCGATCGCGATGGAAGACAAACTGCGCTTCGCCATCCGCGAAGGCGGCCGCACCGTCGGTTCGGGCGTCGTCTCCAAAATCCTCGAGTAA
>NZ_AWWI01000182.1 GCF_002760615.1 Puniceibacterium antarcticum | reverse complement strand
GCGGGCGGCCACCCCGATCTGCCTCTGCCCGATGTGCACCTGGCAGAGGATATTGCCCTGGCCCGTGCCCTTGGCGCGCGGTTCACGAGCCTTCCGATCAATGCCGCAATCAGCGCCGCCGCCTACGCTCCGCAGGGCCTGGTGCGGCGTGAGGCGCGCACCGCGCTCAGCCTGCTGCGCAGTCGCTGCACCGGGCGGGGCTGAACCGCCGCGGGGGCGTCTTCAGGCGGCGTCGAACTGCAGGCTGTGCAGATCGGCATAGACGCCGCCGCGCGCGATCAGCTCGTCATGGGTGCCCTGATCGACCACACGGCCCTGATCCATCACCACAATCTTGTCGGCATTGCGCACGGTGGACAGACGGTGCGCGATGACCAGCGTGGTGCGGCCCTCGGACAGCCGGTCCAGCGCCTTCTGCACCACCGCCTCGGATTGCGCATCAAGGGCCGAGGTCGCCTCGTCCAGCAACAGCACCGGTGTGTTGCGCAGAAGGGCACGCGCGATGGCCACGCGCTGGCGCTGACCGCCCGACAGGTTGGTCCCACGCGGCCCGACCGGGCTGTCCAGCCCATCCGACAACCGTGGCAGGAAATCCGACACATGCGCCGCATCGAGCGCCGTCTTCAGCATCTCTTCGGTGACATCGCTTCGCCCCAGCAGGATGTTTTCCCGCAGGGTCTCGTCGAACAGCAGCGAATCCTGTGACACGACAGAATAAAGACTGCGCAGATCGCCCAGCCGCATCGCCGCCACCGGCACCCCACCGATGCTGACCTCGCCGGACTCCGGATCGACCAGCCGTGTCAGCAGGTTGAACACCGTCGATTTCCCCGCACCCGACGCCCCGACCAACGCTGTGGTCTTGCCCGCCTCTGCGACAAAGGTGGCCCCGCGCAGGATCGGGGTGTCGCCATATTCCATATGCACATCGTTCAGCACGATCCCCGGCACGCCTTTTGGCGCCGGTTGCGGGATCGCGGGATCGCGCAGCTCGGGCACCATCTCCAGCAACTCCTTGATCCGCTCAAGGCTCGCCGCGGCAACTTGCCAGACGCCGCTGAACGCGCCCAGACGGCGCAGCGGTTCGAAGGCCAGACCCAGAGCGGTAAAGAACGCCATCGTGTCTCCGACGGTCTTTTCACCCGACAGGATTTCCGATCCGCCATACATCAGCACAACCACGAACCCGAGGCCGGACATGATGTCGATCAACCCGGGCACCGCCGCCTGACCCAGGCTCGACTTGACCTCAAGCTCGATCCGCTGGCGGGTCAGCTTGCGATAGCGTTTCGACTGATAGGCCTCCAGCCGGTTCAGCTTGACCGGGACGATGCCGTGAAACACCTCGTTCAGGCGTGTGGACAGCCGGGCAGAGACATCGCGCGAAATCCGCGCATTGCCGCGCACGTAGCGCTGCAGCAGAAAGGTCGGCAAGACCAGCAGCGGCACGCCGGCCAGTGCGGCAACCGTCCAGCGCCAGTCGACGTTGATCGCCACAGCAAACAGCGAGATCAGCGCAATCACATCGCGCCCGGCGCCGGTGATGATGGTCTTCCAGACCTTGTTCACGGCTTCCACGTCACCCTCGATGCGCTGCATCAGATAGCCGGGCGGGTAATTCTGGTGAAACGTTCCGTCGAGCGTCATCAGATGCGCCATCATCTCCATGCGCACATCAGAAACCGTCAGCTGGGAAATCCGCGTCAGCAGCACCTTCTGCAGCACGCTGGAAATGGCGCGCAGTGCGAAGATGCCAAAGATCGCCGCCGCCACCCAGATCAGCGCGGTTTGCGACCCGCCCACCAGCACCTGATCGAACATCGGCTTCATCATGTAGCTGAGAAAGCCGAACATCGACCCTTCCAGCATCATGAAGGCCAGCGCCACCAGCAATAGCCCGGTGTGCCGTTTCAGATATCCGTTCCACAGCCACAGCAGCAGACCGGTGGCGCTGGGGGTCACGCTTTCGGTCTGGGACGTCTTGGCGGGCTTGGACGCGCCTGCGGTTTTGAATGTGCCGCTCATTGGGAGTTTGCCATTTCTGCCGCGATGCTCGCCGGGTCGGTCTTGGTGTCAAACCCACGCTGCAACGGCTTGTTTGCGTATTCGGTGCGGATCCACTGTTCGAACCCGATCTTGCCCTGCGCCACACGGGCTGCATAGACGTCCAAGATATAGTCCTGAATGCCGGTCTTGGTGAAATCCAGATGGATGTATTTCAGTCCCAGCTGTTTGCGCGCCACCTCGACCGGCTGATCCTCGAAGACCATCAGATACATGGCGGCGACAAATCCCGCCCGGTCGGCGCCGGATTTGCAATGAAACAGCAGCGGCTTTTGCGCCGCGCGCAGCACGTCGATGGCATGCACGATATTGTCGCGCTTGGCGGCATGGCGCGCCCAGAGCTTGGCAGTCACCATAGTGATGCCCAGCCCCTCCAGCGTCTCTTTCTCGAACAGGTAATGGGAAAACTTCTCTTCGCCGCGCAGGTTCACCACCGTGCGGATGCCAAGGCGCGCATATTTCACGAACCGTGCATGGGTCGGCTGGTTCGACCGGTAAACGCCCGGGGCGATCTCGAAAAAGTTGGTCCAGAATTTGCGCAGAAAGGCGTGATCGAACACATTATAGTGCAGCACAGACCAGCGCCGCGCCACGGGGTCGGTGATATCCTTGCCAAAGGATCGCCGAAACCGACGTTCGCCCCGCTCTATCCGACTCCAAAGCTGTGAAAACATCATGATCCCTTTTCCTCATGGCGGTTTAAGGGCTGAGGCCCAAGCTGGCAAGCGTCGCAGGGGCGATTGACGCGGCGCTGTGGTTGGCTAGTGTCGCGCCGTCGGGCGACAGGCCCGATGTTCATCAAAAGGAATTGCGCATGTCATTGGCCAACGGTCGCCCTTATCTGGCCATTCCCGGCCCGTCTGTCATGCCCGATGCCGTGCTGCGCGCGATGCATGCCGCCTCACCCAACATCTACGAAGGCGAACTGCCAGAAACGGTGGCTGGCATCATCACCGACCTGCGCCGCGTGGCGCGCACGGACGGCCATGTCGCGATCTACATCGCCAACGGCCACGGCGCATGGGAGGCAGCACTCTCCAACGTCGTCGCCCCCGGCGAGTCCATTCTCGTCCCCTCTACGGGCCGGTTCGGCATGGGCTGGGCGGACACCGCCACCGGCATGGGGATCGATGCGACCATCCTCGACTTTGGCCGCAAGGACCCGATTGACCTCGACCGCGTGGCAGAGGCGCTCAAGGCAGACACCGCTCACAAGTACCGCGCCGTGCTGGCACAGCACGTGGACACCTCCTCTTCGGTGCGCAACGACATCGCGGGCCTGCGCCGCGTGCTTGATGATCTGGGCCACCCCGCGCTGCTCATGGCGGACTGCATCGCCTCGCTCGCCTGTGACCGATTCGAGATGGACGCCTGGGGCGCCGATGTCATGGTCGCGGCCTCGCAAAAGGGGCTGATGGTCCCCCCTGGCCTGGGCTTTGTCTTCTTCAACGACCGTGCCGCCGCACAGCGCGAGCAGATGCCCCGCGTCACGCGCTACTGGGACTGGGTGCCGCGCACCAATCCCGAAATGCTCTATCAGTATTTCAACGGAACGGCGCCAACGCACCATATCCTCGGGCTGCGCGCCTCACTCGACATGATCCATGCCGAAGGGATGGAAGCTGTCTGGAACCGGCACGCTCATCTGTCCCGCGCCATATGGGCCGCGTGCGATGCCTGGGGGCAGGGCGGTCCGCTCAGCCTGAATGTGACCGACCCGGCCAACCGAAGCCACGCTGTCACCGCCCTGCGCGTCGGCGCGCCCTATGGCATGAAACTGCGCGAATGGACCAACTCAAAGGCCGGTGTCGTGCTGGGCATCGGCCTTGGCATGTCCGAAGAGGCTGATCCCGACGGCACCGGCTTTTTCCGGTTCGGCCATATGGGTCACATCAATGCCCATATGATCATGGGCCTGCTCGGCGTGGTCGAGGCGGGTCTGATCGCGCTGGGTGTTCCTCACGGCAAAGGCGCACTTTCCGCCGCGGCCGAGGTTATCTCTCAGGCCTGACAGGTCTGTGGGGCCTGAAAAACTTTTGGGGTCTGAAAAATCTGCGGGGCTTGATCATCAGGCCCCGCCTGCCGCTTCAGTTCGCGGGGGTGATATCCTGTTTGGCCAGCCAGTCGGTCATCCAGGCAATCTCGGCCTCCTGCGCGGCAATCACCTCTTCGGCCAGTTTGCGCACATCGGGGTCGGATCCATGCTCCAGCACCACACGCGCCATGGCAACGGCGCCCTCGTGATGCGGAATCATGCCTTGGATGAAATCGACATCCGCATTGCCGGTCATCGGCATCATCATCTTCTCATGCATTTCGGTATTGGCATCCATGTAGGCCTGCGTGGCTTCGGATGCCGATGCCGGTTCCTGCATGGTGCTGTGGGCGCTGTGATCCATGGTTTGCGCCCAGGCCGGCAGGGTCGGCAGGCAGCACAGCAGGGCGAGCGAGAACGAACGCATGGCAGTCTCCGGTTATCGTTTGTTTCTGCCGCAACACTCGCCGCAAACCGGCTCACGCGCACGTCACATCCTCGTGTCGGACGCCGTTCAGGCAGAAACCCCCGCCCGCGCCTCCTCCAGCGCCAGCGGCAGCACCTCAGCCAGTGCGTCGAGATCCTTGGGCGTTCCCGCGCTGATGCGGATGCAGCGATCCTGTGGCGCCACAAACGGCATCCGCACGAATATCCCGCGCGCCACCAGCGCGCGCAGCACAGCCCGGGCAAAATCGCCGTCCCGCCCGCAATCCACCGCCACGAAATTGGCCGCCGACGGCAGCGCGTTCAGCCCGTTCGCCGCTGCAATCTGTCCGATCCGCACCTTCGCCGCATTTACCTGCGCAATCACATCCTGCAACCAGATCTCATCCTGCAGGGCCGCCAGCGCGCCAACCTGTGCCGCGCGGTTCATGCCAAAATGGTTGCGGATCTTGTCGAAACTGCGGATCAGATCCGCCGCCCCGATGCCATAGCCCACGCGCGCCCCGGCCATGCCGTAACCCTTGGAAAAGGTGCGCATCCGGATCACGCGCGGATCCTGCACATCAATGGCTGGCACCGCATCGGCTGGTGCGAATTCCACATAGGCCTCGTCCAGAACCAGCAGCGTGCCGTCGGGCAATGTCTCCACCGCCGCTTCGATCTCGGCGCCACTGTGCCAACTGCCCATGGGATTGTCGGGATTGGCCAGATAGACGATCTTGGCATCGACCTCCACCGCCTTGGCGATCAGCGCGGGCAGATCCTCGCGGTCGTCGCGATAGGGCACCTTGACCAGCGCGCCACCGAATCCGGTCACATGATAGTTGAAGGTCGGATAGGCGCCGTCGGATGTCACCACCCGGTCGCCCTGTGAAACCAGCAGACGGACAAGATAGCCCAGCAGCCCGTCGATTCCCTCGCCAAAGATCAGGTTTTCGGGCGAACAGCCCAGCTTTGCCGACAGTGCGGCCTTCAGATCAAAATTGGTCGCATCGGCATATTTCCAGATCTGCGCCGCTTCCCGCTCCATCGCGACAATCGCATGGGGCGAGGGGCCAAAGACGTTTTCATTCGCCCCAAGCCGGGCGCGAAAGGTCTGGCCCATGTCGCGCTCCTGCACCTCGGGGCCGACAAACGGCACGGTTGCGGGAAGGGTCTGAACAAGCGGGGTGTATCGAGGATCTGTCATGGCGCGCAGTATGCTGATCCGCCGTGCGCTGGGCAAGAGGGCCTGCGCGCGGCCTCTGCTTCTTCTCTTTCCAAATACGCAAAATCCTCCCTGTCCGCCGGAACTGCCCGCGCCGCATCGCCGCCATACGGATTCCATATCAAAACCATACGCTTTCCATACGGGTCAAATCCGCCTAAACACGCCCTCTGCCCACCGGCAGAAATCCCCACCCCGGCTTGACCTTGTGGCCCTCAGCGACCACGTTCCAGCCCGACCAGACACCGCGAAAGGCACATAGATTGGCCCGTACCCCACCGCCCTTTGCCGCATTCGAATGGATGATCGCCTGGCGCTATCTGCGCGCCAAACGGGCCGAAGGCGGGGTCAGCGTCATGACCTGGATCAGCCTTGCCGGCATCACCCTCGCGGTCTTTGCCCTGATCGCGACCCTCGCCGTAAGGTCTGGATTTCGCACGGAATTCGTTGACACCATCGTCGGCTCCAGCGCCCATGTGACCGTCTATTACACGGGGGAGCAGGATGATCTTGGCCGCGTGACACGCACCATTTCCGACTACGATGCCCTCGCCGCCAAACTCGCGCAGGTCCCCGGTGTCACCCGCGCGACGCCCACCGTCAAAGGGCAGGTGATGACCACCGCCGACGGGCGCAATTCGGGTGTCGAAGTCTTTGGGATTTCCGAACAAAACCTCGAATCCATCCCCCGCATCGCCGATCCCGAAACATCGCAGGGCGACATCGCCCGCTTCAACGACGGCGTCGCCATCGGCTCGGGCGTGGCCCGCGAACTGGGCGTCGGCATTGGCGATACGATCAAGCTGATCTCGCCCGATGGGGTCAAAACTGCCTTTGGCACCAGCCCCCGGGTCAAGTCTTATGATGTGGTCTATATTTTCACCGCCGGGCGCTATGACATTGATCGCACACGGCTTTACATGCCGATCGCCGAGGCGCAGCTGTATTTCAACCGCGAAAATGCCGTCGATGAAATCGAACTCGCGGTCAAGAATCCGGATCAGGTCGACCAATACGCCGCCCCCTTGCTGCAAGCGGCCGGCAACCGCGCCTATCTCTGGACGTGGAAGGATGCCTCGGGCAGTTTCCTCAACGCGCTGCAGGTCGAGGACAATGTGATGTTCATCATCCTGTCGATCCTCGTGCTGATCGCGGCGATGAACATCGTCTCGGGCCTGATCATGCTGGTCAAGAACAAGGGCCGCGACATCGGCATCCTGCGCACAATGGGCCTGAGCGAAGGCTCTGTTCTCAGGGTGTTTTTCATCTGCGGCGCCTTCACCGGGCTGATCGGCACGGCGCTTGGCGTGATCTTTGGCTGCCTCTTCGCACTTTACATTGATCCGATCTTCAGCCTCGTGAATTACATCTCTGGCGGCGGTGTCTGGGACCCGTCCGTGCGCGGCATCTACCAGCTTCCGGCCGAGCTGAAATTTGGCGATGTGATGTCTGCCGTATCTTTGTCCCTTGGGCTGTCGTTTGTTGTCACCATCTTTCCCGCCCGCCGTGCCGCGCGGATGAACCCTGTTGAGGCGCTGCGCTATGAATGATGTGACATTGCAGCTTGAGGGGATCGAAAAGATCTATTTCAAGGGCCTCCCGAACGAGGTGCAGGTTCTGCGCGGTGCGGACCTCACCGTGCACCGGGGTGAAATCGTCGCGCTTGTGGCCCCTTCGGGCGCCGGCAAATCGACGCTGCTGCACATTGCAGGTCTGCTCGACACACCCGATGCCGGGACGGTCGCCATTGGTGGCACTGACATGACCGGGCTGAACGACCGCAAGCGCACAGCGGTGCGCTGCAACGATGTCGGCTTTGTCTATCAGTTCCACCACCTGCTGCCGGAGTTTTCGGCGCTGGAAAACATCACCCTGCCGCAGCTTGCCAATGGCACGTCGAAAAAGGCGGCCGAGGCACGCGGGATGGAGCTGCTGGCCAGCGTCGGTGTCGCGGACCGCGCCAGCCACCGCCCGGCAGCCATGTCCGGCGGCCAACAGCAGCGCGTCGCGTTCTGTCGCGCCATGGCCAATGCGCCGCGCCTGCTGCTGGCGGATGAGCCTACCGGCAATCTGGACTCAGACACCTCGGATCAGGTGTTCGGCGCGCTGATCGCGCTGGTGCGCGACACCGGCATGTCGGCGGTGATCGCGACTCATAACCTTGAACTCGCCGCACGGATGGACCGGACTTTGCGGCTGGATCAGGGGTTGCTCAGGTATATTTGATATTTAATATCAATAACTTAAGAAAAAATCCTGCACAGCGGGTCACGCCCGCTGCGTCACCCAGACCCCCAGCGCCATGATGGAAATGCCCGTCGCCCGCGTCAGGGTCAGCGGGCTGATCCGCGCGCCGAACAGGCCGAAATGGTCGATGGCGGCGGCGCTGAACAACTGGCCCAGCAGGACACAGAACACCGCATTCCCGATCCCGAATGTGGGCGCGATATAGGTGATCGACAGGATATAAAACGCCACGAACAACCCGGCTGCGAACAGGTGCTTGGGCGTCCCTGCCAGCCGGGTCAGCGCCTGTGGTCCGGTCACCAGAACCACCAGCGATGTCGCGGTCAGCGCCACGCAGAACAGGATTGCCGCCGCGGCCGAGGGCGAGCCCAGCCGCGTCCCCAGCGCCGCATTCAGCGCGGCCAGAACGGGAATGCCAAGTCCGGCGGCAAGCATGGTCAGGGCAGCAAGGGGCATGGCAGAATCTCCGCATCAAAGGGGGCTAGAGGCAGGGCGGACAGGGCACAGCCGGTCGATCCGCGCCCCCTTTTGATCTGGTCCCTGATCCAGATCAAGGCGCCTTGTCCCGAATAGGGCTTGAATCGTCACGTCCTGCGGGCAAGACATGTCGGCAACAAGAACTTACACAAAAGGTCACAATCATGGTTCGGATATCCTTTGCTCTCAGCGCCGCCGCCGCCCTGATGATCGCGGCCTGCGCGCCCTCCAACACCATGCCCAGCCCCGAAGACGGGCGTACCCTCTATCTGTCCTATTGCGCTGTCTGCCATGGCAAAGATGCCAAGGGGGACGGCCTCATGGCCCGCGCGATGGCGAAACCGCCCAAGGATCTGACGCTGATTTCCGTCCGCCATGGCGATAAATTCCCCCGCGCGCGCGTCATGTCCACCATCGACGGCTATGCCCGCTCGACCAAGATGGCCGGGCCGAACATGCCCGAATTCGGCGAACTGCTGAAAGGCGATCTGGTGCCCTACGATTCCGGGGACGGCAGGATGACCCCGACACCGCGCAGGCTGGTGGCACTGGCGGAATATCTCGAAACAATCCAGATGACCCGCTAAGTCGCCCTGCACCCCGCCGGACATATCGTTCAAGGACCTGAGATGATGCGCTTTTTGCCTGCCCTGTTGCTGCTTTGCGCCTGCGCCCAGTTCCCTGAACTGGACAGCACCCAGACCCCCGGCGTGGACAGCATGCCCTATCCGCGGCTTGTCCCTGTCGACACGCTGCTGACCGGGGATACGCCAGAGGCGACGCCGGAAATGCGCGACGGGGTGCTGGGGCGCGTCAGTGCGCTGCAATCGCGGGCCGATGGGCTGCGCGCGCCGGTGGTGGATGCCGCAACACAGGCGCAGATGGCGCGTGGCGTGGCTGATCCGCAGTAGGGGGCGCCAAAGCACCCGGTCTGCGGCGAACCGCTCCTGTTGTGCGAACTGTTGCACCGCCTCGGCGAACACACTACAGCAACGCCTGACGAAATTCCCGATCCCGGACCCCATCTCAGGAGATATGCCATGACCGAACCCCTGCGCCTTGGAATTGCGGGTCTTGGCACGGTTGGCGCCGGTGTGGTCAAGATCATCCGCCAGAAGGCCGCATTGCTGACCGAACGCACCGGTCGGCCGATCACCATCAGCGCCGTTGCCGCCCGCAACCGCGACAAGGATCGCGGCGTGTCGCTGTCCGACTATGCCTGGGAAGATGACGCCGTTGCCTTGGCAAAGCGTGACGATGTGGATGTCTTCGTTGAATTGATCGGCGGCAGCGACGGCCCGGCCAAGGCCGCGACCGAAGCCGCGCTCACAGCAGGCAAGGATGTGGTCACCGCCAACAAGGCGATGCTGGCCCACCACGGTCAGGCGCTTGCGCAACTTGCCGAAGACAACGGCTGCGTCCTGCGGTTCGAGGCGGCTGTCGCCGGCGGTATCCCGGTGATCAAGGCCCTGACCGAAGGTCTGGCCGGCAATGATATCACGCAGGTGATGGGTGTGATGAACGGCACCTGCAACTACATCCTGACCCGCATGGAAAATGCCGGGCTCAGCTATGATCAGGCCTTTGATGAGGCGGACAAACTTGGCTACCTTGAGGCCGATCCCGAACTGGACGTGGGTGGCATCGACGCCGGTCACAAGCTGGCGCTGCTGGCCGCCATCGCCTATGGCACTCAGGTTGCCTTTGACGCGGTTGAACTTGAAGGCATCGGCAAGGTCTCCATCGCCGACATCCGTCAGGCCGCCGATATGGGCTACAAGATCAAGCTCTTGGGTGTCTGCCGCATGACGGGCCGGGGGCTGGAACAGCGCATGGCGCCTTGCCTCGTGCCGGCGACCTCTCCCCTTGGCCAGCTGGACGGCGGCACCAATATGGTGATGATCGAGGGGGATCAGGTCGGCCAGATCGTCATGCGCGGCGCCGGTGCAGGCGAAGGCCCGACCGCCAGCGCCGTGATGGGGGATGTCATGGACATCGCCCGCGGCACCCGCCTGTCGACCTTTGGTCAGCCCGCCTCCTCGCTCAAGCTGGTGACGGCGGCCCAGGTCGCGACACCCGCGCCCTATTACCTGAGGATGGGCCTGATCGACAAGCCGGGCGCCCTTGCCAAGGTCGCGACGGCGCTGGGCGAGGCCGGGATTTCCATCAACCGGATGCGCCAGTACGACCAGACCAACGATGCCGCACCGGTTCTGATCGTCACGCACAAGACGACCCGCGCCGCGCTGGACATCGCGCTGGTCGCGATGAACGCCACAGGCGTCGTTGCCGGCGATCCGGTGGCGCTGCGCATCGAAAGTGTCTGACACACCCGTTCCGGCGGTGCTGGCGGTGGTTCTGCGCGGGGCAGCGGTGCTGCTGGTGCGCCGCCGCAACCCGCCCGACGCCGGGCTCTGGGGCTATCCCGGCGGCAAGATTGACCGGGGTGAGACGCTGGAAGAGGCCGCCTTGCGCGAACTGCGCGAAGAAACCGGTGTCACGGCGCGGATGCGCGCCCCGCTCGGCCATCTGGACATCGCCGCCGAAGGTTTTCGCTTCCGGCTGCATATCGCGCTCTGCGACTATGTGGCAGGCATGGCCTGCGCCGCAGATGATGTGGACGCGGCATGCTGGTACCCGGCCCGGGACGTGATCGCTGGTCGGCTGCTGGCCAGTCGGGATGTGGACCGGATCTGCCTGCGCGCCGCTGCCACGCTCAGTTAAGACATTTCGGTTTTAACCTCAGACAGTGAAAAAATCCGGAAGGTCAAAGTCGAAATACTCTGGCGGTGACACTGGCGCCGCGCTGGCTTGCACCAAAGCCTTGGGCCGGGGTAGGTGTGGCGCGAAAAACAAATGCACAACGGAACGCATCATGCCCCCGCCCACAGATTTCAACGACCGGATGCTGTCCCTCGGCCTTGCCCGTGTGTCCGAGGCTGCGGCCATCGCCGCCGCCCCGCTGGTTGGGCGTGGGGATGAGAAAGCGGCAGACGAGGCTGCTGTGAGCGCCATGCACAGCCAGTTGAACCTGCTCGACATCGCCGGTGTTGTGGTGATCGGCGAAGGCGAGCGCGACGAGGCCCCCATACTGTTCATCGGCGAAGAGGTCGGCACCGGCACCGGGCCCGGCGTCGATATCGCGCTGGACCCGCTTGCCGGAACCACGCTGACCGCCAAAGACATGCCCAACGCGATGACGGTGATCGCCATGGGACCGCGCGGATCAATGCTGCAGGCGCCTGACGTCTACATGGACAAGCTGGCCGTGGGGCCGGGCTTCGCCGACGGGGTGGTGACGCTGGACATGTCGCCCGCCGAACGTGTGGCGGCGCTTGCCAAGGCAAAGGGTTGCACTCTGTCGGACATCACCGTCTGCATCCTCGAACGCCCCCGGCACGAGGATATGATCGAAGAGTTGCGCAGCACAGGTGCCTCGATCCGGCTGATCACAGATGGAGATGTGGCCGGCGTCATGCATTGCGCGGATCCGCTGGTGACGGGCATCGACATGTACATGGGATCGGGCGGCGCGCCCGAGGGAGTGCTGGCCGCCTCAGCGCTGAAATGTATGGGTGGGCAGATCTATGGTCGGCTGATCCTGCGCAATGACGATGAAAAACGCCGCGCCCACAAGGCCGGGATCACCGATTTCAGCCGGATCTACGCACGCGACGACATGGTGACGGATCATGTGATCTTTTCCGCGACGGGGGTGACCTCGGGCTCTCTGGTGGCGGGAATCAAGCGCGAGGTCGGGTATCTGACCACCGAAACGCTTCTGATGCGGTCCAAGACCGGGTCGGTGCGGTGTATGATCTATCGCAACCCGACGAGCTGACCTGTCGGCGGCTGCACCTGTTGCAGTGTCGGATTTTGCGTATTTGAAAAGAGAAGAAGCAGGGCCTTGCGCCCGGTTTGGGGCAAGTATGAGCTTTCTGGGTGTTGAGACATCATTGACGGGGCGGCGCTGGGTCGGCCCGGCAGCAGACGTGACACGGCTGGCCGAAGCGATGGCGCAGCAGACCGGGTTCGTCCCGGCACTGTGCCAGACGCTTGCGCGGCTGGGCGTTCCGGCAGAAGAGGCAAAGACCTACCTTGCGCCCACCCTGCGCGATCTGCTGCCCGACCCCCGCTCGCTGCGTGATATGGAAACAGCCGCGCGCCGGGTGCTCGCATCGGTGGAACGCCGCGAACGGGTGGCGGTCTTTGCGGATTACGATGTGGATGGCGGCACCTCGGCGGCGCTCCTGATCGACTGGTTCCGCCAGCAGGGCCGCGAGGTGACCCTGTATATCCCCGACCGGATCGACGAAGGCTATGGACCGAACGATGCCGCGATGTCCGATCTTGCCGCGGGTCACGACCTGATCATCTGCGTTGATTGCGGCACGCTCAGCCACGGGCCGATTGCTGCGGCCAAAGGCGCGGATGTGGTTGTGCTGGATCACCATCTGGGCGGAGAGACCCTGCCAGAGGCGCTGGCCGTGGTGAACCCGAACCGGCAGGACGAATCCGGCGATCTGGCGCATCTCTGTGCTGCGGCCGTTGTCTTTCTGATGCTGGTCGAGGCCGGGCGCCAGATGCGCGAGGCGGGGCGCAGGGGGCCGGACCTCATGGCCATGCTGGATCTGGTGGCGCTGGCGACCGTGGCGGATGTGGCGCCGCTGATCGGGGTTAACCGCGCGCTGGTACGCCAGGGGCTCAAGGTCATGTCTCGGCGCGAACGGGTCGGGCTGGTGGCGCTGTCGGATGTGGCGCGTCTGGATACGGCGCCGACCTCCTACCATCTGGGATTCGTGCTCGGCCCGCGGGTCAATGCCGGCGGGCGCATCGGTCAGGCCGATCTGGGCGCACGGTTGCTTGCCAGCACCGAAGTGCACGAGGCGCAGGCCATGGCCGAGCGGCTGGATCAGCTGAACACCGAACGGCGCGAGATCGAGGGCGCGGTGCGCGCCGCCGCGCTGGAACAGGCCGAGGCGCGCGGTCTCGACGGTCCGCTGGTCTGGGCCGCAGGCGAAGGCTGGCATCCCGGCGTCGTGGGCATCGTCGCCTCGCGGCTCAAGGAAATGACCAACCGGCCGAGCGTCGTCATTGGTTTGGACGGGGCCGAGGGCAAGGGGTCGGGCCGCTCAGTTGCCGGGGTGGACCTAGGTGCCTCGATCCAGCGGCTCGCGGCAGAGGGGCTGCTGGTCAAGGGTGGCGGGCACAAGATGGCCGCCGGTCTGACTGTTGCCCGAGACAAGCTTGACGCGGCGATGGAGCGTCTGGGCGAACTTTTGGAACGGCAGGGTGCGGGGCAGGGCGGTGCGGTCGATCTGCGGCTGGACGGCATTCTGATGCCGGGTGCTGCCAGTCTGGAGCTGATGGAGCAGATCGAGGCCGCAGGCCCCTTTGGCGCCGGTGCCGCCGCACCGCGCTATGTTTTTCCCGATGTTCAGATCCTGCTTGCCAAGCAGGTCGGTCAAAGTCACCTCAAGATCTCGTTCGGGGACGGTCTTGGGGCGCGGATCGAAGCGATCTGCTTCGGTGCGCTCGACGGCCCTCTGGGGCCCGCGCTGCGGGATCACGGTGGCAAACGATTCCATCTGGCAGGCCGACTGGAGGTTAACGAATGGAACGGACGCCGTTCGGTGCAATTGCGGCTGGAAGATGCCGCCGCGGCAAGTGACGCCGCGTGAGCCATGCCGTTTAAGCCGTTGTTATGCCTTGTTTCCCGCGAAAATTCTGCTGCGTATTCTGTCTCTCTAAAAAACTTTCGATCAGATGCGTTTTTTGCAAAATTAGCGCTTGCGCATGTAGCGCGCTTTCCTTAGAACCCGGCTCACGCCACGAGCTGGCCCGTTCGTCTATCGGTTAGGACGCCAGGTTTTCAACCTGGAAAGAGGGGTTCGATTCCCCTACGGGCTGCCACGTCGTGTCTTTTCCCCTCTAGGATCAGTCACTTACGGGGCGGTGTTTCCCTTTATATTTACAGTGTTTCGGATGCGCGTTCCGCGTGTGTTGCCTTGCACTGCTGCTCGACGGTTCATCTCGCGAGTGTAGTCGACGATCTCCGATAGGCTGCGATGGCCTGTGCATGATCCAATTTCCAACTCTGTTGCACCGCTCTCTGCCAGAACTGCTGCTCGCGCCTTGCCGATGGGGGGAGGCAGCAATCATCCGGCCTCGCCGTAACGCCAGATCATGGAAACCGACAACCGCCGGTTCAAATGCCCGCAACGACAGAGTAAGGCTCATCGAGAATGGCGTCTCGAGGCGAAGATGAATTGTGTGAAAGGTCTCGCTCAACGCCCCATGACGCCAACTGCGCCTCCGGCTGAAAGGGCCGGTTCAGGGCAAAAACCGCAGAGATTGAAAACATGTCTGTAGCAGATACTTAGCTTCTGACCGGTTGGTGCGGATTGCGATCGTTGCCAGAGACGTAAATATATGATCAAGCAATCATGAATGGTAAAGGTCGAGCTTTCTGAACCCGTTGTCCTTAGCCCCGGCGATTGCGCCTACTTCGCCAGCACCCTGAAACATGGGCTGCCCACTGTGGATGACACCGAAACCTATGTATTCTGGGCCTGCACCTATCTTAATATGGACAGATGAGCCGTCAGTGGGGCTGATACGTCGAGCGCCTTCTGCAATGATAATCTGGCCGCCCACGGCGGCAGTCCTCTCCCAAAATTCCCTTCCGCAAAGGACATCGCTGACCAATGGCAGATACGCATATGATATCGGTGGAAACGCTGCAAAACCGCGTCCAGAATATTTTTGAAACCTGTGGTGTGCGCGCCCAGGCAGCCGAGGTTGTGGCGCAGGTTATTGTTGCTGGCGAACGCGATAACTGCAAATCGCATGGGATATATCGCATCGAAGGCTGCCTGCGCGTGCTCAAGGCCGGAAGGGTCGACGGGCAGGCCATCCCCGAACTCCATGATTCGGGCAAGGCAGTGATCGAGGTTGATGCCGGGGGAGGTTTCTCAAATCCGGCTTTCGACGCGGCGAAAGCGCTGCTGGCCGCGCGCGCGCGCGAAACGGGTCTGGCCGCGCTGGTGATCCGCGACTGCCTGCATTTTTCGGCCCTGTGGCATGAGGTCGAGGCTCTGGCGGGCGAGGGGCTTGCCGCGCTGTCCATGTGTCCGAGCTACGCATTCGTCGCTCCTGCGGGGGGCAAAGAGCCTCTTCTGGGCACCAACCCGATGGCCTTTGGCTGGCCGCGCGCGGGGGACTACCCCTATGTCTTTGACTTCGCGACCAGCGTCGCCGCCCGGGGCGAGATCGAGCTACACCGTCGCGCGGGCACCCCGATCCCCGAAGGCTGGGCCGTCGATATCGACGGCCGGTCGACAACCGATCCTGACGCTGCCCTCGCGGGCGCGATGCTGCCCTTCGGAGCCCACAAGGGGTCGGCCATTTCGACGATGATCGAACTGCTTGCAGGGGCGATGCTGGGTGAATTCATGAGCAAGGAGGCGCTAGACTTCATGGGCGGGGGTGGCCTGCTGCCGCGCCACGGGGCGCTTGTTCTGGCGCTGGACCCGCAGGTCTTTGCCGCGCGCAGCGGCCGCGATCCGATTGCCGAGGGCGAGAAGCTGTTTGCAGCCTTCGCGGATCAGGGCGCGCGCCTGCCCTCTCAACGCCGCTTCGCCGCCCGCGTAAAGGCTCAGCGCGACGGCATCGCCCTGACAACCGCCGAAATGGACCAGATCAGCCGTTTCGAAACCCTGGGGCTCGACGCGCTCATCGACTGAGATTATGTGAAAGGGGGCCGGACAATCCGGCCCCTCAAACCATTGCCTAAAGCGTTTCGGGTTTAACCTGATACACCGGCAATCGGATTTCGCGTTCGACCAAAGGGAGAGACAGCGAATATCCGATTCAAGGTTAACCCGAAACGCTGCAAAAACAACTAACTCAGCCCAGTGAAAAGCGTTTGCGGCATGTCTGGCATGTGCAGCAACCCGATACGGCCAGAGATCCGCTTTCGTGTAGTTTCAGACAAGGGATGTCTTGTCTGACGTCAGTGCGTCGCGTGACCGGAATGGGCATCCGACGCGGGTGCGTCTTCTGTGCGCGCTTCGACGTTGAATTCCACGTCAATTCGGCCCGCGTGCTCGAATACCAGTGTGGCGGGAACGTGCTCTCCGGCTTTGAAGGCTGCACCGTTCAAGCCCATGAACATCACATGATAGCCGCCGGGGGCAAATGCGACGCTGGCGCCAGGCGCGATCTCAAGCGTCTCGACATGCTCCATGGTCGCAATGCCGTCCTTTTCGAGCGACTGGTGCATCATGACCTTCGGGAAATCCGCCTCGACAGCCAAGAGGGTATCGGGCGTCTCACCGGTGTTGGTCACGGTCAGATAGCCTGCAGCGGTCTGGGCCATGGGGGCGGTTTCAAAAGCATAGGGGTGGCCGACGGTGATATCACCCGACTTAAATTCGTGTGCAGACAGAAGGGCGGGCAGGACGCAGAACAGCGCCGCAGCAAAAAACGGTTTCATTGGATCTTCTCCGGGAAAATGCGGGCGGACAGGGCCGACCCGTTTGTGCAGATTTGGATTGTGACAGACTGGCTCAGGCTTTCGGGGGGGCCCTTGGGCGGGCGTCCAGACCGGGCACCTGCCGTGGCCCCTTCGCCGTCAGACGGGATTTCACGCCCCCTTGCACAAGATCCATACGGATCGGGGAGGGCAGGATCGCTGTCGCCGTGTCGGTGGCATGGACCAGAAGACATTGATGGGCGTTGTGCGTGACCTCGACCGGGGTTCCGTCAGCATTCAGGATCAGCGTCTGAAGGCCGTCACCGGTGCAGATCACCAGCACCTGGCCTCGGATCAGGCCAAGCTCTGCCAGCACCACCGAAGATTTCGGCAGCACGATGCCGGTGAGGACACCAATCACAAGAAGGAAGCGAACCACGCTTTTGATCATAATCGATCTTTAAACGCTGGAGCCACAGTGAGGGAAGCACTTGCGACTGCGACATTCTCGCCCGCGCGCAGATTGCGTCCCGTTCACTTGGTAAGGATCAGCTTGCCCGCCCGTGTGATGCGCAGCGTATAAAGTTGGCCGTCAAGCGTCAGATATGCCTGACCCAGCTCGCCCGTCAGCTCACGCGCATCATAGCTCGCGACATCCTCGGGTGCGCCAGTACGCGGCGGGTTTTGGCGGGTCGTGGTGGTCATGAAGGATGCACCCTCTGTGCGCCAAGAATGCGGTCGGTGAAATCCACACGCTCTCGGCCGCGCGAAGTTGTTGGGGCCAATCTGATTTTCATCATGCACTCCTTGCAATCCTAAAATGTCCTGGCTTCCGAAGGGTGGCTGGGAGTATTTATACCTTAGAGAAATGCTATGGTTAAGCGGGGCGAACTGCAAGAGTGGAGTGGCTGTGTCTTGGTGGACTCTGCTTCTGGAAAGGTTGGTGCCACCCTGCGCCATGATCGTGAAGCCGATGTCGATGGTGTGCTGTTCGGGCACCCTGTCAATGGTGCGCGACAGCAGTGTACTTCCATCGGTCGCGCTCTTTCTCCTGAAAGCCGGAGAGTCAGTTATCGCGCACTCCGTAGCGAGGCTGGATTTGAAGTCACAGGTGAACGGAATTTAGCCCTACGACTTGGACCGGCTCAGCGGGCGAATGCGGCCCCGGTGTGATCTTTATCGCGCATGATCTGACCGTGATGCACGATTTTGCCAACAGGGCTGTCGTGATGCAGGCTGGACGTATTGTACAACAGGGTGCGACACGCCAGATATCCGAGGCCCCGCAATAGGTTTACACCAAAGGCTGCTCGCGGCCTCGCTCGATCCAGACCCTCAAATACAGACCCGCCGCCGCAAGACCCGGCTGGTGCAGGAGACTCTCTGACATGACCAAACCCGATGTGCTGATGCTTTACCCGCAGCGACCCAAGGCGATGCAGCAGCTCGAAGACCGCTACACCCTGCACCGTTTCGACCTTGCCGATAACAAGGACGCCTTTGTCGCGCAACACGGCCCCAAATGCCGCGCAATCGTGACAAACGGCCATGAGCCAGTGACCCGCAATATGATCGTGCATATGCGGGATCTTCGGCTGGTGTCCTGCTCCTCTGCCGGCTTCGATGGCTTTGACGTTGCAGCGATGGCCGAACATGGTGTTGCGCTGACCAACACGTCACAGGCGCTGTGTGACGATGTGGCGGACACGGCTATCATGCTGCTGCTCGCCGCGCGCCGCGGCCTTGTCCCGGCCGAGGCTTACGTGCGTTCTGGCGACTGGGCCGCCAAGGGGGCCTTCCCGCTGCAACGCAGCCTCAAGGGCGGCAAGCTTGGTATCGTTGGCATGGGCACCATCGGTCAGGCGATTGCAGGCCGCGCCATGGCTATGGGCCAGCAGGTCACCTACTGGAACCGTCGGCCCAAGGATCTGCCCTGGACCTTTCAGCCGGATCTGATCCAACTGGCACGCGACAGTGATGCGCTGGTGGTGATCGTCGCAGGCGGAGAGGGGACCCGCCACCTCATCAACAGCGACGTGATGGAGGCACTTGGGCCCAATGGTCTGCTGATCAACGTCGCGCGCGGATCCGTGGTGGACGAAGAGGCGCTGATCGCCTGCCTGTCGGACGGTCGGCTGGGATCGGCAGCGCTGGATGTTTATGCGTCAGAACCCGACGCCGATCCGGCACTGACGCAGCTTCTCAATGTGACCAACTACCCTCATCATGCTTCTGGCACGGTTGAGACGCGCGATGCGATGGCGCAGCTTCTGGTCGACAATCTCGATGCGTTTTTCGCGAATGAACCGCTGCTGAGTCCGGTGGACCTGTCCGGTTACCTTCCTGCTGAAAAGGTCTGATATGTTAAGATATTTTGGATGGGCCTATGGCGTGACCCTGCTGGGTCTGATTCTGGCCTTCTGGCTGGGCTGGACCTATTCCGGCACGCTGTCCGGTGCCCTCGGCTTTCTGATGATTGGCGCGATCCTCGCCGTGCTGGAAATCTCGCTGTCCTTCGACAATGCCATCGTCAATGCCAACAAGCTGGAAAAGATGTCGCCGGTCTGGCGTCGGCGGTTCCTGACCTGGGGCATTGTGATCGCCGTCTTTGGCATGCGCATCCTGTTTCCGCTGCTGGTGGTCGTGGTCGCCGCCCAGATCAACCCGCTCGAGGCAATACGTCTCGCTGCCACCGAACCTGCGCGCTATGCCGAGATCATCAATGGCGCGCATCTCTCCATTGCGGCCTTTGGCGGGGCCTTCCTCATGATGGTCTCGCTCAGCTGGTTCATCGACGCGGAAAAAGAGGTCGACTGGATACAAGGGATTGAGGCGATGATGCGCAAATTCGGTGCCGTGCGTGGGGTCGAGATTGCCATCGTACTGCTGCTTGTACTGGTCTTCTCGATGGTGCTGCCGCCCGCAGAGTCCGGCACATTCCTGTTCGCCGCCATCTTTGGCATCGTGACTTTCCTTGCGGTCGAGATTCTGGGTCATGTGCTGGACAGCTCTGACACCGCCGATCAGGTTGCCAAAGGCGGACTCGGGGCGTTTCTCTACCTCGAAGTCTTAGATGCCTCCTTCAGTTTTGACGGCGTGATCGGCGCCTTTGCCCTGACGCAGAACCTGTTCCTGATCGCGATCGGCCTTGGGATTGGTGCGATGTATGTGCGTTCGATGACCATCATGCTGGTCGAGCGCAAAACACTGGCCGAGTTTCGCTATCTTGAGCACGGCGCCTTCTGGTCCATCCTGATCCTGTCGGTGATCATGTTTGCACAAACGCTGGTTCACGTGCCAGAAGTCATCACCGGCCTGCTGGGTGCGGGCTTCATCGGGTTGTCGCTGATGTCGTCGCTGCGCCACAACCGCCTGCACAGTTCTGGCCAGTGAGGGGGCTGTGCGGCGCCGGACCACGTACCGCGGGCGCGGCTTTCACGCGCCTTTCGGGCCATCTGCGACTCGGCTGCGTTCAGCCGATCGCCGAAAGGTGCTTGACCACATTGGCGACGACTGCAGGCGGTTCGGCTTCGCTGGCGGTGTGGGGTGTCACAAACACTTTGGGATGTGACCAGAACGGATGCTCCGCGACCAGTGGTTCGGGGGCAAAGACATCCAGAGAGGCGCCTGAAATCTGGCCCGTTTCCAGGGCCGACAGCAATGCGCTTTCATCCAGCTGCGCGCCGCGGCCCAGATGGATGAAGGCCGCACCGACAGGCAGAGCGGCGAAAAGATCTATGTCGAACAAACCCTTGGTTGCGGGTGTCATCGGCAGCACGTTGATCAGGATGTCCGTACGGGCCAGAAAGGCCGCCCGATGCGCATCGGTGAAATGCGCCATCCCGGCCTCAGGCTTTGGGGGCAGGTTGCGCGACAGCGTAGCGACGGGATACCCCAAGGCCCGCGCCCCCAGCGCCACAGCCCGGCCCATGAGGCCAAATCCCATGACGCCGACGCGTACTCTGGCGGGTGAGCGGCCCGAGGCGGGGCGTTTCCACACACCTTTGGCCTGATTTTCCAGATGCAGTCCCATCTGGCGGTGATGCCAGACGATATGAAACGCGGCAAACCCGGCCATCTGCGCCGCCTGATCCGGATCTTCGACCCGGATCACCGGCACATTCTTTGGAAGAGACGGGCACGCCAGGATTGCATCCATCCCGGCGGCGATGGAAAAGATGCCGCGCAGGTTGGGATAGGGGCTAAAGGCGTCCTTGGGCGGCACCCAGCTCAGCACAAAATCCACCGCTGCTGGGTCTGTCACCTCATCCGGTGTCAGCAGCGTGATCTCGGGCGCAAGTTCGGTAAAGGCCGCACCAAAGCGCGCACGCAGATCCAGCGTGCGGCAGGTCACAACGCCCGTCCAGCGGGATTGACTCATGCAGTGGCATCCTCTTTTTCCATGGCCCATCCGGCGCCTGGGACGGCGGCCAGCAGTTCGCGCGTATAGGCCTGTTTCGGGGCGTGAAAGACATCGCGCACCGGGCCGACCTCGACCAATCTGCCATATTGCATGACGGCGATCCGGTCGCAGACCTGCGCCGCGACGCGCAGATCATGGGTGATGAACAGGATCGACAGGCCCATCTGGCGCCTCAGATCCGCGAGCAATTCCAGCACCTGCGCTTGGATTGACACATCAAGTGCCGAAACGGCTTCGTCCGCGATGATCAGTTCGGGGTCCATGGCGAGGGCCCGGGCGATGCCGATGCGCTGGCGCTGCCCGCCCGAGAATTCGTGCGGAAAGCGGGTGGCGGCATCGGCGCCCAGCCCGACGATCTCCAGCAGGTCCAGCGCGCGTTTATGGGCCTGCTGTTTGGAAACGCCTTTGGCCATCGGCCCGTCTGACAGTGTCCGCAGGATCCGGTGGCGCGGATTGAGCGAGGCATAGGGGTCCTGAAAAACCATCTGCACCCGGTGGCGCTGCTTGCGCAATTCATTTTCATCAAGCGCGGCCATGTCCACGCCACCCACCAGCACCTGCCCGGAATCCGGAGTGACCAGCCGCACAACGGCGCGGCCCAAGGTCGATTTTCCCGACCCGGATTCTCCTACCAGCCCCACCACTTCGCCCTTGGCGATGGTGAGCGAGACATCGTTGACCGCCCGCACCTCGCGCGCTGCGCGAAATGGGCTGCCACCGGTGCGGTAGATCTTGTTCAGATGGCGGATTTCCAGCGCCGGCGCCGTGGTGATGGGGGCCAGTTCAGGCACGGTCCCGGTCGGGATCGCATCCAGCAGGGCGCGGGTATATTCGTGCTGAGGGCTTTCCAGCACCTGTTTTGCGATCCCAGCCTCAACAATCTGACCGTAGCGCATAACAATTACCCGGTCGGCGATTTCGGCCACTACGCCAAAGTCGTGTGTGATGAACATCACCGCCATGCCGTGTTTTTCCCGCAATGCCAAGATCAGCCGAAGGATCTGTGCCTGCGTGGTCACATCCAGCGCGGTGGTGGGTTCATCCGCAATTAGGATTTCCGGCTCCAGCGCCAGCGCCATGGCAATCATCGCGCGCTGGCGCTGTCCGCCGGACAGCTGAAACGGATAGGCGCGGATGATTTTTTCGGGATCGGGCAGGCCGACCTCTTTCACTAGCGCCAGCGCGCGGGCGCGCCGTTCGGATCCGCTCAGCAGGTTGTGGGCGGCAAAGACCTCTGCAATCTGATCACCGATTCGCATCAGCGGGTTGAGCGCGGTCATCGGTTCCTGAAAGATCATGCCAATCCGCGCGCCACGCATTGCTTGTTTTTGCGCCTCGGGCAGGGTCAGAACGTCCTTGCCGTCAAACATTGCGCGGCCTTTGCCGACGGTCACACCATCTGGCAGCAGACCCATCAGCGCATTCGCGGTCATCGACTTGCCCGAGCCGCTTTCGCCCACAACACAGAGGATTTCACCCTTGTTGAGGTCAAAGCTGACATCCTCGACCGCGTGCGGGCGGTCGGCGCCGATGGGCAGGTCGATGGTCAGGCTGTCTATGGAGAGGATGGCGTCTGTCATGTTCGGCCCTTCTTCAGATGCGGATTGAAGGCATCGTTCAACCCTTCACCGATCAGGTTAAGCGCCAGCACGGTCAGCAGGATCGCAACGCCGGGCATGAAGGACAGCCACCACGCCGATCGGATCACCGTGCGTGCAGCACCAATCATATAGCCCCAGGACATGATGTTGGGATCGCCCAATCCCAGAAAGGACAGCGAGGATTCCAGTAGGATCGCCGTTGCGACCATCAGCGACGCCATCACGATGATCGGCGAGATCGCATTTGGCAGCACTTCACTGACCAGAATTCGGGTATTCGACAGGCCGGCAAGATGCGCCGCCTCGACAAACTCACGCCGCTTCAGCGACATCACCTCGGCCCGGACCAGCCTTGCGACGGGGGGCCAGGAAACTATGGCGATTGCAAGGGTGATGGAACCCAGCGTCGGCTCCAGGATCGCGACAAGCACGATGGCGAGGGCGAAGTTCGGGATCGTCTGGAAGAATTCGGTAAAGCGCATCGCGCCTTCGTCCACGTACCCACCATAGAACCCTGCGAGGGCGCCCAAAGGCACGCCGATCAGCAGCGCCATCACGGTCGAGACCAGCCCGACCAGCAGGGACACTCGCGCGCCATGAACGAGCCCGGCAGCCACGTCGCGGCCCAGCGTATCGGTGCCCAGCGGCAGATCGCCGTTTGTGAAGGGAACAAGGAAGGGGCGTTGCACCATCTTCCACGGGCCGCCGGGGTAGATCACCGGTGCGAGCAGGGCGATGGCGATGACGCAGAGCAGGATGATCAGCCCGATCACCGCGCCCCGGTTGGTGGCAAAGCGTTTCCAGAGGGTCATGATTTTGCTCCGATCCGCGGGTCGACGATGCGGTAAACGATGTCGGTAAGAATGTTGAACACGATGACCATTGCGGCGGACACAAGGAAGACCCCGAGGATTGTGTTGTAGTCGCGCGCCTCAAGGCTTTCGAACATCAGCCGTCCTATGCCGGGCCAGGCAAAGACGGTTTCGGTCAGAACCGCGCCGCCAATCAGCTGCCCGGCCTGCAGGCCCGCTAACGTCACGACAGGCAACAGCGCGTTGCGCAGGATGTGGCGGCGGCGGATGACCGGGCCGGACAGGCCCTTGGCCCGTGCGGTTTTCACGAAATCCATCTGGCTGACCTCAAGCATCGAAGCGCGGGTCATGCGCATATAGACGGCCATGAAGAAAAGCCCCAGCGTCAGCGCCGGCAGGATAAGGTGCTGCAGGATGTCCCAGGCCCGGGCAAGGCCGCTGTAGCCACTGCCCACCGTTTCATAGCCAAAGCCCGGCAGCCAGCCCAACTGAACCGAGAACACCAGAACGGCCATCAGCGCCGCCCAGTAGAGCGGCGTTGCATAGAACAGCAGCGCTATGGTGGTCAGGACGCTGTCAGAGGCCTTGCCCACCCGTGCTGCCGCAGCAACACCAAAAGCGATGCCAAGGCTGAGCGAGATCACGAAAGACGACAGCGTCAGCAGCAGTGTCGCAGGCAGGCGCTGAGCGATCAGATCGTAGACCGGCATGCCCTGACGAAAGGAATACCCAAGGTCGAGCGTAAGGACATTTTTCACGTAGGACCAGAGCTGGACATAAAGCGGTTGATCCAGACCAAAGCGTTCGCGCAACTGGGCGATGAACAGCGGATCAGCGGCACCCGCCTCTCCGGCCAGAACGGCAGCGGGGTCGCCGGGGGCGGCGTGGATCAGAAAGAAGTTGAGAACGGCGATGGCCAGCAGCGTGATCGCTGCTTTGACCAGTCGCCCGAGGATTGTGGTGATCAGGGACATCTGTTGGGGGGGTCCTCAATGACGTCAGGTATGTATCGCGGATATGGCACCAGCGGGTTCAGAACAGGGCACCGGAACTTCCGGCGCCCTGCACGGTGCTATTCCTGCTTGATCCAGGCGTCGCGCAGACCGTCCGAGACACCGATGCCGGTGGTCACGAGATCCTGCACATTGCAATTGTAGATCGTCGGAAATTCGATTTCGAGCAGCCATGCCACCGGCACGTCATCGACGATTTCCTTCTGGATCTCCGAATAGATCTTGGTGCGCTCATCGGGGCTGGGTGAGACGGCGGCAGCTGCCCATTTCGCGTCCATTTCAGGATTGCGGTAACCTTCGACGTTGTTCCAAGGGCTGCCTTTTTCTATCTGGGATTCCACATAGTTGCGTGACACCCCCAGAGCCGGATCGCCGTATTGGTAGAGATAGGTGAAGGCCATGTCGTAGTCCCACTGGGACGTCTTTTCGTTCCAGCCCGCGACATCAGCCGAGTCGATATCAACCGTTATACCGACCTCTTGCAGGTTCTGGCGCACTGCTTCTGCCCAACGCTGCCATGTCTCCCCATAAGGCAGCGGCAGAATGCTGACTGGGGTGCCGTCATAACCCATTTCGGCCAGAAGTTCCTTGGCCTTTTCCGGGTTGTAATCGTATTGCGTCACATCATCGGAATAGAAGTTGGTCTTTGAGGACACAGGTCCCGTCGCGACCTTGCCAAAGCCGTTCCAAACCACGTCTTTGACGAATTCGCGGTCCATGGCGTACATCACCGCCTGGCGGAAACGTACATCAGCAGTCGGCCCTTCGCGATTGTTCAGCCACATGAAGGCGTGCGGCGCAAAGAACTCCCAGCCCTTGCCGGTCGAGCAGGTGTTGTCCAGTTCCGTCAGGCGCTGCACGTCCCAGTTTTCGACAGATCCGCCGGGCAGCACGTCCACTTCACCCGTTTCAAACGCCACGGCGCGCGAGGCCGCGTCGGGAATGACGCGGTAATAGACCTCATCCAGATGGGGCTTGCCCTCAAGGTAATAGTCTTCGTTCTTAACCAGATGGATGTAACTGCCCTTCTCCCAGGATTCAAACTTGAAGGGTCCGGTGCCGATCGGTGTCGCGTTCATTGGGTTGTTGGCGTAATCGGTGCCTTCATAGATGTGCTTGGGGATCATTGGCATAGTGCCTGCCTCGAACACGCCGATGAAGGGGCCGAATGGCGTCTTGAGCTTGAAGACCACGGTCTGATCATCCGGCGCCTCGATGCTGTCCACATAGGCTAGCGAAGAGCGCATGCGTGCATGCGTTTCACGCAGGAACACATCTGCCGAGAACACAACATCGGCCGAGGTGAAGGGTTCGCCGTCATGCCACTTCACACCGTCCTGCAGATGGAAGGTATAGGTTAGGCCATCTTCTGAGATTTCCCAGGATTTGGCGAGGCTGGGCTGCGGTTCAAGATCGGTATTATAGCGCAGCAGGCTTTCGTAGATGTCGCCGGCGACCAGCTGCGTGGGGCCGTTCTGCACAAGACCCAGCATCAGGCTGGGCGGTTCCGGCTGCACGACAATGTCGATCCGCCCGCCAGCGTCTTGCGCCAGCAAAGGCGTGGCCAGGCCCGCCGCAATCAGAAATGTGGTGGTTTTCAAAAAGTTCATCAGTCTTCCCCGTTGTGGTTTATAGTCTTCTAAAGGCGCCCCGGTTGATCCGGGGTCAGTCTGCGTAGTCAGGTGCGGCACGGTTCAGGCGGCGCAGCATGGCGTCCCATTCCGGATCGACGCCTTTGGCGTGGATGCCGTCATAGGCCTTTTCGTATTGGCGAGCAGTGTGTTCGGCCACGTCATCGGGCAGAACCAAAGGCGTCAGCCCCATGCCAAGTGCTGCGATCTGCGCCCGGCAGGACCGTTCCAGATTCATCACCATGGCGACAGCCTCACCAACCGACCGGCCCAGGACCAAAACGCCGTGATTGCGCAGCAACATCACATTCTTTTTGCCCAGATCGGCCACGATGCGTTCGCGTTCGGCAAGGTTCAGCGCGATGCCTTCGTAGTCATGAAAGGCGATGCGATTGTAAAACTGCGCCGACCATTGGTTGAGCGGCAAGAGCCCCTCTTTCACCGAAGAGGTGGCAACACCCGCCACCGTATGGGTGTGCAGCACGCAGGTCGCATCGTGGCGCGCCATGTGCACGGCGGAATGGATGGTGAATCCAGCCGCATTCACGCCCGAACCATAAGGGTCGTCGATCACCGCGCCAGTTTCGTCCACGGTGACCAGATTGCTGGCTGTCACCTCATCAAAACGAAGGCCGTAAGGGTTCAGCAGAAACCGCTTTTCCCCATTCGGGCCATCGGGCAGGCGGGCCGAGATGTGGGTGTAGATGCTGTCGTCCATCCCTTCGAGTGCGATGAGGCGGTAGGCCGCCGCAAGGTCGCGGCGCAGGGCGGAAACAGGTCGGTCGGTCGTGCCATCCGGCATGAAGTCATCCTTGGTCCGATTACGATTTCTGTAAGCATTGCGGTTCCGGACCACGAGTCAAGGAAATTGTCGACAATCGACATTCCTGCAGTTAGGCTTTTTTCCAACGTGCTTTCCATATGGACGCCCACTGCCGTGTTTGACCCGTCGAACCCAACAGCCTCGAAAAAATCGCGGTTTCAGCCGCTCAGCCGTGATGGCCTGGTGGATCGCGTGGCCAATCTGCTGGCCGAGGCGATCATGGCGGGGCGAATCCGACCCGGCGCGCCTTTGTCCGAATCGGCCATTGCCCGAGACATGGGTGTCTCTCGTGCCCCGGTTCGCGAAGCGGCGCGGCTGCTGGAAAGTTCCGGACTGGTTGAATATCGCACAAATCGCGGATTTTTTGTGCAATCGGTCTCTTCTGCCGCACTCGATAACCTGTACGAATTTCGCATCGTCATCGAACGTGCAGCGATTGCCCGTCTGGTGGCAACGGGCGCAGAGGAGACCTTGCCACTGCTGCGCGGCCAACTCAGTGAACTTTACCGTGTCGCTGATGCGGGCGAGGATATGGTGTGCCAGGTCGAGGCGGACATGCACTTTCACCGGCTGATCTGTCAGGGGTCGGGCAATCCGCGCTTTTTGACCGTTTTCGACCAGATCGCCAATGAAACCAAGCTGGGACTGATCCTGATCGGGCGGCTCTATGATGACGCGCACCGGATGGCCGAAACCCACGAGCCGATCATTGATGCCATCGCAGCGGGTGACACCGACGCTGCGGTTGATGCCATAGATTATCACATCGGAACCGCGCGGACGCTTGTCTGCCAACAGTTTCGCTTATTGGAGGACAAATCTGCCCCATGAAGTGCTATTATGCCAAAGAGACCGAGGCCCATGATCCCAAGTTCCGCCTGACCAACGGCGCGCTGATGCGCAATGCCGAACAGGCCGAGCGGGCGACGCTGCTGATTGCCGGACTGGTTCAGCTTGGCCTGAGCACCGAAGAACCGCCCGAGGCGCCGCGCGCCTGTCTTGAGGCGGTGCATACACCGCAATTGCTGACGTTTCTGGAAACTGCCTGGGAGCAGTGGCAGAAACTGCCAAATGCTGGGGCCGAAGTGGTACCCAACGCGTTTGCGCAGAGATATTGGGCAACTTATCCTGACAGCATCGTCGGTCGCGCGGGCTGGCATATGGGCGACACCTCTGCGCCGATGGGGTCAAACAGCTGGACCGCGACCCGCCGCGCTGCAGATTGTGCGGTCGCCGCAGCGGATGCCGTGCTGGGGGGGGAACGCGCCGCATACGCGCTGACACGCCCGCCCGGGCACCATTCCGATGCCGAAACCTGCGCCGGACATTGCTTGATGAACGTCTCGGCCATCGCCGCTGAACGGCTGCGCAGCAAATACGATCGGGTGGCGATTCTTGATATAGATGTGCACCACGGCAATGGCACCCAGTGGATATTCTATGAACGCGACGATGTGCTGTTCATCTCTGTTCACACTGACCCGCACCAGTATTATCCGTTCTTTGCAGGTCATGCTCACGAAACTGGCCGCGGCGCGGGTAAGGGGTTCAACCTCAACCTGCCGATGCCGGCCACCACCGGTGACGATGCATGGTGCGCTACCATTTCCGACGCGCTGGCGCAGATCAAGCAGTTCGATCCGGGCGCGCTTGTGATTAGTCTGGGACTTGATGCACACGAGAACGATCCGCTAAAGGGCATGAAGGTCACTTTTGACGGTTTCCGGCAAGCGGGCGCTTTGATCGCCGGTGCGGATCTGCCCACTGTGCTTGTTCAGGAGGGTGGCTATCTTTCACCCGATCTTACCACATCGCTTGCCTCCTTCCTTGGGGGATTCCTTGGCCGCGACGCGCGCGCCTGATTTTCGGAGAGACTTATGAACGACCTGTCCAACTCGCTTGCCGCGGCCGATATCGCGCACAGCATGCACCCCTATACCAATATGCGCCTGCACGAAAAGCAGGGGCCGATGATCATGGCGCGCGGCGATGGCGTCCGCGTCTATGATGATCAGGGCAAGGAATATATCGAAGGCCTGGCTGGGCTGTGGTCTGTCGCCGTCGGTTTTTCCGAACCGCGACTGCGAGACGCAGCCGTTCGGCAGATGGATCTGCTGCCTTATTACCACAGCTTTGCGCACAAGGCGCATGAGCCAGCGATCCGTCTGGCCGAAAAGCTGGCCGAGATGGCGCCCGAGGGCATGAACCGCGTGTTCTTCACCAACTCCGGTTCCGAAGCAAACGACACCGTCATCAAGATGCTGTGGTTCATGAACAACGGTCTGGGCCGCCCGGAGAAGAAGAAATTCCTCGCCCGCAACAAAGGCTATCACGGGATCACCATCGCCTCGGGGTCGCTGACCGGTCTGCCGGGCAACCACAAGGATTTCGACCTTCCTGCGATTCCCGTCACGCATCTGACCTGCCCACATTTCTGGCGCTGGGGCGAAGAGGGCGAAACCGAGGCTGAATTTACAGCACGTCTGCTGAAAGAGGCCGAGGATGTGATCTTGGCCGAAGGTCCCGAAACCATCGCCGGTTTCATCGGCGAGCCGGTGATGGGTGCCGGCGGCGTGATGACACCGCCCGAAGGCTACTGGCCGGGGATCGAAGCGCTATGCCATAAATACGACATTGTGCTGATTTCGGATGAGGTGATCAACGGTTTTGGGCGTCTTGGCACCACGTTCGGTTGCCAGAAATACGGCTTTACCCCCGATATCATGGTGACGTCGAAGCAGCTGACATCGTCCTACATGCCGCTGGCCGCGATCATCATGAACGACAAGGTTTACAACGCCATTGCCGACAATTCGGAAAAGCTGGGCACATTCGGGCATGGCTATACCGGGTCGGGCCATCCGGTGGCCTGCGCCGTCGGTCTGGAAAACCTTGCCATCATCGAAGAGCGGGATCTGATCGGGAATGCCGCCCGGCTTGAGGCGCAGTTCCAGGGCGGTTTGCGTAAGTTCGCCGACCATCCGCTGGTGGGCGAAGTGCGCGGCGTCGGTCTCATCGCCGGGCTCGAGATGGTGGCGGACAAGGCGACCAAGCGCAGCTTCACTCCGACCGGCAAGGTGTCGGGACAGGTTGCGAAATTCGCCGCGCAGGAAGGTCTGATCTGTCGCGCCGTCTATGACACGGTTGCGCTGTGTCCGCCGCTGATCGTGACCGAGGATGACATCGACCAGATTCTTGCCCGCATGGGCCGCGCGCTGGATCTGACTTGGGATTGGGTGCAGGCTGAGGGTCTGAAGTAAGCTTTCGCTGAGATACGACTATAGGCGCGTCACCCTAGGGGCGGCGCGCCTTTTTATTGCGTAGGGCGCTGTTCATACGATGCCGCCGCCCGCGCCGGTGACCGCGGGACGCTTTGCTGCCACTTTCGCGCGATAGCCGGACTGCCGATAGGCCGCGAGCGGATCGATGGCTGCACCTTTCTCCAGCCGTGCCATGGCGAATATCGGTTGAACATCCGTCCTAAACGCCCGCTTTAGTGTGTTGGAGGCCATCAACGCATCGTTGCTGTCCTAGCACCCGGACAGCGCCACACGATCCACGAGCAGCGCCTGCGCATGGGCGCGCTGAACCTCCGTGGCGCTTTTCTATAGGGTCTGTGACATTGTGGCTCTGGTCCAGCATATGTGCCGGGTCAAATCCGGGTGTGTCGGCGGCATCCACCAACTCGTTGAAGACGAGGAAAAGCCGGTAGGGATCGATGGATCCGGTATCCAGATCATCATCGCCATATTTGGAATCGTTGAAGTGAAAGCCGCCGAGCTTGCCGAACTGGATCAGACGGGCAACGATCATCTCGATATTCGCATTTGGCGCGTGGTGGCCCAGATCGACGAGGCAGAAGTCCCGTACGCCCAATTCCTTGGCGATCAGACAATTGGTGCCCCAGTCCTGCACGATGGTGGAGTAGTTGGCAGGTTCGTACAATTTGTGTTCGGTGAACAGGCGCCAGTCGTCGGGCAGCCCCGCATAGATCGACTGTGCGCTGTCCAGATAGCGTTCGAAAGCTCTGGTGAAATGGCTTTGCCCCGAAAAGTTCGACCCGTCCCCCACCCAGATGGTCAGCGCCTTGGATCCGATCTGCCGCCCCAACTCTATACATGCGAGGTTGTGTTCCACCGCTTGTGTCCGCGTCGCCGCGTCGGTGTGGGAGAGCGAGCCAAACTTGTAGCCGTGCGCCTGATCGCTCTGGTCCTGAAAGGTGTTCGAATTCAGAGCATCAAAGCTCAGGACAACTGCTTCGCCCTTGCTCAGCAGATCCGCCAGAGCGGCGCTGTCCCAGGAAATGTGCAGCGATACCGATGGCGTTGCTGCAGTCAGTTGATGGATCAGGCCGCACTCGTCGAGCTTGTCAAAGATCCTGCGCGGTTCGCCCGCGCCGGGAAAACGCGCAAAGCGGGTGCCCCCCGTACCCACGCCCCAGGACGGGACAGCGTTTCCATAGGCCGCCACCTTATTCTTGATTCCGGCGATGTCGATGCCGCGCCGGTCCAGATGCGCGCCCAGAGCGTCATAATCTGCGCGCAAGGTTTGGGCGGCCTCAATGGTTGAGGTGTCGATCATGTGTCCCCTCCCTCGGGTCACTCAGCGCGTGAACGCCTGCGCATTGCCAGCATCCACGTTGATGATGTTGCCCGTCGATTTGGACGAGAGGTCCGAGGCGAAGAAATAGCAGGCCTCGGCGATATCTTCAGGCAGGACAGAGCGTTTGAGCAGCGAGCGTTCGCGGTACATTTCCTCAAGCCCGCCCTTGTCGGTGCCATAGGTTGCGGCGCGCTGATCGAGCCACTCCCCGGACCAGATCTTTGATCCGCGCAGAACGGCATCCAGGTTTACCACATTGACGCGGATGCCTTCGGGCGTACCTTCGAGGGCGAGACACCGTGCAAGATGGATTTCTGATGCCTTGGCGGTGCGATAGGCTGCGGCCCCGGGCGAGGCGGCAAAACCGTTCTTGGAAGCGACAAAGACAATCGCGCCGCCGATGCCCTGTGTCTTGAGCAGTTTGAATGCCTCGCGGGCGACAAGGAAATAGCCCGTCGACTGGATCGACATATTCTTGTTCCAAAGTTCGAGCGAGGTATCCTCGACCTTGGCCGACGACGCGATTCCGGCATTTGATACCACGATGTCGACGCCGCCGAATTCCACCGCCATATCGGCTTAGGCCCCAATGAAGGCGTCTTCGGAGGTCACGTTCATTTCGACCGTGCGCACGACGTCGTTGCCAAACGTGGTCGACAGCGTCTGCGCTGTGTCGGCCAAGGCTGCCTTGTCGATATCCGCCACCACCACGCAAGCGCCTTCGGTCAGGTACCGCACGGCAGTCGCGGCACCGATGCCACCAGCGCCGCCAGTGACGATGGCCATCCGTCCGGCAAGCGCCTTGGGTTTGGTCATCCGCTGAAGCTTGGCCTCCTCCAGAAGCCAGTATTCGATATCGAAAGATTCTTGTTCCGGCAGACCCTGGTAGTCACTGACCGCATCCGCGCCGCGCATCACGTTGATTGCGTTGACTTAGAATTCACCCGAGATCTGCGCCGTCGCCTTCTCCTTTGCAGAGGTGATCATGCCCACACCGGGGACGAGGTAGACCACCGCGTTTGGGTCCCGGATCGTCGGGCTGTTGTCGTGTTTGCAGCGTTCGTAATATGCGGTGTAATCCGCTCGATATGCCCCGACCATCTCGGTCAGACCCGCAATCGTCGCGTCGATGTCGGGGTTCGCAGGATCGAAATCCACGACCAACGGGCGAATCTTGGTGCGCAGGAAGTGGTCGGGGCAAGAGGGTCCAAGGGCCGCAAGGCGCGGCATGTCCTGCGCACCGACGAATTGCAGCACGGCGTCCTGATCATCAAAATGGTCAACCTTGTGACTGTCACCCGAGATCATTCCGCGAATTGCGGGCATCAGAGCGGTGGCAACGCGGTGACGTTCTGCCGCCGACAGGGTGGGGTGCTTTTCGCCAGCAAGGGCCGGGATATCGGCGGTCTGTTCTTCGAACCAGGCGATGGCGCGGTTGATCGTGTTCAGAGTGGTGGCATAGCAGGTTTCAGCGTCATCATCCCAGCAGAACAACCCGTGGCTTTCCAACACGACGCCCTTGGCATCGGGGTTCCTGAGGCAGAAATCCTCCAACCAGAGACCGAGTTCATATCCGGGCTTTTTCCAAGGCAGCCAGCCGATGGTGTCGCCAAAGATTTTTTGCGTCAGCTCTTTGGAATTGGACGCAGCTGCAATGGCGATGATCGCATCAGAGTGAATGTGATCCACATGCTTTTGGAACATAAGCGTGCAGGGGCGTGTAGATCAACGCCGCACGCGGGTTCAGAGCGAACGTGCAATGGGGCAGATAGGCCACCATCTCATCCTCGAACGCCACACCGCGGTAGAGACCCTTCAGCGCGGTCAGCTTGTTCATGTAGAGCGTCGCAAACTCAGCTTTGTCAATGGTGCCACTGCCGCCACCGTAATTGGTCACCCGCTTGTCTGACCCCAGACGGTTGGAGCGATACAGCAGCTTGTCGGATTCGCTGAGTGTGTCCGCGTGGGTCGCATCCCACAGGTTTTTGATCTGCGATCCGGAGACAGTCTTGAGCATGGAAACTCCTCCCCATGGGGCGAAAAGCGCCCCGTGCCGTTTGATCGCAAGCTTGCGTATTTGCCACAGGATCACTCTATCCGCCATTCAGGCCAAGCCGTTTGTCACGGTGGTCGAAATGGTTGAATTGACGGAGTCCTCTGGAGCCACGATCCGGCGTGACATTGCAACGCTGCGCATGGCCAAGAAGTTGCGCCGGGTGCGGGGATGGGCCGAATCCAATGCGCCGCCTGAATTTGTCGGGTTGGCCGGACGGCCGTTTTCTGTCAATCAAAGCAAGCATGCGCGACAGAAACAGGCGATTGCAAAGGCGGCTGTGGCCCTGTGCGAAGACGGGGATAGATCATCATCAACGGTGGGACGACCACGTTTCAGATGGTCCATCCGCTGGAAACAAACGCTGTCAGGTCTTCACCAACTCGTTTCCGATTGCGGAACATCTGCTCAAGCAGACCAAGAATACGGTCATGCTGTCGGGTGGCACGATCTACCGCGAACAGAACATCATCCTATCTCCGTTCGACAACGATGTGACCCGCAACTTTTATGCGCGGCGCATGTTCACGGGATGTCAGGGCATTGCGCCACTGGGGATCATGGAGGCCGATCTGCTGGTCATTCAGGCCGAACAAAAGCTGATTGGGCAGGCGGATGAGTTGGTTGTCCTGGCGGACAGTTCGAAATTCGACATACGGTCCAGCCTGATCCTGTGCGGGCTGGAAAAGGTCGGCAAGATCATCACGGATGAGGGGATCGAGGATCGCCATGCCGCCATGATGAACGCAGCAGAAGTGACCCTGATCGTCGTGCCCGTGGGCGCGGATGCATCAGCAGTGGAGGCGGGCTATCCATTTACGGAGCGGTGGATGCGGACGACCCCGCAGCGCAGAGGACAATTTGTCAAACTTTGGGAGGAAGATCATGACATTTACCAGAAGGCTTGCCATCGGCGTGTCGCTTGCCGCGACGCCCATGGCGCAGGAGGGCCAGATCGAAGTGATCAACAGGCTGATCGCGCAGCGTGTCGACGCCATTGCGATCTCTGCCAATGACCCGGACGCTGTTGTGCCAGCACCACAAAAGGCGATGCAGCGCGGGATCACCTTGATTTCCTAGGATTCCGGTGTTGCCCCCGAGGGGCATCAGATGCACCTTGCCCCGTCCTCGGACGCGCTGATCGGCAAGACGATCATCAAGCTGGCGGCGGACCATTTGCCCGACGGCGGCAAGGTGGCGGTGCTGTCCGCAACCTCGACCAACCAGAACACCTGGAACGCCGAGATGAACATGGTGATGGGCGACAATCCCAACATCGAAGTGGTCGCGACCGTCTAAGGTGACGATCTTGCCGATAAAACCTGCCGTGAAACACAGGGCTTTATCCAGCCGCACCCTGATCTGGATGCGATCATCGCGCCGACATCCGTTGGGATCGCCGCAGCGGCGCAAGCCGTGGCGGATGCAGGCATGATCGGCAAGGTCAACGTGGCCGGTCTTGGACTGCCGTCGGAAATGGCGGGGGCGGTGGAGTCCGGGGCTTCGCAATCTTTTGCGATCTGGAATCCGGTCGATCTTTGCTACAACACCGCGATGATCGCCCATGCTCTGGCCGCCAAAGAGGTGACGGCAGAGCCGGGCGCCACGATCAGCACAGACCGGATGGGCAGCGTCACGCTGGAAGATACCAACACCGCCGCGATGTCCGAGACGTTCACCTATGACAAGAGCAATATGGAAGAGTTCAAGAGCCTCTTCTGATTGCCACAGGGTCGGCCAGCGCGGCCGACCCGCACCACCTCTTTGCGGCACGTCCGCAAGATGTATCACATTGGGGGCCAGATGAATTTCACAACCCAGATCGCAGAGTCGGCAACGGCGGCTGCAGACCCTGTTCTGCGCCTGTCGGGCATCACCAAGACCTTTCCGGGGGTGCTCGCCCTGTCCGCCGTCGAACTGTCGCTTTATCCGGGGCAGGTGACCGCGCGGGTTGGTGAAAACGGCGCCGGGAAATCGACGCTGGTCAAGATCCTGACCGGGACATACCAGCCGGACGAGGGCCGCATCGAGGTCGACGGGACCGAGACCCGATTTCCCACCGCGACCGCCGCCGCTGACGCTGCCGTCACTGCGTTCCATCAGGAAACGGTGCTGTTCGATGATCTGTCGGTGGCCGAAAACATCTTTCTGGGCCACGCCCCGCGCGGACGGTTCGGCCTGATCGACTGGGCGCGCATGACGGCTGATGCGACCGGGATTCTGACGCGCATCGGGGCACGCCCTGATCAGTGCAGGCAGTTGGGTGATCTGGGCATCGCGAGCAAACATCTGGTCGCCATAGCCCGCGCTCTGTCGGTTCAGGCGCGGGTGGTGGTGATGGACGAACCCACCGCCGCCCTGAGCCGAGCAGAGATCGAAGAGCTTTACGAGCTGGTGAATCGGCTCAAGGCTGAGGGTAAGGCGATCCCGTTCATCAGCCACAAGTTCGACGAGATCTTTCGCATTGCCGACCGCTACACCGTCTTTCGTGATGGAGAGATGGTCGATGCAGAGATGATCGCGGATGTGATCGAAAACCAGCTGGTGGAAAAGATGGTGGGCCGGTCGGTCGATACGATCTTTCTCGAACGCATCCGGTCGGTGGGGGATGTGATCCTGACCGTTGCGGGCTATGCCCATCCGACCGAATTCGCGGACATCAATTTCAAACTGCGCCGGGGCGAGATCCTTGGATTCTACGGCCTTGTCGGGGCAGGGCGGTCGGAGTTCATGCAGGCGCTGTTCGGTGTCACCAAGCCTTCAAATGGTGCGGTCAGGATTGATGGCAAGATCGCCGTGATCCGCTCGCCCGCCGAGGCTGTGGCCAAGGGCATCGTCTATGTGCCCGAGGATCGTGGCAAACAGGGCGCGGTCACCGCCATGCCGATCTTTCAGAATGTCACCCTGCCGTCTCTGTCACGCAGCACGCAACCGATTCCTGAATATGGCTGCGGACTTCGCGCTGGCCCGCACCTATACAGAACGGCTGGAACTGCGCGCCGCCGCACTGGATCAGAACGTGGGTGAGCTGTCTGGCGGCAACCAGCAAATGGTTGTCAGTGCCAAATGGCTGGCGACAAGGCCCAAGGTCATCATTCTGGACGAGCTGACCAAAGGCATCGACGTCGGCTCCAAAGCGGACGTGCACGCCTTCATGGCCGAACTCGCTGCCGAAGGTCTGTCGGCGATCATGGTCAGCTCGGAAATCCCCGAGATCTTGGGCATGTCCGACCGCGTCATCGTCATGCGCAAGGGCCGCATTGCCGCCGAATTTGACCGCGACGGGCTGACGCCCGAAAAACTGGTCCGCGCCGCTGCCGGACACGAGGAAAGTGCCGCATGATCCTGAGATTCCCGAAATCGCGCGAAGCGATCCTGCTTGGCGCGCTTTTGGCGCTATTGGTGCTGGTGGAAAGCCGGTTTTCCGGATTTGCTGCGCCGGGCAATCTGGCAGCGGTGTTCAACGACACCTCGATCCTGATCATTCCGGCGCTGGGTCAAACTTTGGTCATCCTTACCCCCTGCATCGACCTGTCGGTGGCGTCGAATCGGGCGCTGACGGGGATGGTGACGGCAAAGCTGAACGCGGCCTTTCCGGGCATCCATCATCGCGCTTGCCTCGACCGCCATGGGCTGGGCTTTGCAGTACGGCGTTGGCACGCCGGGGCTGATCGTGATCGGGCTGTCAGTTGGCCTGCTCTGTGGTGCATTCAACGGTGTGTTGGTCACGCGCCTCGGCCTACCGTCCATCGTCGTGACCATCGGCACGATTAGCCTTTTTCGCAGCATCAGCTATATCGTGCTGGGGGATCAGGCGTTTAACGGTTAACCGGAAAGCTTCGCCTGGCTCGGGCGCGGCGACGTCTTCTGGGTGATCTCCTCCGAGCTGGTGCTGTTTGTGGCCTTTGCGCTGATCTATGGCGTGATCTTGCATTTCACCAACTTTGGCCGACACGTCTTTACCATCGGCAATAACGCGACCGCCGCCACCTTCAGCGGCATCCGGGTCGGGCGGGTTAAGATGACCCTGTTCCTGCTCACCGGCCTGATGTCCGGCATTGCGGTGGTGTGCCTGACCGCGCGGCTGGAATCGACGCGGCGCTCTATCGCGTCAGCCTGGGAACTTGAGATCGTGAACATGGTCGTGCTGGGCGGGTCGGGCCGCATTTTGGGCGTGGTGATCGCGGCGCTTGTCATGGTCATGGTCACCTTTGGTCTGAGACTGCTGAACGTGCCGGGGATCGTCATGTCGATCTTTATCGGGGCGCTGCTGATCGGGGTGATTGCCCTGCCGCGTCTGATCCGGCTGATCCGGACGGGGACGGCCTGATGCAAAAATACGCCTTTCGCATGACCTTGCTGCCGAGTATCACCGCCGCCACGATGAGATATGGCCCGAACTGTCCGATCTGCTGCGCGACGCGGGTGTCACGGATTATTCGATCCACCATGATTCTGAGAGTAACGCCTTGTTTGCCGTGCTCTGGCGGCACGATGATCATGGCATGGCCGCGCTGCCGGGCCACCCCGTGATGCAGAAATGGTGGGCTCATATGGCGGATCTGATGGAGGTCAACGCGGATCATTCGCCCAAGGTGGTTGTGCTTGAGACGATGTTTCACCTGCCATGAGGATGTCCCGCCATATTGCTGTGATCGACGTTGGCAAGACGAATGCCACGCTGGCGCTGGTCGACGCCGCCACGCTGAACGAGATTGCCGTGGTTACCCGCCCAAATCGCATCCTGCACGGGCCACCCTGGCCGCATTTCGATCTTGAGGGGCATTGGGGTTTTTTCATTGAGGGTTTGCGCACCGTTCGCACCGAACACGGCGTCGATGCCATTTCGATCACCACCCACGGCGCGGCGGCTGTGCTGCTGGACGCCGCCGGTGGATCGGCTGCGCTGATGCTGAACTACGAACATGACGGGCCGGATGCCTTGGCGGCTGAGTATGACACCCTGTGGCCACGGTTCGAACAGACCGGGGCGCCGCGTCCGGGGGCGGGGCTGAACCCTGGCGCACAGTTACATTGGATGCTGCGCACCGATCCCGGGCTGGAAGCGCGGCTGGCGCATGTGGTGACCTATCCGCAGTATTGGGGCTACCGGCTGACCGGGGTGCTGGCGAGCGATGTGACTTCACTGGGCTGTCACTCCGATCTTTGGCAGCCTTTCGCGGCCCGTGCTTCGGATCTTGTGGCGAAGCTGGGAATGAGCGGACGGCTGGCGCCGCCGCGACCGGCGTCTGACGTTCTGGGTGTTGTGACGCCTGATATTGCCGCGCTCACCGGGCTTGCGCCCGACACACCCGTGGCTTGTGGCATCCATGACCCAACGCTTCGCTCTATCCGCATGTGCTGAGTAAGTCTGCTCCGTTTGCGGCGGTGTCGACCGGGACCTGGGTCATTGCCATGGCGGTGGGGGGGGCTGCGGTGCAGCTTGATCCCGACCGCGACACGCTGGTCAATGTCAGCGGCACCGGCGCGCCTGTCCCGTCGGCACGGTTCATGGGCGTGCGTGAATTCGAAATGATCCGCGACGGGTCTGAAAGTCTGGGTACGGATACAGATGCGCAGCGCGTTCTGGAATGCGGAGTCATGCTGCTGCCTGCGGTTGAACCCGGGTTGGGCCCGTTCCGGGGCCGGGCAGGCGGCTGGACGGTAACGCGAGAAAGTGATGGGCAGAAAATGTTTGCGCCGGGCTATCATGTTGCGCTCATGACCGACAGCTGCCTGTCCCTTTCCAGCGCGCGGGGGCCGGGGATCGTCGAGGGGCCGTTTGCCCGCAATCCCTGGTATCTGCAGATGCTTGCGGCATTGCGCCCGGACGGGGTCGAGGCGACGCTTTCCGCCACCGGAACGAGCAGCGGTGCCACGCTGTTGTTTGCCAAGGACCATGTTGTGCGGCGGGGCGAGGAAGAGGTCCGATTGTCATCGGCAAGCTCTTCTGGATGCGCGACGGCGCTGTCATAAAGCCCGGGAAATACAATCGATTCGGAGGAAGCCATGCAGCATCTGCTGGTCATGGGCGTGTGCGGCACGGGGAAATCCACCGTGGCGAAAGCGGTGTCAGACAGCCTTGGCGCAACATTTATCGAGGCGGATGACCATCATTCGCCCGAGGCAAAGGCGCGAATGACCTCTGGCTTGCCGCTGACAGATGCGCATCGCTGGGGCTGGCTGGACCGGATCGCAGGCGCCGCCGATGCTCGGCCGGGCAGGGTGGTTATTGCCTGTTCAGCGCTCAAGGAGGCTTACAGGGAGCGTCTGCGCGTCACGCTGAACCCGATGGGGATCATTCACCTATACGGCGACAAGACGCTGCTAGCCGCGCGTATGGCCGCACGGCGCGATCATTTCATGCCTGTCAGTCTTCTGGAGAGCCAGTTCGCCGATCTTGAAACACCCACGGGCCCCGAGGTTCTGGCCCTTGACGTGGCGCTGTCGCGCAGCGATGTCATTGCCCGGGCCTGCGATTTCTCCAGGACCATGCTGGATAGGGCGTGAACAACATAAGACGTCATCCGATGCTGGAACGACAGGGGCTATTCTGCAAGCGGGCAGGCGGATATCTTTTTCGGCGGTCTGACCGGTCAAAGCCCGTCAGGCGAGCACTGGAGGAGACTTTTCGAACGCCAGAAAGGTCATCGTGCCCATCGGCGGAAGCGTCTTTCGTTCTATCACGGTCAGGGCAGGCTCTCCCATCACGGTAGAAATGCTGAAGTCGGAATGCCAGCCTAGAAATTCCGAGAAAGGCGCGCTGAGCCGTTCGATCACGGCCAGAATGCCCTTGTCGCTGGCGAAATGGTTGGTGATCACGATCTTGCCGCCGGGTTTGCAGACCCGCGCCATTTCGGCCACAACCCGTTCGGGTTCGGGAACAACTGACACGATGTGCATGGCGGCGACCACGTCGAAATGATTGTCGGGAAAATCAAGCGACCGGGCATCCATCTGAAGCAGTTGATCCACATGGCTGAGCTGCTGTGCCTGCACCCGGCGCCGGGCTTTCTTCAGCATGTCTGCGCTGAAATCGATGCCGGTGACCTTCAGATCCTTGCGATAATGCTGCAGCGCCAGCCCGGTGCCGACCCCGACCTCAAGAACACGCTGGACGGGCTGGCTGTTGATATACTGCACCGTCGCGCGGCGTCCGACCTGTGTGATCGCCCCGAAGGTACGGTCGTAGACCGGCGCCCAGCGGGCGTAAGAGGATTTGATTGCGTCGATGTCCATGGGTTATCCTTGCCCGCGCGTCCTGTTCTTGCCGGGCCGTAAGGCCCAGATCACAGTGAGGGCGTAGCCGATACTCAGGAAAGCCAGAGTTGCCCAGAGATAGGTCAGCAGGGCGGTGATCAGCAGCACGAAGCCCAAGACCACAAATTTTGCATTGCGGCGTGAGATCGCGATCTTCTTGAAGGAATAGGTACGGATGTTGCTGATCATCAGCAGCCCCACGGCCACCACATAGCCTGCCAGAACCTCTACCGGCAAGCGCGGCATGTCGGGAAACAGGAAGGCCACGAACATCGGCAGCATCACCAGAAACGCGCCTGCGGGTGAGGGTACACCGACAAAGTAGCCCTTGTCCGCCGCATCATCGCCTTCTTTGCTCGTCACGTTGAACCGCGCCAGACGCAGCACGCAGCAGATCGTGTAGATGAGAACAGCCATCCAGCCCGCCCCGCGCCAATCCTGCAGCGCCCAGACATGCACGATCAGCGCCGGTGCAACGCCGAAATTCAGAAAGTCGGCAAGAGAGTCGAGCTCTGCGCCGATCTTTGATTCACTCTTGAGCATGCGGGCAACGCGCCCGTCCATACCATCGAGCACGCAGGCCAGAAGGATCAGTCGCACGGCGCGTTCAAAATCTGACTGAAAGCCAAACCGGATGGCGGTCAGACCGGCACAGATCGCGGCAATTGTCATGAGGTTGGGGATCAGCTGTGCGAGCTGAAGATCACCTTTCTGACCCGGAAGATCCTCTCTCATCGATCAGCCCGTCCGCCCGCTGCGACGCGGCTCGTCAGAGGTGAGGTCGGCGAGCACGGTTTCGCCTGCGACCATGGTCTGGCCGATGCTGACAAGCGGGGCCACGCCATCGGGCAGGTAGACATCGAGACGCGAGCCAAAGCGGATCAGACCGAACCGCCCACCCGTTGCGATTTCTGTCCCCGGTGTGACAAAGCAGACGATCCGGCGCGCAACCAGACCGGCGATCTGGACCACGGCAATCTGGCGGCCATCCGCCATGTCAATGCACAGGCTGTTGCGTTCATTGTCTTCACTGGCCTTGTCTAGCGAGGCATTGAGGAACTTGCCCGGACGATAGGCGATAGCGCTGATGCGCCCGCCGATCGGAGCGCGGTTCACATGACAGTTAAAGACGTTCATGAACACACTGACCCGGGTCAGCGGCGCGTCGGACATCCCGAGTTCGGCCGGTGGAACCGCTGGTTCGATGAGCGAGATCACGCCATCCGCCGGGCTGATGATCAGCCCGGCGCGTGTGGGCGTGGTCCGCTGCGGGTCGCGAAAGAAGTAATAGCACCAGACCGTCAGGCCAAGTCCGACCCATCCAAGGGGGTCCCAGATCAGAAACAGCACAAGGCTGATCGCGGCAAAAATAGCCACAAACCGGCGCCCTTCCGGGTGCATGGGTTTGATAAAGGTGTCGCGCATCTTCATGTCAGCATGTCGCCCGCTCTCGAAACATGGTCGCTTCCTACCCCGATGTGGCGATCAGATACAACGCGATTGTGCCAATGGGGCGGAGTAAGCGAGGGTGCAGCGTGCCGTGGCAGAGCCATGGAGCGTTAGATGGTGACACGCGCCTGTGTATTGGCGCAAGCGGTTGAGGGGGCTGAGCACGCTTTGCGTCAGATGCAAGGCACAAGCCACCGCGAGAGCGCTTGCGCAGGATCATCTGGTCCCGTGTGCTGACGGCGTGCGGTTGATGAAACACATCACGGCCTTTGCAGAGCGCTCTGTCAGGCAGAGCGCGTCTGTCTTTCGTCCGTCTCCTCCCACGTGCCGCCAGACGGTGTTTGCCCTGCCGTATGAACATCGACCATGCCCGTCAGGCGGAAGCCCGAGACGGCATCGGCCAGGTTGCTGGCTTCGGAATTCAGCGTCATGCTGGCCGCGCTGGTTTCTTCGAACATGGCGGCGTTTTGCTGGGTCACCTGATCGAGTTCGTTGACGGCGGTGTTCACTTCGGAAATGCCGACCGCCTGCTGCTTGGCAGAGGCCGCGATGTCAGACGCCTGCTGAGATACCTCGATCACTGCGCCCGAGATGCGATCCAGCGCAAGTTCCGTCTTGCCCACAAGGGCAACGCCCTGATCAACCTGAATGGTACTTTCGGAAATCAGGCTGTTGATCTCTTTCGCGGCCTCAGAGGAACGCTGCGCAAGGCCGCGGACTTCGGAGGCGACGACGGCAAAGCCGCGCCCCGCCTCGCCGGCCCGGGCCGCCTCGACTCCGGCGTTGAGCGCCAGAAGGTTTGTCTGGAAGGCGATGTCATCGATCACGCCGATGATCTTGCTGATCTTCATAGCCGAATCCTCGATCAGGCGCATCGCGACCACAGTCGATTCGACGATTGTCTTGCCTTCTTCTGCGCTGCTGCGTGCAACGCTCACCACCTGCAGCGCACTTTCGGCACGTTCGGCCGAACCTTGAACCGAAATAGTCATCTGGGCGAGCGCGGCTGCTGTTTCGGCCAGGGTGGCGGCCGCGTGTTCGGTGCGTCGTGCCAGATCGTCCGAGGCGTTCGAAATTTCCGAACTTGAATCGTTGACCGAGGCGGCGCTGTTTGCGATCCGCTGGATCGCGTCATGCAGGGTGCTGGTGGCCTGATTGAAATCCCGGCGCAGCCGTTCGTAGTCTCCGGGGAAGGTCTGGGTGATCTGCACGGCAAGGTCGCCGTCGGCAAGCCGGTTCATGCCCTCGGCCAGCGAGGAAACGATCAACTCCTGTTCTTGTTGGCGCAGCGTGCGCTCTTCTTCTTCTTTCGCCTGCATCTGCTGTTTTTCTACCAGCCCGTCGCGGAAGATCAGCAGGGCGCGGGCCATGCGTCCGACTTCACCGCCTTTCTGCGCAAAGGGGACGTCCTGTTCGAGATCACCCGAGGCCAGTGCTTCGGTCGCGCCGGTCAGGCGTTGCAGAGGCCGCACGAGCGTGAGGAAGGTCAAGGCGATTGCGCCGAGGAAAACGCCCAACGAAATCCAGCCGATGTTCAGAAGCTGGACGCCGGCGCGCTTGGCCTGATCGAGGACCGCAAGACTGTCGGTCTTGATCTGGGATCGGGTTGCCTTGCCAGCCTCGGCCGCAGTTTTGCCGACGCTGCGTACGCTCTCTACGGTCTTTTTTAAAGCGTTTTCGCTTTCGGCGACCGAATCATTGATTGCTTTGCGGTGTTTGAAAATCCCGGTGTCTGGGTCAGAAAATGTGATCAACTGCGCCACTTTTCCGGCCAGCACCACCTCTGAATCGGGGATCATCTGGGTCAGGGATTGCGCCAGTTTCGCAAGTTCGGTGTTAAGAGCGGCAGAGTGTTTCTGGTTTTCCGAAGCGGCCAGTTCAAGAGCCCCGCCGACATAGGCCCAGACGGCCACATCAACACTGGCGAGCATCTTGATCCGGGCAACCGGGCCATCAAGGAGGTTCTGGATCGTTGTCGAGGTGTTTTCTGAGGCTGTTTCGCTTTCTATGGCGAGGGAAAAGATGAGGTCATCCACCTGTGAAGCGACGAGCAGGCCGAGGTCACGCTGTGCCGCCACGATGTTATCCTTTTGGCCCTTGATGACAAAGGTCGAGCTGCTCAGCACCTTTTCGAACAGGGCATAACTGTCTTCGATAGGGGTGGTGTCGAAGGAAAGCGATGTGTTGGCATTTGCCTCGTCCACGGCTAAGCGCAGATCACCCAGCGCGCTTTTCGAAAGATCCTTCAGGATCGATATGAGGGAGTCGTCTGCCGTCTGTGTCAGGGCAAGCGCCACGCCAGTGAGCAGGTTCACGTCTGCATTTATGCGGTAACGATTCTGCAGTGCAGCCACCACCCCATCCACAAGATGGGTCAGCCTGTCGTCCAGCGCGCTGACGGTGTCATCGCCGCCCACGACCAGATCGAAATACGCGGTGGTGCTGACGGATTTGAGGTGGCGATTGGTTTCTGCGGCCGCCGCGCGCAAAGCGGTGATCCGATCTCTAAGGTCGTCAAGGTTGCTGAAATTCGCGGCACGCATCTGGTCCAGCTCTTTGAAATCACGCAGGGCCGCGCCAATTTGCGTGTTCAGGATATCGCCGAGTTCCGGTGGAAAGCTGGCCGAAAGTTCGGTCATTTCCGCCATATGTTTCGCGACCGTGCCAGTTGCCTCTGCCAACGCGGCCTGATCGGACGCAAGAAGAACATCGACCAGTTCGGATTTCAGCTGATCGGCGTTTGTCACAAGCTCTGAAATTGTCGTCAATTCTTCCAGTCGCTGGTTGGCCAGAGTATCCAGGCTGGTCACGGTCTGGCGAAAGACCGAGTTGGATACCAAGATCGAAACACCCACCATTGCCCCCATGGCAACCAGTACGAGCGTGATTTTAAAGGCAATGCTGCCAATAATGGATTTCATTCCACAGACTTTCCAAAAGGGCAGAGAATGGAAGCGGTCAGCCGACCCAGGCTGTGCTGACCCGCCTTCCTCTTGTGTTCAGAGAGGCTCGAAAGTGCCATCCGCCTTCATGCTGGTCAGGAAGACGCTGTCCATTCCCTGATTGTCGCCCGGTCCAAAGGTCATCTCGGCGCCGCCGAAATCCACTGTGCCAAGGTCGAGCATGGTCGCGAGGAACGCTTTGCGAGAGAGATTTTCCCCGGTGCGGTTCAAGATTTCAATGACGAGGCGCCCCGCAAGATACCCTTCGAGAGAGATGAAATCCGGATTGGCCGAGGCATCCACTGCAGTCAGGGCCGCCTGATAGGCCGCAACCACCGGAACGGAAGCATCCCACGGGAAGGGCACGACCTGCGATATGATCACACCTTCGCCCTCGGGGCCGAGTTCGTTTGCGAGCGCCGTGGAGCCGACAAAGGAGATGTTCACGAATTCGGGAGTGAATTTGAGTTTGCGCGAGAGCTTGATGAACTCGGCGATCGGTTTGTAGGCGCCGACCATCACAACCGTGTCCGGTTTTGCCTTGCGGATATCGAGCAGGGCAGATTTCACCGCAACGGTATTGCGGGTATAGCTGCCGGTTGCGGCAAGGGTCATTCCGCGACGTTCGAGGGCCTTGGTCACACCGTCAAGGCCAACACGGCCAAAGCCGTCGTCCTGATAGAGAATGGCGATCTTCTTGAAGCCCTTGTCATCGACAAGATATTTGATCCATGCCTCGGTTTCGGCGTCATAGCTGGCGCGGATGTTCAGGACATTGCCAAGACCGCCATCCCGCAGGAAACCGGCGCCGGTGAAGGCACCGATATAGGGAATGTCGCTCGCGGTGGCGAGCGGCTGGGTCACGGCAGCGGTCGGGGTGCCGACCGCGCCGACCAGTCCCAGATGGTCATCCGCGTCGATGATTTGCTGCACTTCCTTGGCGGATCGGTCGGGTTCATAGCCGTCATCCACGCTGTCAAGCGTCAGCAGCCGACCGTAAACGCCCCCCGCGCGGTTCGCCTCTTCAAAGGCGGCGCGGAGTCCCAGCTGCATTCCGGTGCCAAGGGCGGCGGCGGGCCCGTCAAGGGCAGCAACCTGAGCGAATTTCACGCTCTCCTTGGTGATACCCTCTGCCGCGGAAGAGGCGCCCGCCAGCGACAGGAGGGCGGCGGCGCTGAGCGCCAGGATTTTAAGAGACATCAGCATCCAATCCTCGATTCGTGGTAACGAGTCATGGTCGTCTCAAAGAATGACTATTCCCTTTATTGGCGGGCTTTTGTCGGATGCCGCGTCCCTGCATGGGCAAGCGCAGCGACGTTTGCCTGCCTCAGCGCAGGGTATCGGTCTGCAGCAGATGAATGCGCAGCCCGCCGTGCGAGACGGGCGCAAGCGGGGTCGAAAATGGCAAGGCAGAGGCCTTGGCAAGACCCAGATCGGTGGTCACCATGCCGACGCGCCAGCCGCGGAACCGTTCCAGCAGCGTCTTGCCAAGCGCGCCATAGACCGCGAACAGCAGCTTTTTCTCGCCGATGCGGGTGCCGTAGGGCGGGTTGACCATGACCAGACCCGGGGGACCTTCGGGGCGGATCAGGTCGCTGACAGCATTGTGGCGAAAGTTCGCGATGTCACTGACGCTGGCGCGTTCGGCATTGGCGGTGCTCATGCGGATGGCGCCGGTGTCGCGGTCGCTGCCGTAATAGCGGCTGTCGGTGTGGCGCGGCGTGTTGGCGGTGCGCATCTGCTGCCAGAGGTCGGGATCAAAGCTGGCGAATTGTTCGAACGCAAAGGCGCGGGAGCGGCCTGGGAACAGGCCCTTTGCGATCTCGGCCGCTTCGATCACGAAGGTGCCGGAGCCGCACATAGGGTCCACCACGGATTCGGTGCCAGTATAGCCGCACTGGCGCAGGAAGAGGGAGGCGAGCGTTTCGCGCATCGGGGCCTTGCCCACAGCCTCTTTATGGCCGCGCTTGTGCAGCGGCTCGCCCGAGGTGTCGAGCGAGAAGGTGCACAGATCATCCTCGATCCGCGCCATCAGGCGCAGGGGGGCGTCGGGGGCGATGGTGGCGCCGAGGCTTTCGCGCAGGGCGGTTTCGATGCGCTGGGTGGCGGCACCGGCGTGATAGATGCGCGAGGCCTTGCAGGTGACATCGACGCGGATCGGGATGTCGGGGCGCAGGATGTCGGCCCAGGGAAACTTGCGCGCGCGTTTGTCGAGCTGGGCCAGATGCATGACCCGGATCGCGCCGATGCGTGCCAGCACGCGCGAGGCGCCGCGCAGGGTCAGATTGGCGCGCCAGACCTCGGGCCAGCCGCCGGTCAGGGTGACGCCGCCGGGCGTTATGGTTGCATCGGCAAACCCCTGTTCCAGCGCCTCGGCGCAGAGCAGGGATTCAAGGCCCGGAGGCGCGACGAGAAATATCTCGAATGGGGTGTCTTTGGTCATGGCGCCCTGACTAGCCCCAAAGCGAGGCGCGTTCGAGCGCTATCTTGCGGCCATCAGGCGGGCCATGTCGATCATCCGCGCGGAAAAGCCCCATTCGTTGTCATACCAGCCAAAGATCCGCGCCTGCATGCCGTTCTGGATCGTCTCCGGCAGGGCGATGACCAGCGATTCGGGTCGTGCGCGCAGATCGGTGGACACGGTCGCATCCTCGGTGACGCCAAGTACACTGGACGATTGGGCGAGGTGGTGCAGGTGGTCCCTAAGCGGCTGATCTGGAAGGGTTTCCAACGTCACCACAAGGTCGACGGCAGAGACGCTGATCACCGGAACACGCACTGCGGCGCCGGTGACACGGCCCGCGATATCGGGCAGCACGCGGTCGATCAGGCGGGTGGCGCTGGTGGTGGTGGGCACCATGGAGACAGCACCGGCGCGGCTGCGGGCCAGATCGCCGCGCGGGGCGTCGACCATGGGCTGGCTGCCGGTATAGCAGTGGATCGTGGTCATATGGCCCTGAACCACACCGCAGCTGTCATGCAGGGCGCGCAGCAGGGGCGCGAGCGCATTGGTGGTACAGGAGGCGTTGGAGACGATGCGCGCATCGCCAAGCTGATCCTCGTTCGCGCCCAGCACGATGGTTTGTTCAGCCTCATCACAAGGCCCTGAAATCAGGACATTTTTCGCCCCGGCTGTCAGCCCGCGTGCGGCATGGGCGCGGGTGTTGATGATGCCGGTGCAATCCATCAACACGTCGATGCCCGAAAGATCCAGCTCGGCCAGATCTCTTTTCTGGCTGAACGGGATGAACAGGTCATTAACGGCCAGCGCCCCCGTCTCGGCACGCACGGTCCCGGCAAAGGGGCCGAAGACGGAATCATAGCGAAACAGATAGGCGCAGGTGTCCAGCGGCGCGATGTCGTTGATCAGCGCGATCTCGATATCCGGGTGAGAGGCGAGAAGCTGGCGCAGGATCGTGCGGCCGATCCTGCCAAAACCATTCAGAGCGACGCGCATGTCATTGCCTTTGCGTTAGAAATCGACGTTGATCGCAACGCCGCTTTTTTGCGCAAGCTCCACCACTTTGGCCGCGACTGCAAGGTCTTGCAGGCCGACTCCGGTGCCATCGAACAGGGTGATTTCATCGGCACTGGTGCGGCCCGGGTGGGTCGCGTTGATCACGGCGCCGATTTCCGTGATGTCGGTGTCCTTGATCAGACCCGCAGTGACGGCATGCTGTGCCTCGCCAATGCTGATGCTTTGGGCGATTTCATCGGTAAACACCGTGGCGCGTTGGAGCAGCGCCGCCTCAACCTCTTGTTTTCCCTTGGTATCCGTGCCCATGCAGGCGATGTGCGTGCCGGGGGTGACATGGGCGTCCAGCAGGCTGGGCGCAAAGCTGGAGGTGATCGAGATGATCACATCCGCGTCGCGGCCCAGGGTTTCAAGGCTGGCTTCCTCGAACGGCAGTCCAAGCTGGGCGGCGCAATCGGCAAGGCGCGACAGCATTTCGGGGTGGTAGTTCCAGCCGATGACTTTCTTGAAATTACGTTGCTTTACAGCGGCCTGCATCTGAAAGATCGACTGATGCCCGGCGCCGATCATGCCAAGCACCTGTGCATCGGGCCGCGCGAGGTGTTTGATCGACACGGCAGAGGCGGCGGCGGTGCGCAGCGCGGTCAGCAGATTGCCCCCGACGATGGCGCTGCATTTTCCGGTGTCCGCGTCGAAGAGAAAGATCGTGGACTGGTGGTTGGTCAGGCCCTTGTCGGCATTCCCGGGCCAGTAACCGCCTGATTTCAAACCCAAAGCCAGACTTTCGCGGTCGAACCCGGATTTGAAGCCATAAAGTGCGTCGGCATGTCCGATCGCCTCGCGGATGACCGGAAAGTTGTAGGCGGACTTGCGCGACATGGCGGCAAAGGTCGCTTCGACCGCGTCAAACGCGGCTTCGGGGGTCATCAGGGCGGCAATTTCAGCTTCGGGAACGATCAGCATTTTGGGGTCTTTCTATGGGGCGGTCAGGGCCGGAAAAGCCCGTATGGAAGGCGTCTGGAAAGCGTATGGTTTTCGTATGGCGGAGGTGCGGATTTTGGCAGCCCCAGATGAGGGGACTGCCGGGGCTGTCAGTACGCCTTGCCACGGGCCGAGACGGGCCAAAGGGTTTCGACCTTGCCGCCCCGCACACCGACATACCAGTCGTGCACGTTGCAGGTCGGATCGCAATGGCCGGGGACAAGGCGCAGGGTGTCATTGACCCTGAGCACGCCGTCAGGGTCGGAGACGACGCCATGTTCGTCGGAGCATTTGACATAGGTCACATCGGTGCGGCCAAAGATCACCGGCAGGCCGGAGTCGACCGACTGCGCCTTGAGGCCCGCATCGACGATGGCCTTGTCCGCCTTGGCGTGGCTCATGACGGTGGTCAGGATGAACAGGGCGTTTTCCCATTCGCCCTCGTCGATCCGTTTGCCGTCCTTGTCATGGATCCGGCCATAATCGGCGTCCATGAAGGCGTAAGAGCCGCACTGCAGTTCGTTGAACACGCCAGAGGCGGATTCGAAGTAGTAGGACCCGGTGCCGCCGCCGCCGACGATGTCACAATCGAGGCCTTCGGATTTCAGCGCCGTTATCGCGGCGGTGACCATGTCGATGGCGATCTGGGTCTTGCCTTTGCGGTCCTCATAGCTGTCGAGGTGCTGCATGGCGCCCTGATAGGCCTGAATGCCGGCGAATTTGAGGCTTTGTGCGGCGTCGATGGCCTTGGCCAATTCCACCACCTGCGGTGTTGTCGTCACACCGCAGCGCCCGGCGCCGCAGTCGATTTCCACCAGACATTCGATCTGGGTGCCATGTTTGACGGCAGCGGCCGACAGGTTCGGGATGTTGTCCAAGTCATCGACGCAGCAGATGGTGCGCGCGCCGAGCTTTGGCAGGCGGGCGAGGCGGTCGATCTTGGCCGGGTGCGTGACCTGATTTGATACCAGCACATCCTTGATGCCGCCGCGGGCAAAAACCTCGGCCTCGGACACCTTCTGGCAGCAGACGCCGACGGAGCCGCCAAGGCGTTCCTGCAGCAGGGCCACATCGACGGATTTGTGCATCTTGCCGTGGACGCGGTGGCGCATGCCGTGGGATTTTGCGAAGTCGCCCATCTTGGTGACGTTGCGTTCCAGTGCGTCGAGGTCGAGGATCAGGCAGGGCGTCTGGATGTCGGATTCATCCATGCCGGGCAGGGCAGGAACGTCATAGCCGACGTCGAGGTCGGTAAACTCCGTGATGTCTTTCATGGTCTCATCTCCCGTTGAGAACGTTGAAGTCAGGAAGGTGCGTGAATCACGCACCCTACGGCGCGGGTAGGGTGCGTGATTCACGCACCCGTGGGGTCATTGCATCCAGGGCAGGCTGTCGAGGTCGACATTGCCGCCGGTGATGATCACGCCGACACGTTTGCCCCGGAACAGCTCTGGGTTTTTCAGGATCGTGGCGAGGGGGACGGCGCAGGAGGCTTCGATCACGATCTTCATGCGCTTCCAGGTCAGCTTCATCGCCTCGATGATTTCGTCCTCTGACGCGGTGAGAATGTCGGTCACATGGTGGCTGACAAAGTGCCAGGTGTTTTCCTTGAGTGGCACCTTGAGCCCGTCGGCCACCGTGTCGGGCGCATCGTCGGCGATGATATGCCCCGCCTTGAACGATCGGTAGGCATCGTCGGCCTGTTCAGGCTCGGCCGCATAGATCTGCACCTGCGGCGCGAGGGTCGAGAGGGTCAGACAGGTGCCCGAGATCATGCCGCCGCCGCCGATAGGGGCGATGACCGCATCAAGGTGTTCGACCTGCTCCATCAGCTCTTTCGAGCAGGTGCCTTGGCCCGCGATGACGCGCGGGTCGTTGTAGGGGTGCACAAAATCCGCGCCGGTTTTGGCATGGATCTCGGCAAAGACCGCCTCGCGGCTTGTGGTGGACGGCTCGCATTCGGTGATGATGCCGCCATAGCCGCGCACGGCGTCCTTTTTGGCCTGCGGTGCGGTGCGGGGCATGACCACATGGCAGGGGATGCCCCGCCGACCCGCCGCATAAGACAGCGACAGGGCGTGGTTGCCGGAACTGTGCGTGGCCACACCCTTGGCGGCCATATCCTCGGGCAGGCCGAAGACGGCGTTCGACGCACCACGCACCTTGAAGGCGCCGGCCTTCTGGAAATTCTCGCATTTGAAGAACAGCTCGGCGCCGGTGAGGTCGTTGAGATAGCTGGAGGTCAGCACCGGGGTGCGGTGAATATAGGGTTTGATCCGCTCATGGGCGGCCAGCATATCCTCGTAGGTGGGCAGATGGTCGGGGTGATCCCTCATGCGGCTTTCTCCTGTGCGACGCGTGTCCCCCGGCGATAGACGCCCTGTGCGGCGGCAACGCCGGAACCGAGGGTGACGGGCAGGCCGAGATCAACCATGACCATTTCAGCGGTGGCAATGCCCGAGAGCGCCATGGCGTCGGTCAGCATGCCCAGATGGCCGATACGGAACACCTTGCCCGCCACATCGCCAAGGCCGGTGCCAAAGGCCATGCCATAGTCCAGCGCTGCGCGGTCGACGATTGTCGAGGCGTTGAAACCTTCCGGCGTGCGGATCGCCGTCACCGTGTTGGAATAAAGGTCGGGCGAGACGGCGCAGGGCGTCATGCCCCAGGCCTGCACGGCGGCGCGCACCCCGTTGGCGATGCGGGCGTGGCGTGCAAAGACGTTGTCCAGACCTTCGGCCAGCAGCATTTCGGTGGACAGCTTCAGCCCGTTCAGCAGGCCAACGGAGGGGGTATAAGGATAGGCATTGGCGGCGTAGCCCTTGCGCATGTCATCAATGCTCCAGAACGTGCGGGGCAAGGTGGCTGTCTTGCTTGCCGCCACAGCTTTGGGCGAAAAGCAGGTGATGGCAAGGCCGACGGGCAGCATGAAGCCCTTTTGACTGCCGGTGACCGCAACATCGACGCCCCATTGATCAAATTCGAACGGCATGGAGCCGATGGAGCTGACGCCATCGACCATCAGCAGCGCGCCATGTCCGGCGGCGTCCATGGCGCGGCGCAGGCCCGCAATGTCGGACACCACGCCGGTGGCGGTTTCGTTATGGGTGGCAAGCACCGCCTTGATGCGGGCGTCCGGATCGGCGCGCAGGATCTCCTCGAACTTGGCGACGGGCAGGCCTTCGCCCCAGGGGACATCGACCTGCACGACGTTGAGGCCGAAGCGGTGGCACATGTCGATCCATTTGTGGCTGAACATGCCGTTGCGCGCGGCCAGAATCGTGTCGCCGGGGCTGAGCGTGTTGGACAGCGCGGCCTCCCATCCGCCGGAGCCGGTGGCGGGAAAGATGAACAGCTCGCCTTCGCTGGTTTTAAGAACCTTGCGGCAGCCGTCGATGGCCGGGTGCAGGATCGTTGCAAACAGTGGCGAGCGGTGGTCGATCGTGGGCATATCGCAGGCCTTGCGGATCGCCTCGGGGATGTTGGTGGGGCCGGGAATGAAGACCGGGTTCTGAAGGCTCATGGCGTGTTCTCCTCGCTATGACACAGGTTTACGCCTTGCCTGTTTCCCGGGCAATTTTTTTGAAATTGTTTTTCATAATTGGATAAGGCACAAAAATTACGTTGAATCAGGGGTTTGCATTTTTCATAATGCGGAGGTGTTTTTTATAAAACCGGAGGGTAACAGTGGAGCGGGATGTGGCAGAGCCGGCACGGGGGCGGGGCAGGCCACGCGCCTGGCATGACAAGTCCGAGCAGAACACGATCAAGTCGCTGGACCGCGCGATGGAGGTTCTGGAGCGGCTGAGCGAGATGACAAAAGGCGCCACCCTGTCGCAGCTGGCGGGGGATCTGGGCCAGTCGCCCGCCAGTGTCTACCGCGTGCTGTTCACGCTTGAGGCGCGCGGGATTGTGGATTTCGACGGCGGCCCGCAGACCTGGCATATCGGCGCCGGGGCCTTTCTGATCGGGTCGCGGTTTTTGCGCCGCACCTCGCTGATCGAACGCGCGCTGCCGGTGCTGCGCGCGCTGATGGAGGCCACCGGAGAGACGGCGAATCTGGGTGTGCAGCAGGCGGGGCAGGTGCTGTTTCTGAGCCAGGTCGAAACCCATGCCACAATCCGCGCGTTTTTCCCGCCGGGAACCGTGTCGCCGATGCATGCGAGCGGAATAGGCAAGGCGCTTCTGGCGCAGCGCGGAGCGGGACAGGTGGCACGGATTCTGGACGAGCACGGGCTGGCGCGGTTCACCGAGTTCACGTTTGTGACGCGCGATGCCCTGCTGGCCGATCTGGCCGAGACCCGCGCGCGGGGCTATGCGGTGGATGGTGAGGAAAAAAACATCGGCATGCGCTGCGTGGCGGCGCCGATCTTTGACATGCATGGCGAGGCGGTGGCCGGGATTTCCGTCTCTGGCCCGTCGAGCCGGATTCCGATTGAGGCGATCCCGGCCTTTGGCGCACAGGTGATCGCAGCGGCCCTGCAGGTGACACAGGGGATCGGCGGGCGCGGAGCCGGGTGAGCCGGGACAAAAGTCTTTTAAAGACTTTTGACAAGAATTTTCAGAAAATTCTTGGCCCCGGCGCCACCGTCAGAGCGTGTTGCGTCACACTGACTTCAGGCGACGTTTTCCAGCTTTGCCTCGGGTGTCACGCCCAGGGCGAAACAGACATCGCGGGTCAGTTCCGGGCGGTTAAGCGTGTAGAAATGCAGCTTGTCCACACCGCCCTCGATCAGTTCCGAACAAAGCTCGGTGCACATGGCTGTGGCGAGCAGATCCTGACTGCCGTCGCGCGTGGCGGTTTCGAACGCGTCGATCACCCAGTCGGGGATATGGGTGCCGCAGCCTTCGGCAAAGCGGCGCGCGCCTTTCCAGTTTTCGACCGGAAAGATCCCCGGCACGATCGGCTTGTCGATCCCGGCCTTCACGCAGGCATCGCGAAAGCGAAAGAACGTCTCTGCCTCGAAAAAGAACTGGGTCAGCGCCTCGTCCGCGCCGGCGTCGAGCTTGCGCTTGAGATAGTCCACATCGGCGGTGGCGCTGGGCGCTTCGGGGTGTTTGTCGGGATAGGCGCCGACACGGATGGTGAAATCACCGGTTTCCTTCAGCGCCTCGATCAGCTCAACCGAACTGTGAAACCCCTCGGGGTGGGGCACGAAGCCGTTTGCGCCCTTGGGCGGGTCGCCGCGCAGGGCGACGATGTCCGTGACACCGGCGGCAGCAAAGTCGCGCGCGATCTGCAGGGTTTCTGCGCGGGTGGCATCGACGCAGGTCAGGTGCGCGGCGGTGCGCAGGCCGGAATGTTTGTGCAGGGTCGAGACGACATCGCGGGTCAGATCGCGGGTGGTGCCGCCCGCGCCATAGGTGACGGAGACGAATCGTGGGGCCAGCGGGGCCAGAACCTGCACGGTGTCCCAGAGGCGGAATGTGGCTTCGATATTCTTGGGCGGGAAGAATTCAAAGGAAATCTCGGGGCGGGTCATGGGGTGGTCCTTGTGTTCGATTTCACGTCTTGTCGCATATTGGCCATTGTGAGACAAACTCATATAACTCATCAACAACATGAGGCGGACATGCTTAAAACGTCCTGCCTTCAACGTGACTCGCGTGTTCTCTGCCAGTCGGCTGCGCCTCTGGCGTGAAAAGCGATGCGTGTGTTTTGGTAAAAGGCGGGACGCTATCATGCATATCGAATTCCGGCATCTGCGCACGATCAAGGCGATTTATGAGGCCGGCGGCGTGGCCAAGGCCGCCGATCAGCTGAACATCACACAAAGCGCGCTGAGCCATCAGATCAAGGGGCTGGAGGATCAGGCGGGGGTCGAGCTGTTTGTGCGCCGCTCCAAGCCGATGACCCTGTCGGCGGCGGGGATGCGGCTGTTGCGGCTGGCGGAACAGGTGCTGCCGCAGGTCGAGGCGCTGCAGGATGAATTCAGCGGGCTGCGGGCCGGATCGACGGGGCGCATGCACATCGCCATTGAATGCCACGCCTGTTTTGAATGGCTGTTCCCGGTGCTTGAGGCGTTTCGCAAGATCTGGCCGGATGTGGATGTGGACATCCGCCCCGGGCTGGCCTTTGACGCGCTGCCCGCCCTGTTGAAGGAAGAGGTGGATCTTGTGGTGTCCTCTGATCCCGAGACGATCCCGGGCGTCACCTTTACCGAGCTGTTTGATTACAAGGCCGTCTTTGTTGCGGCCTCGGTGCATCCGCTGGCGCAGAAGCCGTTTGTCGAGGCGCAGGATTTTCGCGGTCAGACGCTGATCACCTATCCGGTGGAACGCTCGCGGCTGGATGTGTTCAGCCAGTTGCTGACCCCCGCCAAGGTGGAGCCCGCCGCGATCCGGCAGGTCGAGCTGACGGCGGTGATCCTGTTGCTGGTGGCCAGCAACAGGGGGGTGGCGGTGTTGCCCGACTGGGTGGTGCGCGAGGTCAAGTACAATTCGGACTACGTGACACGGCCCCTGACCAAGACGGGAATCACCCGCCGGTTGTATGCGGCAACGCGCAGTGCCGATGTGGACAAACCGTTTGTGCGTGATCTGATCGGCCATGCCCGCACCGAAGCGGTGAAGCTGCAGATGGCTTGAAGCGGTCAGCCCGAAAAGGATGGTGGGGCACCGATGGCCGGTCCGGCGCAGTCCCGGCCATCTGTTGCAGAGTTTGGGGTGGGGATCAGAGCAAGGTCAGATCCGCGGCCATTTCCCGACCGTCGCGGCCTTCGCGCATTTCGAACCGGACTTTCTGGTTGTCGGCAAGCCCGGTGAGGCCCGAGCGTTCCACGGCTGAAATATGAACGAACACATCCTTGCCGCCATCATCGGGCGCAATAAACCCGTACCCTTTAGTGGTGTTGAACCATTTCACGGTGCCCGTCGGCATGTCCCGTGTCTCCTTCATGTCTTGCTTTTCCCTGAAAGTGTCAGGGTTTCGGCGCGGCCCCATCGGGTCTGAACGCGGTATGTGCGGCGCGCAGAATACCTGTCCTGGGGCGACCTTTTGGGGCCACGTGAGAAAAAGGATTACATGGGATATGTAAAAAGCAAGCAAAACAGGGTCGCAATGGCCAGACTCTGTGAATAAGTGGACGGGATGATACAGGAGCGGGCATGATCCTTTACGGTTTGAAGACGTGTGACACCTGCCGCAAGGCGCTCAAGGCGCTGGATGGGGTGGAATTTGTGGATGTGCGCGCCGAGGGCGTGCCGCAGGAGGTGCTGGAACGTGCGCTGCTGCTGTTCGGGGACGGTGTGGTGAACACCCGTTCGACCACTTGGCGCGGGCTGGACATGGAGGAGCGGGCGGGCGCCCCGCTGGACCTGCTCAAGGCGCATCCAAGCCTGATGAAGCGGCCTCTGATCGTTGACGGCGACGAGATGTGGCTGGGCTGGGGCAAGGACGTGCAAAGCGCCCTTCAGGGACGCGGCTGAGATGCGCGGTGCTGCGTCAACCTTGGGCATCATTGCGGGCGTGTTCGGGATGATCGTCGGATTCTTCGGGTTCGGCTATACCGAGCTGACGCGCCATTTTGTCGAGATCGAACAGAGTTTCGGCATGTTCGACAACCCCGAGCTGGTGCGCATCGTGTCCATCCTGTCGCCGATGCTGGCGATTGCAGGCGGGGCGATGGCAGTGTCGCGCGCGCTATGGGGTGGGGTGCTGTTGCTGCTGTCGGCGGCGGGGATGTATCTGGCCTTTGGCTTTAACGTCTTTACGATGTTCCCGATTGCCTTTGCCGGGCTGGGCGGCGTTTTGGCGCTGGCGGCGGGCAAGCCGGACGCGCCCACCGCGCATTTCTGACATCCCACTTTGAAAACGCCATAAAAAAGGGCGCCGCGCCTGAGGTCAGGTTCGCGGCGCCCCTTTGGTTTCAGGTCTTAGCGCAGATCGGGCGCGGTGGCCTCGGCGGCAAGGGCGGCAACAGTGTCGTCCAGCGCCACGACAGAGGTCTGCTTTTCCCCCAGACGGCGCAGGGTGAGGGTGCGTTCCTCAACCTCGCGTGCACCGACGGCGAGGATGACAGGCACCTTGCCGACCGAATGTTCACGCACTTTGTAGGTGATCTTTTCGTTGCGAATGTCCGCCTCGGCCCGCACGCCTGCCTTTTGCAGGGCGGCGACGACCTCGTGCACATACTCATCCGCATCGGAGACGATCGATGCGACAACCACCTGACGCGGGGCAAGCCAGAACGGCAGCTTGCCGGCATGTTCCTCGATCAGAATCCCGATGAAGCGTTCGAAACTGCCCAGAACCGCGCGGTGCAGCATGATCGGGCGATGTTTGGAGCCGTCCGCGCCGATGTAGTTGGCATCCAGACGTTCGGGCAGGTTGGGGTCCAGTTGCAGCGTGCCACATTGCCAGTCGCGCCCGATGGCGTCGGTCAGCACAAATTCCAGCTTGGGCGCATAAAAAGCGCCTTCGCCTTCGAAGATCTCGAAGGCGCGGCCGGCGGCGCGGCAGGCATTGCCCAGAGCCTCTTCCATGCGGTCCCAGCTTTCTTCGGAGCCGACGCGCTTTTCGGGACGGGTGGACAATTTAACCCGCCAGCTCGCAAACCCGAGATCGGCATATATTCCAGCGAGGAAGTCGATGAATTTCTTCGACTCCGCCTCGACCTGGTCCATGGTGCAGAAGATATGCGCGTCATCCTGCGTGAATCCGCGCACCCGCATGATGCCATGCAGCGCACCGGAAGGCTCGTAGCGGTTGCACGATCCAAATTCGGCCATGCGCAGGGGCAGGTCGCGATAGCTCTTCAGGCCGTGGTTGTAGATCTGCACATGGCAGGGACAGTTCATCGGCTTGAGCGCGTTGATGGTCTTTTCGCGAGCATGCTCTTCGTCCACCTCGACGATGAACATGTGCTCCTGATAGTTCTCCCAATGCCCGCTTTCTTCCCACAGCTTGCGGTTCACCACCTGCGGTGTGTTCACCTCGACATAGCCGTCGCGGGTCTGCTGGCGGCGCATGTAATCCTGCAGGGTGGTGTAGATCTTCCAGCCGTTGGGGTGCCAGAAGATCTGACCGGGGGCCTCTTCCTGCATGTGGAACAGGTCCATCTCGCGGCCCAGCTTGCGGTGGTCGCGTTTGGCAGCCTCTTCCAGCATGTTCAGATGGGACTTGAGCTCTTCCTTGTTCTGAAAGGCGACGCCGTAGATCCGCTGCAGCATCTGACGGTTGCTGTCGCCGCGCCAATAGGCCCCGGCCACGGACATCAGCTTGAATGAATCGCCCGGCACCTGACCGGTGTTCTGCAGATGCGGACCCCGGCACAAATCCTGCCAGTCGCCGTGCCAGTACATGCGCAGGGCCTCGTTGCCCGGAATCGCGCCGATCAGCTCGACCTTGTAGGGCTCGCCCCGGTCTTCGTAATACTTGATCGCAACGTCGCGGTCCCAGACTTCGGTGCGGACGGGATCGCGTTTGTTGATGATCTCGCGCATCTTTTTCTCTATCAGCCCCAGATCTTCGGGGGTGAAGGGATCGGCGCGGTCGAAATCGTAATACCAGCCGTTGGCGATGACCGGGCCGATGGTGACCTTGACGTCGGGCCACAGCTCTTGCACCGCGCGGGCCATGATATGGGCGAGGTCGTGACGGATCAGCTCCAGCGCGGGCGCGGCATCGGCCAGCGTGTTGATCGCGATCGAGGAATCGGCGTCGATGGGCCATTGCAGATCCCAATGCGCACCGTTCACGGTGGCCGAGATTGCCTTTTTCGACAGGGATTTGGAAATGCTTTCCGCAACGGCAGCAGGGGTCACCCCCGCGTCATAGTCGCGTGCGTTGCCATCGGGAAAGGTGAGGGAGATCTGGGCCATCTGAGGCTCCTCGTCGGTTTGGCGCCTACGGGACGCCCGGTTGCGGGTTATGATGTGCGGCCTAAGTGGCAAAGCGGGAACCGGGTGTCAAGCGCGTGCGTTTCTCGTGGATCAAATTCAAGCAAGCAGAATTGCCAGCCAAAACGAAAGGGCCCCGATGGCCGATTTGAGCAAGGATCTTTACGGAACCGTCACCGATGATGATGGACAGGCCACCCAGCGCGAGGCGCGCAATGGTGGCAAACACATGGTGTCGCTGAGCCTGACCAAGGTGGCCGACGGGCTGATCGACCCCAAGCTGGTGCTGAGCTGGCTGATGAATGCGCTGGGCGCGCCTGCGGTGCTAATCGGCCTGCTGGTCCCGGTGCGAGAGGCGGGCGCGCTGCTGCCGCAGATGCTGATGGCGGGCTGGGTGCAGTCGCTGGAGCATCGCAAATGGGCCTGGGTGCTGGGCTGTCTGGGGCAGGGCGTGGCGGCGTTTGTGATCGCTTTGGCCGCGCTGATGCTGCAAGGCTGGATCGCGGGCGGTGTCATTGTCGCCGCACTTGCGGTGCTGGCGGTCAGCCGCGCGCTGTGCTCGGTCAGCTACAAGGACATTCTGGGCAAGACGATCCCCAAGACCCGGCGCGGCGCGGTCAAGGGGGTGGCGGGGTCCGTGTCTTCGGCGGCGGTCATCGTCTTTGCGCTGTTGCTGATGTCGGGGCTGTTGCAGGATGTGACGCCGCTGGCGCTGGCGGTCGGGTTTGCCGCCTGCCTCTGGCTGCTGGCGGCACTGCTGTTTTCACGGCTTGAGGAAGAGGCGTCAGAGCGCGGCGCGCGGGATACCCTCGATTTCACGCCGATCCGCGAGGATGCGCAGTTTCGCCGGTTCGTGGCTGTGCGTGGCCTGCTGACCGTGACCGCGCTGGCGCCGCCCTATCTGGTGCTGCTGGCGGGCGACAGTGCGTTGCAGGGGTTGGGGGCGATGGTGCTGGCCTCATCGCTTGCCGCTTTCCTCAGCTCTTATGTCTGGGGACGGCTGTCGGATCAGTCGTCGCGCCGGGTGCTGGCGCTGTCGGGTTTTGGCGGGGCGGTTGCGATGGCGCTGGCGGTCGCGGTGTCGCTGGCGGGCTGGGCCGGGCCGATCTGGGTTCTTCCGGTGATCCTTTTTGTGCTGATGATCGCCTATCAGGGGGTGCGCAGCGGGCGCGGCATCTATCTGGTCGACATGGCGCCCGAGGATGGCCGCGCGTCTTATGCCGCCCTCGCCAATACGCTGATCGGCGGGCTGCTGCTGGTCACCGGTCTGATCGGCGGCGGCCTCAGCTTTATCGGTCCCGTGGCGGCGCTGGCGGGGTTTGCCCTGCTCAGCCTTGCCGGGGGGGCGCTGGCGCTGGGGTTGAAAGAGGTCGAACAGGGCTGAAAAAGTTTGCCGCCCGCTCTGGCCTTGGCCTGTGCCGGTTGGCATGGTGCGCCAAAAGACAAAGGAGCGAGCATGGCAGAGGTCACCTATCTGGACAGCGCGGCGGGCCGGCGGCTTGCCTATGCCTACACCCCCGGACGCGGCCCCGTTGTGGTGTTCCTGTCGGGCTACAAATCCGACATGCAAGGCACCAAGGCGGTACATCTTGAGGCTTGGGCACAGGCGCAGGGCCGCGCCTTTCTGCGGCTGGATTATTCCGGACATGGGGTGTCGGACGGTGTGTTCGAAGACGGCTGCATCGGTGACTGGTCGGCGGATGCGCAGGCGGTGATCGAGGCGGTGACGGAGGGGCCGCTGGTGCTGGTCGGCTCCTCCATGGGGGGCTGGATCGGCTGTCTGTTGGTCAGGCGGCTGAGCCGCGTCGCGGGCTTTGTCGGCATCGCCCCGGCGCCGGATTTCACCGAAGACGGGTTCTGGGCCAGCTTTACCGAAGATCAGCGTGAAACCGTGATGAATGACGGCGCGGTGTCGCTGCCGTCTGATTACGGCGATCCCTATGTGATCACCCGCCACCTGATCGAGGATGGGCGCAATCATCTGGTCCTGCGGGGCGCGCTGGTGATGCCCTTTGCAGTGCGGCTGATGCAGGGGACCGAGGATACCGCCGTGACCCGCGACACGGCGCTGCGCTTGCTCGATCATATCGAGTCAGATGATCTGCGGCTAAGTTTCGTGAAAGGCGTCGATCACCGCTTTTCCGACCCCGCCTGTCTGCGGATGATCGAACAGGCGGTGGACGAGGTTTGCAGCGCTTGAAGTCCTTTGCAAACTGCAAAGGCGCATATTTGCAAATCGTAGGAGGGGGCCATGGAACAACGGATCAGTCTGATCACACTCGGCGTGCGGGATGTGGCACGCGCAGCGGCGTTTTATGACGCGCTGGGCTGGAAACAGGTCGAAACGTCAGATGCCATCAGGGTCTATGACCTGATCGGCCAAACCCTCAGCCTCTATCCGCTGGCGGATCTGGCCCGGGATATGGGCGTGCCGGTTGACCGGCTGGGCACTGGCGCGGCGACCTACAGCCACAATGTGCGCCAGCGTGATGATGTGTCTGTGCTGCTGCAGCGGGCAGAGGCGGCGGGGGCCGAGATCCTGAAACCGGCGCATGACGTGTTCTGGGGCGGGCATATCGGGTATTTTGCCGATCCCGAAGGGCATATCTGGGAAGTGGCCTGGAATCCTGCCTCGCCTCTGGCCGAGGATGGACGGTTTCGCTGGGAAGGGCACTGAGCGCGCCTGCCTTTGGTTGGGCAAGGTGACAGTTTCCTGAGCCGTTTTAACCCTTAATCAACCTTAATGGCGGGTTATGGGCCGGGTCGGTCCTGTGTTGTGGCCGGTACGATTTCGGCCAGGACAAGGGTGCGGGCAGTGCAGAATTTTGACCGGAAATTCCGGGACTTCCCCGATTACGTGCTGGGCACCACGGAAGAAATCTGGGAACGGCGCGGGCTTGGTCAACGGTTAAGCCATTATTGCCACCCAGAGGTAATCCAGCGCAGCCCGGCGGGGATCCTTTCTGGCACGGCGGCGGTTGCGGGCGAGCTGGTGGCGCAGCATTTTGCCTTTCCCGACCGGCGGGTGTTGGGCGAGGATGTGATCTGGTGCGGCAATGAAAAGGTCGGCATGCTGGGGTCACATCGCGCGCTGGTGGTGGCGCAATATGGCGGGATGGGGGCGTTTGCAGCCCCGGCAGGGCAGAAGCTGCAGTATCGTGAAATCTCTGAAATTTATGCCAAATCCAATTTGATCAGCGATATCTGGCGGGTGACCGACCGCGCGGCGGTCTGCACGCAGCTGGGCACGACCCCCCGCGATTGGGCACAGGGGCAGCTGGCGGCGCTGGACCCGGAAACCCAGCCCTTCCGCCCCGAGGTGGATGTGACGGGACCCTACACCGGCGGGGGCAACAAGAACCAGTGGGGTGCGGCCTTTGCCGATATTCTGGGGCGGATCATGTCGGGTGATTTTTCCGTGATCGCGGACCAGTATGACCGGGCCTGCCATCTGAACTATTCCGGCGGCCTGTCCGGCCATGGCTTTGAAGAGGCCGAGGTGTTCTGGCTGGGGCTGCGGGCATCGTTCCCGTCTGCCATATTTGAGGTGCATCACCAGATCGGGCTGGAGGCGCCGCATATGCCGCCGCGCGCCGCACTGCGCTGGTCGCTGAGCGGGGCGCATGACGGCTGGGGCCGTTTCGGGCGGCCGAGCGGCGCCCATGTGCATGTGATGGGTATGAGCCATGCGGAGTTCGGCCCCTGGGGGCTGCGGCGGGAATGGAGCCTGCTGGACGAGGTGGCGATCTGGACCCAGATCCTGCAGCATCAGGGGGGATGAGGTCGCTTGCGGTGCGCCGCCGCGATGGCGCGGATGTCCAAGAGGCCGCTCACCCCGCAGGCGTTGCGGGAGCGGGGCCGTTTTGACGGGCTGATCCGCACATAATCGGCCAGACGCGCTTTCCATTGCCGCGATCTTTGTTAGGGTTGCGCAAACACCGGGCATAACCCGGGATCAGGAGCGCGCCCATGACCAAGCACTGCACAGCGCCGCGATGCGGCCTGTCCCCGCAGGACGTTCGCCCGAACGTCTTTCTGGCGTGTGGGCAGAGTTGCGGGATGCACCGGTGAAGGAGCCTCTGGTCCTGTTGCCCGACATGATGTGTGATGCGCGGCTGTTCGCGCCGCAGATCGCCGCCTTTTCCCGCGACACCGCCGTGATGGTGGCCCCGATCACCGGGGGAGAGCGGATCGAGGAAATCAGTTCGGATCTGCTGTCGGTGCTGCCGGCAAAATTTGCACTGGCCGGGGCAGGGATGGGTGGGGCCATCGCGATGGAGCTGCTGCGCCGCGCGCCAGACCGGATCACGCGGATCGCGCTGATCGCCACCACACCGCTGGCCGAAACGCCGCAAGAGGCCGCCGCGCGCGAGCCGCAGATGATCGCGGCCAAGACCGGACGACTGGGCGAGATCCTGCGCGAGCGGCTCAAGGCTGCGGGGATAGGTCCGGGGGCGGGGCGGATGCCGGCGCTGAACATGGCGCTGAGCATGGGGGCCGATCTGGGGGCAGAGATTTTTGTGCGCCAATCGCGCGCGATGCAGCGGCGGCGCGATCAGCAAACCGTGCTGCAGCGCTGCGCGATACCCGCGCTGGTGCTGTGTGGCGCGCATGACACGGTGACCCCGGTCAAGCGGCACGTGTCGATGGCGGATTTCCTTCCTGCGGCCGAGCTTGTCGTGATCGACGCCGCCGGACATCTGCCCAGCCTGGAGACGCCGGAAGAGACCACAGAGGCGCTGGCCGACTGGCTGAAGCGCCCCGGCGCTGCCCGGCGCTAACGTGCCCGCGCCGCCCGGCGCTGACTCTGCGCTGATCTGGCAACGCGCCTTGCGCAGGCAGGTGTCGCCGGCCCCGCCCTGTGGCGATGCTTCGCGGCGGGCAAAGGACCGCTTGCAGGGGCTGACAGAGCTGGCTGCCGCCTGTTTCCTCTGGCTTGCGGTTCGCAAATTCGCTAGAGTTCTGCTCAGACCCGGAAAACCGGGCGTTTTGAGGCAGTGATGGCGGTATTTCCATGACCGAGATGGTTTACGGCACGGTTTCCGTGCGCGACAGCGAACCCGTGTTGCCCAAGTGGTGGCGCACCGTCGACCGATGGTCGCTGTCCTGTATCCTGATGCTGTTCGGCATTGGGATCCTGCTGGGCCTTGCGGCGTCGCCGCCGCTGGCCGAGCGCAACAATCTGGCCCCCTTCTACTATGTGGAACGTCAGGCCTTCTTCGGCTTTCTGGCGCTGACGGCGATGTTTCTGACCTCGCTCGCCTCTCCGGTGTTTGTGCGGCGCATGGCGGTGATCGGCTTCCTGTGTGCCTTTGTGGCGCTGGCGCTGCTGCCTTTTTTTGGGACGGATTTCGGCAAGGGGGCGATCCGCTGGTATTCGCTGGGCTTCGCTTCGCTGCAGCCGAGCGAATTCCTCAAGCCCGGCTTTGTTGTGGTGGTCGCCTGGATGATGGCGGCGAGCCAAGAGGTCAACGGCCCCCCGGGAAAGCTCTGGTCCTTTGCGCTGGCGGTGGCGATCGTGCTGATGCTGGCGCTGCAGCCTGACTTTGGTCAGGCCTGTCTGGTGTTGTTCGGCTGGGGTGTCATGTATTTCGTCGCCGGGGCGCCGATGCTGCTGCTGCTGGGCATGGCGGGCATGGTCGTCTTTGGCGGCACCTTTGCCTATGAGCATTCCGAACACTTTGCGCGGCGCATCGATGGCTTTCTGAGTCCCGAAATCGACCCGAACACCCAGATCGGCTATGCCACCAACGCCATTCAGGAGGGCGGCTTTTTCGGGGTCGGTGTGGGCGAGGGTCAGGTGAAATGGTCGCTGCCCGATGCGCATACGGATTTCATCATCGCCGTTGCGGCCGAGGAATACGGCCTTGTTCTGGTGCTGTGCATCCTTGCCATCTACGCCGCCATCGTGGTGCGCAGCCTGATCCGGCTGATGCGCGAACGCGATCCGTTCATCCGGCTGGCCGGGACCGGTCTTGCCTGCATGTTCGGCGTTCAGGCGATGATCAACATGGGCGTCGCCGTGCGCCTGCTGCCCGCCAAGGGCATGACGCTGCCGTTTGTGAGCTACGGCGGGTCTTCGCTGATTGCGGGGGGGATTGCCGTCGGGATGCTGCTGGCCTTTACGCGGGCACGCCCACAGGGTGAAATCGGCGACATTCTGAGAGGACGCACAAGATGACGACACGATCGAACAGGGCGCCATGTTGCGCCCTCTGGTTGGGCCATGCCTGAGCAGAAACAACCGCTGCTGGTGATCGCAGCGGGCGGAACCGGCGGCCATATGTTCCCCGCACAGGCGCTGGCCGAACTCATGCTGCGGCGCGGCTGGCGGGTGAAGCTGTCGACCGATGCGCGCGGCGCCCGTTACACCGGCGGCTTTCCCCATTCGGTCGAGATCGAGCAGGTCGCGTCAGCCACCTTTGCGCGGGGCGGTGTGATGGCAAAGCTGGCTGTGCCGTTCCGGGTGGCGCAGGGTGTGCTGTCGATGGCGGTAAACATGCTGCGCGACCGCCCGGCGGTGGTGATCGGCTTTGGCGGCTATCCCAGCATCCCGGCGCTGGGTGCTGCGCTGCTGATGGGGCGGCCGCGGATGATCCATGAACAGAACGGCGTGCTGGGGCGGGTGAACCAGATCTTTGCCAAACGTGTGAACACCGTCGCCTGCGGCACCTGGCCGACCGCCCTGCCCGACGGGGTGGCCGTCGTGCATGTGGGCAATCCGGTGCGCCTGTCGGTGCATGAACGCGCTGGCGTGCCCTATATTCCGCCGGGGAATTATCCGATGTCGATCCTGGTGATCGGCGGTTCGCAGGGTGCGCGCATTCTGTCCGATGTGGTGCCCCCCGCCATCGCCGCCCTGCCGATGGAGGTGCTGCAGCATCTGCGCATCTCGCATCAGGCGCGTGACGAAGACGGCGAACGGGTGGCGACGTATTACGCCGAACACGGCATCAATGCGGATGTGCAGCCTTTCTTTCACGACATTCCCACCCGGATGAGCGAGGCACAGCTGGTCATCTCGCGCTCTGGCGCGTCCTCGGTCGCGGACATCAGCGTGATTGGCCGCCCCTCGATCCTCATCCCCTTTGCTGCCGCCACCGGCGATCACCAGACCGCCAATGCCCGGGGTCTGGTCGATGCCGGCGGCGCGATCTCGATCCCCGAGAGCAAGCTGAGCGTTGAGAGCCTGTCGGACTCCATCCTGGCGGTGCTGGATAACCCGGCGGGCGCTTTGCAGATGACACAAGCTGCGTTGTCGGTGGGCCGCCCCGACGCGGCATCAGACCTCGCGGCCCTGGTCGAGGAACTGGCAGAGCAGGAGCCAAGAACATGAACAAGACAGTCAGAGGATCCGAGATGATGCTTGCTGCAACCAAGCTGCCCGGCGATGTCGGGCCGATCCATTTCGTCGGCATCGGCGGCATCGGCATGTCCGGCATTGCCGAGGTGCTGCTGAACCTCGGCTATGTGGTGCAGGGCTCTGACCTCAAACGTTCCAAGATCACCGACCGGCTGGAAACACTGGGCGCCGAGATCTTTGAGGGGCAGGCGGCGCAGAACCTGCAAGGGGCCGAGGTTGTCGTGATCTCGTCCGCCATCAAGCCGGGCAATCCCGAACTGGACGAGGCGCGCCTGCGCGGCCTGCCGGTGGTGCGCCGGGCCGAGATGCTGGCCGAACTCATGCGGCTGAAATCCAACATTGCCGTCGCGGGCACCCATGGCAAGACGACCACCACCACGCTGGTGGCGGAACTGCTGGTGGCCGGTGGGATCGACCCGACTGTGATCAACGGCGGCATCATCCACAACTATGGCTCGAACGCCCGCATGGGCGAGGGCGAATGGATGGTGGTCGAGGCGGACGAAAGCGACGGCACCTTCAACCGGCTGCCCGCCACCATCGCCATCGTGACCAATATCGACCCCGAACATATGGAGCACTGGGGCGATTTCGACGCGCTGCGCAAAGGCTTCTATGACTTTGTGTCGAACATCCCGTTCTATGGCCTTGCCGTCTGCTGCACCGACCATGCCGAGGTGCAGGCGCTGGTGGGCAAGGTCACCGACCGCCGCGTGATGACCTATGGTTTCAACGCGCAGGCCGATGTGCGCGCCGTGAACCTGACCTATGCCAAGGGTGTGGCGCATTTCGACATCGCCTTGCAATCCGAAGGGCTGCGGATCGACGGCTGCACCCTGCCGATGCCGGGGGATCACAACGTGAGCAACGCCCTGTCGGCGGTGGCCGTGGCGCGCCATCTGGGCATGGCGCGGGACGAAATCCGCACGGCGCTTGCGGCCTTTGGTGGCGTCAACCGGCGCTTTACCCGGGTGGGCGAGGTGAACGGTGTCACCATCATCGACGATTACGGCCATCACCCGGTCGAGATTGCCGCTGTGCTGAAAGCCGCGCGTCAGGCAACCGAGGGCCGCGTCATCGCCGTGCACCAGCCACACCGCTATTCGCGCCTGTCCGCCTTGTTCGAGGATTTTTGCACCTGTTTCAACGATGCGGATGTGGTGGCGATTTCCGATGTCTATGCCGCCGGAGAGGAGCCCATTCCCGGCGCCACCCGCGACGATCTGGTGGTCGGTCTGATCCGCCACGGCCACCGCCACGCCCGCGCCCTGCATGACGAGGCGGATCTGGAGCGGCTGGTGCGCGAACAGACCCAGCCGGGCGACATGGTGGTCTGCCTTGGCGCCGGGTCGATCAGTGCCTGGGCCAATGCGCTGCCGGGCAAGTTGTCTGTCTGACACTCGCGTCTGAGTGCCCTGTGGCAGGGGGGCGCTGCCCCCCGTCCTTGCGGACTCCCCCCGGGATATTTTTGGGCAGATGAAGGCGGGGGGCTGCTGCGCGCAGGGGGCGGTTTCGCTGGACGCGGGCGCAGGGCCGGGGCAGTCTGCGGATATGGTTGAGATTTCGGATATCACGGACGAAGAGAGCCTGAAGGCCTGGCTGGAGGCTTTGCCACAGGAGACCGAGGCCGAGCAGGCCGAGGCGCGGCGGTTTGCTGTGACGCTGGCCGTACGGGCGGCAGCGCGGGTGCTGCCGCTGTATTGGCGATGGAGTCTGGGCGCGGATTTGCGGAAACGTGATCTGACCGCTTTGCCGGTTTTGCGGTGTCTTTTGATATCATCCGTTGCGGCTCTTATACCAACAGCTAATCTCTGGGCTAAACCCGCCGCCGACGCCGTCATCTACGTTGCCTACAATAACAATGTCGATGATGCCTCCCGCGCCGCCGAAGGCGCCGCTCTTGCCGTTTTCCACGCTGCCGAAGCCGCTGCTGCCGTCAAAGAACACGCCGCCACCGCCGCTGAAGCCGCCGCCCATGACCAAGCCGCCGACGCTGAATCCAACGCCGCCCTCATCTACGGACATGCGGTCGTCGTCTATTCCTCCGCCTCCAACTCCACCTTCCAATCCGTCAAATCTGTTGCCTTGTCCACCTCCTCCGCCGACGCCGGTTTGAGGGCTGTGCGGCATGATTGTCTGGCTTTGAGCCGAGGTCAGGATGTGTTCGCGCAGAGGCTCTGGCCTGAAGAGTCGCGCTTTGCCGAAGAGTGGGATGACATCAAGCAGGCGCTTGCCACGGGCGGCACAGATCCGACGCCCGAAGATGACTGGCGGTTCTGGTTGGCGTGGTATGATCATGCGCTGAACCCACAGGGCCAGCCGCCGAACTGGACCATGCTCGAAGAGATCGCGCTGATCGACGCAAACATCTGGGACGCCGGGCCGAAAGAGGCGCTGCCGGTGATCAATGCGATCTGGGAGCGGTATCAGCTCGTTGGCGAGGCTATCGATTTGCGGGAGGCATTTTCGTCAGTAAGGTCAGCCAACGCATCGGCCATTCAACGCTCGCACAACAATCCGCCAGAATTGCTGGATGCTTCGCAGCCCGTTGCACACGCTGTCAGTTCAGTTGCGCAGAGCCTTGATGAGACAATTGAGGGATTGTCAAACCCGTCGCCGGACAAGACGCGGCTGGCCAAAATTGCACATGAAATGCTCGCAGCGCTTAAGGCAATCGGTTCATATTGTGGCAAGGTTCTCGATACTGTGACGATGGCGGGCGCGCAGGCGGTTGGGACCGGCAGCGGAGTCTATATTGTTGATCATTACCTGCTGAGCGGCAGGCTTTTGGAATTTGCTCACCGGCTGCTGCAATATTCCAGCGGGCCTTAGAACAGGCTGAAGTTCCACAAGGTGGGTGGTGTTTGGCACAGTCATGGACTTGCCTAGTCGCGTTCCGCCGTTTAGCACCCGTCTCATGACCCAGACCCTTCCCCCTGTGCGTGGCACTCTGACTGCGCAAAAGCCGCTTGCTGATCTCACCTGGCTGCGCGTGGGCGGGCCGGCGGACTGGGTGTTTCAGCCTGCGGACCTGGACGATCTGCAGGCGTTTCTCCGGGAGCTGGCGCCGGGGATCGAGGTCTTTCCCATGGGGGTCGGGTCGAACCTGATCGTGCGGGACGGGGGCTTGCGGGCTGTGGTGATCCGTATGGGGCGGGGGTTCAACGGGATTTCGGTCGACGGCAATCGCGTGACCGCCGGTGTGGCCGCGCTGGATGCGCATGTGGCGCGCCGCGCGGCAGAGGCGGGGGTGGATCTGACCTTTCTGCGCACCATTCCCGGGGCGATCGGCGGGGCCTTGCGCATGAATGCCGGCTGTTACGGGTCCTATGTCAAGGATGTGCTGGTGTCGGCGCAGGCGGTGACACGGCAAGGCGCGCTGGTGACGCTGAGTGCGGATGATCTGAACCTGCGCTACCGGGACAGCGATCTGCCTGAGGGCTGGGTGCTGATCAGCGCGACCTTTGAGGCGCCCTTGGGTGAGCCCGACGCGTTGAATGCGCGGATGACCGCCCAGATTGCCAAGCGTGATGCGACCCAGCCGACCAAAGACCGCACGGCGGGCAGCACATTCCGCAATCCGGCGGGGTTTTCCAGCACCGGGCGGGCGGATGATGTGCACGACCTCAAGGCCTGGAAGGTGATTGACGATGCGGGCATGCGCGGCGCACGGCGCGGCGGGGCGCAGATGAGCGAGATGCACAGCAATTTTCTGGTCAATACCGGCGGCGCAACAGCGGCAGATCTGGAAGGGCTGGGAGAAGAAGTCAGAAAAAAGGTTTTCTTACAGAGCGGAATAGAGCTAGAGTGGGAAATTATGCGTGTCGGCGAAACGACACGCGTCAAAGAGGCCGAAACAGACCTCTGACAAGAAAAGACGCGGCCACAGGCAGGCCGCAGCCAAGAACAAGGGCAACAAGCCCGGGACAGAATGAGGCGGTTTGGGATGTCGAGCAGGACACTCCCGAAAGTGGTGGTGCTGATGGGCGGGCCCTCGGCTGAGCGCGATGTTTCGCTCAGCTCTGGGCGCGAATGCGCGGCTGCTTTGAGGGACTATGGATATCATGTGATCGAGGTCGATGCCGGCCCGGATCTGGCGCAGCGTCTGACGGATGCAGCACCCGACGTGGTGTTTAACGCACTGCATGGGCGCTGGGGCGAAGATGGCTGTGTCCAGGGTCTGCTGGAATGGCTGCGCATACCTTATACCCATTCCGGTGTTCTGGCCTCGGCTCTCGCCATGGACAAGGACCGCAGCAAACAGGTGTTTCGCGATGCCGGACTGCCGGTGGTGCAAAGCGTGCTGGCCCTGCGCGACGAGGTGCGCCGCGCCCATGTGATGGCGCCGCCCTATGTGGTCAAACCCAACAACGAAGGATCCTCGGTCGGCGTCTATCTGGTGAACGAGGCCGCAAACGGCCCGCCGCAGCTGTCTGATGACATGCCAGAGATGGTGATGGTCGAGGCTTTTGCGCCGGGGCGCGAGCTCACCACCACGGTGATGGGGGACCGCGCGCTGACGGTCACCGATATCCTGACCGACGGCTGGTATGATTACGACGCGAAATACAAACCCGGCGGGTCGCGCCACGTGGTCCCGGCAGAGATCCCGCCTCAGATCTTTGAGGCCTGCCTTGACTATTCCCTGCGCGCGCACCGCGCACTGGGGTGTCGCGGGCTGAGCCGGACAGATTTCCGCTGGGATGAAAGCCGGGGCCTTGACGGGCTGATCCTGCTTGAGACGAACACCCAGCCGGGCATGACGCCGACCTCACTTTCGCCCGAACAGGGGCAGGTGCTGGGCATCAGCTTTCCCGAGCTGTGCTCCTGGATGGTCGAGGATGCCTCTTGCCACAGATAAGCCGGTCTGACCCTGCACCGTCGCGGTTGCGCTATCGTCTGCAACGCATGATGCTGACGCCGCTCTACCGGCGTCTGCTGCGGATCGGTCTGCCTCTTGCCATCGTCTTTGGCGGCGCCGCCCTCTGGTTCTCGGATCAGGGCAACCGCGACACGGTGTTTGGCATGGTCACGGAACTGCGCACCGCTTTTGAACAGCGTCCCGAATTCATGGTGACGGAAATGGCGATCAGTGGCGCGAGCGCAGGCGTGGCCGAAGAGGTGCGCCGGGTGCTGACCGTGGCATTGCCGATCTCGTCCTTTGAACTGCCGCTGGATGCCATGCGCGAAAAGGTCAATGGGCTGGACGCGGTCGAAAGCGCGCGGCTGCGCATTGCCCAGGGCGGCATTCTGCAGGTCGATGTGGTGGAACGGCTGCCGGTGGTGGTCTGGCGCTCTGAAGACGGGCTGGAAATTCTGGACAAGAACGGCGTGCATGTGGGCAGCCTTGTGCATCGCGGCGAATATCCGGATCTGCCGCTGATCGCCGGACTCGGCGCGGACAAATATGTGGGCGAGGCGCTGGCGTTGCTGGCGGCGGCGCAGCCGCTCTTGCCCCGGCTGCGCGCGGTGCAGCGGATCGGGCAGCGGCGCTGGGATGTGGTGCTGGACCGCGATCAGCGCATCCTGCTGCCCGAAACCGGCGCGGTGCAGGCGTTGGAACGCGCCATTGCGATGGATCAGGCGGTGGACCTGCTCAGCCGGGATTTGCAACTGGTCGATCTGCGCCTGTCGCAGCGGCCGACCTTGCGGCTGACGGAATATGCAATTCAGGAATTGCGCGAAATGAAGACGATGAAAGTTGGGGATAACAGATGATCGAGCTGTATGAATCGCAGCGCGCCATGCGCAACATGCGCAAGGCCGCGATGCAGAGGGGCGTGATTGCAATTCTGGATGTCGGATCGTCCAAGATTGCCTGCCTGGTCCTGCGATTTGACGGCTCGGAAAAGGGCGGGGACACTGACGGCATCGGCTCGCTGGCCGGGCAGTCGGGTTTTCGCGTGATCGGCGCGGCGACCACCCGGTCGCGTGGTGTGCGCTTTGGCGAAATCGACGCCATGGGCGAAACCGAACGCGCCATCCGCACCGCCGTTCAGGCCGCGCAGAAGATGGCGCAGATCCGGGTTGACCACGTCATCGCCTGCTTTTCTGGGGCCGAGCCGCGCTCTTACGGGCTCGATGGCAAGGTCGAGCTTGAAGGCACCACCGTGTCCGAACAGGATATCGCCCGCGTGCTGAGCGCCTGTGACGTTCCCGATTTCGGCCATGACCGCGAGGTGCTGCACGCCCAGCCGGTGAACTTTGCGCTCGACCACCGCTCTGGACTTGCCGATCCGCGCGGTCAGCTGGGCCAGACGCTGAGCACCGACATGCACATGCTGACGGTCGAAGGCATGGCGATCCAGAACCTTGCCCATTGCGTGAAACGCTGCGATCTGGAACTGGCGGGCATTGCGTCCTCGGCCTATGTCAGCGGCGTCTCGGCGCTGGTCGAAGATGAACAGGAACTGGGGGCCGCCTGCATCGATCTGGGCGGTGGCGCAACCGGCGTTTCGATCTTCATGAAGAAACACATGATCTATGCAGATGCGGTGCGCATGGGCGGCGATCACGTGACCGGCGACATCTCTATGGGCCTTCAGGTGCCGATGGCGACGGCCGAACGGATCAAGACCTTTTACGGCGGCGTCCATGCCACCGGCATGGATGATCGCGAAATGATCGAGATCGGCGGCGACACAGGTGACTGGCATCACGACCGCCGCACCGTCAGCCGGGCCGAACTGATCGGCATCATGCGCCCCCGGGTCGAGGAGATCCTCGAAGAGGTCCGCGCCCGTCTGGACGCCGCCGGGTTCGAGTACCTGCCCAGCCAGCAGATCGTGCTGACCGGCGGGGCGTCGCAGATCCCGGGGCTTGACGGTCTGGCAAGCAAGATCCTTGGCCAGCAGGTCCGTCTGGGCCGCCCGATGCGCGTGCATGGTCTGCCGCAGGCGGCAACGGGACCGGGTTTTGCCAGCGCGGTGGGCCTGTGCCTGTTCGCAGCACATCCGCAGGACGAATGGTGGGATTTCGAAATCCCGGTCGAACGGTACCCGGCACGGTCCCTGAAACGGGCGGTGAAGTGGTTCCGCGACAACTGGTAAAGGCCACGGGGCGTGCCCGGCGCAGGCGGTTTTTGGCCCCTGGCGGGCAAGACGCGCCTGGCGGTGCGCGGCGGGGGGCGGGACGGCTTGCAAAGAACCGCCGAAGGGGCAATTCGCCGTCACAAAGCGCATGACTTTCCCCTGAAAGTAAGCGATATTGCCCAAGACGCCCGACAGAGGCGTGGTGCACAGCACGATGAGGCGACTGGCGGTCGAGCAGCGACCCCTGACAAGAAGACAGAATTCGGGCGCTCCGGGCGTATCTCTGGGGTGTCGATAGGTGTGTCAGGCCCTCAAACCACTACCACTAGTCATAAACCCAAGCAGTTGGCAGAAAATAGCCTGAATAAGCTACAATTTGTGGTATTTTCTAAGTTTTTGCGTGACGTGAGGGCGCTGTCTTGTTAGAATTTAACAAAACCGATGGCAGCAAGCCCGATGAAATCGGGCGGTAAATACAGGCGGACAACTTAAATGGCACTTAACCTTACAATGCCCGGACAGGAAGACTTGAAACCCCGCATCACGGTGTTCGGCGTTGGTGGGGCCGGTGGCAACGCGGTCAATAACATGATCGAGAAAGAGTTGGACGGCGTCGATTTCGTGGTCGCGAACACCGATGCTCAGGCTCTGCAGCAAAGCAAGTCCATCAGCAAGGTCCAGCTGGGCATCAAGGTGACCGAAGGTCTGGGGGCAGGGGCCCGCGCAAGCGTTGGCGCCGCCGCAGCCGAAGAAAGCATCGAGCAGATCGTCGACCATCTGGCGGGTGCGCATATGTGTTTCATCACCGCCGGCATGGGCGGTGGCACCGGGACGGGCGCGGCACCGATCATCGCGCAGGCTGCGCGTGAATTGGGTGTACTGACCGTCGGTGTTGTGACCAAGCCCTTCCAGTTCGAAGGCAACAAGCGGATGCGTCAGGCCGAAGCGGGCGTCGAGGCGCTGCAAAAGGTCGTCGATACGCTGATCATCATTCCCAACCAGAACCTCTTCCGTCTGGCGAATGAAAAGACCACTTTTACCGAAGCCTTCTCGCTGGCCGATGACGTGCTTTATCAGGGCGTCAAGGGCGTGACCGACCTTATGGTGCGTCCGGGCCTCATCAACCTCGACTTTGCGGATGTGCGCGCCGTGATGGACGAGATGGGTAAGGCGATGATGGGCACGGGCGAAGCCGAGGGCGAAGATCGCGCCATCCAGGCCGCCGAAAAGGCCATCGCCAACCCGCTGCTCGACGAAATCAGCCTGCGCGGCGCCAAGGGTGTTCTGATCAACATCACCGGCGGTCACGACCTGACGCTGTTCGAACTGGACGAAGCCGCCAACCGCATCCGCGAAGAAGTGGATCAGGACGCGAACATCATCGTCGGCTCGACTCTCGACAGCACGATGGAAGGCAAGATGCGCGTCAGCGTTGTTGCGACAGGCATCGACGCTATGGATGTGAACACCGAAGTTCCAGTGGCGCGCCGCTCGCTTGCCCAGCCGCTCAAGCAGCAGGTCGATGCGCCGCTTGCCGCCGCACCGGCACCCGCGCCCCTGCAGCCAAGGCCGGCTGCCAAGCCCGCGCCGAAACAACCCGTCGCCGCACAGCGCGCAGAGCTCGAGTATGAGGACGAGGACGAGCACACAGCGCCGTTCAACGGCGTCACCGCTCAGCAAGAGCGTCATCAGGCGTCGTTCGAGCAAGAGGGACGCTACAAGTCCGCAGCTCAGGATGACGGTCTGCCGCCCCCGGCCTACAAGCCCAAGGTTGCGCAGTTCCAGCCCCGCTCCGATATCGAGGCAGAGCCGGACACTTTTGTCGCCCCGCGCGCCCCGGCCCCCGGCACCCCGTCGCAGGAAACAATGTCACGCCTTCAGGCCGCTGCCGCCCGCGTCCGTCCGAATCAGCCCCAGGGCATGGGACGTGCCGCAGCGCCAGCTGCACCGGAACCTGCGGAAAGCGATCGCAACCCGCGCTTTGGCATCAACTCTCTGATCAACCGCATGACCGGCCACGGCCAGGACACACAGGCGCACCGCCGTCAGCAGCCGCCGGTTCAGGCGCGCCAGACCCAGCAGCCGGACCCGATGATCGACCAGGAACCCGACCCGGATCAGGAGCGGATCGAGATCCCCGCATTCCTGCGTCGTCAGGCAAACTGATCTAAGGCGTTTCGGGTTTAACCTCAGGCAACGGGCATCGGATTTCGCGTTCGACCAAACGGATAGACAGTTAATATCCGATCAAAGTTTAACCCGAAACGTTATGGATCACGAAAAATCAACACGTTGTGACGAAAGCGCCCCCAAATTCCGGGGGCGTTTTTATGTTTGAGATCAACAGGTTCCCTAGGGGTTTACGGTCTTGCGCAACTAAGCGCCGACACGCACACAGCGATGTTTCAGTCCGTTGCAATCTTTGATTTGAGACAACAGGCTTGACCCTTTATCTGAAGTCCAAGCGTTAACGGACCTTTGCCGTGCGACGCAATGACGTGAGGATAAAGCCGTGCAGACAACCATCAGATCAGCGATTTCGTTTACGGGTGTGGGACTCCATTCCGGCAAACCCGCGCGTCTGACCATTTGTCCCGCTTCGGCCGAATACGGTGTCTGGTTCAAACGCACCGATATCGCCGTCGGGGATGCCATGGTTCCGGCCCGCTGGGACGCAACCGAACACACCCCGCTGTGCACCCGCATCTGCAACCGTCTCGGGGTATCCGTCTCGACCATCGAACATGTGATGGCCGCGCTTGCAGGCTGCGGCATCCACAATGCGCTGATCGAAATTGACGGCCCCGAAGTACCGATCCTTGACGGATCCGCCGCCCCCTTTGTGCGCGGCATTCTGGCACGCGGCGTGCGCGAGTTGAACGCCGATGTGCGTGTGATCGAGATTCTGAAAAAGGTCGAGGTCAAGACCGATCAGGGCTGGGCGCGGCTGGAACCGGGTTCGGGCGGTCTGACCATGGATTTTCACATCAACTTTGCCGACCGGGCCATCGGGACACAAAATAAATCGCTCGACATGCGCAACGGCACCTTCGTGCGCGAACTCTGTGACAGTCGCACCTTCTGCCGTCAGGCGGATGTCGATGCGATGCGCGAAAAGGGCCTGGCCCTGGGTGGCACAATGGACAACGCCGTTGTTGTCGATGGCGACCGCGTGCTCAGCCCCGGTGGTCTGCGCCACAAGGACGAGGCTGTGCGCCACAAGATGCTGGACGCGCTTGGCGATCTTGCGCTGGCCGGGGCACCCATTCTGGGCCATTACACCGGCCACAAGGCGGGTCACACGCTGACCAACCTGCTGCTGCGCGAACTGTTCAACACCCCCGGCGCCTATCGCATGACCTTGGTTTCTCAGGAAACTGCAGCGCGTCTGCCCGGTGCAGGCGTGGAGCGGGCCGAGATTCCGGCAGTGGCCTGAACCGGTCAGTACAGTTTCAGTCATCACCAGAACGGAAAACGGTGCAAAGGCGTTTTGCACCAGAATTTTCTGTGCTAGGACCGGGGCAACAGCGGGGCGTGAACCCTCGCAATCGGCAATCAAGGGTGAGCAGGCATGACAGGCGGCAGGTCGCGACTTTCTGTGATCGGGGCAGTTCTTGTGGTGGGCCTGTTATCAGGCTGTGGCGGAAAATCGGCTACAACCACGCTGGGCGGTGATCCCGAACTTGAGAATTTTACCGCAGAGCAGATCTATGAGCGGGGCGAATTCGAACTGGATCGCAATGATGCGACAAAGGCCGCCTTCTATTTTGGCGAGATCGAGCGCCTTTATCCCTATTCCGACTGGGGCAAACGTGCGCTGATCATGCAGGCCTTTGCTTATCATCGCGACAAGGATTACGAAAACAGCCGCTCTGCCGCACAGCGCTACATCGACTTCTATCCGCTGGAAGACGATGCCGCCTATGCGCAATATCTGCTGGCCCTGTCCTATTACGACCAGATCGAAGAGGTTGGTCGTGATCAGGGACTGACCTTTCAGGCGTTGCAGTCACTGCGCACGGTCATCGAACGCTATCCCGACAGCGAATATGCCCGCTCGTCGATTCTCAAATTCGATCTGGCCTTTGATCATTTGGCCGGCAAGGAGATGGAAATCGGGCGCTACTATCTCAAGCGCAAGAATTACGCCGCAGCCATCAATCGGTTCCGCACAGTGGTTGAGGATTTCCAGACCACGACTCACACCCCCGAGGCGCTGCACCGGCTGGTCGAATCCTATCTCTCGCTGGGCCTGACCCAGGAGGCACAGACCGCTGGTGCGATCCTTGGTTACAACTACCGCTCGACCCAATGGTACGATGACAGCTACAAGCTGCTCACCGGGCGCGGGCTTGAACTCGAGGCGGCGGGCGACAGCTGGCTGGCACAGGTCTATCGTCAGATGGTCAAGGGCGAGTGGCTATAGGTTCACTGGTCCCCAAAGGTGCACTGGCCCCAAAGGGTGTACGGGCCCCAAAGCTCGCCTTTTTAGGAGCGTTCCATGCTGCGCGCGCTTGAGATTCGCGACATGCTCATCATCGACCGGCTGGAACTTGCGTTTCAGCCGGGTCTGAACGTGCTGACCGGCGAAACCGGTGCTGGCAAATCCATCCTGCTTGATTCGCTTGGCTTTGTTCTGGGCTGGCGCGGTCGCGCCGAACTGGTGCGCGCCGGCGCCGATCAAGGCGAGGTGACGGCGGTCTTCGAGCTTGGCCCCGATCACGCCGCCCGTCTGGTGCTTGAGGATGCAGGCCTGCCCGTCGGTTCGGAATTGATCCTGCGGCGCGTCAATGCGCAGGACGGACGCAAGACGGCCTGGGTCAACGACCGCCGCTGCTCGGGTGAGGTGCTGCGCGCCCTGTCTGAAACCCTTGTGGAGCTGCATGGTCAGCATGACGATCGCGGTCTGCTGAACCCGCGCGGACATCGCGCCCTCCTCGACACCTATGCCGGGCTTGAGGGTATGCTGGAGATCGCCCGCAAGGCCTGGACCCGCCGCGCCCGCGCCGAAAAGGCCCTGACCACGGCCGAGGCCGCTCTGGACGCGGTGCGCGCCGAAGAGGATTTCCTGCGCCATGCCATGGCCGAAATGACCTCCCTCGATCCCCAGCCCGGCGAAGAGGCGCAGCTTGATGCGCAGCGCCGCCAGATGCAGGGGGCCGAAAAGATCCGCGAGGATATCAGCCGCGCCCGTTCCGCGCTGAATGATGGCGCCGAACAGTCCATGGGCGACGCGCTGCGCTGGCTCGAAGGGGTGGCAGACCGGGCCGAGGGCGCTCTGGATGCACCGCTGGCAGCACTTGAGCGCGCCATGGTCGAACTGGGTGAGGCCACTGTCGGGGTGGAAAGCTGCCTTGATGGGCTGAACTTTGACCCGCACGCACTGGAAAATGCCGAAGAACGCCTGTTTGCCATCCGCGCCTTGGCGCGCAAACACCAGGTCGCGCCGGATGAACTTGGCGACTTTGCCGCCGGGCTGCAGGCGAAACTGACGGCTCTGGATGCGGGGGCGGCGGATCTGGCCACGCTCAAGGCGGATCTGCAGGCGGCAAATACCGACTACGCCGCCGCCGCTGATGCCCTCTCGACCGCCCGACACGACTCTGCGGGCCGTCTGGACGGCGCCGTCTCCGCCGAACTTGCCCCGCTGAAGATGGAGCGTGCGGTGTTCCGCACCGCCCTCAGCGATGGCCCGGAAGGCCCCGAGGGGCGTGACACCGTGGCATTTACCGTGGCCACAAACCCCGGTGCCCCGGCCGGCCCGCTGGGCAAGATCGCCTCGGGCGGCGAACTTAGCCGCTTTCTGCTCGCGCTCAAGGTTTGCCTCTCCAAGGAACGCAACCGAGGTGTGACGATGATCTTTGACGAGATTGACCGTGGCGTCGGTGGCGCCACCGCTGATGCCGTTGGCCGTCGCCTCTCGGCCTTGGCGGATGGCGGTCAGGTGCTGGTCGTCACCCATTCGCCACAGGTTGCAGCGCTCGGCGCGCATCACTGGCGGGTGGAAAAACGCGTTGACGGCGATGTGACCACCTCGACCGTGGTGCCGCTGGACAAGGGCGCGCGCGAAGGCGAAATCGCCCGCATGCTGGCCGGCGACACGGTCACTGCCGAAGCCCGCGCCGCTGCGCGCGCCCTTTTGGCGGGGTAGGGCGGGGGCGCTGCCCCCGTCGCCTGAACGGCGACTCCCCCGGGATATTTTAATACAGGTGAAGACATAAGAAGAACGGACTACTTCTGTCTTCATCTGCCCCTAAATATCCCGGGGAGCGCGAGGGGCTGGCCCCTCGCTCGTGCCGTATCAATCCGTGCTGAGGTCAGAAATCAGCGTGGGCGAATCAGTTTGCCCGGATTCAGGATCCCCTGTGGGTCCATTGCCTGTTTCAGCGTGGTCATCACATCCCAGCCCGCCCCGTGTTCGCGCTGCATATAGCCGAGCTTGCCCATGCCTACGCCATGTTCGCCTGTCGCCGTGCCCCCCAGATCGAGCGCGCGCTGCACCATTCGGTGCGACAGGGCCTTGGCTTCGGCCAGTTCCGCGGGGTTTTCCGGGTCGAACATCAGGATGCTGTGAAAGTTACCGTCCCCCACATGGCCCAGAATAGGTCCGGGGATCGAGGCCTGCGCCAGATCTGCCTGAGTTTCGGTCACGGCGCGAGCGAGGCGCGAGATCGGCACGCAGATATCCGTGACCAGCGCCCGCGCGCCGGGGCGCGAGGCGAGGATGGCGTAATAGGCATTGTGGCGCATGGCCCAGAGCGCGCGGCGGTCTTCCTCCAGTGTCGACCACTGAAATCCCAGCCCGTCGTGATCTTCGGCAATTTCGCCAAAGCGGGCCGAATCCTGTGCCACGCCTTCGGGGCTGCCGTGAAATTCGACCATAAGATGCGGACATTCCGGCAGGCTGGTTCCGGCATAGGCGTTGAAGGCCGCAGCTGTTGCCGCATCGACAAATTCGATGCGTGCGACCGGAATGCCCATCTGGATTGTGTCCAGAACCGCATCCACCGCATCCTCGATCCGGCCAAAGGCGCAGACCCCCGCTGACACCGCCTCGGGCACGCCATGCAGGCGCAGGGTGAGTTCGGTGAGCAGGCCCAAGGTGCCTTCGGAGCCGACCATCAGCCCGGTCAGGTCATAGCCCGAGGCGGATTTACGCGCCTGATTGCCGGTGCGGATCACCCGCCCGTCGGCCAGCACCACCTGCAACGCCAGCACGTTTTCGCGCATCGTGCCGTAGCGCACCGATGTCGTGCCGGACGCCCCGGTGGCCGCCATGCCGCCAAGCGAAGCATTCGCGCCGGGATCGACGGAAAAGAACAATCCTGTCGCGCGCAGCTCTTGGTTCAGGGCCTCGCGGGTCACACCGGGCTGCACGGTCACATCCATGTCGGCGGCGCGGATTTCCAGCACCTTGTCCATTTGGCTGAAATCCACCACCAGCCCGCCCTGCACCGCCAGCGCATGACCCTCAAGCGAGGTGCCCGCGCCCCAGCCGGTGACCGGCACCCCGTGCTCGGCGCAGATACGCACGATCTGCTGCACTTCTGCGGTGGTTTGCGGATAGGCGACAGCGTCGGGCGGAGTCAGCGCAAAATACGACTCAGATCGACCGTGCAGGTCCAGATCGTGCTTGGACGTGCTAAGCCGTTGGCCTAGGAGAGAGCCGAGGGCGTTCAGGGCCTGGGGCAAGTGCATACATAAGTCTCCGGTCAGATCAGGCGCGATCCTAGCCCGGGCGTTCAGCGCGCGAAACCCTGATGACGGAGGTGGCATGGCGGCGGATCTGCTGGTGAAACGACAGTGGCGCGCAACTCTGGCCAGTTGCGGGCGCGGCTGGCAATTGCTGCGTCGTCAGGGACCGGGGCAGATCCAGTTCTGGTTCATTGCGCTGGCCATCGGTATTGCGGCCGGAACCGCGGCAGTGCTGTTCCGCAAGGCCATCGAATGGTTGCAGACCACGCTTTACGGCACGCAGGATGTGAACCTTCTTGCCAGCTTTGCCCAGACCCTGCCGTGGTATTCGGTGATGCTGATCCCGGTCATGGGCGGCCTCGTCGTGGGGGGAATCGTGCACTACTTTACACCCGACGGGCGGGTCCGCTCGGTCGCGGACGTGATCGAGGGGGCGGCGCTTTATAACGGGCGGGTCGAACGCAAGGCGGGAATCGCCTCGGTGCTCGCCTCCTGGATCACGCTGTCGACCGGCGGCTCCTCGGGGCGCGAGGGGCCAGTGGTCCACATGGCCGCGATGATGTCGAGCTGGGTCAGCAATCTCATCCGCGCCGATGGCATCACCGGGCGCGACCTGCTGGGCTGCGCCGTGGCGGCAGCTGTCTCGGCCTCGTTCAACGCACCCATCGCCGGGGCACTTTTTGCGCTAGAGGTGGTGTTGCGCCACTTCGCGCTGCACGCCTTTGCACCCATTGTCATCGCCTCGGCTGCCGGGACGGTGATCAACCGGCTTGCCTTTGGCGATGTGACCGAATTTCGCCTTCCCGGCACCACCACGGTCGAATTTTATCTGGAACTGCCGGCCTTTCTGTTGCTGGGGCTGGTCTGCGGGCTGATGGCGGTGCTGACCATGCGCAGCATCTTCTGGGCCGATGATCTGGGCAACCGCCTGCAGCGCCGTCTGGGCCTGCCCAATCTGCTGCGCCCGGCGACGGCGGGACTGCTGCTGGGGGCACTGGCGATCTGGTTTCCCCATATCATCGGCGTCGGATACGAGACGACAAGCCGTGCGCTGACCGGCGATCTGATCCTGAACGAGGCGATCGTCTTTGCCGCGCTCAAGGTCGTTGCGGTGGCGATCACCTTTGCCGGGCGCATGGGGGGCGGGATATTCTCACCCTCGCTGATGATCGGAGCGCTGACCGGCACGGCCTTTGGGCTGATCGCGACCGGGCTGTTTCCGGACAATTCCGGTGCCTCGACGCTTTATGCGCTGGCGGGCATGGGGGCGGTGGCGGCGGCGGTGCTGGGCGCGCCCATTTCGACCACGCTGATCGTGTTCGAGCTGACCGGGGACTGGCAGACCGGCCTTGCCGTGATGGTGTCGGTCTCGCTCTCGACCAGCCTCGCCTCGCGTCTGGTGAATCGGTCGTTTTTCCTCACCCAGCTGGAACGGCGCAAGGTGCATCTGGCCGCCGGGCCGCAATCCTATCTGTTGCGAATGTTCCGTGTCAGTGGCGTGATGCGCAAGAGCGAGGATCTGCCGCCCGAGGATTCAGAGGCCTGCGCCGGGATGATCCAGCAGGCACTGTTCGTCACCGCCTCCTCGACTCTGGACACGGTGCTGCCGCTGTTCGAGCGGACCGGAAAGACTTTTCTGCCGGTGGTCATCCTGCAGGGCACGGACAAGCTGCCGGTGATCCAGGGCGCGCTTTATCATCTCGATGCGCTCAAGGCCTATAACCGCGCGCTGGCCGCCACGGCCGCGGAAGAGCACAGCTGAAGGGGGAGCGCGGGAGGCATGTCTCTGATCGCTGCCGGGGCCGCCCGTAGGCCGCCCCGTATCGTCGTGTCAGACCTGTTCGACCATCACGCCGTCCTGGACGTAAAAGGCGATGTAGCCCTTGATTGCGGCCGCCTCGGGTTTGGGGTCTTCATAAGACCAGGCCGCGTTGATATAGGTACGGCTCTTGGACATGATCGAGAAGTAGGACGCTTCGCCCTTGTGCGGACAACTCGTCTTGTGATCCGTCGCGTCCAGCATCGCCATGGCGATGTCGGCTTTCGGGAAATAGATCACAAAAGGCATCTCGCCTTCGCTCAGCTCAAGCGCGTCATGGCTTTCGCCCAGAACCGCCCCGCCAGCGCGGACAACCCATGTGCCCTCGGCAGGTCGGATGGTGATGTGTTTCGTCATGTTATGTCTCCCCAGAGCTTTGTCTTTGTCGGGCGCCCGTGTAACGGGCACATGTCAGATGAAGACCGTCACAGCGGTTCTGTTGCCGCGATCAGCCAGTCTTTTGTAGCGCCCTCAACCAAGGGCTCCAGCCGCGCGCGGCATGTCGCATGATAGGCGTTCAGCCAATCCGTCTCGGCCCGGGTCAGCATCTCTGTCACGATCAGCCGCCGGTCGATGGGTACATAGGTCAGTGTCTCAAACGACAGCATTTCCGGCACTGTCGCCCCGGCCAATAGCGGGGCACCGCTCACCACAATAAGGTTCTCGATACGGATACCATAAGCGCCCTCCCGGTAAAAGCCCGGCTCGTTGGACAGGATCATGCCCTCCATCAGCGGCACCGTGCCTGTGCGGGCCAGCCGTTGCGGCCCCTCATGCACACATAGATAGCTGCCCACGCCGTGCCCGGTGCCATGGCCGTAATCAAGACCCGCCTCCCACAGCGGCACCCGCGCAAGCGCGTCCAGATCGCGCCCCGCGAGCCCCTTGGGCCAGCGCGCCCGGCTGATGCCGATCATGCCGCGCAGCACCCGGGTAAAGGCGTGGGCCTCCTCCTCGCCCACGCGCCCAACGGCCACGGTGCGGGTGATGTCGGTGGTGCCGTCCACATATTGCCCGCCGGAATCCACCAGCAGCAGATGCCCGTCCTCAACGCGCGCATTGGTCTTTTCCGTCACGCGGTAATGCACGATGGCCCCATGGGCCCCGGTGCCGCTGATCGTCTCGAAACTGATGTCGCGCAGGGCATTGGTCGCCCGCCGCTCGCCCTCCAGCGCCGTCACCACGTCGATCTCGCTCAGGCTGCCGGGGGGCTGGGCATCAAGCCAGGCCAGAAACCGCACCATTGCCGCCCCGTCGCGCAGATGCGCGGCGCGGCTCCCGGCAATCTCGACCTCGTTCTTGCAGGCCTTGGGCAGCACGCAGGGATCCTGCGCCTCGATCATCTCCACACCGGCCTCGGCCAGCGTATCGGCCACGATCACCGGACAGGTGGCCGGATCAATCGCCACAGGCCCGCCCAGGGTCGCAATCGCCGCAAGAAAACTCTCTGGCGGGGCCACCGACACCTGCGGGCCAAGGTGATCCCCCAGATCGCTCAACTTCTCATGCTCCATGAACAGCGTCAGCGTGCCGTCGCTGTGCAGCAGCGCAAAACCATGCGCCACCGGGTTGCGCGCAATATCGGACCCGCGGATGTTCAGCAGCCAGGCAATGGAGTCCGGCAGCGTGATCACCGCCGTCTTCGCCCTCCCCAATGTGCCCGCCAGCCGCGCAATTTTGTCGCCATGCGCCTCCCCGGCCAGCTCCAGCGACTGTACAAACACCCGTCCCATGGGGGGCGCGGGCTGATCCTCCCAGATCCGGTCCACCAGATTGTCGCAGCGCTCCAGCGTCACGGACTCGAGCTTGCCCTGCAGCGCGCGCAGCGGCTCGACGGCCTGCAGCCAAGGGTCAAAGCCGACGCGCCCGCCCTCGGGCAGCGCCTCACCGATCCATTCCGCCAGCCCGACCTCGGGCCAGTCCACCGGCGTGTAGACATCCGCCACCTGCGCCTTCACTTGCACGCGATACCGGCTGTCGACAAACACCCCGGCGCTGTCGCGCAGGGCCACACAATAGCCTGCCGATCCGGTAAACCCGGTCAGCCAGGCCAGACGATCATCGCGCGGTGCAACGTATTCCCCCTGATGTGCATCCGATCGCGGCACGATGAACCCGTGCAGCGCTTCCGCCGCCAGAACGTCGCGCAGCGCCGCCAGCCGACCGGGTCCCTGCTCGGGTGCGGCGGTTTCTTGAAATTTCTGGAACATGCTTTCCCCCGTTTCTGCGCCGCAGAGTACGCCTTTGCGCATCCTGCACCAGTGCAACCTGTCAGCTCTACGCACAGGCCCAATGTATCCTTTCAAAAAGGTCTCGCCGACGGTGCCAAATATCCAGACCGGCGCGATCCCGGGACCGTGCCCCGGTTTCACCTGTCCAAAAATATCCCGGGGAGCCCGCCAAAGGCGGGCAGGGGCAGCGCCCCAAAATGCGCGGCCCGCAGGGCCGCGCCGGTCGGACCGGCAGAGCCGGTCCGAAACCAGATCAGGACGCGCGTCTGACGTTCTTGATGCCCATGACCCGGGCCCGCGCCCGCGGATCAGAATCAAACAGCGACGCCAACTGCTCGGTCATCGCACCTGCCAGTTGCTCCACATCGGTGATCGTCACCGCGCGGTTGTAATAGCGCGTGACGTCATGGCCGATGCCGATGGCCAGCAGTTCCACTTGACGGCGCCGCTCGACCATGGCGATCACATCGCGCAGGTGTTTCTCAAGGAAATTCGCCGGGTTCACGCTCAGCGTCGAATCATCCACCGGCGCGCCGTCGGAAATCACCATCAGGATCTTGCGCGCCTCGGGGCGGTTCACCATGCGGCGGTGCGCCCACTCCAGCGCCTCACCGTCGATGTTTTCCTTCAGCAGACCCTCTTTCATCATCAAACCCAGATTGGCCCGCGTCCGCCGCCAGGGCGCATCGGCGCTCTTGTAGATGATGTGGCGCAGATCGTTCAGCCGCCCGGGCTGCTGTTCGCGCCCCGCCCCCAGCCACTTTTCGCGCGCCATGCCGCCTTTCCACGCCTTGGTGGTAAAGCCGAGGATCTCGACCTTGACGTTGCACCGCTCCAGGGTGCGCGCCAGAACATCGGCACAGATCGCGGCGATGGAAATCGGTCTGCCCCGCATAGAGCCAGAGTTGTCCAGCAGCAGCGTCACCACCGTGTCGCGGAACTCGGTGTCTTTCTCGATCTTGAAGGACAGCGGCGTCGTCGGGCTCACCACCACACGCGCCAGCCGCCCGGCGTCCAGAATGCCCTCTTCCAGATCAAACTCCCAGGACCGGTTTTGCTGCGCCTGAAGACGGCGTTGCAGCTTGTTCGCGAGGCGCGACACAGCACCCTTCAGCGGGTCCAGCTGCTGGTCGAGATAGGCGCGCAGGCGCTCCAGCTCGACCGGCTCGGCCAGATCCTCGGCCTTGATCTCTTCGTCATGGGTGCTGTCGTAGACGGTGTAATTCGGATCGGCATCGGAAAACGGTTGCGGGGCAGGCGGCTCCATCGGGGCCTCACCCTCGGGCATCTCGGCCTCGTCGCCCATCTCCTGATCAGCCATCTCGTCCATGCTGACCTGCGCCTGCGAGCTGTCCTGAGTCTCGTCCTGCGACGATTCGGGCGAGGCGTCTGAATCCTCTTCGCCCTCTTCATCGTCACCGGTGCTGTCGGGATCCTGCTCGTCTTCGCCGCCATCCTCGGCCTGATCGTCGCTCTGGTCGTCCATATCGTCCGGGTCATCACCCAGCTGGTCGCCGTAGCCGAGGTCGGAAATGATCTTGCGCGCGAACTTGGCAAAGTCGCTCTGGTTGGCCAGCTTGTCCTGCAGCCCCTCCAGCGATCCGCCGGCCTGGTCCTCGATAAACCCGCGCCACAGATCCATGACGTTCTGCGCGCCAGTGGGCAGGGTGCGCCCGGTCGCCAGATGCCGGATCAGATAGCCCGCCGCCACCGACAGCGGCACATCCGACGCCTGTTTGACCTGATCATAGCCGCGCCGCGCCGAATCATGCGCGATCTTGCTGTCGATATTCCCGGCGGTGCCCGGCATGTCGCGCGCGCCCATCGCCTCGCAGCGGGCGGTTTCCATCGATTCATACAATTCACGCGCCATGTCGCCCGGGGGGGCGTACCGGCTGTGCGTGCTGTCATCGTGATAGCGACGATAGAGCGCCAGCGCATCCGCCGTGCCACGCGCCAGCAGAACTTCGTCCCGGGTCAACCGGCGCGAAATCTGCGGCAGGCGCATCGAATCGCCAGAGACGCCAGAGGGATCGACCGAATAGCTGACCGTCAGTTCACGGTCATGCGCCATGACTTTGGTCGCCTCGGCGAGGGCTTTCTTGAAGGGATCTGCGGGGTTGTCGGAATGCTGAGCCATACCCTGACTAATTGGACATCAGACGCCCTTTGACAAGGGCTGATCTGTTCACGCCATCCGTGACAGGGGCTGATCTTTTCACGCGACCCGGCGGCGCGATCACTGCAACAGCAGCGTTTTGCACTGGTTCAGATACTGCTCTGCCATCTGGGCCGCATGTACGCGCAGGCGCGGATCCTGACCAAAGGCGGCAAGGTTCAGCAGCCGTGCCTGCGCAATCTTCGCATCGATCCGCCAGCCCATCAGCTGGCGTCCGGTGATCTCTGGCCCCATCACCGCCTCGATCAGCACATCAAAGCCGTTGACCGACCGGTCCGTGCGTTCCGATTCCGGTCCGTCGAACATCCACTGATATTCCATGGTTGCCGACAGGCGCCCGGCGCAGGTGGCAAAAGTGCGCAGCAACTCGTTGCCTTGGGTTTGCGGCAGGCTGCGGGCTGGGCTGACAAGCAGACCCATCCAAAGCGCGGCGGCACAAAGCGCACCAAGATATGTGAAAATCCTGACCATGCCGGGCAGATTGCGCGCCCAACACCCACCGAAGGCTTAAGCCACCGCGCGGTTCTTTTTAAAACTGTAGGGAAGGGGGGATCAGTCCGCCGAACCGGGCAGACCTTCGCACAGCTGCATCTGGCGCTCTAACAAATCCCGGCTCATCTTGTCGCCGTCTTCGATTGTGGCGCGCACCAGCAGGAACATCCCGTCGCGTTGTGCGGCAATCTGATGATCCACAATTGCGGGCGACAGCCCCTGCCGGATCGCCTGCGCGCGAAACTCTGAAGCCTGATCACGGGACTCGCCGATATCCAGATAGGCCGACACACGCGCGAATTCCGCATATCCCGACCAAAGCGCGGCGCAGGTGACCTCAGCTTCCTGCGCCGCCGCCGGGCCTGCGCCCAGCAGCAGCAAAGCGGCGGCCCGGATCACCCGATGCTGATCGAGGCGGCGCTTTCCGGCAGCTCTTCGTCAAAGCAGCGCTGATAGAATTCCGCCACCGTCTGGCGCTCCAGCTCGTCGCATTTGTTCAGGAACGACACGCGGAACGCATAGCCAAGGTTATGGAAAATCTCGGCATTCTGCGCCCAGGCGATGACAGTCCGGGGCGACATCACCGTGGACAGATCCCCGTTCATAAACGCCGTGCGCGTCAGATCCGCCACCGTCACCATCTGGCGCAGGGTCTTGCGGCCCTTTTCGGTATTGTAATGCGGGTTCTTGGACAGAACGATCGCGGTTTCTGCGTCGATCGACAGATAGTTCAGCGTCGCAACCAGCGACCAGCGGTCCATCTGGCCTTGGTTGATCTGCTGCGTGCCGTGATAGAGACCGGTCGTATCGCCCAGACCCACGGTGTTGGCCGTGGCGAAGATGCGGAAATACTTGTGCGGCGTCAGCACCTGGTTCTGATCCAGCAGCGTCAGTTTGCCGTCGGTTTCCAGCACCCGCTGGATGACGAACATAACATCGGCGCGGCCCGCATCATATTCGTCGAACACGATGGCGCAGGGGTTGCGCAGCGCCCATGGCAGGATGCCCTCCTGAAACTGCGTGGTCTGCTTGCCGTCGATCAGCTTGATCGCATCCTTGCCGATCAGGTCGATCCGGGAGATGTGCGAATCAAGGTTCACCCGCACCGCAGGCCAGTTCAGCCGTGCGGCCACCTGTTCGATATGGGTCGATTTGCCCGTGCCGTGATAGCCTTGGATCATCACGCGGCGGTTGTTGCGAAACCCTGCAAGGATCGCCAGCGTTGTATCGGGATCAAACTTGTAGGTGCTGTCGACATCGGGCACGCGTTCGGTCCGCTCGGGGAAGCCGTGCATGACCATATCGGTATCAATTCCGAAAACCTCACGCACGTCGATCTCTTCGGTTGGTCTTGCATTGATGTCGATCATCGTACCGTCAGCCATGGTGGAACCGTCCTTTAGCATCGCGCATTTCCTGTTCAGACCGTCGTGCAACATAACGCGGCAAGGGGCAAGAGGAAGCGGCGAAGTTCTGCGTATGGCGGCACCCGGCGCCCTGCGACGCGGCACTCTCGCAGCAATATATGTAAAGTTTTTTGTTCGCGTCTGAAACTATGCGCCGATGCGTCCCGTGGTTGCTAATGACCCAGCGATCACCGCCGGGGAAATCGGAGGACACCATGACAACACTTAGGATCACCCTTGCCGCCCTGCTGGCCAGCACTCTTGCGACAGGCGCCTTTGCCGCCGCGCATTCGATGAATGCCAACCCGATGGTCGGCGGCGCCGAAATGTTCGCCGACAAGAACATCGTCGAAAACGCCGTGAATTCGGCCGATCACACCACACTGGTCGCTGCCGTGAAGCAGGCCGGCCTGGTCGAAACGCTGATGGGTCCGGGCCCCTTCACCGTCTTCGCCCCCACCAACGAAGCGTTCGACATGATCTCTGACGATTCGCTCAGGGCGCTGATGATGGATGAGAACAAGGCCCAGCTGACCAAGATCCTGACCTGCCATGTGGTTGCCGCTGATGTGATGTCCGGCGCCATTGCCGGCATGATCGCGGATGATGGCGGGGAACATGACGTTCCCACCGTCGGCGGTTGCGTTCTCAAGGCCAAGATGACGGGCGACACGATCACCCTGACAGATGAACAGGGCCGCCTTGCAAATGTCACAATTGCTGACGTGAAACAAAGCAATGGCGTCATCCATGTCATTGATCGGGTACTTTTGCCCGCGATGTAAGCGTGAGCTGTAGCGAACTTGCGTCTATCTGACACATTTTTGCCGTAATTTGCACCCCGCTCTTGAAATGTGGAGGTCGGGGTGCGATTGTAAAAAACTGTAAAGACTCGGTTCGGGAGGATCGATTGAAAAGACGCCATTTCCTGTCTGCGGCGACTATCGCCCTTGGGTTCAGCCGACAGACTGCTTTGGCAGAGCAGTCTTTTGAAGTGACACGCACCGACGCCGAATGGCGCGCGATGCTCTCAAGTTCCGAATACAAGGTGATGCGAAAAGAGGGCACTGAACGCGCCTTTACATCACCTCTGAATGAAGAAAAGGGCACAGGGACATTCCACTGCAGGGGATGCGATCTGGCGCTCTACAAGTCAGAGACGAAATTCGACAGCGGCACCGGATGGCCCAGCTTCTATGCGGCGGTTGACGGCGCTGTGGGGAACAAATCGGACATCTCGTTGTTTGGTGTGCGTACAGAAGAACACTGTATTCGATGCGGATCGCACCTGGGGCACGTCTTTGATGACGGACCGAAACCTACAGGCAAGCGCCATTGCATCAACGGAGTGTGCTTGGTGTTCAGACCGGCCTGATGTTCAGGTGTGGGATGGTCATCGGCCACGGTCCTTGTGCGTCCGATTTGAGCGGATGTGCCGGGGGGTAGTGTTGTAACGAGTTGAGTTTTTGACGAGTACAACTTTAAAGAGTGCGCGGCGTGCTCCGCAATATCACGGGGTGCGCCGTTTTACTCCGGCTTCTGGTTTCGGCGCGCTTGCCTGAGGTGCCAGTTTCCTCGACACAACGGGTGAAGTCATCAGGCTGTGATTCGCTCAGCGATCCAATGTCCGGGACCTGTCCTCCCGAACTCACAGACCTTCCTTCATCATCTCCCGGATCTTCACAGCCTTCTCGAAATGATCGAGTCTGTGGCGCCGGATCCACCAGTCCGCAGCTTCCATAAGACGCTCCGGATCATCATTCCGGTTCGCAAAGAACGCGTAGAATGACAGGCCGACCCCTTCTCCCTTTGCCGCAATCTTCGCATCACACACGGCAATCGCCTTGGCTCTCAGGCTGTCTCTCATCTGTCTGACGCGTCCTTGCAGGCCTCAGTGCTATGGCAAGCAGACCCCGCGCTCGGGGCCAAATGAAATGGCCGGGCAGGGGCTACCCCGCCCAACCGTGCACATCATTTGAAGTTGCGGCTTTCCTTGATCTGATCCCAGGCCCAGACAACTTCCTGCAGTTGCTCCTCTTGGGACCGGTCGCCGCCGTTGATATCCGGGTGCAGCACCTTGATCAGCGACTTGTAGGCCTTGCGCACTTCGGCCTTGGTCCAGTGGTCCTTGGCTTCCAGAATCTCGATCGCCCGACGCTCGGTCGGGGGCAGGCGGCGGGTGCCGGTGATCGACTTGCCCGGATTGCGCGTCGCGTTATCCCCCAGCACCTGATGCGGATCCTCAATGCCCAGACGGGACCAGGCCCGCGTCTCAGGATCACGGTAATCTTTGGTCTTGCGCTCCCACACCTTGTCGGATGTGGCCTGCGCGTTCATCTCCGCCTCAGTCTTGCCCTGGAAAAAATTCCACTTGAGGTTGTAGTCGCGCACATGGTCCTTGCAGAACCAGAAATAGTCGTCCAGCACGTCGGGGGCTTTGGGCGCACGGAACTTGCCCGGCTCATTACAGCCCTCATGTTCGCACAACCGGACAGAAGTATCGCTTGCACCCGACAGGCTGCGGCGTCCGCGTGGGTTTTTCTTCTTCGAATTCGACACGGACATGTCGAAACCGAACGGATCTGATTTGCTCATGGGAACACCTTTTCGACTCGGACGCCAAACCCTAGACTATCCACCGACAGATGACAGAGGTTGAACGGTAAAAAATGACAAAGACACAGGAAATCGAATCCCGACTGCGCGACGCCTTCGCCCCAAGCGAACTTTTGGTGCGCGACGACAGCGAAAGCCACCGCGGCCATTCCGGCTTTCAGGAGGGCGGCGAAAGCCACTTTCATGTGGTGATCCGCAGCTCCGCTTTTCAAGGCCAGTCGCGTCTGCAAAATCACCGCGCCGTGCACAGCGCGCTCGGGGCGGATCTCATGGGACGCATCCACGCACTTTCAATGGATCTGGGGGCCTGAGCACATCCTTTGGTATAGGTGTGTTGTAATATTGCATCCTTGACGTGCAATAAGTCCGAGGATCGCAAGATATGGGCAATTCCAGCCAAGTTACGCACACAACAATTTATGGTTGAGTTGCGCTGAGCTGCCTTAACGTATCTGTACGGGGCAGGGCAGGTAAAGTCACCTGAGGGAGGAAAGCGAGACGCGGCAAGCCCGCGTCATCGCGTCAAGAGTGTGAAGGTTTCCTTTTCAATTCGAAAGGCTAAGACCATGAAACACTTAATGCTTCCGGCCCTTCTGGCCGTATCGACTGCTGCGCTCTCGCTTCCCGCGATGGCGCAGACGACCGAGGCGCCGCAGCCAGATATTAGCGGCCTTGGTGGCCTCGGAAATGGCCCGTCACTGTTCGATGTGCTGCTCACGACAATGGCGACAACCTCGACATCGAGCACCAGTGCGACGAGCACAAGCGGCACAACCACCTCGAACTGATCCGCAAATGAAGGGGCCTCCTTCCTTTGGGGCCTCCCTGCGATCCTCGGGGGCGGCGCATCTTTTCGCGCCGCCCTCACCCTTACCTTGCAAAGCCGCCCCCAGACCGTACACGGGCCGCCCCACGGGGCAGTTGCGGCTGACCCCATCGGGTATCGACATGCGCCGGGTCAAGACCATCCGCCCGCTCAGCAGTCACCGTTTCCTTGATTAAGAACGCCAGCCTCTGCCGCGCAAATGGCTGTCTGCTCACCGATTTCCCTGCGCTCTACGCACCAATGGTATTTCTAATGCCTTGCTTGCGCTGCGGGGATGACAACGCAACAGGCCGCCGGACTGCCCCGGCGGCCTGTGTTTGTATATTTTCGCGAATGCGCCGTCAGCCATACGCAATCCATATGGTTTCCATACGCCGTCTGGCGAGGGTCAGAGGCCCAGTTTGGACGCCACAATCTCGTTCACGGCCGCCGGGTTCGCCTTGCCGCCGGTGGACTTCATCACCTGACCGACGAACCAGCCCGCAAGTTTAGGGTTCTGTTTCGCCTTTTCCACCTGCGCCGGATTGGCGGCGATCACCGCGTCCACAGCCGCCTCAATGGCGCCGGTGTCGGTGACCTGCTTGAGGCCTTTTTGCTCAACAATATCAGCCGGATCGCCACCTTCGGAGAAGGTGATTTCGAACACGTCCTTGGCGATCTTGCCGTTGATGTCGCCCGATTTGATCAGCGTGATCAGCCCGGCCAGCTGCTTGGGCGAGACGGGTGAGTCGGTGATGTCGCGGTCGTCCTTTTTCAGACGGCCGAACAGCTCGTTGATCACCCAGTTCGCTGACAGTTTCCCATCGCCGCAAAGGCCGACAACCTCTTCAAAATAAACGGCATTTGCCGTGTCCGCCGTCAGCACAGAGGCGTCATATTCCGACAGGCCGAAATCCTTGACGAACCGCGCCTTCTTGGCATCCGGCAGCTCGGGCAGCGAAGCTTCGATCGCATCAACCCAGGCCTGCTCGATCTCCAGCGGCAACAGGTCCGGATCGGGGAAGTAGCGGTAATCATGCGCTTCTTCCTTGGACCGCATCGACCGGGTTTCGCCCTTGTCGGCATCATACAGCCGGGTTTCCTGATCAATCGAGCCGCCGGCTTCAAGGATTGCGATCTGGCGCTTGGCCTCGTAATCAATCGCGGCCTGGATGAACCGCATGGAGTTCATGTTCTTGATCTCGCAGCGCGTGCCGAGGTGCGAAAAGTCCTGCGTTTCCTGATACTTCTCATACTGGCCGGGACGGCAGACCGACACGTTCACATCCGCGCGCAGGTTGCCGTTCTGCATGTTGCCATCGCAGGTGCCAAGATACCGCAGGATCTGGCGCAGCTTGACCACATAGGCGGCGGCTTCTTCGGGACCGCGGATATCGGGCCGGCTGACAATCTCCATCAGCGCCACACCGGTGCGGTTGAGATCGACAAAAGACATGTTGGGATCCATGTCATGGATCGATTTGCCCGCATCCTGTTCGATATGGATCCGCTCGATCCGCACCAGACGCGCGATGCCGGGTTCCATGTCAACCAGCACTTCGCCTTCACCCACGATGGGGTGGTAAAGCTGGGAGATCTGATAGCCCTGCGGAAGGTCCGGGTAAAAATAGTTCTTGCGGTCGAAGGCGCTGAAAAGGTTGATCTTTGCCTTGAGGCCAAGGCCCGTCCGCACGGCCTGTTCGACGCAGAATTCGTTGATAACGGGCAGCATGCCGGGCATGGCCGCGTCCACAAAGGCGACGTTGGAATTTGGCTCGGCGCCGAATTTTGTCGACGCGCCCGAGAACAGCTTGGCTTGGGTTGCGATCTGGGCATGGACCTCCATCCCGATCACCAGTTCCCAGTCGTGTTTGGCCCCGGCGATGACCTTGGGTTTGGGGGAGTCGTAGCTCAGATCCAACATGCCTTGCGTCCTCATTCGTATGAACGCTCCGGTCTTAGGGCAGGTGTCGCTCCGGGGCAAGGGGGGGACCGTTCGGATTGGCCTGTGCTATGACGGCTCAGCCGGTGATGTGCAGCCCGTCCGGGTCGAACCGGATGTCGCGGTTCTTGCGGATATCCTCTGCGAACAGGCCGCTCAGGACCGCCATCGCGCGCGCCTTGCCCCGTGCCAGTGGCTCTGGTGAACTTGCGAATGGCTGCAGCGTGTCGAGGGGCGGGACGTTTGCCCAGACCATAGGGTGAACTTCGCGCAGGTGGTCGCGCACAACACAGTCGAAACAGGCGGCAACTCGGGCCAAAGTACCGCCGAGGGGCGATCTGCGGCTTTGGATAAACGCGAGCGACGCGGCCAGAAGGTTGACGGTGTGCTGATCCGGGCGACGCTCCAGAATGTCATGCAGACCTTCTGCGAACAGCGCGCCGTCCAGATGCTCGAGCGTACCGGGATCGCTGGCAAGGGTGTCAAGATACACCCAGACGTAGGCGCCGCCGCCCCAGATGTCATGGGTGCGGGCTGTGGTGCGCCGCGCCTCAAGATCCAGCCGGGCATAACTGCCGTACCAGCGCGGCAGCAGGTGGCGGCCCAGATCGCGCATGTGGCGCGCGCACTGCGGGTCGAGGTCGATCAGATCCTCGTAATCATCCGCTACCCTAGAAGAGGGGCGCGGCTCTGCGGGCAGCAGCGCGCAGCGCGCAGCGGCCACTGCCGGGGACTGCTGTGCGAAGGGATCAAACTGATCAATGATCTGCGACGCGCTTCGGAAATGGGCGTAAAAGGCGGCACGCCGCTCTGGCGGCATTTCCTCTGACAGGGCTTTGCCGCGCCAGACCCATCCGACGTCGATATGGGCCATAGCAACCACCAGCCCGACAGTGTGATCGCCGGGGTGGTCGGCCAGCACCTCCTCCAGCGCGGCCAGCGGCGCCAAGGCGCCCTGCACATCGCCTTGTTGCACCGCCGCGCGGGCGCAGTCCACGGCATCGGCGCGCGCAGCCTGGGCCAGCACCTCTGCCACGGGTGTGCCGCCGGGTGTGGTGGCGCGCTGGTGATCAAGGCTACGCAACATCAGCGCAAGGTCGTCCCACCGTTCCTGACGCGCCAGAAACTGGCCTTGGGCAAAGTGATACTCCATCGCCTGTTCTTGCGGCGTTCTTTCGCAGATCGCGATGCTGAGCTTCCGGGTGTCCGCCTCGGGATGCAGGGCGTTTGGCGCAGGCAACTTCAGGCTGAACGCGCAGCGCAATCCAGCGAGGGTCTGGCGCAAATAGCGCAGGGCATTATCAAGATACGGGTTTTCCATTACGCGACAGTGCCCGCGCATTCCGGCCCAAGAATGGCAGTTTTAGAGCCGTTTGGGGCCTTTCTTTCGGCATTTCCACGATCAATATCTTCAAGTTTTACTATTATGGTCACCGGGTCCCTAGCAGCGTCGCCTGTCAGGCTTGCGCGCGCGCTGATATCTGGGCAAGGTCGCTGCCATGCTGCGCATTACCCTCCTTTTAGCGATGATCCTTTCGCCCCAACTGGCGTGGGCGACGACGTCAGAGCAATTTCCCTCGCTCTCGCCCTCTGCGGTTGTTCAAACCATGCGGCCCGTCGCACGTCCGGATGGGCCGCCTCCGATGCGGTGGAGCGATCGAGAACGGGGAAGGTTGTGGACCCTTGCCGCCGTTTCTGCTTTGCGCGGACACGCGAAAACCCTGCCTAGGCTTGTGCCGCGCGACATCGATGCTTGGTGCCCGGCGTATCGTCATGCAGACAAGGCCGAACGCGAGGCGTTCTGGATCGGCCTTCTGTCGGCCATGGCCAAACACGAAAGCACCTATCGCCCCAACGCTGTGGGCGGCGGAAGATGGTATGGGTTGCTGCAGATCTTTCCTGGAACGGCGCGTAACTACGGCTGTCGTGCGCGCAGCGGGGATGAGCTGACCTCTGGCCCGGCCAACCTGTCCTGTGCCCTGCGCATCATGTCCAAGACGGTGGCCCGGGATGGCGTGGTGTCAAACGGAATGCGCGGCGTTGCCGCCGACTGGGGTCCCTTCCGCAGCGAGGAAAAGCGCGAGGACATGATGTCCTGGACCCGATCGCAAAGTTATTGCCAGATGCCCGAACAGGATCCGCCCGAGAATTAGGTTCTGCCTCAGTACGCCTTGAGCCAGGATGGTCTGCGTGTGCTGTCCACCAGTGACACCGCAGGCGCGCGCGCTCCACCCAATGCCAGTGTGGCACGGCGCAGCATCTGGATGCTCTCTTCGGATTTGGCGGGCAGGGCGCTGGCCGAAATCGGCTCGCCCACCGTCACGCGGAAAGGCTGGCGGTGCTTGTTCAGCGTTTCATGGAACAGGGTGATGTCGCGCAGAGTAGGGTGAATGAGGTCGAATAGATAGAACAGCACCGAATTGCGCGCCTGAATGTTGACCGGAATGACCGGCAGATCAAATTTCCGCGCGATCATCGCGGCCGAGGCCATCCAGGGCCGTTCGTGCAGGGACAAACCCTGCCGCTTGGCCAGACGTCCTGAGGGGAAAATCACGCCCAGACGACCCTCTTTGACCGCCTTGCGGGTAAAGGCCATCGTTTCGCGTGTCTTGCCATGGCTGCGCTTGTCCTTGCGCCATTCGACGGGCGCGATCATGTCGGACATCTGCGGCAACAGGCGCAGAATATCGTGATTGGCAAAGAAATAGGCATCCGGGCGCACCTGGTTCAGCAGGTGGTTCAGGATGATCCCGTCGGCAATGCCGGTGGGATGGTTTGCGACGATCAGTGCCGCACCGTGACGGGGAACGTGGCCAAGCCCCGCGACCTCAACGTCGCGCGCCAACAGCTTGCCAAGCGCTCCCATTATCTGATTAGAGGGCATTTCCTCGAATGCGGATGCCAGCGATACGGTCTTGTCGTACCCGAGCAGGAAATTCAGTGTCGCGCGGGCGTGACGTGTTCCCGGCCTTTTGGCAAAAAGCCACGGCGCGCGTTCTTGGATCAATGGGTCGATACGGTCCTGCATAGGTCACTCAGAACAGGTCATTGCAACACATCTGTGACAGGGTCGCGCAGCCTGCTCTACTGCGCAAACCCCTGAATGTACCGTTCCCGAATTGCACGGAAATTTGGCATATCCGACTGCCCAACGCGGAAGGGTGCCGGCTGGTTCCGTCGAATTATCGAAAAAACTTGGCATTGAACAGGGACAGCGGGCTTTTTTAACGTCGAATTAATAGTCGTCTGTTTTGGCGGCGCTAGCAGTACGACTCCTACGCAAGGACGCTACGCCTGTGGCCGCGCCGATTTTGGCGCAGCCACAGGACCGGAAGCCTTGGTTATCCGAGGATGCGGCTCACCATCTCGGTTGTATCGCGTGACAGCTTGGGCTGGCTTGCGATCCGCTCCAGCGCGGCCTTCATTTTCGCCTGGCGGTCGGTGTCATAGCGTTTCCATGTCTGGAAGGCCGAACACATCCGCGCCGTGGTCTGCGGGTTCATCGCATCAAGCTTGATCAACCAGTCTGCCAGCAGATCATAGCCCGCGCCATCCTTGCGGTGGAACCCGGCGTGGTTCATCGCCAGCGCGCCAAAGACGGCGCGGAATCGGTTGGGGTTCTTCATGTCGAATGCCGGATGTGCGCTCAGCGCTTTGGCACGGTCCACCACCTGATCAGGCTGGGCTGCACCGATCTGCAGGCCGAACCATTTGTCGATGACCAGGCGGTCATCTTTCCACTGGTCGTGGAACGCCTGCACCGCTTCTGCATCCTTGCCTGCCTGAATAAGCTGGCTGAGCGCGGACAGTTGCAGCGTCATGTTATCGGCCTTGTCGAACTGCTTTTGCGCCGCTTCGCCGCCGTCCAGGCGGGTCATCAATGACAACGCTGCCGCCCCCAATGCCCGCTTGCCGGATTGCTCGGCGTTGGGCTCATAGGCGTCCGTCACCTTGCCTTCGAACGCCAGCTTGGGCAGCAGGTCGCGGAAGGTTGCGGCCATGGTGTCGGCCATGGTTTCCTTGGCCTGCCAGATCGCATCGGGGTCCGGAGTGACGCCATCCTCGAACAGCGCCTGCGCCAGTTCGGATTGCGACGGGCCGGACAACATCAGCGCACGGAAGGCGGGATCGAGATCGTCATCGCGCAGCAGCGCGCCCAGACCGTCAAGATAGGCCTGATCGGGGGCTGCGCCGTCCCGGACCATCGCCATCAGGCTGTTGCGGGCCAGATTACGACCTGCCTCCCACCGGTTGAATGCGTCGGTGTCGTGGGCCAGCAGGAACACCTGTTCCTCGCGGCTTGCTGTGCGGTCCAGCACCACCGGCGCGGAAAAACCGCGCAACAGCGAGGGCACGGGTTTCGACGCAAGATTGTGGAACTCAAAGCTTTGTTCGGCCTCTGTCATTTCCAGCAGCGTGGTTTTCACCACCTCATCGCCATTGGGGTTCAGCAGGCCGACCGCGATGGGCAGAACCTGCGGCAGCTTTTCATCCTGACCGGGGGTGGGGGGCGTCATCTGGGTAAAGGTCAGCGTATAGGTGCCGTCGCTGTAATCCTCGGCCACTTTCAGGCGCGGGGTGCCAGACTGGGAATACCAGCGCTTGAACTGGGTCAGATCGCGACCTGTCACATCCTCGAACACCTTCAGCCAGTCCTCGATCGTGCAGGCCTGACCGTCGTGGCGGGCGAAATACAGCTCCAGCGCCTCGGCATAGCCCTCATCGCCAACCAGCCGCTTGAGCATGCCGATCACCTCGGCGCCCTTTTCATAGACGGTGGCGGTGTAGAAATTGTTTATTTCCTGAAAGCTTTCTGGCCGGACCGGGTGGGACAGCGGCCCCTGATCCTCGGGGAACTGACGGCCGCGCAGATCGATCACATCACTGATGCGTTTGACCGGGGCCGAACGCATGTCAGAGGTGAACTGCGAATCGCGGAACACCGTCAGACCCTCTTTCAGGCACAGCTGGAACCAGTCGCGGCAGGTGATGCGGTTGCCGGTCCAGTTGTGGAAATACTCATGCGCGATGATCGCCTCGATGCGTTCAAAGTTCATGTCCGTGCTGGTTTCGGGAGAGGCAAGGACGGCAGAGGAGTTGAAGACGTTCAGCCCCTTGTTCTCCATCGCGCCCATGTTGAAATCATCGACCGCGACGATGTTGAAGATGTCGAGGTCGTATTCGCGCCCGTACACCTCTTCATCCCAGCGCATCGACTTTTTCAGCGCCTCCATGCCAAAGGCGCATTTGCCTTCATCGCCGGGGCGGATCCAGATGTTCAGTTCGACATCCTTGCCCGAGCAGGTGGTGAATGCACCGGGGAAGTTGACCAGATCGCCCGCGACCAGCGCGAACAGATAGGACGGTTTCGGCCAGGGGTCGCGCCATTCGGCCCAGCCATCACCCGAATCCTTGGGGTTGCCGTTGGACAGCAGCACGGGATGCGGGCCTTCGATACGGACGGTAAAGACCGACATCACGTCGGGGCGGTCGGGATAATAGGTGATCTTGCGGAAGCCCTCGGCCTCGCACTGGGTGCAGTACATGCCGTTGGACATATAGAGCCCCTCAAGCGCGGTGTTCGTCTGGGGCGAGATTTCGACCTCGGCCTCCCAGACAAAGGGCTTGTCGGGCACGGGGCATGTCAGCCCCTCGGGGGTTACCTTGGGATCGGCGGGCTTGCCGTCGATCTTGGCCGCGATCAGTTTCAGATCTTCGCCATGCAGAAAAAATGTCTTGTCTGTCGCATCGGGGTTCGGCGCGAATTTGATGCGGCTCAGAACCCGGGTGCTGGTGGGGGCGAGGCGGAAGGTCAAGTGCACCTCCTCAACCACGAAACCAAAGGGGGTATAGTCGCTCAGATAGATGGTCTGGGGGGCGGCATCTTTCATTTCGGGTCTCTCCTGTTCGCTCCGCAGGCCCGTTTTTATTGGAACCGCGTCATTTGTCTGAGTGTTAGGACTGTGAAACCGACGCTGCAACAGCGTTGATCGTGTTTTTCAGAAAGGAGAGCCGATGTCTGCTCCCGATACGAATGTGAAAAGCGAAGAGAAAAAGCATAAAGCGTCCCTTCTGGGGATAAAGGCTGTGATGGTCTATGTCGCGATCCTCTTGGTGGGCTTCGTCGCTTGGACGTTTATTCAGTCGGACGGACCCGAAGGCGCAGAGACACAGATCGACGGGCGTACCGGCGCGGTGGTCGAGACCGAGTGACACCAGCAAATGGCGCGACGACGGTGGCCCGGGCGTGATGACGCCTTGGGCCCTTTTTCATGTCAGAGCGTCGGAACTGCCCATTTGCTGCCACTCAAGCGATGGATGCGCCGCCGGTGTTCAGGTTTTCCGGGACAGGACCCGCAATTTCGGGCAGGCTGAGCGGCATATTCGCAGAGATGAAAGGCGCTGAGGCTCCAGTCCTCCTGCCATGAAAAGAGCCAGAAAATCGCGATCCGTGCAGCGAAAATGGTCATTGCGGTAAAATTTAATAACCAATCCAGTTGCCTATCGGAAACACATTTTCTAATGATGCACACGATTGCATACTGTTTCACGCCAAGGGGAGGCCGCCATGACAACCCGCATCACCCGATCCGATCTTCAGATCGACGAAATTCTTTGCACCTTTATTGAAGAAAAAGCGTTGCCCGGGACGGATGTCGAGCCCGAAGCCTTCTGGCAGGGGCTGTCAGAGCTGATCCATGATTTCGGCCCGCGCAACCGCGCGCTGCTGGAGCGGCGCGAAGAGCTGCAGACCCAGATTGATGGCTGGCATATCAATCACCGCAACCAGCCGCATGATCACGAAGCCTACAAGGCGTTCCTGAGCGAGATCGGCTATCTGCTGCCCGAGGGAGATGATTTCGAGATCGACACGACCAATGTCGACCCCGAGATCGCCACCGTGCCGGGGCCGCAGCTGGTCGTGCCGATCACCAATGCCCGTTATGCGCTGAACGCGGCGAATGCGCGCTGGGGGAGCCTTTATGACGGGTTCTATGGCACGGATGCCATGGGATCACCGGCCCCCAAAGGGGGATATGACAAGGGCCGCGGTGCGCGGGTCGTGGCGCGGGCGCGGGTGTTTCTGGACGAGGCGTTCCCGATTGACGGTGGCAGCCACGCCGATGCGCGCCGCTACCATATCAGCAACGGTGCGCTGCTGGTGGATGACATGCCGCTGGTCGATCCGTCGAAGTTCGTCGGCTACAAGGGCCACCCCCGCGCGCCAGAGGCTGTCGTGCTGCGCAACAACGCGCTGCATGTGGAGCTGGTGTTCGACCGTACCCACCGCATCGGCAGCCGCGATCAGTGCGGGCTGGCCGATGTGCAGATGGAAAGCGCGATTTCCGCAATCATGGATTGTGAGGATTCCGTTGCCTGCGTCGATGGTGAGGACAAGACACAGGCCTATGCCAACTGGCTGGGTCTGATGAAGGGTGATCTGGAAGAGACCTTTGAGAAGGGTGGGCAGTCTCTGACCCGCGCGCTGAATCCGGACCGGGTCTATACGGCACCCGATGGGGGCTCCGTGTCCCTCAAGGGGCGGGCGCTGATGCTGGTGCGCAATGTCGGGCATCTGATGACCAACCCCGCGATCCTTGACCGCGACGGCAACGAGGTGTTCGAGGGGCTGATGGATGCCATGATCACTGCGCTGATCGCCAAACACGATCTGGCGCGGGACGGCGGCAATTCGGTCACCGGATCGGTCTATGTGGTCAAGCCCAAGATGCACGGACCCGAGGAAGTGTCCTTTGCCGATGAAACCTTCAGCTTTGTCGAAAAGGTGCTGGGCCTGCCGCAGAACACCGTGAAGCTGGGGATCATGGATGAGGAGCGCCGCACGTCGGTCAACCTCAAGCAATGTATCCGCGCCGCCAAGAGCCGGGTTGCCTTTATCAACACCGGCTTCCTTGATCGCACCGGGGATGAGATTCACACCTCGATGGAGGCCGGGCCATTCAGCCGCAAGGATTTCATCAAGCGCAAGGCCTGGATCGGCGGCTATGAGAACCGCAATGTGGACATCGGTCTGGAATGTGGGCTGTCGGGCCGCGCGCAGATCGGCAAGGGCATGTGGGCCATGCCCGACATGATGGCCGCGATGCTGGAACAGAAAATCGACCATCCGAAGGCCGGTGCCAACTGTGCCTGGGTTCCGTCACCGACCGCCGCGACGCTGCATGCGCTGCATTATCACAAGGTCGATGTGTTCGCTGTGCAGGCAAAACTGCGCAAGGGCGGACGGCGTGCGCATGTGGATACGATCCTCGATATCCCGCTGGCGACCTTCCAGAAATGGTCCGACGATCAGGTGCTGCGCGAGGTCGAGAACAACGCCCAAGGCATTCTGGGCTACGTTGTCCGCTGGATCGATCAGGGGGTCGGCTGTTCCAAGGTGCCCGACATCAACAACGTCGGGCTGATGGAAGACCGCGCGACCTGCCGGATTTCCGCCCAGCACATCGCCAACTGGCTGCACCATGACGTGGTGAGCGAGGCCACAGTGATGGAGGTGCTGCGCAAGATGGCCGTGGTGGTGGATGGTCAGAACGCCGTGGATTCCGAATATCGCGCCATGGCGCCCGACTTTGGCGGGATTGCGTTTCAGGCGGCCTGTGATCTGGTGTTCCGGGGCCGTGTGCAGCCGTCAGGCTATACCGAACCGGTGCTGCATGCGCGCAGGCTGCAGCTGAAGTCCGCCTGACGGCGGGCTTTGAAGTAAGGGGAATGAGGGGGCTTTCCGCCCCCTCAAACTCCCCCGAGCGTATTTGAAAAGAGAAGAAGCAGGGAAGACAAGAACATGGCAGGCATTTCGCTGAGACGGGCGCGAACGATCATCCGCAAGGCACTGGAGCATGGCAAGGCGGAGGGGATGAAGCCGCTGTCGGCGGTCGTTCTGGATGCGGGCGGGCATGTGATTGCCTTTGAACGCGAAGACGGGGCGAGCCCGGGGCGGTTTCAGATCGCGCAGGGCAAGGCCTATGGCTGTATCATGCTGGGCATCGCGGGCACAGCGCAGATGAAGCGGGCCGAGGCGCAGGCATATTTCATTGCCGCCGCAGGGGCGGCCTATGGCGGGCAGATGATCCCGGTGCCGGGTGGGGTTCTGGTGCGCGATGCCAAGGGCGCTGTGCTGGGGGCTGTGGGCGTCACCGGCGATTCGTCGGAAAATGATGCAGCTGCCGCGAAAGCGGGCATTGATGCCGTCGGATTGACCGCAGAAATCTGAGCTGCCCTTTTCCATTCCTTCACTCTGGCATATGTAACCTGCGTTGGACTTATCCAAAGAGGGCATCATGAGCCGTCCGATCATCGGCATTATCGGCAATCAGCATCTGTTGAACGACCAGTATCCGGCCCATGCCGGCGGGTCGATGAATTCGGAGGCGGTGGCCACAGTCGCGGATTGTGTGCCGCTGCTGATCCCCGCCGATCCGAGGTTCATGTCGGTCGCGGAATTGCTGGAGGCCTGCGACGGTTTTCTGCTGACCGGCGGGCGGCCCAATGTGCATCCTGAGGAGTACGGCGAAGAGGCGACAGAGGCGCATGGCGCGTTCGATCGCGCCCGCGATGCCATAGTGTTGCCGCTGGTGCGGGCCTGTGTTGAGCGTGGGCAGCCCTTTATGGGGATCTGTCGCGGGTTTCAGGAGGTCAACGTCGCGATGGGCGGATCGCTGTACCCCGAGATTCGCGATCTGCCCGGGAGGCTGAACCACAGGATGCCGCCGGACGGCACGCTGGAGGAAAAATTTGCCCTGCGCCATGTTGTGACCTTTACCGAAGGCGGGCCGTTTGCGCGGCTGATGGGCGCGCAGGAGGTCATGACCAACACGCTGCACGGGCAAGGGATCAAGCGGGCCGGGGCGCGGATCGTGGTGGATGGTTATGCCCCCGATGGCACGCCCGAAGCGGCCTATATCGAGGGGGCGGCTGGGTTCACCCTGTCGGTGCAGTGGCACCCGGAGTGGGACGCGGCGAATGATCCGGTGTCGCGGCCGCTGTTCGCCGCCTTTGGCGATGCGGCGCGGGATTGGGCTGTGGCAAAGACTCTGCCGGGGCGCAAATCGGCCTGAGCGGATTTCTCTGAACCATCTGGTTTTAAATAGAAAAAGGGGGCAGGTCCGGATCGTCGGACCTGCCCCCTTTTTTGTGCCTGCGCTGGGCATGGGAGGTGCTTGGTGCACCGCGCGCTGCGTTAGGGGAATGGTAACGCGGGCAGGGCTGCCCGCGCCAACCTCACTTTGGTGTCAGGTGACGGCCTTGCGTTCCAGGAACTCGGGCTTGTCCCAGAGCGCGCCGCGCAGGATGCGGGTGAGGATTTCAATCGCCTCGTCCACATCCTTGTCGGTGGTGTAGAGCGGCGTGAAGCCGAAGCGCATCACGTCGGGGGCGCGGAAATCGCCGATCACGCCTTCGGCGATCAGGGCCTGAATGACCGCATAGCCGTTGTCGAATTTGAACGAGACCTGAGAGCCGCGCACGTCGGCGTCGCGGGGCGAGCAGAGGGTGAGCTGCGGGCAGTTTTCTTCCACACCGGCGATGAAGCGTTCGCAAAGTTCGACGGAGCGCGCGCGGATGTCGGCCATGTCGACCTTGTCCCAGACGTCGAGCGATGCCTCAAGCGCGGTCATGGCCAGCACCGGCGGGGTGCCGACGCGCATGCGTTCGATGCCCTTGCCGGCATCATAGTCTTGTTCAAAGGCAAAGGGGCGGGCATGGCCCATCCAGCCGGCCAGCGCAGGTTGTGCGACCTCGGCATGGCGGGGGGCGACGTAGATGAAGGCCGGGGCGCCGGGGCCGCCGTTGAGGTATTTGTAGGTGCAGCCGACGGCGAAATCGGCGCCGGCCCCCGCCAGATCCACCGGGACGGCGCCGGCGGAATGCGCCAGATCCCAGACGGTGATCACGCCCATCTTATGCGCGCGGGCGGTCAGTTTCGCCATGTCGTGCTTGCGCCCCGTGGTATAGCCGACCTCGGTGATCAGGGTGACGGCGATTTCTTCTGTGATGGCATCCTCGATGTCTTCGGGGGCGACGATGCGCAGCTCAAGACCGTTGCCCAGAAGGTCGATCAGGCCTTCGGCGATGTAGAGATCCGAGGGGAAATTGCCGGAATCCGACAGGATCACCTTGCGGTTGGGGTTGAGCCTGAGCGCGGCGGCGAGGGCCTGAAACACCTTGATCGACAGGGTGTCGCCCATGACCACATGGCCCGGCTCGGCGCCGATCAGACGGGCGATGCGATCCCCGACGCGAGTCGGCTGCGCCATCCAGCCCGAGGCGTTCCAGCCGGTGATGAGCTGTTCGCCCCATTGGCGCTCCATCATCTCCACCACGCGGGCGGGGGCCATTTTTGGCAGGGGTCCCAAGGAGTTACCGTCAAGGTAGATCATGCCCTGCGGGATGTGGAATTGGTCTCTGGTCCAGTTGAAATCGGTCACATTTCACCTCCTGCGATCTGGATCGCCTGTCCGTTGACGCTGCCTGAATGCTCGGCACAGAGCCAGAGTGCGGCCTCGGCCACCTCTTGCGGGGCGATCAGGCGGCCATGCGGGTTGGCACCATCGACGATGGCGTGGGCTTCGGCTTCGGACATGCCGGTGCGGGTCATGATACGCTCGATATTCTGGGGCACGATGTCCGTGTCCACATAGGCCGGGCACAGTGCGTTGAAGGTATAGGGTTTGCCCAGATAGTCTGCTGCGAGCCCTTTGATCAAGCCGATCAGCCCGTGTTTGGACGCAGAATAGCACGGCGCGCCCTTGAGCCCCTTGACCCCCGCGATGGAGGAGACGGCAATCACGCGGCCCCAGTCGGTTTCGCGCATCGACAGCAGGGATTCGCGGATGGTGAGGAAGGCGCCGTCGAGGTTGGTCGCCATCATGGTGCGCCAGAAGTTAAGATCGGTCTTGTGCAGCGCGCGACCTTCGGCGATGCCGGCGTTGGGCACACAGATCTGCACCGGGCCGCGGGCCTGAACGGCGGTGGCGATGCCGTCGACCACCGATTTTTCGTCCATCACGTCAATGACTTGCGTATAAAGCCCCTTGGTTTGTGCGGCGTCTTCCAGTTTTGATTTGCGCCGACCGGTGATGGTGACCTGTGCGCCCTCAGCCGCCAGAGCGCGCGCGATGGCCAGGCCGATGCCCGTCCCGCCGCCCGTTACAAGTGCATGTTTCCCCGCGATATTCATCCGTATCCTCCCTTGATCCGGGGCAGGTTAACGCAGACTGTGGCGGGGACAAGCGGTGCTGGAACGGGGCGGCTGGAGCGGATATGGAAGGCGTATGGAAACCGTATGGTTTGCGTATGGCTGACGGGCAGGGCGTTCGGCGCGTGCGGGTGCGACCCAGCGTCGCGCAGATCCGGTGAACCGTGCGGATCAAGCGGGTTTTGACACCGACAAAGGGATCGGGTTGTAGCGTTTCCTTTCGGAAACAGGTGAAATTAAAAGCAAGGATGTTGCGAGGGCTGACGCCTATGCGCAACATACGTATGGGTGGCTTTAACTTTGCGACAGTCTATGGTCTACAACCGCAAGAAAGCTTGTCTGAGCTAGGTCAGCACGGTAGACCCATCATGGAATGGGCTGCCGCTGCTTGAATGGGCATCGTCTGACGCAAGAGGGGACAGAAGACGTGAAAATTGGAACGCCAAAGGAAGTGTTCGAGGGCGAGGCACGGGTTGCCATGACGCCGGACTCGGCACGCATGCTCCAGAAACTGGGTTATGATTGTGCCATCGAAACCGGGGCCGGTGTGGCTGCTGGGTTCACCGACGAGGCTTATGCCAACGCCGGGGTCGAGATCTTCAACACGGCTGCAGGCCTGTGGAAAGAGGCGGATGTGGTCGCCAAGGTGCGCCCGCCGACCGATACGGAAATCAAGCGGCTGAGCGACGGCAAATTGCTGATCTCGTTCTTCTGGCCCGCCCAGAATGGCGAGCTGATGGAGGCCGCGGCCAAAAAGGGCGCGTCGGTCATCGCCATGGACATGGTGCCGCGCATTTCGCGCGCCCAGAAGATGGATGCACTGTCGTCGATGGCCAATATCGCGGGTTACCGCGCGGTGATCGAGGCGGGCAACAACTTTGGCCGCTTCTTCACCGGGCAGATCACGGCGGCGGGCAAGGTGCCCCCGGCCAAGGTTCTGGTGGTGGGTGCCGGTGTGGCAGGACTTGCCGCGATTGGCACGTCCACGTCGCTGGGCGCGATCACCTATGCCTTTGACGTGCGCCCCGAAGTGGCCGAGCAGGTCGAATCGATGGGCGCCGAGTTTGTCTTCCTCGATTTCGAGGAAGCGGCGAAGGATGGGGCTGAATCGGGCGGTTATGCGTCTGTATCAAGCCCCGAGTTCACCGCAGCCCAGCTGAAGAAATTCCGCGAGATTGCGCCGGATATCGACATCGTCATCACCACGGCGCTGATCCCCAACCGCGAGGCGCCCGAGCTTTGGACCAAGGATATGGTCGAGAGCATGAAGCCCGGGTCGGTGATCATCGACCTTGCCGCCGAAAAGGGTGGCAACTGCAAGCTGACGGTGATGGATCAGAAGATTGTCACCGACAATGGCGTGACGATCATCGGCTATACCGACTTCCCCAGCCGGATGGCGACGCAGGCGTCCACGCTGTATGCGACCAACATCCGCCACATGATGACGGACCTTACCCCCGGCAAGGATGGTGTGGTCAATCACAACATGGAGGATGATGTGATCCGGGGTGCGACGATCACGCATGCCAAAGAGGTCACATTCCCGCCGCCGCCGCCCAAGGTAAAGGCGATCGCTGCACAAAAGCCCAAGGAAAAGGTCAAGGAAAAGACCCCCGCGGAGAAGCGGGCCGAAGAGGTTGCTGCGTTCAAGGCGCAGACGAAATCTCAGGTCACGTTGCTGGCTGTTGGTGGCGCGCTGGTGCTGTTCGCGGGTCTGTTTGCCCCGGCGAGCTTTATGCAGCACCTGATCGTGTTCGTGCTGTCTGTGTTCATCGGCTTCCAGGTGATCTGGGGGGTGGCGCACAGCCTGCACACGCCGCTTATGGCGGTGACCAATGCGATCTCGTCGATCATCATTCTGGGCGCGCTCATGCAGATCGGATCGGGCTCTGGCCTTGTGATTCTGCTGGCGGCGCTGTCGGTCTTTATGGCGGGCATCAATATTTTCGGCGGCTTCCTCGTGACACGGCGCATGCTCGCCATGTTCCAGAAGTCGTAAAGCGGGGTAAGAGCAATGGAATTCGGATTTACAACGGCGGCCTATGTGGTCGCGGCGGTGCTCTTCATCCTCTCGCTCGGGGGGTTGTCGGGCCAGGAAAGCGCGAAACGTGCCGTGTGGTACGGCATCACCGGCATGGCGCTGGCGGTGTTTGCAACGATTGTCGGACCTGGCGCAGGTCTGTGGCCTGCCTCGCTGATCCTGATCATCCTGGGTGGCGCGGTCGGCTATCAGCTGGCGACCAAGGTCCAGATGACTCAGATGCCCGAACTGGTGGCAGCGATGCACAGCCTTGTCGGTCTGGCGGCGGTCTTTGTGGGCTTTATCGCGCATATCGAACTGGGCCGGGTTCTGGCGATGGATCCCGTTCAGCGTGAGGCGCTGCATGGCTTTGCGGCACTTCTGGCCCACAAGGAACCGGTCGAACTGGCCATCCTGCGGGTCGAGCTGTTTCTGGGTGTCTTCATCGGCGCCGTGACCTTTACCGGGTCGGTCATTGCCTATGGAAAACTGGCGGGCAAAGTGTCGTCGGCGGCGACCAAGCTGCCGGGTGGTCATCTGCTGAACATCACCGCAGCGGCGCTGTCGCTGATCTGTCTGGTCTGGTATTTTAACACCGGTGGCCTGCTGCCGCTGATGCTGATGACGCTGGCGGCGCTGTTCATCGGCTATCACCTGATCATGGGCATCGGCGGGGCGGATATGCCCGTCGTTGTGTCGATGCTGAACAGCTATTCCGGCTGGGCGGCTGCAGCGATTGGTTTCTCGCTTGGCAACGATCTGCTGATCGTTGTGGGCGCGCTGGTCGGATCGTCCGGTGCGATCCTGAGCTACATCATGTGCAAGGCGATGAACCGGTCGTTTGTGTCGGTCATTCTGGGTGGCTTTGGCGGCCCGGCGGGTGAGCAGATGGCGGTTGAGGGCGAACAGATCGCCATCGACGCCGAAGGTGTGGCAAGCGCGCTGGAAGAGGCGGATTCGGTCATCATCATCCCGGGCTATGGCATGGCCGTGGCACAGGCGCAGCAGAACGTGGCCGAGCTGACCAAGCGTCTGCGCGCCAAGGGCAAGACTGTGCGTTTCGCCATCCACCCGGTGGCGGGCCGTCTGCCCGGGCACATGAACGTGCTGCTGGCCGAGGCCAAGGTGCCCTACGACATCGTTCTGGAAATGGACGAGATCAACGAGGACTTCCCGACAACGGATGTTGCCATCGTGATCGGGTCGAACGACATCGTGAACCCCGCAGCCCAGGACGATCCCAACAGCCCCATTGCCGGGATGCCGGTTCTGGAATGCTGGAAGGCCAAGCAGGTCTTCGTGTCCAAGCGCGGGCAGGGGACCGGCTATTCGGGGATCGAGAACCCGCTGTTCTTCAAAGAAAATACGCGGATGTTCTATGGCGATGCGAAAAAGTCGCTGGAAGAGCTGCTGGCCAAGATATCTTAAACGCTCGAGGTCAGGACAGGTTTGAAAAGCCCCGCCCGAAACGGCGGGGCTTTTTGCATTCGGGCACGTGGTGTGCCGACCCCGTCCGCCGGGCGGTGCCGCAGGTTTGCCCGCGACGGGGCGGTATGCGGTTGCGTACCGCCAAACCCATGAAACACAAGAGACTTTTTCTTTACAAGCGGCAGGGCCGGGGATACGCCAGAGCCATTCCCAGCGGACTGAGTGGACTGCCCATGCCCCCGATCCAAGATCACCCCCTGCGGTTTCAGCTGGCCAATGAACTGCACGCCCGCCCGTTCCCCGCGCTCAAGGCGCCGTGCCGGGCGGTGTTTCTGGCCATCAAGAAATCGCATCAGGCAGCGTCGCGGGACAAGGCGCTGGACCTCAGGCACCTGACCGATCTGCTGGACCGCTACGGCACTGCCCATCCCCAGCCGGGTGCGACGCATTTTTCCGACCGCATCGGTCAGCATGTGCTGAAATGGGAACAGCATACGGAATTTGTGACTTATACGGTGTTCCTGAGCGGGCTGTCCTCAAGGGTGTTCGACCCTGCGGATTTCGAGGTCTTTCCCGATGAATGGCTGGCCAAAGCGCCAGGTGTGCGCATCACCTCGGCGCTGATCCGGGTCTGCGAACGCGACAGGGATGATGATATCAGCGCCATGGTCGATGACTGGTTCGTGCCCGAAAGCCTGGCCGTCAGTTCGGTGATTGACGATCAGGCGGTGATGGCGGGGGATTTCCGCATCGACCCCGCCGGGCATCTGCGCTTTGCCGTCTTTCCGCGCCCCCATGTGGGCGAACGGCGGATCGGACGGATCGTCCAGCGCCTGTGCGAGATCGAGACCTACAAGACGATGTCGATGCTGGGCTTTTCGCGGGTGCGCGAACTGGCGCCGCGGATGAGCGAGATTGACACTGAACTCTCCAAACTGATGGTCGCGATGACTGAAGGCACCGGCCCGGCAGAGGATACGCTGAAATCCCTGCTTTCCGTCTCGGCCGAGCTGGAGGCACTGTCAGCCCAGGCATCGTTCCGCTTTGGCGCGACCGGGGCTTATGAGGCGATTGTCGGCCAGCGCATCCAGGTCCTCCGCGAGGCGCGCTGGCACGGGCGGCAGACATTCGCGGAATTCATGATGCGCCGGTATGATCCTGCCATGCGCACGGTGAAATCCAGCGAGCAGCGGCTGGAAAGCATGGCGAACCGGGCAATGCGCGCCGGCGATCTGCTGCGCACCCGGGTCGAGGTCGAACGCTCGGCCCAGAACCAGCAGCTGCTCGAAGGCATGAACGAGCGCGCCGAGATGCAGCTGCGCCTGCAGCGCACGGTCGAGGGGCTGTCGGTGGTGGCGATCAGCTATTACGCGGTGTCGCTATCGTCTTATCTGCTTTACCCGCTGGCCGAGGTGGTGGCTCTGTCGAAAGGCCTGCTGACGGCGCTGGTGACCCTACCGGTGGTACTGACAGTCTGGCTGATGATCCGCCGTATCCATCACAAGATTGAAAAGCAGGACCCTGACATGTGAGTTGCGCGCCTGATGGGCGCGCCGGAGTGAGGGGCCAGCCCCTCACACTCCCCGGGATATTTGGGGGCAGATGAAACAGGGAAAGATTCTGTTAACAAAGATTTGCTTATCTGAGGGCACGGTACAGGCGGGGACGCCGATGACCGTGGCAGGTGAAGCGCGGCTTCATCTACGGCCCGTGGCGATTGCTGCGGGCCATTTTGTGCAGAACTCCCGGTTTCATCTGCCCTTAAATATCCCGGGGAGGCCGCGCTTGCGCGGTCGGGGCAGAGCCCCATGCGACCTTTGCCGTTATACGATGCGTTAAGGTCGCAGGCGCGGCGCCGCAGCAGGCTGTCCAAGGGCGGCATTCATGCCCAGAGCGCCTGCGGTGATTGAGGCCAGCGCCAGCAGGGCGGCGAGTGAGAGGGTGGGGATGCCGGACAGCCCCGCGCCCACGGTGCAGCCGCCGGCGAGCACGCCGCCGAGTCCCATCATGACGGCTCCGGCAGCGTAGCGGCCGGTTTCGCGCGGGGTCGAGAAGGCCTGCCAGCGAAAGCTGCGGAAGATCATCGATGCGATCCAAGCCCCCAGCAGGGTACCGCCGATCAGGCCGACGCCGAAGCCTGCGGGGATCGAGGTCGAGGCCACGGTCCAGAACAGCGTGTCGGCATAGGAAGAGGTGAAGGAGAGCGATTCCATCGCGATCGGGTCAAAGTCATCATACAGCACAAATCCCGTTCCGACCCAGGCCAGCGGCACCAGCGCGCCGAGCAGGGCGGCGAGCACCAGCGTGCCGGGGCGGTTGCGTGAGGTGAGGGCGATGCCAAGCGCCACCAGCGCCAGCAGGGCGGTCCAGAGCAACGCGCCACCGGGCAGGGCGGCGAGAGAGATCGCGTCCCCCATGTTCAGGGTCACGGCACCGAGGGTGGTGCGGACGGGGGCGAGGATGCCCTTGAGCGTGGCATGGGCGGTGACGGCAAAGACTAGCAGCACGAAGAGGCCGCGCAGGTTGCCGCCAGCGGTCAGCACGGTCAGCCGCGAGACGCAGCCGCGTGTCAGCACCATGCCCGCGCCGAACAGCAGGCCACCGATGGTGATGGCGAGAATGGGCATGTCCTGTGCCATGAAGCGGTGGGCGGAAAAGTCGATCCAGCCCTGAAATACCGCAAATTGTGTGCCGAGAATGGCTACGGCAAGCGCAGTCATCCACACGCCCATGGCCTGTTTGCGATCCTCACCCACAAGGCTGCGGCGAAAACAGAATTTGGTGCGCTCGGCGAGAATGCCGAAGGCGGCGCCCAGCATCAGGGCAAGGAGGACAGCCGCCTGATGGGCGGTCAGGGTGTCGAACCCTAGGTCTTCGAACATGGCGGATCCCTGCTGCGTTGTGTCTTTCCTGTGATGCAGAGAGGGGCGCCGGGATGCAAGCCTTGAGGTGTGCGTTCGAGTGCTTTGGTGCGCAACGCCTTCCAAAAGGCAGCGCGGTGCGGAACGCATGTCACTGCAGGCCATAGCTGCTTGGCTGTTCGCGGTCTGCAGGCCGGGGTCGCGCGGGGCCTTGGGTCTTATTTCGCCCCGGCGTTTGGGTTCAGCTGCGGTTCAGCCGTGCAGCGCGCCCGCCCCGGTGTTTGGTGATCTGGCCCTGACGGGCGGGCAGATCTGCCATGACGCTGCGGCGGCCTTCGGGGGGCATTTTCGACCAGCGGGTGATTTCGTCGATCGAGCGCAGGCAGCCGGTGCAGAGGCGGGAGTCGGGATCTATCACGCAGATCTTGATGCAAGGGCTTTCGACTTCGTTGCGGGTCCAGATCTCGTCAGTCATGTTTCAGCACCTGTTTGCTGCCGGCGGATATGGCCCATGCGGTCCAGAACGCCCTGAAGGATGTAGGAGGCGGCGACGTGGTCGATCACCTCGGCGCGGCGCTTGCGCGAGGTGTCCGCTTCGAGCAGGGCGCGGGTTGCGGCGACGGTGGAGAGGCGTTCATCCCAATAGGTGATCGGCCCGGGCCAGAGCCGTTCGAAATTGCGTGCGAAAGCGCGCGTCGACTGGCAGCGGGTGCCTTCAGATCCGTCCATGTTGCGCGGCAGACCCAGCACGATGCCGGCCACGTCGCGCCCGGCGATGATGTCCTGCAGGCGGGCTGCGTCCAGCGTGAATTTCTTGCGCCGGATGGTTTCAAGCGGGGTTGCGACCGAGAGCATCCCGTCGGAGGTGGCAACGCCGATGGTCTTTTCGCCAAGGTCGAGGCCAAGGATGGGCCTGCCGCGGGGCAGCAGGGGGGCGAAGTCGTCGATGGCTTCCACGATCATGGGCGGTCTGCCTTTGTGCCGCGTGGCAGGGGGGCGCCGCCCCCCGTCCTGCGGACTCCCCCCGGGATATTTTGAGACAGGTGAAGTCTGGGCGTGGGCGCGATCATTGGGCGATCCCGGCGTTGGTGGCACCTTCGCGCACGATCTTCAGCGCCTCTTCATTGCCGTCGAAGACCTGTTTGGCATTGTCCCAGATCGCAATGGCCTGTGCCTGATTGTTCAGCACGCCATAGGCGGCGATCAGACGGGCCCATTCCTGCGGTGTGCCGCCTTCGGTGGCGAGCCGGTCGGAGAGGCGTGCGACCATGCCCTGGATCATCTGTGTGCGCTGTTCTGGCGTCATGTCGCCGGCGGATTGCATGTCCTGCTGGCTGGGGCCAGGCAGCGGTGTGGCCGTTTGCGGCAGGGGCAGGGCGGTTTCGGGCAGGCGGTAGCCGGTGACGCCGGCGCGCAGGGCCATCTCCTCGATCTGGCCGGTGATCGGCGGAACCCAAGGGTCAGTGGCGCTGCTTTCGCGCAGAAGGTTGTCCCAGAGGCGGAAGGCTGCATCGGGGCGCCCGGTCTGGGCCAGCATCAGCCCGCCATAGTAGCGCGCAACGCCGTTCTGCGGATCGCGCGACATGGCGGCGTCCAGCGCGGCTTCGGCCTGAGGGGAGACATAGCCGCCTGCCGCCAGCACCATCATGTCGGCAAGGTCAGCGTAATCCTTGGCGGTGGCCGTATCACCCTTGAGTCGCAGGATCTGTTCCTGCGCCTTGTAGGCATTGACAAAATTGCCAAGCGCCGCCTCGCTGCGGGCGAGCAGGACATGGCCCTGCAGATCGTCGGGGCGTTCGGCCACGGCGCCGCGCAGCCGGGTCACCAGTTCGGCATATTCGGCCGGGGCATCGGGGGGCGTGGTGTCTGGGACCTGCACTTCAGCCTCTTGCTGGCTTGGGCGGTTTTCGCGCGCCTGGTCGGCGGCGGCAATCCGGTCCTTCAGGCCAAGGTCCCCATAGCCGGGCGCACCGAGCCGGGAGTAAAGCCAGTAGCCCCCCCCAAGCAGCGATGCGGCGATGAGCACGGCGGCCACGATCGCGACGCCGCGTGGCTGGGCCACATCCCCGGTGTCGCCCCGCACGCTGGCATCCGCGCTCAGCAGGCGGCGGGACACTTCGGCGCGCAGACGATCTGCATCTTCGGCGCTGATTGTGCCACGGGCGAGGTCGCGTTCGACCTCGCGCAGCTGGTCGCGGTAGACGCGCATGTCAAATGCCTGCACCGGGCCGGTGTCGCGCCGCCCGCGCAGCAGCGCCGTCAGCAAGAGGGCGGTCATCGCAAGCGCCAGCGCGGCGCAGAGGCTCCAGAAAAGTGTCATGCGGTCTCCTCAACCGTAATCGATCTGAGGGATACCTAATCTGTGGGCGCGCGCGACAAAAGGGCAAATACCCGACATCGTGACGCATGTCGCAACTGTGCGATGTTGTGACGGTTGCAGCCGTGGGCAAAGACGTGCACCGGTCCACATATCGCCAAAGCTCCCCGTGGATCAGAATCGAGTGCCATGAAACGCTATTCCACCTTTGCCATCGCCCGAGAGGCGCTTCGCCACCACACCGGATGGGAGCGCGCCTGGCGCAAGGCCACGCCCAAGAAGAAATACGACGTGGTGATCGTCGGCGCGGGGGGGCATGGTCTTGCCACGGCTTATTACCTTGGCAAAAATCACGGGATCCGCAATGTCGCGATCCTGGAAAAAGGCTGGCTGGGCGGTGGCAACACCGGGCGCAACACGACGATCATCCGCTCGAACTATCTTCAGGATCCGTCGGCGGCGATCTATGAAAAGGCGCGTTCGCTGTACGAGACGATGAGTCAGGACCTGAACTACAACGTCATGTTTTCCCCCCGGGGTCTGCTGATGCTGGCCCAGACCCATCACGAGGTGCGCGGCTATGAGCGCACGGCCCATGCCAATGCGCTGCAGGGGGTCGACACGCAGTTCATCGGGCCACAAAAGGTCAAGGAGCTGTGCCCGATCATCCGTCTGGACGGGCCGCGCTATCCGGTGCTGGGCGCGCTCTATCAGGCGCGCGGCGGCACGGCGCGCCATGATGCGGTGGCCTGGGGCTATGCGCGGGCCTGTTCCGACATGGGCATGGACATCATCCAGCAATGCGAGGTGACGGGCGTGCGCTCTGACGGCGGGAAGGTGCGCGGGGTCAGTACGACGCTGGGCGAGATCGATTGTGACAAGCTTGGCATCGTCGTTGCGGGCCATTCCGGGGTGCTGGCCGAGATGGCCGGGTTCCGCCTGCCGATCGAATCGGTCGCGTTGCAGGCGCTGGTGTCTGAGCCGATCAAGCCCGCGATGGATGTGGTGATCATGGCAAATACGGTGCATGGCTACATGTCGCAATCCGACAAGGGTGAGATGGTCATCGGCGGCGGCACGGACGGCTACAACAACTACACCCAGCGCGGATCTTTCCAGCATATCGAGGAAACTGTGCGCTCGCTGATCGAGACCTTTCCGATGTTGTCGCGGCTCAAGATGCTGCGCCAGTGGGGCGGGATCGTCGATGTGACCGGCGACCGTTCGCCCATCCTGTCGAAAACCCCGCTGGGCAATTGTTTCATCAACTGCGGCTGGGGCACGGGCGGCTTCAAGGCGATCCCCGGTTCCGGCTGGGCCACGGCCGAGATGATCGCCCAAGGCGAGCCCGGCCCGCTGGCCGCCGCCTTTGGGCTGGAACGGTTCCGCGAGGGGCGGTTCATTGATGAATCCGTGGCGGCGGGGGTGGCGCATTGAGGGTGCCTTCCGTCCAAAATCTTTCAGAAAGATTTTGCCAAGAGTTTTCAGAAAACTCTTGGTCCCAGCCCCAAATCTCCGCGCAAAGGGATCCGATGTCATGCTAATCCTCACCTGCCCCTATTGCGGCGTCAAAGCCGAGGAAACCGAACTGCACGGCGGAGGAGAGGCGCATCTGACGCGCTTTGGCCCCGAGAGTTCCGACGAAGCCTTTGAGGGCTATCTGTTCCAGCGCGAAAACCCCAAGGGCGTGCATTTCGAACGCTGGCGCCACGCCCAGGGTTGCGGCAAGTGGTTCCATGCCGCGCGCTGCACTGTCACGCTCGAAGTGTTCGGCACCTACAGCGCGCAGACCTCTGAGCCGCCGCAGAACATTCGCGATGCCATCAGCGCAAAGCGCCCCGGCTGGACATGGCGGAGCTTCGCATGATCCGTCTTGTCTTTGCCAGATACGCAAAACCCCAACTTCCCCCCAAGTGCAGAGGTCTGAAGACATGAGCACCCGTCTTGCCACCGGCGGCCGCCTGACCGACCGCTCCAAACAGGTGAAGTTCCAGTTCAACGGCCAGCATATGCGCGGCGTTGCGGGGGATACTTTGGCCTCGGCCCTGCTGGCCAATGGTCAGCTGATGATGGGGCGCAGTTTCAAATACCACCGCCCGCGTGGTCCCGTCGCCAGTGGCGCGGAAGAACCCAATGCCCTGGTCAATCTGGGCAAGGGCGCGCGGTTCGAACCCAACCAGCGCGCCACCACGACCGAACTCTTCGACGGGTTGACCGCGAGCAGCCAGAACCACTGGCCCAGCCTGCAGTTCGACATCGGCGGCATCAACACCCATCTCAGCCGCGTTCTGCCCGCCGGGTTCTACTACAAGATGTTCATCCATCCGCGCCCGTTGTGGAAGCATGTCTATGAACCCTTCATCCGCCGCTCTGCCGGCCTTGGTGCGGCACCGGATGCGGAAACGGTGGACGGCGACACCTACGAACATTTCTACGCCTTCACCGATGTGCTGGTCTTGGGCGGCGGCGTTGCCGGTCTGCAGGCCGCGCTGACGGCGGCGAGCTCGGGCGCGCAGGTGCTGCTGCTGGAACAGAACGCCCATTGGGGCGGTCGCACGCCGGTTGATGGCGGCGAGATTGACGGCAAGCCTGCCGCGGTCTGGATCAGCGACACGGTTCAGGCGCTTGAGGCGATGGAAAACGTCACCCTGCGTCTGCGCACCATGGGCGCGGGCGTCTATGACCACGGCTATGTGCTGGGCTATGAACGCCTGACCGATCACGCGCCCGAAACGCCGGGACCGCGTCACCGGCTGTGGCGCATCCGCGCGCAGCAGATCGTGACCGCGACCGGGGCCATCGAACGCCCGCTCAGCTTTGCGGGCAATGATGTGCCAGGGGTTTTGCTGGCCTCGGCCGTGCGCGATTACGTGGTGAACTATGGCGTGTCGATCGGGGATCGCACCGTTGTGGTCACCAACAACGATGATGCCTATCGCACCGCGATCTGCCTGCACGAACACGGGCTGACCGTGCCCGCGATCATCGACGCGCGCCAGAATGGCGGCGGCGCGCTGATGGCGCAGGCCGAGGCGCTGGGGATCAAGGTGCTGAAGGGCCGCGCGATTGCCAAGGTCAAAGGCAGCCGCAAGGTCACCGGCGTTGCGATCTGTGCGCAGGCGGGTGAGGGCGGCGTGCTGGATGTCATCCCCTGCGATGCGGTGGCGATGTCCGGCGGCTGGTCGCCGGTGGTGCACCTGTGGTCCCATTGTGGCGGCAAGCTGACCTGGGACGACACAAACGTCTTTTTCCGTCCGGACCTTGCCAAGGCGCCGACCAGCCATGACGGCGCGCCTTTTGTCATCCCGGCGGGGGCGGCCAACGGCCATATGCATCTTGGCGCAACGCTGACCGATGCCACAACGGCGGGGTCCTCTGCCGCCAGTGCCGCCGGGCACCAGCCCAGAAGCACCGTCCTGCCCAAGGCTGTGGCCGAGGCGGAAGCGGCGATCATGGCGGTCTGGCTGATGCCGCAGGGTGCCACTGTCGCGTTGCGTTCCAAGGCCTGGCTTGATTTCCAGAACGATGTGAAAGTGTCCGATATCCAGCTTGCCGCGCAAGAGGGCTATGAATCGGTCGAACATGCCAAGCGCTATACCACGCTGGGCATGGCGACGGATCAGGGAAAGCTGAGCAACATCAACGGCCTGGCGACGCTTTCTGCAGCGTTGGGTGAAGCGATCCCAGCGGTTGGCACAACCACCTTCCGCCCGCCCTATACGCCGATTTCCATGGGATCTATCGCGGGTCAGGCGCGGGGCGAGATTTTCCAGCCCGTGCGCCAGACCCCGCTGCACTCCTGGCACGAGGCGCATGACGTCAACTGGGAACCTGTGGGCCAGTGGCGCCGCCCCTACAGCTTTGTGCGCGCGGGTGAGACTGTCGAACAGTCTGTGCACCGCGAGGTGACGGCGACCCGTGACAGTCTTGGTCTGCTCGACGCTTCAACCTTGGGCAAGATCATCGTGAAGGGTCCGGATGCGGGCAAATTCCTTGACATGCTTTACACCAACATGATGTCGACCCTGCCGGTGGGCAAATGCCGTTATGGGCTGATGTGCACCGAAAACGGATTCCTCATGGATGACGGCGTTGTGGCGCGGATGTCCGACGACACCTGGCTGTGCCACACCACCACCGGCGGGGCCGAACGGATCCATGCCCATATGGAGGAATGGCTGCAGACCGAATGGTGGGATTACAAGGTCTGGTGCGCGAATGTCACCGAACATTATGCCCAGATCGCGGTCGTCGGCCCCAATGCGCGCAAGCTGCTGGAAAAGCTTGGCGGGATGGATGTCAGCCGCGAAACGCTGCCTTTCATGCAATGGGTCGAGGGTACGCTGGGTGGTTTCCCGGTGCGGATCTTCCGCATCTCTTTTTCCGGTGAGCTGAGCTATGAAATCGCCGTTCCAGCCTCGCAGGGCCTCGCCCTGTGGAGCAGGCTGCACGCGGACGGCGCCGAATGGAATGCGACGCCCTATGGCACAGAGGCGCTGCATATCATGCGGGCCGAAAAGGGGTTCATCATGATCGGTGATGAAACCGATGGCACGGTGATCCCGCAGGATCTGGGCCTGTCCTTGGCCATTTCGAAGAAAAAGGCCGACTACCTTGGCAAACGAGCCCATGCCCGCAGCCACATGACAGACCCGGCCCGCTGGCAGCTGGTGGGTCTTGAAACGGTGGATGGCTCGGTTCTGCAGGATGGCGCTCTGGCGGTTGCTGCGGGCAAGAACCTGAACCAGCAGCGCCACACGCAGGGGCGCGTCACCTCGACCTATCATTCGCCGACGCTGAACAAGGGCATCGCCATGGGGCTGGTGCTGAACGGGCCGGATCGCATGGGGGAGGTGCTGGACTTCACCAAACTTGACGGCACCACCGTCAAGGCAACGATTGTCAGCCCGGTGTTCTTTGACCCGGAAGGGGAGAAACAGAATGTCTGAACCCGTGAGTGCGCTGAACCGCGCCACCTTTGACGGTCTGGCCCATGTTCAAGAGGCTGGCCTGCAGGGCATGATCACCCTGCGCGGCACTGTCTTGGACGAGGGGTTTGCAAAGGCGGTCAGCGATGTGACCGGCCTGGCCCTGCCGGGACAACGCGGCGTCGTGTCGGGCGGCGACAGCACCCTTGTCTGGATGTCCCCGGACGAGCTGCTGCTGCTGTGCCCGCATGGTGACACAAGCGACAGGGTGGCAAAGCTGACCGCCGCGCTGGGGGACACCCATGCGCTGGTGGTGGATGTGTCCGATGCACGGGCAATCTTTACGCTGAGCGGGCCGCAGCTGCGCGAGGTGGTTGCCAAGCTCGCCCCGGTGGATATGTCGCCAGCGGCATTCCAGCCCGGTACCGTGCGCCGCACCCGGTTTGCACAGGTCGCGGCAGCGGTCTGGCTGAGCGATGCAGAGACGGCGCAGATCATCTGCTTCCGTTCAGTCGCGCCTTATATGTTCGCGCTGCTGTGCAACGCGGCGACGCCGGGCACGGCGGTTGGGATCTTCTGATCCGCCCAATCCAAACGCAGCCGCGGCGCAGGGCGTAAAGAAAATCCAGCCTGCGCCCGGCGTGGCTGTTCACTGCCCGCGGATCTCCTTAAGGTTGCCCAAAGCCGCCCTTGCGGCCCGCAGCCGCGTTCACCAGGAGACTTTCTTGCTCAGAGGTATCATTCTAGCGTTCTGCCTGTGCAGCGCGCCCATGGCAGAGGCCGCACAGATCTACATCTGCAGACTCACGGAAACCGGCAACAGCGGCTGGATTCCTGAAGTTCTGTTCGTGGGGCGTGAAGACGGCGCTGAGACTGTGACCGTGTCTGACCCGCTGATCCTGTATTATAACGACGGTGCCCCGCTACAAGGAAAGGTTGCGGCGGATAACGCAAAGCGGACCACATTCGTCTGGACCTTCGCGATGACGACCACGGGGGGGCAGTATGTGGGCAAGTTCCAATACACCGCGACCTACCTCAAGGGCGCGAAGAAAATGCTGCTGTCCGCGATCCCGATCGGCTATGCAAACCAGTTCAACGGCGCGGGAACATGTAACGTCGAGACGCGTTGATCCCATGACAGGGCTATACCTCGGACTTGACGTCCGTGCCGCAAGGCATCAGGTAACGGTCAGCGATTTTCATAACCGAGAGGGGTCACACCATGGCTTTCGAACTTCCGAATCTTCCCTATGCACATGACGCGCTTGCCAGCAAAGGCATGTCCAAGGAAACGCTCGAATTTCACCATGACATCCACCACAAGGCCTATGTCGACAACGGCTCCAAGCTGATTGCCGGGACCGAGTGGGAAGACAAGTCGGTCGAAGAGATCGTAAAAGGCACCTATGACGCGGGCGCCGTCGCACAGTCGGGCATCTTCAACAACGCCTCGCAGCACTGGAACCACACCCAGTTCTGGGAAATGATGGGCCCGGGTTCGAACGCCCTGCCGTCCGAGCTGGAAAGCCGTCTGGCAGAGGCCTTTGGGTCGGTCGAAAAGTTCAAGGAAAACTTTGCAGCCGCCGGCGGCGGTCAGTTCGGGTCGGGCTGGGCATGGCTGGTTGTCGACACCGATGGCACGCTGAAAATCACCAAAACGGAAAACGGCGTGAACCCGCTGTGCTTCGGTCAGACCACGCTGCTGGGCTGCGATGTGTGGGAACATTCCTATTACATCGACTTCCGCAACAAGCGTCCCGCCTACCTCACGAACTTCCTCGACAACCTCGTGAACTGGGAAAACGTGGCAGAGCGCCTGTCCAAGGCCTGAGGCCTGACTGGACCGTAAAATCTGCGCCGACATATGTTGACGCCCGAACGCCCCGTAGGATTTGCGGGGCGTTTTGCGTTTCTTCTCATAGCTTTCGGAACACCCGGCGCGGCCCTTGCGTTGATTTGATACAACGTCAAAAGGAGGCATCCCATGGCAGAGCGTCACAGATCCAGCGATGGCAGAAGCGAAACCAGTGCAATACTGGGGAACGCAGCGCCACAGACCGCAGGCCAGCAGAGGCGCGCCGGAGGAGAGCTGCAGCGCAAGGTCGCCACCCGCGACGACGGCAAGCGGTATGACGAAACCTCGTCCGGGGCGACGCGGCCCCTGAACCAAGACAAGACCGACAGCGGCGACAAGGAGAAGGTCTGATGGGTATTCTGACCAGAGGCACCTGGGTTCTGGTGGCTGACAGCGAAAAGGCGCTGTTGCTGCGCAATGATCTTGATGACATGAACCCGGATCTGAACGTGGTGCGCATCGAACAGCAGGAAAATCCGTCAGACCGCGCACAATCCGCAAACCGGCCCGGCCGCGTGGCTGATGGCGGCCCCGGGCAGCGCTCTGCGCTGGAGGATACCGACTGGCACGAACTGGCCAAGGAACGGTTTGCTGATGACCTGGCTGATCTGCTGTACAAGCAGGCCCACAAGGGCGCGTTCGAGCGCATCGTTCTGGTCGCCTCCCCCAACATTCTGGGGGACCTGCGCGGCAAGCTGCACAGCGAGGTGAGGTCGCGCGTGGTGGCTGAGGTGAACAAGACCCTGACCAATCATCCGATCGACAAGATCGAAACGCTGCTGCGCGACACGCTGGCAGCGGGTTGAGCCGACCACAGGTTTGCGCGCCCAGACAAACGGTCTCTGCCCAAGTTCCTGCCCGGTGCCAGAAGAGGGCGCCGGGCAGGAACGTCTGAAATTCCGGCAACTCCGACCGCGCTGACGGCAAACAGCGGTGATCGCCTTGATGCCCCTTCCTGCGCAGACTAGACAGCGCCCAACGGACAAGGGGAAAGATCATGCAATCTGCACGCGCCGGGGTGCTTGCCATGGTGGCTTGCTGCACCATCTGGGGCCTGTCCCCGCTGTATTACAAACTCCTGTCCCATGTGCCGCCGCTTGAGGTGCTTTCGCATCGCACGCTGTGGTCGGCGGCATTCTTTACCCTTGTCCTGCTGTTTCAGGGCAAGATCACCCGGCTGCGCGCTGCGCTGGGATCAGTGCAAAGCATCGCGATTCTTGGCTTTGCGGCGCTGGCAATTTCGTCCAACTGGTTCCTGTTCATCTTTTCGGTGACCAACAACCATGCGACCGAAGCGTCGCTTGGCTATTACATCTATCCGCTGGTGGCAGTGCTGCTGGGGGTTGTGGCTTTTGGCGAACGGCTGGGGCAGCTGCAGAAACTGGCGGTGGGACTTGCCACGCTTGCGGTGCTGATCCTGTCCGTCGCAGCAGGGGTGACGCCGTGGATTTCGCTGCTGATCGCGCTGTCCTTTGGCCTTTACAGTCTGGCCAAGAAACGCCTGACCGTCGGCCCGATCGTGTCCGTCACCGCCGAGGTGCTGCTGTTGTCACCGCTGGCGCTGGGCTGGCTCTGGCACATGCACGCGGGGGTGGGCGGCGCCTTTGGCACCGACATCGGCACCTCTGCGCTGCTGATGCTGTCGGGGCCGCTGACCGGCGTGCCGCTGATCCTGTTTTCCTTTGCCACCCAGCGCGTGACCATGTCGACCATCGGGCTGGTGCAATACCTCAACCCGACGCTGCAATTCCTGCTGGCCGTGCTGCTGTTCGGCGAACCCTTCGGGCTGGTGGATGCGGTGGCTTTCGGGCTGATCTGGACGGCGCTGGGCCTTTATTCCACCGCCGCCCTGCGTCAGGAAAACGCCCGGCGCAAGGCGGCCAGAACGGCATCGGCCGACGCTTCGCTCTGAACAAAGCCCAGCAGGCTCTCATCGGCAAAGCCCTGCTGGACCACGTGATCCAGCAGGCCCTGCAACGGGTCCCAGTAGCCTGCGACATTCATCAGCAGGATCGGCTTGGCATGCAGGCCCAGCTGGCGCCAGGTCAGCACCTCAAAGAATTCATCCAGCGATCCTGCACCACCTGGCATCACCACGATGGCATCGGCATTCATAAGCATCACCTTCTTGCGCTCATGCATCGTCTCGGTGACGATAAAGCGGGTGAGGTCGGTCTTGCCCACCTCCCATTTCAGCAGATGTTCGGGGATCACGCCAAAGGTGTCGGCCCCGGCGGCCTGTGCGGCGCGTGCCACCACCCCCATCAGCCCCACATCCCCGGCGCCGTACACCAGACGCCAACCTTCTTGTGCGATACCCCGACCCAGGGCGGTGGCCTGTTCGGCAAAGGCGGGATCGGCGCCGGAACGGCTGCCACAGTAGACACAGATGGATTTCATGGACATGATTGGGATCCTGACCGGATTTGACATTTTGAGTGGTCATATCGTGCTTGATATCGACGCTCAACTGCGCAGGGTGTCATGAGACATGATGAGACGGGTAAAAGGGAGCAGATGACGGGATGGCAAGTTTGCAGGGGGCAGGCGGCATCGCCTTGGGGGCAGGTGCGGCGCTGGCCGTGGTTCTGGCGGGGCTTGTCTTTTCGGGGCGCCTGACAGTGCGACAGGACGGTCCGACGCCGCCCGCACCGGTGGCGCAAACTGGTGCGGTCGCGGTGCAGGCCGACCCCGCTGCCGCGCAGGCCGACCCTGCGGCCGCTGCCACGCCCGCGCCAGCGTCAGATTCCGTGCCAGTATCAGACCCCGTACCAGCACCGGCGGTGCAGGCGCAGCAATTGCCGGCGGATCCGACCCTGCCCAGCTTTGACCTCGTGCGGGTGCAACTTGATGGCGAAACCCTTGTGGCCGGGGCTGCGGCCCCGGGGGCAGAGGTCGAACTGCGCATCGACGGCGTGCTGGCCGATACGGCGCGGGCCGATGCCTCGGGGCGGTTCGTGAGCTTTCTGAGCCTGCCGCCCAGCGACCGGCCCCGGAGCCTGAGCCTGCATGCTGAGGGCGACGCGGGCAGCCGCGATGCGCTGGAACAGGTGATCCTAGCCCCAACGCCCGAACGGGCGCTGTTCGGGGACGGGGCCGCGCCGCAGATCGCGCTGTCTCAGGACAACTTGTCCGAAACCGCGCCGCCACAGTTGAGCGTGGATGCGCCGCCGGGTCCGGCCTCTTCCGGCTCCGCGCCGGAAGTGACGAGCGTCGCCGCCCCCGATCCGGCGCAGGCATCCCTTACCCTTGCCGGGGAAACCCAGAGCCCGGCCTTGGCCTCTGGTGCGGGCAGCGGTCTGTCCACAGCGCCAGCGCCCTCTGATCCGGCGCGGACCCCGGCGGTGATCCTGTCGAACCGGGACGGTGTCGATCTGCTCCAGCCTCCCGGTGACCCGGCAGCCCCCCCGGGCGTGCAAAACCAGGTCGCGTTGGATGCGATCACTTATGAGGCGGATGGCGCGGTGGTTCTGAGCGGTCGCGGCACGGGGGAGGAGGCGGTGCGCCTCTACCTCGACAACCGCCCGGTCAGCGGCGGGCCCATCGGTGCTGACGGCCGCTGGCGCCTGACGCTGCAGGATGTGGACAGCGGCACCTACCAGCTGCGTATCGATCAGATGGATACTGCCGGCGGCGTGACCTCGCGCGTGGAAAGCCCGTTCCTGCGCGAAACGGCAGATGCGCTGGCCGCCGCCGCCGCACAGGCCGGATCCGCGCCGGTGCGGGTCCTGACCGTGCAGCCGGGCAACACGCTCTGGGCCATCGCACGCGACCGATATGGCGAAGGCACCGCCTATCTGCGCGTCTTCGAGGCGAACCGGGAATCGATCCGCAATCCCGATCTTATCTATCCGGGGCAGGTGTTCAGCATCCCGGACTGAATGCGGGAGGGCAGGGAGCAGGGGGCGCTGCCCCCGTCGCCCTGACGGGCGACTCCCCCGGGATATTTTTGGGCAGATGAAGCCGGGGCAAGGCGACGCAGGGCGAGGGCCCCGGCTGCGGCTGGCCATTCCGGGGGGCGCGCGCTATCTGAGACGCGGACAGATCAAGGACAGACGATGCCCCCCGACAGCTCTCAGGACGCCGACAGCGCAGACCTTGCCCGCGAAGAGCGCGCCTCGGGCTGGCGCACGATTCGTCGCGTGGGTCCATACCTCTGGCCCAAGGACACACCCTGGGTGCGGCATCGGGTGACGCTGTCGCTGGTGCTGCTGATGGTGGCCAAACTGATCGCCGTGGGCACGCCGCTGCTGTACAAATCCGCCGTCGACACGCTGGGCGGCGATGTGCCGGACCTCGCGCTGGGGGCCATCGGGCTGACCGTGGCCTATGGCATGGCGCGGCTGATGAACGTCGGCTTTCAGCAGCTGCGCGACGGGGTGTTCGCCCGGGTAGGGCAGCGCGCCCTGCGCGCGCTGGCGCTGGAGACGTTCACCCATATCCACCGCATGTCCATGCGCTATCACATCACGCGCAAGACCGGCGGGCTGTCGCGCATCATTGAACGCGGGGTGAAGGGGGTCGATTTCCTGCTGCGCTTTTTGTTGTTCAGCATCGGGCCGCTGGTGCTGGAACTGATGATGATCGCGGGCATCCTGTTCTACCTGTTTGATGTCTGGTATCTGGTGGTCGTGGGCGGCACCATCGCGCTATATGTCTGGTTTACCTTCAAGGTCACCGAATGGCGGGTGAAACTGCGCCGCGAGATGAATGCGCAGGACACCGATGCCAACCAGAAAGCCATCGATTCCCTGCTCAACTTTGAAACGGTCAAGTATTTCGGGGCCGAGTCGCGTGAGGCGCGCCGCTATGATCACGCCATGCAGCACTACGAGGCGGCGGCGGTCAAAACCGCGACCTCGCTGGCGTTCCTCAACTTTGGCCAATCGGTGCTGATCACCTCGGGTCTGGTGGCGGTCATGGTCATGGCGGCGATCGGGGTGCAGAAGGGGGCCATGACCGTCGGCGATTTTGTCATGGTCAACGCCTATATGATCCAGATCACCATGCCGCTGAACTTTCTTGGCACCGTCTATCGTGAGATCCGCCAGAGCCTTGTGGACATGGGTCAGATGTTCGACCTGCTGGGCCAGCCGCCGGAAGTGACCGATAGACCCGGCGCAAAAGATATCGTTGTCACCGGGGGCGTGGTGGAGCTGCACGACATCCGCTTTGGGTATGACGCGACGCGCCCGATCCTGAAGGGGGTGTCTCTGAAGGTTGGTGCGGGCGAGAATGTGGCGCTGGTCGGCCCGTCGGGATCGGGCAAGTCGACCATCGGGCGCTTGTTGTTCCGGTTTTACGATGTGACCGGCGGGGCGCTGACCATCGACGGGCAGGATCTGCGCGATGTCACGCAGAACAGTCTGCACCGGGCGATCGGCGTCGTGCCGCAGGACACTGTGCTGTTCAACGACACGATCCGTTACAATATCGCCTATGGCCGCGACGGTGCCACCGAGGACGAGATCATCGCCGCCGCGCGCTCCGCGCAAATCCACGATTTCATCTCCCGTCTGCCGGAGGGGTATGAGACGATGGTGGGCGAGCGTGGCCTGAAGCTGTCGGGTGGTGAAAAGCAGCGGGTGGGCATTGCGCGCACCCTGCTCAAGAACCCGCCGATCCTGTTGCTGGACGAGGCGACGAGCGCGCTGGATACCGAGACAGAGGCAGAGATCCAGTCGGCCCTGCGGGTCGCGGCCGAGGGGCGCACGGTGATCACCATCGCCCACCGGCTCAGCACCATCGCTGATGCGGACCGCATCGTCGTGTTGCAGGACGGTGCAGTGATGGAAAGCGGCACCCATGACGATCTGCTTGCCCGGCAGGGGCGCTATGCCCAGCTCTGGCAGCGCCAGCAGGCCGAAGATGCAGAGGACGCCGCCTGAGAGGGTCGGCGCAGAATTTTCTCGAAAATTCTGGCTTATCGAAAATTCTGGCTTCGCGAAAACTGTGGCGCGGTCAGCACGCGGCCCGGAGCGGGACCTGTGCTGGCGGGGTGTGCCGTGGCGGTCCGACAGGTAATCTGGCCACCGGTGCGGAATTTTCGCGAAAATTCCGGCGGCGGCGCTATTCTGCCGCGCGCAGCGGGTGGCCTTTTTGCACGATGTCGGGCGCAGTCGTCTCTTCTTCCCACAGGATTTCGGGCGCACGGATGCGGCGGGCGGCGCGGTGCAGCGCCCAGTCCCGCGCGGCGCGACTGGAGCGTCCCAGCGACAGGCGTGCCAGCAGCCGGGCGAACCAGCCCGCATAGGTGACAAGCCAGACCCGCAGCGCCAGCATCGACGGGGTGAACACCAGCGTCAGCACCGTCGCGATCCCCAGACCGAACACCACCGCCGTCGCCAGCTGTTTCCACCACAGGGCTGTCGGCGAATCGATGGAATAGCCGCCACCGAAGAAATCAAGGCTGAGGCCGAACATCATCGGTGCCAGCCCCGCCATGGTGGTGATCGTGGTCAGCAGAACCGGGCGGATGCGGTCCTCTGCGGTGCGGATGATCGCCTCGATCCGTGGCATGAAGCGTTCGTATTCCTGATAGGTGTCGATCAGCACAATGTTGTTGTTCACGACGATTCCCGCCAGCGCGACGATCCCGGTGCCGGTCATGATGATGCTGAAGGTCTGCCCCATCACCAGCATCCCGATCAGCACGCCGGCGGTGGACAGCACCACCGCCAGCAGCACCAGCGTGGCATTGTAGAAGGAATTGAACTGCGCCAGCAGGATGATGAACATCAGCCCCAGCGCCGCGCCAAAGGCCTTGCCCAGAAAGGCGGTGCTTTCCTCCTGTTCCTCCTGATCGCCGGTCCATTCCGTGGTGATCCCGGCGGGCAGCGGATTTGTGGCCAGCCAGTCGTTCATCACAGCGATGCGTTCATTGGCATTGACCGGCACCGCGCGCAGATCGCCGCCCTGCGCTGCGGCCTGCAACGGTTGCAGCAGTTCTGGTGCCACCGCGTAGTCGCCGCCGTCAAAGGCAAAGGAAACCAGACCGGCGCTCGGGTTCGTGCCTGCCAGTGCAAGGGTCTGCACAGAGGCGCCGCTGCCGGTGACAAGGCTGACCAGACCGGGGCTCACATCCGCCTTGACGTCAAAGTAGCGCTTCTGGTCGATCCGGTTGATCTCGGCCAGTTTGGCCACCGGCTTGCGGGTGACAAAGTTTGACAGCGGCACAAGCCCGTCCGCCGTGCGCACCTTGAGCGTGTCCAGTGTCGAGAGCAGCCGGTCCCGTTCGGGCAGGCGCACGCGGATGTCGATTTCCTCGTCCGACGAATCGACCCGCATCGTGTCAAGCAGCAGCCCGCGCGTGACCAGCTGCACCATGGCGCCCACGGCGGCGACGTTGGCACCGTAGCGGCCGGCCTTTTCCACATCCACGTCGATCTGCCAGTCGATGCCGGGCAGGGGCAGCGTGTCTTCGATCTGGGTCAGCCCGGGTGTTTGCTCGAACTTTGCGCGCGTCCGCGTGGTCGCCTCCAGCAGGGTCTGCCAGTCATCCCCCTTGAGGCGCAGATGCAGCGGCTTGCCACTGGCAGGCCCGCCCTCCAGCGCGGTAACCTCGGTCTTGATGCCGGGGATCTTCGCCAGCGCGCTGCTCAACTCCTGAATGACAAGATTGCCGTCCAGATCGGGACGGTCGGCGCGCTCTTCCCAAGGGATCATCTCGAACTGGATCTGGCCGATCTCGTCCTTGGGGCCCTGTGCACCGCCATTGTTGGAATCCAGCCCGCCCTGACCGGCAAAGGCAAAGCTGCTTCTGACGCCGGGATGGGCCAGCACCACCGCCTCGGCCCGCTTCACCAGCGCATCCTTTTCGGTCAGGCTGAGGTTGCCGCGTGCGCGGACATAGACAATCGCCTGTTCCGGTTCGGAATCGACAAAGAATTCAACGCCGTTGTTATGCGCGCCGTAATAGCTGAAGGTGCTGACCACAAACACCCCGACCAGCCCGATGGTGACCAGCGGCATGATCGGATTGGCGGTCAGGGCCGCGATGCACCAGCCAAACGCCGTCCGCCGGTACCGCCCGTCGATGCGGCCTCTGCGCCGCTCGATCCGGGCGGCATCCATCACAACCGACGCGCAGACGGCAAACAGGGTGAACACCACAACACCCGGCAGCCGCCCCAGCGGGCCGGGGGCGATGGGCGCAAACAGATAGGCCGGGTTCAGCACCATCATTGCGCCGACAAACATGCCAAACAGCACCAGCGGCACCAGGGCGGCGCGCACAATCCAGGGCAGGCGACGTTTCAGCACCTCTGTTGCGCGGTCCAGCTGGCGGGAAAACCGTCCCGACACGCCCCCCATCACCGGCAGATAGATCAGCGCCACCACAAGCGAAGCCGAGAGCACGAAGATCAGCGTGACCGGCAGCATCCCCATGAACTGCCCCGGCACACCCGGCCAGAACAGCATGGGCATAAAGGCGCATAGCGTGGTCGCGGTGGACGACACCACCGGCCAGAACATCCGCTTTGCCGCCTCGACATAGGCGCTCATGGGGCCGACCCCTTCGGAAATGCGCTTGTCGGCATATTCCACCACCACGATGGCCCCATCGACCAGCATGCCCACCGCCAGAATCAGGCCGAACATCACGATGTTGGAAATGCTGATTCCCATCAGCGCGAGGAAGGCAAAGCACAGCAGGAAAGACGTCGGAATGGCGAACCCCACCAGCAAGGCGGGCCGCGTGCCAAGCGAGGCAAGCACCACGATCATCACCAGCGCGATGGCGGTCAAAACCGACCCCTCAAGCTGGCTGACCATGCTTTCCACTTGCCGGGACTGGTCGTTGGACGTGCCCAGCTTCACCGCCGCGCGCAGATCGGGCGGCCAGGCCTGTTCGGCCGCCGCCACCTCGGCCTTGATCTGATCCACCGTGTCGATCAGGTTGAACCCCTTGCGCTTGACCACCTGCAGGGCAATCGCATTTTCGCCGTTGAACCGTGCGGTGCCGGTGCGGTCCTCGAAGGTCAGCGTGATGCGCGCCAGATCCCCCAGCGTCACCACCCTGTCGCCGTTCACCTTGACCGGCAGGGCATAGATGTCCTGCGGGGTGCTGAAGCTTGACGGGATCTTGACGGAAAACGTGCCGTTCTGGGTCTCGACCTCACCCGCCGCGATCAGCTGGTTGTTGTTCTGCACCACATTGATCAGCTCACCCGCCGTGACATTGTAGGATTCAAGCCGCAGCGGATCGATCTGCACCTCGATCATCTCGTCACGCTGCCCGGCGATCCCGGCCTCCAACACCGCGTCCAGCCCTTCAAGGCGATCCTGCAGATCCTTGGCCACGCGGGCCATGGTGCGTTCGGGCACTGCGCCGGTCAGGTTCACGATGATGATCGGAAATTCGGAAAAGTTGATCTCGGTGATCGTGTACTGTTCGGCTCCGGCGGGGAATTTCGCCTGCGCCTTGGTCATGGCGTCACGCACATCGGCCATGATCTTGGTCTTGTCCCAGCCGAACTCGAACTCCATCTGCGCGCCGGCATAGCCTTCGGCGGCGGTGCCACCCAGCGACTTCAGCCCGTCCAGATCCGACAGTTCCGTTTCCATCGGCTTGACCAGCAGCGTCTCGGAATCCTCTGCGGAAATGCCCGGAAAGGGGACAGAGACGAACAGCGCCGGGATTTCGATATCCGGCTCGCCCTCCTTGGGCAGGGCGATATAGGCATAGGCGCCGACCACAAGGCTCAGCAGGATGAAGGCCATCACCATCCGCGCGCGGCTTGCGGCCCAGTCGACCAGACCGGTCATTGAATCACATCCTCAAAACTCGGGGCGACGGGCACATCGTCGATGACATATTCCTGACCCACGGTGATGATGTCGACCTGATCCGGCAGCCCGGTCAGCAACATGCCCTGCGGCGTGTCGCGCAGCACCTCGACCGGCAGGAACTGCGCGCGACTGTCGCCATCCACCCCGCGCACACCCAGGGCGCCGTCATCGTTCAGCGTCAGCGCCGATTGCGGCACCAGATGCGCAAGCGCCCCGGCGGCAGAGATCATGATTTCCGCCGTCTGCCCGGCGCGCAGGGCACGGTCGGGGTTGGGCACGGTGATTTCCACCCGAAAGGTGCGTGTCACCGGATCAGCGCTGCGTGACAGAAAGGTCACCTGTCCCGCAACATCGCCGCCTTCGGTCAGGCGGGCCCCGGCGGGGGCGCCGACCTTGACGCGCGCCACGCTCAGCTCTGGCACAAAACCCACCAGCTTGATCGGGTCAAGCTGGATGATCGTTGCGCACAGCCCGCTGCCCCCCTGCGACTGCATCAGGCTGCCCAGCTCGGCGGTGTCGGTTTCCAGCAGGCCGGAAAACGGCGCATGGATCGTCAGGCGGTCAATCTCGGTCTGGGCGCGGGCCACGGCGGCCTCGGCGCTCTGGATTGCGGCATCGACGCCCTGCATGCCCGATTGCGCCGCCTTCAGCCCCGCCTCGGCACTGCTGACCGCCGCCTCGGCGCTGCGTTTGGACGCCTGCGCGCCGGCCACGCGGGTGTCGCTGGCGAATCCACCCTGCGACAGCTTGGTTGCGGCATTCTCGTTGATCTGGGCCTCCTGCAGCAGGGCGCGCGCCTCTTCGACGCGGGCGCTGGCCTCTGGCACGCGGGCCTCTGTTTCTGGAATACGGGCGCGCGCCTCGGACAGCATGCCCTGCGCCTCGGCCAGATTGGCAAGGCTGGTGCCGGGGTCAAGCTTGCACAGAACCTGTCCGGCCTCGACAGAACTGCCCTTGCGCAGCGGATCTGAAATCACCTTGCCGCTGCTTTCCGCCAGCACATCCACAGCGCGCAGCGCCTGGGTTTCGCCACGCAGCACAACGGCGCTGTCCACCTCTTGCGCAATCGAATGCATCGCCATCACCGCAACAACGCCCGCCGCCGTGCCGGGCGCGGGCGCGCTCTCAGCCTCGGGCGCGGCGACCGGTTCGGCCGTGTCCCCCGGGCTCATCGCCTGCGCGAACTGCATCAGCCGGTCCCGCTCGATCACCAGGGCATAGAGCACGATGGCGACGGTCAAGGCGGTCAGGATCGGAAGAAGACGCATGGCAAAGGGTCCTGTCTGGCTTGGAATCCGGCCCGCAGGCCCGGCAGTCTGGTCTGATCTCCCCCTGCTTACGCGCGAAAGGCCGTTTCAGACTAAAATCTGCATCATCTTCACTCAAGCCGCAGTGTGACGCGAAGTCAATTTAGATGCCACATCCTGTCGGGGATGTCGCAGCCGTCACAGCGCAGCGCCGGTCGGGGCAGGCAGCGGTGCACACGGGGGTGCACACGGGGGTGCAGGCGGGGAATGCCGCGCCGGGATCAGATGGCTTGGCAGTCACCGGCAGGCGGGTTAAGAGGGGGCCAACCGGATAACCCGATGCGAGGCGCCCCTTGAGCAATACCGACAGTTTCATCAACGAAGTGACCGAAGAGGTCCGGCGCGACCGGCTGTATGGCGGGCTTCGGAAATATGGCTGGATCGCTGTCCTGGGGGTGATCTTGATCGTCGGCGGGGCCGCCTGGCGCGAATATCAGAAGGTGCAGGATGAGGCCGCAGCGCAGGCCTTTGGGGATGCGATCACCGCCGCTCTCGAAGAGCCGGATACAGCGGCGCGCATCACAGCACTTGAGGCGATCACACCCGCTCAGCCCGGCGCAAAGGCCGTTCTGAACATGCTGCTCGCCTCGCAACAAGGCGACGCCGATCAGGGCGCTGCCGCGACGCAGACGCTCGAATCCGTGGCCAATGACAATGCCGTGCCGCTGATCTACCGCCAGATCGCCAGCTTCAAGGCGATGACAAGCGCGCACAGCACCCTGACCATCGACGAACGCCGCGCCGGGTTTCAGGATCTGGCGACACCCGGCTCTGCCCTGCGGCTTCTGGCCGAGGAACAGCTGGCCCTGCTGGACATCGAAGCGGGCGATACCGACGCTGCAATCGAAAAGCTGAAGGTGATTCTGTCCGACAGCCAGACCACGACAGGCTTGCGCCGCCGCGCGTCGCAGTTGATTGTGTCGCTGGGCGGAACGCTTGATGCAGCCTGACAAAATCCGCCCCGGTCCGGTTGGACGGGGCAGCCCCGCCGCACCGGCAGGGCACAGCAAGACGATGACGGACCACGGGGGCAGAGCTTTGCGCAATTTCACGATACTCGCCGGACTGCTGGGGGCGACCCTGCTGGCCGCCTGTGGCGAAAACGAACCGATTCTGCCCGGCGAACGCCTTGGCATCCGCGAAGTGCTGCAATCGCGCGGCGCCGAACCTGCGCCGCCGCCCAACAGCGCCCGGGCGATCAGCCTTGCGGGACAGGTCGCAAACACCTCCTGGCCGCAAAGCGCGGTCAGCCCCTTTGTGCGCACGGAAAATGCAGCACTTGCCGCCAGCCTGTCGCCGCTCTGGGCGGTGAACATCGGGCAGGGTGACAGCAGCCGGTACAAGCTCAACACCGATCCGGTGGCGCTGGACGGGCGCATCTTCACCATGGACAGCGCCAGCAAGGTCACAGCCGTGTCGACGGCGGGGCGGGTGCTCTGGACCCATGATCTGACGCCGCTGCGCGATGCGGATGACCAGGCGCAGGGCGGCGGATTCGCCGCCGCAAACGGGCGGCTTTACGTAAGTTCCGGCTTTGGCACGCTCAGCGCACTTGATGCCGCCACAGGCGCCGAAATCTGGACCCAGCGGCTCGACAACACCGCCACCGGTGCACCGACCTACCGCGACGGCGTGATCTACCTCACCTCGGGCGACACACTGGGCTGGGCGATCGAGGCGCAGGATGGACGCATCCGCTGGCAGATCGAAGGTGTCGGCAATATCAACAACGTGGCAGGCGCCCCGGCCCCGGCCGTGGATGATCAGCGCGTGGTCTTTGCCTATGGCGACGGCACCGTTCAGGCGGCCTTCCGTCAGGGCGGCCTGCGTCTGTGGAACGCGGCAATCGTGGGCGGGCGCACGGGGTCTGCCATTGCGCTGATCAACGATGTGACCGGCGATCCGCTGATCGCGGGCGACAGCGTCTATGCCGGCAATTTCTCTGGCCGCACGGTCGCCTTTGACAAGGCGACGGGCGAACGGCGCTGGACGGCCCAGCAGGGCGCGCTGGGTCCCATGTGGCCCGCAGGGGATTCGGTGTTCTTTGTCTCTGACCGAAACAAGCTGGTGCGGCTCGATGCCCGCGACGGCACCCAGATCTGGGAAGTGGACCTGCCGGGATACCTGCAGCGCAAGAATCCGCAGAAACAGCGGGACCGCACCTATGCCAATCTTGGCCCGATCATGGCGGGTGGTCGGCTGATCGTCGCTTCGACCGACGGGCAGATTCGCGGCTTTGATCCGGCCAGCGGCGCGCTTGTCTCCTCGACCGCCATAGACGGCGGCGCGACCACCCGGCCCATCGTTGTGAACGGCGTGCTCTACGTGGTCTCGGGCAAGGGGCAATTGCACGCTTTCCGTTGACGGCGCTTTACGATAGAGGGACGGCTTGAAACGGGCGGCATGCCGACCCGAGGAGCCTGACCATGACATTTTCCCTCGCCATCGTGGGACGCCCCAATGTGGGCAAATCTACCCTGTTCAACCGCCTTGTGGGCAAACGTCTGGCTTTGGTCGACGATCAGCCGGGTGTGACCCGCGATCTGCGCGAAGGTGCGGCGCGCCTCGGCGATCTGCGATTCACCGTGATCGACACCGCCGGCCTTGAAGAGGCAACTGACGAATCGCTGCAGGGCCGGATGCGCAAGCTGACCGAACGGGCCGTCGATATGGCGGATATCTGCCTGTTCTTGATCGACGCACGCGCCGGTGTGACGCCCATGGACGAAGTTCTGGCCGAAATCCTGCGCAAACGTGCCAAACATGTGATCCTTGCCGCAAACAAGGGCGAAGGATCGGCGGCGGACGCCGGTGTGCTTGAGGCCTATGGCCTTGGCCTTGGCGAACCCATCCGCCTGTCGGCAGAACATGGCGAAGGTCTGAACGACCTTTATGCCCAGCTCATGCCGCTGTCGGACGCCTATGAAGAGAGCGCCGAAGAAGAAGCGCCCGAAATCGATGTGGATGTCGGCGAAGAGGATGTTGATTCGCCCCGCCCCATCACCAAGGCAAAGCCGCTGCAGATCGCCGTCGTGGGCCGCCCCAATGCGGGCAAATCCACCCTGATCAACCAGATCATGGGAGAAGAGCGCCTGCTGACCGGGCCAGAGGCCGGGATCACCCGCGATGCGATTTCCGTGCAGATCGACTGGGAAGGTGTGCCAATGCGCATCTTTGACACGGCCGGCATGCGCAAAAAGGCCAAGATTCAGGAAAAACTGGAAAAGCTGTCGGTCTCTGACGGGTTGCGCGCGGTAAAATTCGCCGAGGTGGTGGTTATTCTGCTCGACGCAGCCATTCCGTTCGAACAGCAGGATCTGCGCATCGCGGATCTGGCCGAACGCGAAGGCCGCGCCGTGGTCATCGCGGTCAACAAATGGGACATCGAAGACGACAAGCAGGACAAGCTGAAAATGCTGCGCGAGGAATTCACGCGCCTGCTGCCCCAGCTGCGCGGCGCGCCGCTTGTCACGGTTTCCGCCAAGACTGGCAAGGGGCTGGACCGCCTGCATGCGGCAATCATGAAAGCGCACACCGTCTGGAACCGCCGCGTGACCACCGCCCAGCTGAACCGCTGGCTGTCGGGCATGCTGGAACAGCACCCGCCCCCCGCGCCGCAGGGCAAGCGGATCAAGCTGCGCTACATGACGCAGGCCAAGACCCGTCCCCCAGGCTTTGTGGTGATGTGCTCGCATCCCGACAAGATGCCGGAAAGCTATTCGCGCTACCTCGTGAACTCTTTGCGCGAAGATTTCGACATGCCCGGCACGCCGATCCGCCTTTATATGCGCGGCCAGTCGGATCAGAATCCCTATAAGGGCCGCCGCAAGACCAATGCCGGCGCTTTGACCAAGCACCTTGGGAAGCGGCCAACCAACAAATGAGCCAGGCCTGATCCCATTGAGCGCGCGTGCCGCGCGCGCTCTTTTCTGGTGCCCGTGGCGGGCGCGAGCCCGGATTTCAGGCACGTTGAGGTTTGACAGTGCTCAATACGTATTCTTTTTTATGAATACGTATTGAGTTGGCAAGCTATTCAAAATAGATACGCCCTGCGCCGCGCCCCCTTTCGGGGGCCGCAACCCGCAGGGGATCCCGCCATGAGCAGCTCAAAATTCGCCCGTTACCTGCCAATCCTCGACTGGGGGCGCCGTTATGACCGCGCCGCCCTTGGCAGTGACCTGCTGGCGGCGGTGATCGTCACCATCATGCTGATCCCGCAATCGCTGGCCTATGCGCTGCTGGCGGGCCTGCCGCCCGAGGCGGGGCTTTACGCCTCGATCCTGCCGATCCTGCTGTATGCCATCTTTGGCACCAGCCGCACGCTGGCGGTGGGGCCGGTTGCGATCGTGTCGCTGATGACCGCCGCCGCCATCGGTAAGATCGCAACCCAAGGCAGCGCCGATTACGCCAGCGCCGCGCTGACGCTGGCGCTGCTTTCGGGGGGGATCCTGCTGATTATGGGGGTGTTCCGGCTGGGCTTTCTGGTCAACTTCCTGTCGCATCCGGTGATTTCCGGCTTTATCACCGCCTCTGGCATCCTGATCGCCGCGAGCCAGCTCAAGAACATCCTTGGCATTCCCGCAACCGGCCACACCCTGATCGAAACGCTGATCTCACTGGCCCGCCATCTGGGGGCGGTCAACCTCTGGACGCTGGCGATAGGTGCCAGCACCACCGCCTTTCTGTTCTGGGTGCGCAAGGGGCTGAAGCCGCTGCTGCGGGGCTGGGGCCTGTCCCCCGCCGTGGCGGATGGCATCGCCAAGGCCGGTCCGGTTCTGGCGGTTGTCGCAACCACCCTGCTGGTCTGGGCGCTGGGGCTTGAGGCGCGCGGCGTCAGCGTGGTCGGTGCCCTGCCGCAAAGCCTGCCGCCGCTGACCCTGCCGGGGCTGTCGCTGGACCTGATGCGGCAATTGCTGATGCCCGCGCTGCTCATCTCGGTCATCGGCTTTGTCGGCTCGATTTCTGTGGCGCAGACGCTGGCCGTGCGCCGCCGCCAGCGCGTCGATGCGGATCAGGAACTGATCGGCCTTGGCATCGCCAACCTTGGCGCGGCCTTCACCGGCGGCTTTCCGGTGACCGGCGGTTTTGCCCGTTCGGTCGTGAACTATGACGCGGGCGCGCAAACCCCCGCCGCCGGGGCCTATACCGCCGTGGGTCTGGGGATCGCTGCGCTGATGCTGACGCCGCTGATCCATTACCTGCCGAACGCCACACTGGCCGCGACGATCATCGTGGCGGTGCTGGGGCTGGTGGATCTGAACATCCTGAAAACCGCCTGGTGCTATTCCCGCGCCGATTTTGCTGCCGTCGCCGTAACAATGGCCGCGACCCTGCTCATCGGGGTCGAGGCGGGCGTATCTGCCGGTGTGCTGCTGTCGATCCTGCTGCATCTGCAAAAAACCTCGCATCCTCATGTGGCTGAGGTGGGGCTGGTCCCGGGCACGCAGCATTTCCGCAACATCCTGCGCCACAAGGTTGAAACCGACCCCAGCGTGCTGACCCTGCGGGTGGATGAAAGCCTGTATTTCGCCAATGCCCGGTTTCTTGAGGATTACATTTCCAACCGCGTGGCCGAAGATACGCCGCTGCGCCACGTGATTCTGATGTGTTCGGCAGTGAACGAGGTTGATCTGAGCGCGGTTGAATCGCTTGAGGCGATCAACACCCGCCTGTCGGAGCTGGGAGTGAAATTGCACCTGTCCGAGGTGAAAGGCCCCGTCATGGACCGCCTCAAACGGGGTCATCTGCTGACCTGTCTAACCGGGCAGGTGTTCCTGTCGCAATACGATGCCTACCGCAGCGTTGTGGCGCAGGGCGCCGCCGCGGCAGAGTGATTCATGCCAGACGGGGCCGCGCCGGGCGCGAGCCCAGCCAGACACAGACCACAACGATTGCCGCACCGCTCAGCTGCGCCGGGCTAAGGTTTTCGCCCAGGATCAGCCAACCCAGCAGAACCGCCGTCAGCGGGCTGAGGAAGCCAAAGGCGGTGACCCCTGCAGGTCCCAGCCGCTCGATCCCGCGAAACCACACAAAATAGGTATAGGCGCCGCCGATCAGGCAAAGCCAGACAAACCCCGCGATGTTTAGCACGTTCAGCGCGGGCAGGGGTGGTTCCACCCACAGCGCCACGGGTAGCAACAGCAGGCCGCCTGCGGTCAGCTGCCAGGCGGTAAAGGTCAGTGCTGCCACCGGAGGTTGCCATTTGCGCGTCAGCACCACGCCGCAGGCCATCGACACCGCCCCGACCAGCGCGGCGACAAGGCCCGGCCCATCCAGCGCCGCACCGGGCCCCAGCACCAACAGCGCTACGCCAAAGATGCCCGCCATGGCCGCGATCAGCCCCCGCGCCGTCAGCGGTGTCCCCAGCGCGATGCGCGCCAGAAACAGCACCAGCAGCGGTTGGATCGCACCCAGCGTCGCCGCCACCCCGCCGGGCAGGCGGTAGGCGGCAAAGAACAGCGCCGACAGGAAAATGGCAAAGTTCAGCGCCCCCAGCACCGCCAGCCGCCCCAGCCAGTCCACCGGCGGCAATTTCCGCGTCACCAGCAGCAACAACAGCCCCGCAGGCAGGGCGCGCAGCACGCCATCCGTGAGCGGATAGCCCGGCGGCAGCAGTTGCGAGGTGACGATATAGGTGGTGCCCCAGATCGCCGGGGCAGAAGCGGCAAGCAGGGCGTCAACGGTTCTGGACATCTTGTCTTCCTTAATCTTGACGTCAAGGTATGTCCGGAAATCTTGACGTCAAGATAAAATCGCGCTAGCCCCGGGGCCATGGATCATGTGGATCACATTCTTGCCCAATGGCACCGTGAACGCCCGGACCTTGACGTCGGGCCGATGGGCACGTTCGGGCGGCTCAAACGGCTGACCGATCATCTCTCGGACGGTCTGTCGCAGGTGTTCAAGGCGCATGATCTGACCGCGGCCAGCTTTGATGTGCTCGCCACCCTGCGCCGGGCGGGTGCGCCTTATGCGCTCAGCCCCTCCGACCTTATGGGCTGGACCATGGTGACCTCGGGCACGATGACCAACCGGCTCGACCGGTTAGAGGGGGCAGGCCTGATCGAACGCCGCCCCAACCCGCAGGACGGGCGGGGGTCGGTTGTCGCCCTGTCGGACCGGGGATTTGCACTGATTGATCAGGTGGTCACGGACCATGTGGCGCGTCAGCATCAGCTGATCGCGGCCCTGCCGCCGGAAATGCGCGCCGCCCTGGACGCCGCGCTGAAAAGCTGGCTCTCGGGATTTGAGACGCCTTAGGACGCCTATTCCGTGTCCGTACCGCGCAGCGCCAGAATGGCAAAGATGCCCAGCACGGCCAGCCCCGCGACGGCAATGTTCAGCGGCTGGTAATTCGCCACGATCACCCCGACCAGCGCCCAGATCACCGTGATGCCGTAGCTTGGCGCGCGGTGCAGCCGGAACTGCACCACAACCGCAATGATCAGCCCGATCGTCAGCGCCAGCAGCGCCGCCGGGGTTTGCGGCAACACGCCATAGCCCGCCAGCATCAGCCCAACCGAAACGGCACTCGCCGCCGTCAGCCAGCCCGCATAGATCGCAACCGGCGTCTGTTGCAGCCACCGGTCAGTGTCCCCGACCCGGAACAGCGCCACCAGCGCCGCCCCCAGCATGACCCAGATCAGCACCGTCGCCAGTGCGGGCGACACCATCGCCACGGGCAACCAGACCGTCCCGACCGCAAGGCTGACAAACAGCGGCGGGCGCATGGCCGCCCAGTCCGCATCATCGCCCCGCCGCAGCGCCCCAAACACTGCGCCGACCAGCAGCCAGGCATAGATCAGCCCCCAGATAGCAAAGGCATAGCCCGCAGGCTGCACCGGCGGGTTCTCTTGCGGTACGGGAAACTGATCCGCCCGAAAGCCGTTGAATCCGTCGACCAGGAAAGGCGACGCGGCAAAGGCCAGCGTCGCCACAAGCACCAGAATGGACCAGATCCGCGCCATGAATTAAACCAGTTCGCCGGCGGCGGTGATCCGCGTCTTGCCGCGCAGCCAGGGGTGCAGCGCCTCGGGCAGATCGACCGATCCATCCGCCTGCTGGCCATTTTCCAGCACCGCGATGAGGCAGCGCCCGACGGCCAGACCAGAGCCATTCAGCGTATGCACGAACTCTGGCTTGCCACCACCGGCGGGCTTGAATCGCGCATTCATCCGACGCGCCTGAAAATCGCCGCAGACCGAGATCGAGCTGATCTCGCGATAGGTGTTCTGCCCCGGCAGCCAGACCTCAAGGTCATGGGTGCGCCGTGCGCCGAACCCGATGTCACCGGTGCACAGGACCATGGTGCGGAAGGGCAGGCCCAGACGGCGCAGGATGCCTTCGGCGCAATCGGTCATGCGGTCCAGCTCGGCCCGGCTGTGATCGGGGCGGGTGACGCTGACCATCTCGACCTTCTCGAACTGGTGCTGGCGCAGCATGCCTGCCGTGTCGCGGCCCGCCGATCCGGCCTCGGAGCGGAAGCATTGGGTGTGGGCGACGTAGCGGCGCGGCAGGGTGCCTTCTTCGACCGTCAAGCCATTGACGATATTGGTCAAAGTCACCTCAGCCGTCGGGACCAGCCACCATCCGTTTGTGGTACGGTAGGAATCCTCGCCGAACTTCGGCAGCTGCCCGGTGCCCAGCATCATCTCGTCACGCACCAGAACCGGCGTCCAGGTCTCGGACAGGCCGTTTTCTTCGACATGGGTGTCGAGCATGAACTGCGCGAGGGCGCGGTGGACGCGGGCGACGGCGCCCGACAGCACCACAAAGCGGGCACCCGAGAGTTTGGCCGCCGTCTCGAAATCCATGCCGGGGATCACGGCGGGGATGTCGTAATGCTCTTTCGGGGCGAAATCGAGCGTGCGGGGGGTGCCCCAGCGGCGCATCTCGACATTCTCGCTCTCGTCCTTGCCATCGGGCGTGTCGTCAAACGGCAGGTTCGGAATGGACATCAGCAGCGCGGTCAGCTCCTCGTCCAGCTCTTTGGCGCGGGTCTGCATGGCCGCCACTTCGGCCTTCTTGTCGCCCACCAGCGCGCGCAGCCGCTCGAATTCGGCCTCATCGCCGCTCGCCTTGGCACGGCCCACATCCTTGGACGCGGCGTTCTGTTCGGCCTGCGCCGTTTCGGCGGCATGGATCGCGCCGCGCCGCGCTTCGTCAAGGCTCAGGATCTGGCCCGACACACCCTCGGCCCCACGACGAGAGAGCGCTGCGTCAAACGCAGCCGGGTTGTCGCGAAGGGCACGGATGTCATGCATGGGATCAGTCCTTGGAAGGCTAAATTGAGTCGTCGGGGTCTTATGCAACAGAATCTTGCCAAGGTGTAGGGCGGGGATGCAGGAGTGGCCATTGACGCAGACAATGTCAGGGGATGCCGAAAGCAAAAGCGCCCAGACTGGGCGTGCCTTTCGCATCAAAGCGGAGCACTGGCAAGACGGTCCTAAGCTATTGGCTGGCTGTCTTAAAAAAGCTTTGCCACGACGCTAGAGGTTCCAGATGTGACAAGATGCAAACTGCGCGGGCAGGCGCGTTTCGCCATCGCCAATGGCACTACGCAGCGCGTCGATATCCAGATTTTCCACCTCAGAGAGGTCAGCGCCGTTCAGCACTGCGCCTTTCAAAATCACGCCCTGCATGTTTGACCCGTTCAACCTTGCAAATTGCAGGTCAGCGTTTGTAAAGTTTGCGCCCCCCAAATCCGCTTTTCTGAGATCGGCATGAGACAGTTGCGTCTCTATCAATGTGGCCAGCCGCAAATCGGCTTCACGCAAATCGACACCTTCCGCGTTGGCATAGCTGAGGTCTGCACCGCGCAAAGATGCTCTCGCGAGATTTGCAGCCGCGAAGTTGAGTTCAAAGCCGCCGTATATTTTCTCAGCAACTGTCAAGTTTGCGCCCTCCACTTCAGAATTACGTCCAGTGCAGCTTGCACATCTACACCCAAATCCTTCACATCCTCTGTACCGGTTCGGTCATGTGGTGGCTGTCTGTACTTTAGATAGGCGTTCAGCGTCCTTAGCACCATAACACGATCCACAATTGAATCGACCATAATCCTGTCCAAAAGATGAATGGCACCCATTCTGACAGCGGTGTCTTCATGGCCGAGTTGTTCTATCGCCTTGCTCAGCCGCTCAGTGATAAGCCCTTCTTCGGCGGCGATTGTTTGACGTCTTGAAAACAGAAGTTTCAGCAGGCTGAAGGGCAGGGCGGTCACCGCCCCCAGCACCCCGGTCAGCGCTGTGATCTGCACCAGCTTGAACCGCCAGTTCCAGACTTCCTCGGTCTGGCCTTGCACCGGTACCGCATGGATGAGGATGTCAAAGATCAGCCCGAACAGCCCGGCGGTCAGGGTCAGAAACAGCAGCCCCCACAGCGTCACTAGCATCAGGACCAGACCGGGGTTCAGTGCGCTGAGGCCCAGCCGTTCCTGCAGCGGCCCAAGCGGATTGATCGCCGTGCGCCCCATCTGCCAGAGCGCCAGAAACACCACCCCCATCAGCAGCGTCACCCCCAACAGGGTGGCCAGACCCCAAAAGGTGTCGGACGGCAGCGGCAGGATCAAAAGGGTCTGGTTCATATCCGTGCCAGCATGACGCCGGGCACGACCTCTGCCAAGGGGGATCGCACCGCCTGTGCCAGCGGCGACGCCCCCCCCTGACAATCCGCCGCAACCCGGCCCCCTGCGGCTGCCATATCAAATCCATACGCAATCCATACGGGTTCCATACGCGCTCTGGCAGCCCTAACCCGGCTTGCAAAGACCGCCGGCACGTCATAGGTAACGGCCAATTCGAGCGGGGGTGCCCCGCGTTACGCCATAAGGAGCCCCCATGGATACCAGTGCCATCGCGCAATTCGTCCCGCTGATCCTGATCTTTGCGATCATGTATTTCCTGCTCATCCGTCCGCAGCAGAAAAAGCTCAAGGATCACCAGAAGATGGTTGCCGCCCTGCGCCGTGGGGATCAGATCGTGACGCAAGGCGGGCTGATCGGCAAGGTCGTGAAAGTCAAGGAAAACAACGAAGTAGAGGTCGAACTGGCCGAAGGCGTCAAGGTGCGTGTGGTGCAGTCCACCATCGCTCAGGTCCTGTCCAAGACTGAGCCCGCCGCGAACAGCTAAGCTGACGCCGCCCCCCGTTTTCCCGTATCCAAGTAGGCCCAGCCATGTTGCAGATTGATCTATGGAAGCGCGTCGTCATTTGGGGACTCGTCGCCCTGGGCATTTTCTATGCCCTGCCGAACGCCTTTTATTCCCGTGTCGAGATGCACAATGATGCGGTGAAAACCATTGAAAAACAGGGCTCTACACCCGAGCTTGAGGCGCAGGCCGCTCTGTGGCCCTCCTTTCTGCCTTCTGGTCTGGTGAACCTTGGGCTTGACCTGCGGGGCGGCGCGCATCTGCTGGCTGAGGTCAAGGTGGCGGATGTCTATGCCGCCCGGCTCGAAGCGCTCTGGCCCGATGTCCGCGATGCCCTGCGCCCCGAGCGGGACACAGTGGGCACTGTGCGCCTGCAGCCGTCCAACCCCATGGAATTGCGGGTAAAAATCTCCAACCCCGAGGGAATGGCCCGCGCGATGGAGGTTGCGCGCGGTCTGGCGCAGCCAGTGGTTTCCCTGACCGGTGCGGGGTCAAGCGACCTTGTGGTGACCGGCGCGGGGGATGAAATGACCATCACCCTGTCCGAGGCGGAACAGCAGGCCACGGACGAACGCACAGTACGCCAAAGCCTTGAAATCATTCGCAGACGGATCGACGCTGTCGGCACACGCGAACCCACGATCCAGCGTCAGGGCAGCGACCGCATCCTGATCCAGGTGCCCGGTATCGGTTCGACGGCCGAACTCAAGGCGATCATTGGCACCACCGCCCAGCTGACCTTTCAGCCGGTTGTTGGACGCGGCTCTGACGCGAGCGCGTCTGCAGGTGTCGGAAACGAAGTTCTGCCCGCCGCCGATCAGGAAGGCGTCTATTATACATTGGAACAGGCCCCCGTAGTGACCGGTGAAGAGCTGACCGATGCGCAGCCGACCTTTGATCAGAACGGACGGCCTGCGGTGAACTTCCGCTTCAATCCCGCAGGCGCGCGCAAATTCGGCGATTATACGGCCAACAATATCGGATCCCCCTTTGCCATCGTTCTGGACGGAGAGGTGATTTCTGCCCCGGTGATCCAGAGCCATATCCCGGGCGGGTCCGGGATCATCACGGGCAATTTCACGGTCGAGGAATCGACCAATCTGGCCGTGCTGCTGCGCGCCGGTGCCCTGCCTGCGGCGCTGAATTTCCTTGAAGAACGTACCATCGGGCCGGAACTGGGGCAGGACAGTATTGATGCGGGCAAGATCGCTTCGATCGTTGCCGGTGGTGCCGTGCTGTTGTTCATGCTGCTGACCTATGGTTTGTTCGGGGTGTTTGCGAATATCGCGCTGGTGATCAACATCGCCATGCTGTTCGGCGTGCTGAGCATGATCGGTGCCACGCTGACCCTGCCGGGGATCGCGGGGATCGTGCTGACCGTCGGGATGGCGGTGGATGCCAACGTGCTGATCTTTGAACGGATCCGCGAGGAACTGCGCACGGCCAGAGGTCCGGCGCGGGCGATCGAGCTGGGCTATGAAAAGGCACAGAGTGCGATTGTCGACGCCAACCTGACCACGATCATCACGGCAATCATTCTGTTTGTCATGGGGTCCGGTCCGGTGCGCGGCTTTGCCATCACCCTGGGGCTGGGTATCGTCACCTCGGTCTTTACCGCGATCTTTGTGACGCGGATCATGATTGCGATGTGGTTCCACCGCACGCGTCCCAAAACCATCGAAGTCTGAGAGGTTCATCCAATGCGCATGCGACTGGTGCCCGACTATACAAACTGGGACTTCTTTGGCCGATCCAAGCTGTGGCTCGGGATTTCGGGCGTGATGATGGTGATCGCGCTGATCTCGTTCTTTGTGCAGGGTCTGAATTACGGCATCGATTTTCGGGGCGGCACGACGATCCGCACGGTCAGTGCACAGCCGGTGGATGTGGGGGCGTATCGTGACGCGCTGCAGCCGCTGAACCTGGGCGATGTGAGCATCACCGAAGTGTTCGATCCCAACTTTGCCGAAGATCACAACGTGTCGATGATCCGCATTCAGGCACAGGATGAAGAAGAGGCGATCACCGCTGACGCGACCGAGCAGGTGCGCCAGGCGCTGGCGACGGTTGCGCCGGATATCACCTTTGCCTCGGTCGAATCGGTGGGGCCGAAGGTGTCGGGTGAGCTGATCCAGACGGCGGTGATTGCCGTTGTCCTCGCCATCGGGGCGGTGCTGATCTATATCTGGCTGCGGTTCGAGTGGCAGTTTGCGGCGGGTGCCGTGCTGGCGCTGGTGCATGACGTGGTGCTGACCATCGGCGTGTTTTCCGAGGTGCAGATCAAGTTCGATCTGGCCATCATCGCGGCGCTGCTGACCATCGTTGGCTATTCGCTGAACGATACCGTGGTCGTTTTCGACCGGGTGCGCGAAAATCTGGTCAAGTACAAGAAGATGGAACTGAAAGAGGTTCTTAACATCTCGATCAACGAGACGCTGAGCCGGACGATCATGACTTCGCTTACCACGATGCTGGCGCTGATTGCGATGTTCGTGCTGGGCGGCGATGTGATCCGGGGCTTTGTGTTCGCGATGATGTGGGGCATCTTTGTCGGCACCTATTCGTCGATCTTTGTCGCCTCGGCCCTGCTGCTGCGCTTTGGGGTCAAGCGGGACTGGACCCGGCCGGATGCCAATTCCGGCAACCAATACGCCAATATTGATGCCTGATCTGCTGGCCCAGACCCTGGCGATGCCGGGGCTCTGGGCGCTGATCGGTGTGGTGTTCGTCGCCGGCGTTGTCTATGGCTTTGCCGGGTTCGGATCGGCGCTGGTTTATATGCCACTGGCGGCGTCCCTGATGCCGATGAAGGTCGCCGTGGCGGCCTTTGCCATTTCTGCGCTGTCGTCGTTTTTCACCGTGGTGCCGCGCGCCTGGGGGCAGGTGAACCGCCGTGCCGTGGGCGTGATGGTGGTCTGTGCGACGCTGTCTGCCTCGCTGGGGCTGTGGGTGCTGCGGGTGGCGGATCTGACACTGCTGCGCTGGGGTGTGGTGTCGGTCACGGCACTGACCCTGCTGGCGCTGGTGGCCGGGTGGCGCTATGCCACCGCGCCGACGCTGGCAGGACGGTCCGCCATCGGGTTGGCAACCGGATTTGTCGGGGGCGCCACGGGGCTGCTGGGGCCGGTGATGGTGTTGTTTCAGCTGGCCGGGCAGGAGCCTGTGGCAACGTCACGGGCGACGACTCTGGTTTTTCTGACGGTCACGAGCCTGTTGCTGCTGCCGCTTATGGCGTTTCAGGGGCTGCTTACTCTGCCTGCAGTTGCTCTGGGGCTGGTTTTGCTGCTACCTTATGGCGCGGGAACGCATCTGGGGGCTTATTTGTTCCGTCCCGGACTTGAAAAGTTTTATCGAACCGTGGCCTATGTCATCATCTTGTTGGCCGTCCTGCTGGGGCTGCCGGTGTGGGACTAGGAGTTTGACACCATGCGCATGAATGAAGTCGTCTATACTGACGCTCTGCCGATCGAGGGCTATGGCCCCGGTTTCTTTCGAATTGACAGCAAACCGGTGCATGGGGCCCTCTGCGTGTCGCTGCATGGGGTGCAGCCCTGGGGGGGGCTGGAGGATCAGGACACCCTGATGAAGCTGGCCAGTGAGGTTGATGTGCTGTTTGTCGGCACCGGTGCCGAGATTGCGCATCTGCCGCGTACGCTGCGCGAGCGGCTTGAGGCGGCGGGGCTGGGGGTTGAGGTGATGAATTCGCCCTCGGCCTGCCGGACCTACAACGTGCTGCTGTCCGAGGGACGGCGCGTGGCCCTGGCGGTGCTGCCGGTCTGAGTTTCGCGCCTTTGGCCAGTGCCGGAGCGAGGGGCCAGCCCCTCGCACTCCCCGGGATATTTAGGGGCAGATGAAGACAGGCGCTTTCACGCTTTTGTCGCGGGCGCGGCTGGGCTAGGTCTGGGCCATGGTTTTACGGGTTTCCAATCTTGAGATTTCGCGCGGCGGTCGGGCCGTGCTGGAGGGGGTCAGCTTTGCGCTGGCGCCGGGGGCCGCGCTGATCCTGCGCGGGCCGAACGGTGTGGGCAAGACGACGCTGCTGCGCACGGTGGCGGGGTTGCAGGAAGCCGAGGCGGGCGAGATCACCGGGGCTGGTGAGTCCATGGCCTATGCCGGGCATTCCGACGGGTTGAAATCCATGCTGACGGTGGCCGAGAATCTGCAGTTCTGGGCGGCGGTGTTCGGTCGGTCGGAGATTGAGGCGGCTTTGGCGGCCTTTGATCTGCGCGAGCTGGCGGGACGGCTGGCGGGGTCGCTGTCGGCGGGACAAAAGCGGCGGCTGGGTCTGGCGCGGCTGATGGTGACCGGGCGGGCGATCTGGGTGCTGGACGAGCCGACCGTGTCGCTGGACGCCGCGTCGGTCGGGTTGTTTGCGGCGGCGGTGCGCGGGCATCTGGCGCAGGGGGGATCTGCGCTGATGGCGACGCATATTGATCTGGGGCTGGAGGAGGCGGCGGTGCTGGACCTGTCCGCCTTTCGTGCGCGGCCCCGCGCGGCGCAGGGTGACGAGGCGTTTTTATGATGGCGCTGCTGGCACGGGATCTGAAGCTCGCGGTGCGGGCCGGGGGTGGTTTCGGCCTTGGCCTTGCGTTTTTCCTGATCGTGACGGTGCTGGTGCCCTTTGGGGTCGGGCCGGAGACGGCACTGCTCACACGGATCGCGCCGGGGGTGTTGTGGATCGGGGCGCTGCTGGCCTGTTTGTTGTCGCTGGACCGCATCCTTGCGCTGGACTGGGAAGACGGCACGCTGGATTTGCTGGCCACCGCGCCGCTGCCCATGGAGGGGATCGTGAGCGTCAAGGCGCTGGCCCATTGGATCACCACCGGATTGCCGCTGGTGCTGGCCGCCCCCGTGCTGGGGGTGTTGCTGAACCTTGCGCCGGGCGGATACCTCTGGGTGCTGGTGTCGCTGGCGGTGGGCACGCCGGCGCTGTCGGTGATCGGCACCTTTGGCGCGGCGCTGACCATTGGCCTCAAGCGCGGCGGGCTGTTGTTGTCGCTGCTGGTGCTGCCGCTTTATGTGCCGACGCTGATCTTTGGCGCTGAGGTGGCGCGGCGCGGGGCGGAGGGGCTGGAGGTGGCGACGCCGCTGCTGTTGCTGGGCGGAATCAGCTTTGGCGCGATGGCGCTGTTGCCCTTTGCCTCGGCCGCGGTGCTGCGGATCAATTTACGCTAGCGCATATGTGCGCATCTTACCCCTTGCCATTCCGGGCAGGGCGGTTTGATTTGTCAGGGACGAAATGGGGAGATACGTCAGGTTCATGTCGCTTTGGGAATATGCAAATCCGGTCAAGTTCATCCGCACGACGGATGTGGTGCTGCCGTGGGTGTCGGTGCTGGCGGTGCTGTGCCTTGTTGTTGGGCTGATCTGGGGGTTCTTTTTCACGCCCGAGGATTATCGGCAGGGATCGACGGTCAAGATCATCTATCTGCACGTGCCTGCGGCGCTGATGGCGATCAATGCCTGGATGATGATGCTGGTCGCGTCACTGATCTGGATCATCCGCCGCCATCACGTGAGCGCGCTGGCCGCGCGGGCGGCGGCGCCTGTGGGGGCGGTGATGACTTTGATCGCGCTGGCAACCGGGGCGCTTTGGGGGCAGCCGATGTGGGGGACCTGGTGGGCCTGGGACCCCAGGCTGACGTCGTTCCTGATCCTGTTTCTGTTTTATCTGGGCTATATGGCGCTGTGGTCGGCGATCGAGGATGACGATACGGCGGCGGATCTGACGTCGATCCTGTGCCTTGTCGGGTCGGTTTTTGCTGTGCTGAGCCGCTATGCGGTGAATTTCTGGAATCAGGGGCTGCATCAGGGGGCGTCGCTGAGTCTCGACAAGGAAGAGAATGTGGCGGACGTGTTTTATTTCCCGCTGCTGGTCTGTATTGCGGGTTTTGTGCTGTTGTTCATCGCGCTGGTGTTTTTGCGCACGCAGACGGAGATTCGCGCGCGGCGCACGCGGGCACTGATCGCGAGGGAGCAGCAGGGATGATGCCGGATCTGGGAAAATATGCGGGCGCGGTGCTGTCGTCTTATGCGGTGGCGCTGGGTCTGATCGTTGTGCTTGTGGCCCTGAGTATCTGGCGCGCGCGGCGTGTAAAGGCGGCGCTGGATCTGGTCGAGAAACGGAACAAAAGACATGGCTAAAATCTCACCTCTCATGATTGCGCCGCCGCTGATCTTTGCGGGCTTTGCGGCGCTGGCCTATGTGGGCATGTTCCGCGATGACCCTCAGGGGTTGCCGTCGACGCGGGTTGGCCAGCCGGCCCCGGCGATCACGCAGGACGTGCTGGGCGATTATCCCGCGTTTGCGCCGGAGATGCTGAAGACCGGTGAGGTGACGCTGGTGAACTTTTGGGCGAGCTGGTGCCCGCCGTGCCGTGCCGAGCATCCGAGGCTGCTGCAGATGCAGGCCGAGGGGGTGCCGATTGTGGGCGTGAATTTCAAGGATCAGGCGCGGGATGCGCTCTCCTATCTGGCGGATGAGACCAGCCCGTTCGAGGCTGTTGCCTTTGATCCCAAGGGGCGCACGGCGATTGAGTGGGGGGTGACGGCCCCGCCCGAGACATTCATCGTGAGTGGTGAGGGAGAGGTGCTGTTCCGCTTTGCCGGGCCGCTGGTGGGCAGCGATTATGAACAGCGGTTCCTGCCCGCGCTGGAAGCGGCGCAGGCAGACTGAGCACGCGCCGCTGATGTCTGGGGGTGTCAGCGGGTGTTCTGGCGGTGTCAGCGGGTGTTGTGCCGTGCGTGGCCTAGCCCCCTTGGGACTCCTTGCAAAACTTCAGAGTTCGCACTGCACCTTGGTCGTCTGCGCGGCGCAGGTTGCCGGAGTGTGCGACGAGGCGTAGGCGCCTGCGACGGTCAGCAGCGCCAGAATAGACGCCTGCAGAATTGTTGTGAGCTTGAATTTCATGATCGTGCCTCTGTTCCCCCTCCTCTAATCGGGAGGCGTTAACAGATACTTAACGTCGCAAAGCCGAAACTGTTTCTTCACACTTTGGTTATTGGCGGAACTTTGCACAGGTCGCGCCGAGGGCCCGGATAGAAAAACCGCCGGAGGCTGGAGCCCCCGGCGGTTCTGTTTTTCCGACATCTGAACCGGAGTTCAGGAGGCGGCGAGGTTGCGCAGCACGTAGTGCAGAACGCCGCCGTGTTCGATGTATTCAATCTCGATCGCGGTATCGATCCGGCACTTGATCATGATTTCCTTGACCGAACCGTCGGCCATGGTGATCGAGCAGGGAACTTCCTGCTGCGGTTTGATCGTGTCGAGACCGCTGATCGAAACGGTTTCCTCACCGGTCAGGCCCAGCGTCTTGCGCGTGTCGCCATTGGTGAATTCGAACGGGATGACGCCCATGCCAACGAGGTTGGAGCGGTGGATACGCTCGAACGATTCAGCGATGACCGCCTTGACGCCCAGCAGGGCCGTGCCCTTGGCCGCCCAGTCGCGGCTGGAGCCGGCGCCGTACTGTTCACCACCGAAGATCACCAGCGGAGTGCCGGTTTCCTCATAGGCCATGGCGGCATCAAAGATCGCCATCTGATCGCCGTTCGGGCCCTTGGTGTAGCCGCCTTCGACACCATCGAGCATCTCGTTCTTGATGCGGATGTTGGCGAAGGTGCCGCGCATCATCACCTCGTGGTTGCCGCGACGCGACCCGTACGAGTTGAATTCGCGCGCCGGCACCTGACGTTCTACCAGATACTTGCCTGCGGGTGTCGTATCCTTGAACGAACCAGCGGGCGAGATGTGGTCGGTGGTGATCATGTCGCCGAGAACTGCCAGAACGCGGGCATTTTCAAGGTTGGTGATCACGCCCGGCTCTTTGGACATGTTCTGGAAGTAGGGCGGGTTCTGAACGTAGGTGGAGGACACCGGCCAGTCATATGTCTGGGCATCGGTGGTTTCGACCGCCTGCCATTTTTCGTCGCCCTTGAAGACGTCGGCATATTTTTCCTGGAAGGATTTGCGCGTCACGGTCCGTTCGACCAGATCAGCGATTTCCTTGCTTGTCGGCCAGATGTCCTTGAGGAAGACGTCGTTGCCGTCCTTGTCCTTGCCGAGGCTGTCCTTGGTGATGTCGACATTCATGTCGCCCACGAGGGAATAGGCCACAACCAGCGGCGGGGAGGCGAGGTAGTTGGCGCGCACATCGGGGCTGATACGGCCTTCGAAGTTGCGGTTGCCCGACAGGATCGAGGTGCCGATCAGGTCGTTGTCGGTGATGCACTTGGAAATTTCCGGCGCGAGGGGGCCGGAGTTGCCGATGCAGGTGGTGCAGCCGTAGCCGACGAGGTTGAAGCCGATGGCATCCAGATCTTCCTGAAGTTCAGCCGCTTCGAGATAGGCAGAGACGACCTGCGAACCGGGGGCGAGCGATGTCTTGACCCAGGGTTTGCGGGTCAGACCCAGCGCACGTGCCTTGCGGGCAACGAGGCCTGCGCCGATCATCACATAGGGGTTCGAAGTGTTGGTGCAGGAGGTGATCGAGGCGATCACGATCGAGCCGTCATGCAGCTGGTAGTTGCTGTCGTCGGTCGACACATAGCCGCGCTTGTGGTTGCCTTCGTCACCCGGGATTTCGGTCGGTTCGGGCTGGCCGCCTTCGCCTTCCCAACGGACTTCTTCCTTGGGGGTGGCATCGGTGCCGCCGCGCAGGCCGTTGACATATTTGCCAAAGGCGGATGCGGCAGAGGTGAGCGCGATGTAGTCCTGCGGACGCTTCGGGCCCGAGATCGCGGGAACGATGGTGCCCATGTCGAGTTCGAGCGTGTCGGTGTAGACAGGATCGTAGGAAGCGTCACGCCAGAAGCCATTTTCCTTGGCATAGGCTTCGACCAGCGCGATGCGGTCGGTTTCGCGGCCCGTCATCTCCATATAACGCAGGGTTTCCTGGTCGATGGGGAAGAAGCCACAGGTCGCGCCGTATTCGGGCGCCATGTTGGCGATGGTCGCACGGTCGGCCAGCGGCAGGTGATCCAAGCCTTCGCCGTAGAATTCGACGAACTTGCTGACAACGCCCTTGGCGCGCAGCATCTCGACCACCTTGAGCACGAGGTCGGTACCGGTGGTGCCTTCCATCATGCGGCCGGTTAGCTTGAAGCCGACAACCTCGGGGATGAGCATGGAAATCGGTTGACCCAGCATCGCGGCCTCAGCCTCGATCCCGCCAACGCCCCAGCCAAGAACGGCGGCGCCGTTGACCATGGTGGTGTGGGAGTCGGTGCCGACCAGCGTGTCGGGATAGGCGACTTCGTCACCGTTCTGGTCCACATCGGTCCAGACAGTCTGAGCGAGGTATTCGAGGTTCACCTGGTGGCAGATGCCAGTGCCCGGCGGCACGACGCGGAAGTTGTTGAACGCCTTCTGACCCCATTTGAGGAAGACGTAACGTTCCATGTTCCGCTCGTATTCACGGTCCACGTTCATCTGGAAGGCGCGCGGGTTGCCGAATTCGTCGATCATCACCGAGTGGTCGATGACGAGGTCAACGGGGTTCAGCGGGTTGATCTTTTGCGGATCGCCGCCAAGCGCCTTGATCCCGTCGCGCATGGCTGCAAGGTCGACAACGGCGGGAACGCCGGTGAAATCCTGCATCAGCACGCGGGCGGGGCGATAGGCGATCTCGCGGTTTGACTTGCCGTTGTTCTTGGCCCAGTCGGCAAAGGCCTTGATGTCGTCAATCGTGACGGTCTTGCCGTCCTCGAAGCGCAGCATATTCTCAAGCACAACCTTGAGTGCGACGGGAAGTTTCGAGAAATCACCCAGACCGGCGGCTTCGGCGGCTGGGATCGAATAATAGCTAAATGACGTGCCGTTGACGCTGAGCGTCTTGCGCGTCTTGGCGGTGTCCTGTCCGACGGAAATGGGCATGGGGTCTCCCTTGAGGTATCAATGGACTTCGACTGGGTCTGCTATGCTATTTGCCTCATGCCCGGCGCCCGATCAAGGGGGGTGCGACAATTTTTGTATACCATTGCACACAATTACCCGATAAGCGCAGATCATCCAAGGGCCGCCGGTTGGTTGGGAAATGGCAAAAATGCGGGTGAAAGATGGCGGGGCTATCGCAAAACCTTGATTGGTTATTTCAATCCCATAGCGTTAACGCTGCTCTCAGGAAAAGTAACAATCGGAACCACAATGCGCCATTTTCTAAGCAGCTTCACAGGGGCATTGATGCTGTTTGCCGCTCCGGTCTTTGCCCAGCAAAGCCCCGTTGTGGTCGAACTCTATACCTCACAAGGCTGCTCTTCCTGCCCGACCGCGGATGCGCTGCTGGCCAGTCTAGAAGACCGCGACGATGTCATTCCGCTGGCGCTGCACGTTGACTACTGGGATTATATCGGCTGGGCCGATAAATTCGCCAAACCGGCCTTCACAGCCCGACAGCAGGGATATGCGGTCGCATTGGAAAACCGCTCGGTCTATACGCCTCAGATGATCGTGAACGGCAAACACGATGTGGTGGGCAATCGATCAAAAGACGTGGCTGCCCTGATCAACGCGCATAAGGGCGCGGAAACCTTTGTCACACTTCAGATTTCACGCGATGGTGGAAGGCTGAGCATCCGGGCAAATAGCCTGCGCGAGGTCGGCCCGACGGATATCGAGCTGGTGCGCTACCTGCCGCAGGCATCGGTCATGATAGAGCGCGGCGAAAATGCCGGACGCACACTGCCTTATTCCCATATCGTCAAAAGTTGGGAAGTGATCGGGCAATGGGACGGGCAGGGCAGCTTTGAAACCTCCACCCCAATCAGCGGCACGGATCCGGTTGTCGTTCTAGTGCAGGGCGCGAATTATGGCCCGGTCTTCGCCGCAGCCCGCTTGCGCTGACGGCGCGGCTTCCAGCGGCGGTGAATCCAGAACCATTGTTCAGGGTGATCGCGTATATGCGATTCCAGCCGTGCCGTGGCGGCGCGCATCATTTCGACAGGATCGCCGTGTGGTATGGGAGCCTCGAACACTGCTTCAAAGCTTTCTCCATCGGGTTGGCGGATGCCAAAAAACGGCACCATCAATGCCCCGGTCCGTAGGGCGATATCGGCGGCTGAGGTTAGCGTGGGCGCGGGTTGTCCCATAAAGTCAATCACCGTGCCTGCACTGTCATAGACATCGAAGAGCAGCACGCCCATGCCTCCATCCTTGATGTGGCGGAGCAACCCCATGGTGCCACGTCGGCCCTGTTCGAACACCGGGCCAGACAGCCGGTGCATGTTGCGGGCGTAATGATCATTGAAAAACGGGTTGGACATTGGCCGGTAGAGGCCGCCAATTTTGTAGCCTTGCGCAACAAGGGCCGCGCGGGGCGCTTCGAAGTTACCGAAATGCCCGGTGACGAACAGAACAGGGCGGCCTTCGGCGCGGGCCTCTTTGATCGCCTTTAGTCCATCCCCTGTCACCTTTGCCGTGCGCATCCGGTCGCGCAGACCGTTCACTTCGTAATTCTCGATCATTGTACGTCCGGCGTTGTCGGCCACACCGTCAGCGATCAGGGCTTTTTCCGCGTCAGACATGTCGGGCCAGACATGGGTTAGATTTTCGATGGCGCGTGCTCGGTATCCCGCCAGAGGTGCAACAATGCGTGACACGAACCGTCCCATCAGCAACAGCCGCAGCCGCAGGGGAACCCTGAGCATCAGCCAGATCACGGCGCGTAACACCCGATCCGTGATCCAGTCGGACCAGTCGCCGCTGATCTGCTCTTCTATCGGGGCCTTGCTCAATCGACGCTCCTGCAACAATCAAGTCTAGAATTATGCCGGTGCGTCGCGGATCACAACCCTGTGGCGGGATCAGTCATTCGCCTCTACGTCTTCTGGATTGAGCAGCTCGATCTCACCTGATGCGATCAGGTCGCGGATCGCGGCAACGACGGCGTTCATCGCATCCTCGGCGACGCGCGCCTTGACCTTGCCGCGCTCTGCCGCCTCGTCTCGCATCGTCTGGGCCATGCGCTTGGACATGTTGTTGAGCAGGAATTCGCAGGCGTTGTTTTCCTCTGTTGTACTGGCTCCAGCAATTGCGGTGACCATGACCGTGGCATCCACGTCGCGGGTGACCTTTGGCACGTCGATCGCGTTGAGACGAAGGGGAATGTTTGCAAAAGTAAAGATCGCCTTGCGCACGGCTTCGGCAAATTCGCTGTCGGTTTCGTCCAAGCCCTCAAGCACATCATCGCGGATTTCAGAGGCAGAATAGTTCAGGATTGCCCCCACGCGATCCACCGGGCCAGAGGCAAAGGCGCGGGGTGGTTCTGCGTCCAGCTGGCTGGCGAGGCTGAGCCCGATGCGGTCCACCGCTTCTGGCGTAACGCCGCCTGTCATCGACATCGCATAGGTGATGCGCCGCGCCTTGGCGCCGGGCAGGCGACCCAACAGCGCTGCCGCTTTCGACACGTCAATCTTGGACAGCATGACGGCGGCAATCTCTGTGCTTTCCGAGAGGACGACTCGCTGTAACCAATCCACGTCCTGCGCCCCGATACGCACCCAAGGATCCCCTGCCTGACGCACGCCGGCCTCCTTGCGCAGACGGGCGGAGGTCCGGGCGCTGATCTTGCCATCCAGGGCAGACAGGGCACCGGCGATGTTTCCCGGAAAGGATATGCCAACTGATTCGAGTTCGTCAGCGAACTCCTGAACCACTTCGGCCATAATGTCCCGGTGCACGTAGCGCATGGAACCCAGTTGCTGCGTCAGTTGCTCCTGAAGCGGTTCGGGAAGTGCAGAAAGCGGCACATCGGCGCCTTCGTTCAGGATGAACTGGACGATGATCGCGGCCTTTGCCTTGCGGGTCAGCGGCTGCGTCCTACCGGGGGAGGGTAAAGAGGCGAAGGGGGTAAGGCTGCTCATGAAACGCTCCGTTGGATCTTGACCAAAGAGCTAGCGCATCGCAGTTAATTTAGGCTGGAGTTATTCCATAAAAACCAGCGTATTTTTCGATTGGGTCCCGCCCTTCTCAGAGCCTGTGTTTACCGCTCGCGAATGATCGGAATGGTTCGCCGCCTGCCAACCCTTGTTGCCGAAGGCTTCATACGGAAAAAAGGCGGCCAGCACGACCGCCTTCTGACATTGGGATATGCCGCAGGTTCAGCCGCTTACGACCTTACAGCTGTTGGATGCACCGTCATAGACCATGCCGTCCGTACAGGTCATTGCCTGTTTCGAATGACCCATGCAGGACGCACCGGCAAGGGTTGGTGCAATGACGAGAAGTGTTGCCGTCAGAAGTGCCTTGATTTTCATAGAGTACCTCCGCTTGATGAAGGAAAATCATAACACGGAATTGCGGTTTCCTTCGGCGGGAAGGCTTCACGAATGCGTGAGATTATCAGGTGGCTGAACTCTGTGCTGAAAGCGAAGGCAGGTAATTGTAAGAGGTGGACGGAGCCTGTGCGCTCCGCCCGCTTGTTGTCTCAGTCCTTGCCGAACACGCGGGCAAAGATCGTGTCGACGTGTTTTGTGTGATAGCCAAGGTCGAACTTTTCCTCGATCTGCGCGGGGCTCAGCGCGGCGGTGACTTCGGGATCGGCCAGCAGCTCGGTCTTGAAATCTGCGCCCTTTTCCCAGACCTTCATGGCGTTGCGCTGCACCATCTTGTAGCTGTCTTCGCGGCTTACCCCGACCTGAGTGAGGGCGAGCAGGACGCGCTGGGACATGACCAGACCTTTGAACTTGTTCATGTTCGCGAGCATGGTTTCGGGATAGATCACCAGCTTTTCGATCACACCGGCCAGACGGTTCAGCGCGAAGTCGAGCGTGATGGTGGTGTCCGGGCCGATCGTGCGTTCCACTGAGGAATGCGAGATGTCGCGTTCGTGCCAGAGCGCCACGTTTTCCATGGCAGGGATCACCGACATGCGCACAAGACGGGCCAGACCGGTGAGGTTTTCGGTCAGCACGGGGTTGCGTTTGTGCGGCATGGCCGACGAACCCTTTTGACCGGCCGAGAAGAATTCTTCGGCTTCCAGAACTTCGGTGCGCTGCATGTGGCGGATTTCGGTGGCGATGTTTTCGATGCTGGAGGCGATCACGCCGAGGGTTGCAAAGAACATCGCGTGACGGTCACGGGGAATGACCTGCGTGCTGATCGGCTCGGGGCGCAGGCCAAGCTGTTCGCAGACATGTTCCTCGACCTCGGGGTCGATATTGGCGAAGGTGCCGACAGCGCCGGAAATGGCGCCGGTGGCGATTTCCCATTTGGCCTTTTCCAGACGGTTCTTGTTGCGGTCCATCTCGGCATAAAAGCGGGCAAAGGTGAGGCCCATGGTGGTCGGCTCGGCGTGGATGCCGTGGGAGCGACCGATGCGGACGGTGTCCTTGTGTTCGTAAGCGCGGGTTTTCAGCGCGGCGAGCACACGGTCAACCCCGGCAAGCAGGATGTCGGTGGCGCGCACAAGCTGCACGTTGAACGTGGTGTCGAGCACATCCGATGAGGTCATGCCCTGATGCACGAAACGCGCTTCGGTCGAGCCGATGTGTTCGGCAAGGTGGGTGAGAAAGGCGATGACGTCATGTTTGGTGACGGCTTCGATCTCGTCGATGCGGGCCACGTCGAATTCCACGTCCTTGGCCTTCCACACGGCATCGGCGCTTTCCTGCGGGATCACGCCAAGCTTGGCCTGGGCGTCGCAGGCATGGGCTTCGATCTCGTACCAGATGCGGAACTTGGTGGCGGGTTCCCAGATGGCAACCATTTCGGGGCGGGAATAGCGGGGGATCATCGGTGGCGATCCTTTCTCGGGGTTGTGAGGATGTCGAGAGGGGTCATAGACTGCACCTGCCGCAGCGACAAGGCTTGCGATGGAGTGCATGATACGGGACGAGGCGGCGATGGAACATGATGTATCAGGACCTCCCCAAAAGAGCGATGCTGCTCTGAGGCGCCCGGAGAGTTTGCAGGACTTTGCCGGTGTCTGGCGCCTTGAGCGGCGGATTGAGGACCAGCGCGCCGGGCAGGTGGCCCATGCCACAGGGCAGGCGATGCTGAGCGCTGAGGGGGCCGGGCTGATCTATGAGGAAACGGTGCTGCTGCATCTGCCGGGGCAGGCGCCGCTGGAGGGGCGGCGGCGGTATCTTTGGCGCGCGGCGGCGCGGGGGATTGCGGTGCTGTTCGACGACGGGCGCGATTTTCATGTGATCCCGCTGGGGAACGGCGCGCCCGAGGCGGCGCATTGGTGTGATCCGGATCAATATGATGTGCGCTATGATTTCTCGGCCTGGCCGCAGTGGAGCAGCGTCTGGGATGTGTGCGGGCCGCGCAAGGATTACCGTATGGAGACCGGGTATGAACGTCTGCCCGAAGCTTAAGACCGCTTAGCCCTTGCAGCATTTGGGGCCTTCGGGCAGAATTGTCACCAGCAGAATTTCAAAAAAAGGGGACAGGCAGATGAACCTGACACTGAACCGTAACGTACTGGTCGACATGTTCGGCGCAACCGAAGGGCTGGGCCTGCGGGTCAAGCAGGCCGCTCTGGTCGTGGTGGGGATCGCCGTTCTGGCGCTGGCCGCCAAGATCAAGGTGCCGGTGCCCGGATCGCCGGTGATGATGAGCATGGGCACCTTTGCCGTGCTGAGCGTCGGTGCGGCCTTTGGCGCGCGGCTGGGGCTCGTGACCATGCTGGGCTGGATGCTGGTGGGGATGCTGGGATTTGACGTGTTCCAGAGCTCGACCGCTGATCTGAACGGTCTTGAGTACATGATGGGCGGCACTGGCGGCTATCTGGTGGGCTATGTTCTGGCGACTGTGGCGCTGGGTGTGCTGGCACGGGCCGGCTGGGACCGCACGGCGCCCAAGATGGCCGGTGCGATGCTGCTGGGCAATGTGCTGATCTATGTGCCCGGCCTGATCTGGCTCGGCATGCTTTATGGCTGGGACAAGCCGATCCTGCAGTGGGGTCTGACGCCGTTCCTGCTGGGCGATGCAGTGAAACTGGCGCTGGCGGCGATGATCCTGCCGGCGATCTGGAAAATGGTCGGCCGCGCGCGCGGCTGATTTTGGTACCACAGCGCTTCGGGCTGCGGGCCTGATCCGATTGTGAGGCGCAGAGCGATGCTCTGCGCCTCACTTGTTTCTGGTGCCTGTGGAGGGGTGAGCCAGAGTTTCGGCGTTGCGCTGGTGGGAGCGCCGGATGTGCGTATTTGGAAAGAGAAGAAGCGGGCAGACGGGAGTTTTGCCCCTGTCAGACCAGTTCGGTTACGACACGTGCGCTGGTTTCCAGGGTGCGGTGCACCGGGCAGTGATCGGCGATTTCCAGCAGGCGCTGGCGTTGTGTCGCGTCAAGTGGCCCGTCAAGCGTGATACGACGACGGAACAAGTCGATTCTGGTGTCGGTGCAGGGGGCCGCGTCCTGCGCGTGTACCTTGTCATGGCAGACTTCGACCCGGACATTTGCGAGCGGCCAGCCCTTGCGTCGGGCATACATGCGGATGGTCATCGAGGTGCATGCCCCGAGCCCTGCGGCCACGAATCCATAAGGGGACATGCCGCGATTGGTGCCGCCATAGGCCATCGGTTCATCCGCCAGCGTATGATGGAAGGGGCCGGATTGCACATCCTGAAGAAAGCCATCCGGATCTGCCTCCGAGATTCGTATTACGCCTTCGGGCGCGCCGATCGGCGGGGCTGGCGGCGTCAGTTGCAGGTAGCGCCCGGCCCAGGCGGCGATCACGGTGGCGGCGTATTCCGCATCCCCTGGGCGGCTGATCAGATGGTCAGCATCGTCCAGAGTGACAAAGCTCTTGGGATGTTTGGCGGCCTCGAAGATCCGGGAGGCGTTGGAGATGTCTACTCTTGCGTCGCGTGGGGCGTGCAGCACCAACAGCGCCTTTTTCAGATGTGCGAGGATGGGTTCAAGCTGAGCCGCCGCGACATCGCGCACAAAGGCGTCGGTTATGGTGAAGCTGCGACCGCCCAGATTGACCAGCGCGCTGCCGTCGGTGCGGATGGTGTCCAGGGAATCTGCAAAATTGTGGGTGACATGGCCGGGATCAAAGGGCGCACCGAGGGTCACTACGGCCTTGGCCGATGTGATGTCGGGTGCGGCGCGCAGGATCGCAGCCCCCCCCAACGAATGGCCGATCAGCAGGGTCGGAGCAATGCCACGCCGCGACAGATAGTCCGCAGCGGCCAGCAGATCCCCGACATTTGAGGTGAACGTGGTGTTGCCGAATTCGCCCTGAGAATGGCCAAGTCCGGTAAAATCAAAGCGCAAAACCGCGATCCCCATCGCTGCCAGCCGCTCAGAGATGCGGCGGGCTGCAGGGATGTCCTTGGAGCAGGTGAAGCAATGGGCGAAGAGTGCCGTTGCCAGATGCGGCCCGGCCGGAAGGTCGAGCCGCGCCGCCAGCAGATCACCCGAGTGACCCGGAAATGTAATTTGTTCGGTCGGCATGATGTGTCCTTGCGGAAGCTGTGCGGAGCAGCGTTCGACGATTGTTCTGTTACACCGGAACCTGTGCGTTCTGGGGGGCGACTGCAAGGAATGTGTCGTTGATGTCACCTGAAGGTGAGGCGCCCGGCGCGAAGGAAGAGCGCTTCGGGCACATCTAAAGGGCGGCGTATGATCCTGCCAGTTTGGTGCCCGCCAAGGCCAGATGTCCCTCATTTCCGCCTCAGGGGGGGGCGACTCTAGCCCCGGCGACGGCGTCCGCCTGCACCCACATCTGCGGCGGTGGGGGTGCGGTTGAAGGTGATCCATTGTGCGCCGGAGGGGTCATTGTTGGTGAGGAAGTTGGTGGCGCGGATTGCCTCCATTTCCTTGCCAGGGCGTAATATGGTGCTGCCGATGCCAAACGTCTGGCAGAAGGTTTCGTCATCCATATCGGGCGGCAGCAGGACACCGGCCGCTTCGACCGTTCTGCGCTTTTGCGCGATCTTGGACGCACCGATGGGCAGCCCGACCGGGTTCATGATGGCCGAAGCCATTCGCGCCCGATGGCCAGGGGCATTAAGGCGTTGTTGATGTCATGCCGGTCGGGCAGGCCGAAGCTGATGTTGGACGCGCCGCAGGTGGTGTTGACCCCCAGTTCCTCGCGCAGGCGGCGCACAAAGGTGAAGACCTGGAGGCCGGCGATGCCCATGGCGCCCATCGGCATGACCAGAGGGTCGACCACGATGTCATGTGCGGATATGCCGAAATCGGCGGCACGTTCGACGATCTTTTTGGCCACGGCAAAGCGGACATCGGGGTTTTCGGAAATGCCGGTGTCGTCATTGGAGATCGCGACGACCGGGACGTTGAATTTCTTGACCAGCGGCAGGACCAGTTTCAGACGCTATTCCTCGCCGGTGACGGAGTTCAGCAGCGGGCGGCCTTCGCAGGCCTCGAGCCCGGCGAGCAGGGCGCCTGGGACCGAGCTGTCGATGCAGAGCGGCACATCGACGACGGCCTGCACCCGGCGGATCAGTTCGGGCATCAGCATCGGTTCGACAAAGTTGTTGTCGGCGTAGCGTGGGTCTTCGGCCATCTTGTTCGAGAAGACGGCGCCCGAGTTCACATTGAGCATGGTCGCGCCACAGGCAACCTGCGCAATGGCATCGGCCTCGACGCGGCTGAAGTCGTCCTGTTCCAGTTCGGTGGCAAGGATCTTGCGGCGAGTGGAGTTGATACGCTCGCCGATCACACAGAACGGCTGATCAAAGCAGATGATGGCGGTCTTGGTCTTGAATCTTGGACTCGACGATGATGCGGGTCATGCAGGTCAGGTTCCTTGAATAGGGGGGTGCCGGGCCAGAATCTCTGGCAGGATAGGATCTGTGAAATCCGCAATTGTGATCTGGGCCCCGGCGTCGCGAAGGGCGGCGTCAGAGAGGGAAGAGCGGATGCCGACGGCAAAGACCCCGGAGGCGCGGGCGGCGCGCAGACCAGCCGGACTGTCCTCAAACGCGATGCTTTGATCCGGGGACACGCCAAGGCGGTTCATCGCGGCGATGTAGGGGGCGGGGTCGGGTTTACCGCGCACACATTCGTCGCCGATGATGCGCAGGGGCAAGCGGTCGGACAGGCCGATGGCGTTCAGCATCGCCGCGGCATTGTCGCGCGGGGCGTTGGTCACAACTGCCATGGGCCATCCTGCAGCCTCCGCGCGGTTTATCAGGGCCAGCAGGCCGGGCATTGGTTCGGCAGAAGTGCCAAGACGCTTGCGAAAGGCCGCTTCTTTGGCGTCGCTCATTGCCTGTCCGTCTTCACCCGGGAAGTGTTCGGCGAAGATGTCGAGGTTCTGCCGCCCGTGGATTTCGCGCAGGTAAAAGCCTTCGTCGAAGTCGCGGCCATGCTGTTGATACAGCTCGGCAAAAACAGCCTCATGCAGAGGATCGGTGTGCAAAAGCGTGCCGTCCAGATCAAAGAGAAGTGCCAGAGTCATCGTATTTCGTTCCGTGCTGTGGGGGCGTTAGCCGTTGCGAGCGGCAGGTATCCCGGTGGCGCCCCCATTGGCAACTGCCCATTCCGCATTGGTTGCGATCCCGCCCAGTGGAAAGAAATGCACCTGTGCGATGTTGCTGTCTGGATGGGTTGCCTTGTGCGCGGCCAGTTTCGCAAGAACCTTGGTCGGCTCATAGGGCAGCAGCAGCTTGGTCACATCCATCGCCCGTTTCTGCAACACCTTCATCGACGGTCCGACCCCGCAGGTGGCGGCGAATTTGATCAGGGTCTGCAGCTTGGCCGGACCTGCGATGCCGATATGGACGGGCAGGGTGATATTGGCAGCGTGCAGCGCGTCGGACCACGTAATGATTGGATTGGCGTCAAAACAGAACTGAGTGACCAGCGCCATCTTTGCATCGCTGCGCTCCGAGAAGGCCTGTTTCCAGCGCAGCGCAGTCATCACCGCGCGGTCGCCGCCGTCGGGGTCGATGTCGCGGCTGCCCTCGGGGTGGCCTGCCACATGCAGGCGGGTGAAGCCTCCGGCGTCGAAAAAGCCGGTTTCCAGCAGCTGCATGGAATTTTCAAAATCGCCATGAGGTGTTGCGACGCCACCGGCCAGCAGCAGGCCTTGTTTCACATTCGCCTCACCCTGATAGCGGGCGATCCAGTCGGCAAGCGTGGTGCGGTTCTTGATTATCCGCGCGGGGAAATGCGGCATGACGTTGAAGCCATCGGCGTTCAAGCGTTTCGCCGTCGCCACCATGTCGCTGATCGGGGTGCCGTCGATATGGGCGATGTAGACGCGGGTGCCGTTTGGCAGCAATTCGCGGAAATCCGCGACCTTGGCGGCGGTGCGCGGCATCACCTCGATCGAAAAGCCTTGCAAAAAGCCTTCGATCTGGCCGGTGGCTCGCTCGGCGTCCTGGTCGCGTTTCTTGAAGTTGAACAATGCCATCATGGCCTCCCTCAGTCGCAAGGCGCCTGGGCCCAGCCGTCGTTTGCGATCAGCGCCTTGATGTGGTCCTGATCTTATTCCGCCTCAATCTGTGCGGCCTCGGCCTTTTGCGATTTCCGCAGGTGTGCCCTCGACAGTATAGGCAGCAGCCTTGCGCCATTCTGCAAGCTAGTCACCGGTGCCTGCCGCGCCCGTCCTCATGGTGGCGCGGTCGATGGCCTGCTCGAACCGTTCGGGCAATTGCACCTTGGCGCCTGATCGGCAACGACCGACGATGACCTGTGCCGGGATGTCGCGCCAAAACATGATTGTGACGTCCGGCATGGATGATTTCCCCTTTTTGCGATGCTGCCTGTGTAGCGTCGGGAGGACGCAGGGCAGATACGAATTTCGACAGACATAATGCGTTGAGCGACTTTCGCGACCCTATGCAGATTGACACCCGCGCACCACAGCCGCGGAGTGGAAAAAGTCTCAGTGAAAAGATGAAGGACTTTCATGTCCTCCTGCTGCTCCGGTTCTGGCTTCAAGGGGTAAGGTGTCCGCTGAAAGTGACACTCCTTTGTGATCCGGATCGCCAAGAAACTTGCAGGTCTGTGCGCGCCTGCGTATCCTGATGGCAACTTGTATATCGGAAGGCGCAGAAATGATGGCGCCAGAGCGTCCCATGGGTGCGGGCGCATTCCCGAAACCGGTCGAGAGCCCCGCGCCCGACAAACCCGATTCAGCAGAGCTCTATGCCGCGCTGGACCTGGGAACGAACAGTTGCCGCATGTTGATTGCCCAGCCAAAGGGCAGCCAGTTTCATGTCGTTGACAGCTTTTCCAAATCTGTCCAGCTTGGGGCGGGTCTTGAGAAAAGCGGCCGCCTGAGCCGTGCCTCCATGGGGCGCACGGTGGCGGCCCTGAAGGTGTGTCAGCAGAAGATCCAGCGCCACAACGTGAAACGCATGCGTCTGGTCGCGACCGAGGCATGTCGGCGTGCGCTGAATTCGCGCGAATTCATACGCCAGGTGCAGCGCGAGGCCGGGCTGACACTCGAAATCATCCAGCCCGAGGAAGAGGCGCGTCTGGCGGTGATTTCCTGCGCGCCGCTGGTCTCGACCAAGACCGAACAGCTGCTTGTGGTGGATATCGGCGGCGGTTCGACCGAATTGGTGTGGATCGATCTGTCTTCGGTCCCCGGCCCAGAGCGCCCAAAGGCGATCATGCGGCTCCATGCCGGTTTCCATCAGCTCGACAGCCCGTTCCCGGCGGCCAAGGTGGTCGACTGGATTTCGGTCCCGCTGGGTGTGGCGACTTTGCGCGATCAGTTCTCTGATGTGGATGACGATGCGGCGCGCTACGCGCTGATGTCCTGGTTTTTTGAGGAGAATCTGGCCGAATTTGCACCGTACAAGGATGAACAGACCCGTGAGGGATTCCAGATCGTCGGCACCAGTGGCACGGTTACAACCGTCGCCGCGTCGCATCTGGGGCTGCGTCGCTATGATCGCACTAAGGTCGACGGTCTGCGTATGACCTCTGATCAAATCGAGACTGTAATCAACCGCTACCTCGAACTTGGCCCAGTCGGGCGACGGCGTGATCCGCGGATCGGGCAGGATCGTCAGGCGCTGATCATGTCGGGGGCTGCGATTTTGCAGGCGCTGCTGCGCTGCTGGCCCACCGACCGGCTATCGGTGGCGGATCGTGGCCTGCGTGAGGGGCTGCTCTATGCGCAGATGACAGCGGACGGCGTCCTTGAGGAGGGGCCATACTGAAGTTTTTCGCGTTCCACCTCTTTGATTCGAGGTGGCGATAAGGCGATTCATGTCGCTGCCGAAACGCAGTAGGCTTGCAGAGGGAACGTTAAGCGCCTAGCTGGACGTCTTGGCGCGGGCGACGGTGTCGCATTTGCGCATTTGGAAAGAGAAGAAGCGGTAGGATATGGCCAAGGAACCCACGGGTAAGAACACATCTGGACGCGGACAGCGCGAACTTAAGGTGAAGGTCAAGACCGCACGCGGGCGCAAGCTCAGCTCGACCCGGTGGTTGCAGCGCCAGCTGAACGACCCCTACGTCAAGCGCGCGCAGGCCGAAGGCTATCGCGGCCGGGCGGCGTTCAAGATCCTTGAGCTGGATGAAAAATACCGCTTTCTGGTGCCGGGGGCGCGCGTTGTTGACCTTGGCTGCGCGCCGGGAGGCTGGTGTCAGGTTGCCGCGAAGCGCGTCAATGCATTAGGTGAAAAAAGCGGCAAGGCCATTGGGACCGTTCTGGGCGTCGATCTGCAAGAGGTCGATCAAATCCCGGGCGCCGAGATGCATGTGCTGGATTTTCTGGCTGAAGGCGCGGATGATGCGGTCAAGGAGTGGCTGGGTGGCAAGGCGGATGTGGTGATGTCTGACATGGCTGCAGCCTCTTCTGGACATAAGCAGACCGACCACTTGCGCATCATCTCGCTGTGCGAGGCTGCGGCTTATTTTTCTTTCGATGTGCTTGAAGAGGGCGGCACCTTTGTCGCCAAGGTGCTGGCAGGCGGGGCCGAGGGTGAGCTTCAGAAGCTGCTTAAGCAGCGTTTCACCAAAGTTGCAAACGTAAAGCCGCCGGCCTCGCGGTCGGACAGTTCTGAAAAATTCGTTGTCGCCACAGGGTTTCGCGGAGCATTGAACGTGGAGGGCGCAGTGCCCGAATAGGGGCGAAGCGACTCGATTGCGTTCGCCTGCATCAGGCGGGCGAGAACGGGAGAGGGGACACGGTACTCCTCTTCCTCTTGGATATGCGACGCTTGAGCAACGGACTGGTGCACAGGGGCAAAGAACCGATGTTGTGCCGCCGTGCTGTCGTGTTCCACTGCGGGAACTGGACTATCTTGATATTTGCGCATTCCCCAGCCTTCCTGTCGGACTCATCGCTTCGCGCTCTCATGCCCCGGGAATGAGGCGGAATTGCATCCTGAGCAGAGCTTTGATGTGAAGATGCATCTCTGTCGCGGCGTCTGATTCATAAGATTCAATGCAGCGCTGAAAGGAAATTTCCGACCAGCTGTGATCGGTCACTGTTGTTTGCAAATCTTGAACTGGCTTGGCTGCCGCAGAATGTCGTTGTGCGACTTACGGCCCTGGCTGATAGGGATGTACGTGTGTTTTCTTTGCGGTGTCAGCAAAATGTCATGGAACACAGCACGCTCGAGCGGGTTTGTTCGTCAGCACACAGGGAGCCAATCGGTTTCCGAAGTACGAAAGGATATGACATGAAACGTTCCGGTTCCGCACATTGGACAGGTGATCTCAAATCCGGCAAAGGCACCGTCAGCACGCAGAGCGGCGTTCTCAAGGAAAATCCCTATGGTTTTAACACTCGCTTCGAGGATCAGCCTGGCACCAACCCCGAAGAGCTGATCGGGGCGGCGCATGCCAGCTGTTTCTCGATGGCGCTGTCGATGATTCTGGGGGATCACGATCTGACCGCTGACTCGATTGACACCAAGGCAGATGTGAAGCTGGAAAAGCTTGACGATGGCTTCGCAGTCACCGGCGTGCATCTTACGCTCAAGGCCAAGATCCCGGGCGCCACACAGGCGCAGTTTGAGGAAGCCACGAGCGCGGCCAAGACGGGCTGCCCGATTTCGAAGCTGCTGAAAGCCGAAATCACGTTGGATGCAGAGCTCGTCTCCTGAGACGATCCTCTGAGGTAAGCTGATATTCAAGGCGGCGGGCTGGTGATCCAGACCCGCCGCTTTCTGTTTCGGGTGGTCTTACTGCAGGATGGCGAGCCAGCCCCAGACGGTCACAACCGACAATGCGGTGGCGATCAGCACCGATGACGCCGCCACCCGTTTGGCCCGCCCGTACATGTTTGCAAAGACATAGGCATTGATCCCCGGCGCCATGGCGGCAGTGACAACTGCCGAGCGGAAGGCATCCTGTTGCAGGTTGAACGTCTTGCCCAAAGTCCAGGTGATTGCTGGGTGGAGGATCAGCACCACCGCACAAACAAAGGCGATGACGCGCAGGTCGCCTTCGGGGCGGTAACGGTAGAGCACGCCGCCCATGCCGAACAGTGCCACCGGCAGAGCGGTGCGGGTCATCATGTCGAGCGCATCGGTCATGGGGCCGGGCAGGGAAATGCCGGTCAGGTTGAACACCAGCCCCAGCGAGATCCCGATGACCAGAGCATTGCGGAACATCGCGCGCAGCACCTTGAACGGGAGTGTACGCAGGCTGGTGCCGCGCGCGCGGGCAATCTCCATCGCGGTGATGCCGAGGCCGTAGCAAAACGGCGAGTGCATGGCGATGATCGTGAAATTCGCCGACAGCTTGTCCGCGCCATAGGCGCGTTCGGTGATCGGCACGCCCAGCAGGAGCGAGTTGGCAAAAAGACAGCAGAACCCGATGGCGACCGAATCCTCCCATTCCCGCTTGAACACGTAATGCGCGACGGTGAGGCCGAGCACAAAGCCGGTGGCCGAGCCGGTGTAGAAGCTGACCAGCAGGAACGGATCAAAGCTCTGGCCCAGATCCAGTTTCCAGATCGCGCGGAACAGCAGGCAGGGGATCGCAAACTGCTGGGTAAAGGTCATCAGCCCGTCGACGGCGCTGTCGGGCATGAGTTTGCGCCAGCTCGCCAGATAGCCAAATCCGATGACGAGAAAAACCGGGAGGATGACGTCTAGAAGCGCTTGCATGCGGGCATTGTCCGGAACTGTCAGGCGCGGCGCTGTTTGCGGAGGCTGAGATTTGCGTATTTGGAAAGAGAAGAAGCGGAAGAAAGGGTCAGAGCGGCGAGCGGATCACCATGCCATCAAAGGCCGGCGTGATATGGTCGGGGGTTTCGGCGTCGAGTGTGTCGTAATCAAGGTCGATGTGCATGTTGGTGAGCACGGCGCGTTTGGCCTTCACGCGGGCGATCCATTCCAGTGACAAGGCCAGATGGGCATGGGTCGGATGCGGGGTGCGGCGCAGCGCGTCAAGGATCCAGCAGTCGAGGTTTTCGAGCAGGGGCCAGACCTCGTCGGGGATGTCCTTGACGTCGGGCAGATAGGCGGTGTCGCCAATGCGGAACCCCAGCGCGTCGATGCCGCCGTGATTGACAAGGAAGGGCGTCAGCGTGATGTCGCCCCCCGCGCCGGTCACGGTGAAGGGCCCGTCCATATGGTGCATGTCGAGGATCGGCGGATAGGAACTGCCCTCGGGCTGGATGAACGCATAGCCGAAGCGGTCGAGAAGGCTTTGCCGTGTGGGCGTGTCGGCCCAGACAGGCAGGCGGGCGCGCATGTTGAACACGATCATGCGCAGATCATCGATACCGTGCACGTGGTCCGCATGGGCATGGGTATAGGCCACGGCGTCGAGCGTGCCGATGTTTTCACCCAGCAGCTGCGCGCGCAGATCGGGCGATGTGTCGATCAACACGCGGGTGATGCCATCGGGTGTTTCGCGTTCGACCAGCAGGGAACACCGGCGGCGGGTGTTCTTGGGGTTGGCCGGGTCACAGTCCCCCCAGAGCCCGCCAAGACGCGGCACGCCGCCAGAGGAGCCGCAGCCAAGGATTGTGAAGCGCAGTTCCGATGTCATGTGGCGACCCTGTGGGCGGCGACCTTGGCAAAGAGGCGTTCAAAGTTCTGTTCGGTTTGTGCTGCGAAATCGGCGTAATCGAGGCCAAAGACTTCGGCCCCGCGCCGCGCAGTCAAAGCGGTGAAGGCGGGTTCGTTGCGCCGTCCGCGATGGGGCGGTGGCGCGAGGTAGGGGCTGTCGGTTTCCACGAGGATCCGGTCGAGCGGGGCGGTGGCGAAGATATCGCGCAGCTCCCGGCTTTTGGGGAAGGCAGTGATGCCAGACATCGACAGGTAAAAGCCCAGATCCAGCGCGGCCTTTGCCAGTTCGGCAGAGGACGAGAAGCAGTGCATGACGCAAGAATAGGGTTTGGCGCGGTAGGCGTCGCTCAGGATCTGCGCCATGTCGTCATCGGCGGCGCGGGCGTGGATCACCAGCGGCAGGCGGGTTTCCTGCGCGGCCTGAATGTGGATCTGCAGGCTTTGCTTCTGCAGCTCGGCGCTGTCGGCGGAATAGTGGTAATCCAGACCCGTCTCGCCGATGGCGACGAATTTGGGGTGCTGCGCGAGGGCTATCAGCTCGTCCACCGTGGCCATCGGTTCTTCGCCGGCACTCATCGGGTGGGTGCCGGCGGCGTAAAACACCTGTGGGTGCGCCTCGGCCAGGGTGCGGACTTGCGGTTCGTTCCGCAGCCGGGTGCAGATGGTCACCATGCGGTGGACACCGGCTTCGGCCGCGCGGGTGAGGATGTCGGGAAGCTGCCCGTCGAAATCCGGGAAATCGAGGTGGCAGTGGCTGTCTGTGATTTTGGGTTCGGTCATGCCGTTAGGGTTCCTTGGCCTGATGACTGCGGTATCTAGGATGCAGGCCGGAGGGTCAAGGCGGGGCGGCTGTCTGGTCGCGTCGCTGTGTGAATTTGCGGGGGCCGTTTCGTGATCTGCCCCCGCAAGTGGCATCAGGCGGTGGTCAGTGGCCGCCTGCACCGTTGGCAAGGCTACCCTTGACCAGTTCGGGCAGGCGCATGGCGGGCGGTGTGTTGCGCGAACGGCCCGAACGGGGCACGCCGTCGATCACCGTCATGCCGACGCCCGGCAGGTTGCCCTGTTGCACCGATTCAAGCATCGACTTGCCCGGCGCGTGCTGTGCCTGATCCATCAGCACAAAATCCGCCGCTTTGCCGACCTCGATGATGCCGGTGTCGAGTTCGCGCCGCCGCGAGGTGTTGCCGGTGCCAAAGCAAAAGGCGATCTCGGCCGGGACATTGCCAAAGGCGGACAGCATGGCGATCATTCGCAGGATGCCCAGCGGCTGTACGCCCGATCCGGCGGGGCCGTCGGTGCCCAGGATGATCTGGTCCAGCTTTTTCAGCTCGCGCGCGGTGTTCAGCGTGAGGACAGCCGAGCGTTCGTTGCCATTGTGCACGATCTCAAGCGCGGCAGTGCAGTTTTCACAAAGGCAGATGATCTGATCGTCGGGCAGGGCGGTGTGGCCGCCATTGATATGGCCGACCACATCGGTGCCGGTCTCAAGCACCATGTCGGCGTCGATCAGGCCAGAGCCGGGGATCGACGGCCCACCAGTGTGTATCGTTGACTGAATGCCGTATTTACGGGCCCAGTCGACCATCTGGCGGGCGGTCTTGCCATCCTTGACCGAGCCCAGACCGACCTCGCCCATCAGTTTCACACCGGCGTCGGCCAGTTCCTTGAAGTCATGTTCCTCGAGCCCGTGTTCGATGACCGGCGCGCCGGCATGGACTTTGACGCCCGAGGGGCGGAAATTTTCGTACCAGCGCTGCGAAGCGATCGCCATCGCCTTGAGGCCGACGATATCCTTGGGGCGGCCGGGCATATGAACCTCGCCGGCCGAGATCAGCGTGGTCACACCACCGTGCAGGGTCGAATCGATCCAGTTCAGCTGCTGCTGGCGCGGGGTGTAGTCGCCCACAACCGGGTGGATGTGGCTGTCGATCAGGCCGGGGCAGAGGGTGACGCCGTGGGCGTCGATCTCGACCGTGGCGCCTTCGGTGTCCATATCCGCCTCTTTGCCCCATTCGGCAATCTTGCCGTCAATGGCGATCAGGCAGTCGGCGTCCAGCACCGGCTCTTCCATCTTGCCTGACAGCATGAGGCCGATATTGCGGATGACCAGTTTGGCGGGCGTGTCAGTCATGGGATGGGGTCCTTTCGGGGAGGGTGCTTGAAATTTTGGCGATTTCATTTGAACGCTAACGGAAACTGCGGGCCGGTCAAGATCGTAGCCTCGAAGCGCTTGACAGAAAACTTGTTTGCATACTAACAAAATAAGCAAGTGATCAAACAGGAGGCAGACATGACATTCGATACCGCCCCCGCGGAGACCGCGTTTCCCATTCCCGCAGGCGTCTTTGCAGAAACCGTGACCGAGGTGCAGCATTACACCGACCGGCTGTTACGGTTCAGGATCACACGCCCTGCCGCGTTCCGGTTCCGGTCTGGTGAGTTTGTGATGATCGGCCTGCCCAATGCGGCAAAGCCGGTTTTTCGCGCCTATTCAATCGCCTCGCCAAGCTGGGACGAAGAGGTCGAGTTCTATTCGATCAAGGTGCCGGATGGTCCGCTGACCGAGCATCTGCAAAAGGTGAAGGTCGGCGATACGGTGTTGATGCGACGCAAGCCCACCGGAACACTGGTCAACGATGCGCTGCTGCCGGGCAAACGGCTTTGGATGTTCGCCACCGGCACCGGGATCGCGCCCTTTGCCAGCATCATCCGCGACCCTGAGACCTATGAGAAATTTGACCAACTGATCCTGTGTCACACATGCCGCGAGGCCGGAGAGCTGACCTATGGCCGCGAGCTGGTGGCGTCGCTCAAATCCGATCCGCTGATTGGCGAGATGGCGGAAAACCTGACGCTTTATGACACGCTGACACGTGAGGATTGGCCGCGCATAGGGCGGCAAACCGATCTGATGGCCAGCGGCAAGATGTTCGCCGATCTGGGCGTGCCGCCGATCAACCCGGCAGAGGATCGCGGCATGATCTGCGGGTCGATGGAGATGCTGCGCGACACCAAGGCGGCACTAGAGGGCTTTGGTCTGGAAGAAGGCGCAAACAACCGGCCCGCCACTTTTGTGGTCGAAAAGGCCTTTGTTGACTAAGGTTTCTAGAGGCCAATGCACGGTGCCGAGTGGAAATCATTTGACAGAACATCCGGCGCGATTTCTTATTCGTATGCGAACGAATTTTCGGGAGGACTTTGCCCCCGTGTCCGTTTCGAGTCCGCTGAAGTCAGGAGGCGACATGACCTATCTTACACCCACCACGCTGGACGCGGCCCTTGGTGCGCTGTTGGGCACGGGTCCGGTTTCGGTCATCGCGGGCGGGACCGACTGGTTTCCGGCCTTGGGTGAGCGGGCGTATGACGGCACGTTGCTGGACGTGACGCAGGTGGCGGGGATGCGCGGGATCACGGCTGAGGATGAAGGCTGGCGCATCGGTGCCGCGACAACTTGGAGCGATATCCTGCATGCGGATCTGCCTGCAGGTTTTGACGGGCTGAAGCTGGCCGCACGCGAGGTCGGGTCGATCCAGATCCAGAATGCCGGGACGGTGGCGGGCAATATCTGTAACGCCTCGCCCGCAGCGGACGGTGTGCCGCCCTTGCTGAGCCTCAATGCAGAGGTCGAGCTGACCTCGACGCGAGGCGCGAGGCGTTTGCCATTGGCCCAGTTCCTCCTGGGGGTGCGCAAGACGGCGCGGGCGGCGGATGAACTGGTGACCGCGCTTTATATCCCTGCGCTGGCTGAGGGCGCACGGGGCGGGTTCACCAAGATCGGCGGGCGCAAGTACCTTGTGATCTCGGTCGCGATGGTCGGCGCGGTGCTTGGCGTGTCGGATGGGCGGATTACCTTTGCTCAGGTGGCTGTAGGGTCGGCATCGCCGGTGGCGCTGCGCATGACGGATCTGGAGAAGGCGCTGATCGGGGCGGATCTGGCGGAGGCGCTGGAGCGCGTCACGCCCGACAAGCTATCTGCGCTCACGCCGATTTCTGACATACGCGGATCAGCAGAATATCGTGGTGAGGCGGTGATCGAGGCGATCCGCCGGACGCTGACAAAGATCATGCAGGGGCAGGCCAATGGATAAGGCGACAGCGACAGATCTGACGGCCTTCATGCTCAACAACGCACATGTGCAGGTCGAGGCGCGGGTGGGCGAACGTCTATCGCAGGCCCTGCGCGATCATCTGGGGGCGAAGGACGTCAAGATTGGCTGCAATGCCGGGGATTGCGGCGCCTGCACGGTGCTGGTGGATGGTGCGCCGGTCTGTGCCTGCCTCATGCCGGTACAGCAGGCGGCGGGACGTCGCGTTGAAACGCTGGCGGGGCTGGCGCAAACGGACCCGGATGCCCTGCGGCTGAAGGAGAGCTTTCAGCATCACCAAGCAGCGCAATGCGGGATCTGCACGCCGGGGATGATGGTGTCGGCCGTGGCCCTGCTGCGCGATGTGCCGCAGCCGGATGCGGCGCAGGTGCAGGATGCCCTGGGTGGTGTGCTGTGCCGCTGCACCGGCTATCGCAAGATTATCGACGCGGTGGTCGGCGCCCATGCGGCGGACGGTTTGCAGGAGGCCGGACAAGAGCTGGGCGCCCCGGCGCGGCGCTTTGACGGGCTGGCCAAGGTCGAGGGGCGGGATCTGTTCGGCGACGATGTGGCCCCGGCGGGTGCGCTGGTTGCCCGGGTCATCCGTTCACCCTATCCCCACGCGCGGTTCACTTTTGGCGACCTTGCTGCGTTTGAGGCGCGGCCGGACGTGGCGGCGGTGCTGACGGCGGCGGATGTGAAGGGGCTTAATGCCTTTGGCGTCATTCCCGGGTTCATCGACCAGCCGGTCTTTGCCGTCGATACGGTCTTGTTCCGGGGCGAGGCTGTGGCTTGCGTCGTGGGCGAGGCCGCGGCGATGCTGGCCTATGATCCCGCCGAGTTCCCCGTGACCTGGGAGCCGCTTGATGCGCTGATGACCGTGCCCGAAGCTTTGGTCGAGGGTGCAGAGCTGCTGCATTCCGGCCGCGCGGGCAACATCATGTGTGGTGGCTTTGTCGCCTGTGGCGATGCCGAGGCGGCGCTGGCCGAGGCGGATGTGGTGGTTGAAGGTTCCTACGAGACGAGCTTTGTCGAACACGCTTATATCGAACCCGAGGCAGGCTGGGCCGAGGTGGTCGATGGCCGCGTTGTCGTGCAGGCTTGCACACAGGCGACTGGCATGGACCGTGAGACGCTGGCGCAGGTGCTGGGCATGGACCGCACGGATATCCGCATCCTGCCGACCTCCGTGGGCGGTGGCTTTGGCTCCAAGATCGACGTGTCTGTGCAGCCGTTCCTCGCTTTGGCGGCGCTCAAGACCGGCAAGCCGGTGCGCATGTGTTACACTCGGGTCGAATCCATGCAGTCGACCACCAAACGCCACCCGGCGCAGATCGGCATCCGGGTCGGGGCCAAGGCGGACGGTACACTCACGGGGATGACCTTCCACGGTAATTTTAACACCGGGTCCTATGCGAGCTGGGGCCCGACCGTGGCCAACCGGGTGCCGGTGCATGCCTCTGGGCCCTATTTAATCCGCAACTACCACGCCAAAAGTCAGGCCGTGCATACCCATTGCCCGCCCTCGGGCGCCTTTCGCGGCTTTGGCGTTCCACAATCGGCGATTGCGCAGGAAACGGCGTTTGACGTGCTGGCCGACAAGCTGGGTATGGACCCGCTTGAGTTTCGTCTGAAAAACGCCCTGCGTGACGGGCAGCCAACGGTTTGCGGGCAGGTGTTTGAACAGGGTGTCGGAATTCAGGCCTGCCTTGAGGCGCTGAAACCGGCCTATGACAAGGCGAAACGCAACTGCGCGGCCTTCAATGCGCAGAATGACAGCGCGAAACGCGGCGTCGGCATTGCGGGCGGCTGGTATGGCTGCGGCAATACCTCGCTTCCCAACCCCTCGACCTTCAAGGCCGGGATAAAGGCGGACGGCACGCTGGTTCTGCATCAGGGCGCGATGGACATCGGGCAGGGGTCGAACACGGTGATCGTGCAGATCTTTGCGCATGCCTTCGGCGTCCCTGTCGCCGATGTCACCGTGCTGGGCGCGGATACGGATATCACGCCGGACGCGGGCAAAACATCGGCCTCGCGCCAGACATTCGTGTCGGGTAATGCGGCTCGGTTGGCAGGGCTGGCGCTGCGCGCACAGGTCTTGCAACAGGCGAATGCGTCAGAGACCGCGCAGATCACGCTTGAGGCGGGGCATCTGCATGTGGTTGATGCGGATCGCGTGCATCACGTGGATCTGTCCCGGCTTGAGGCGGACGGTGAGGGTTACGTGCTTAAGGCCGTGGAAACCTACGACCCGCCCATCGCGCCGATGGATGAAAACGGGCAGGGCATCCCCTATGCGCAGTTCGGCTATGCCGCGCATCTTTGTGTGGCCGAGGTGGATCTGAGACTGGGGCGTGTCACGCCATTGTCCTTCACCGCCGCTCATGACGTGGGCCGTGCCATCAACCCGCTGCTGGTCGAAGGCCAGGTGCAGGGCGGCATCGCGCAGGGTCTGGGTATGGCTCTGATGGAGGAGTTCATCCCGGGCCGAACCGAGAACCTGCATGACTACCTGATCCCGACCATCGGCGATGTGCCCCCGATCGACACGCTGATCATCGAGATTGAGGATGCCCATGGGCCGTACGGGGCCAAGGGTCTGGGCGAGCACGTGCTGATCCCCACAGCCCCGGCGATTTTTAACGCGGTCTATGATGCCACAAAGGTGCGCCTGTTCCGCGCCCCCGCCACGCCCGCCCGCGTCCGCGCGGCCCTGAAGGAGGCTGGATATGCCTGACGATCTGAAAACTGCGGAAAAGATCCGCTGCGATGCCTGCCCGGTGATGTGTTATATCGCCGATGGCAAATCCGGCGCCTGTGATCGTTATGCCAACCATGCGGGCGAGCTGGTGCGGCTCGACCCGCTGACCGTGATCCAGTCGGGTGCGCAGGCTGTGGCCTTTCTAGATCAGGGCAACAATACGCAGGACTGGGACGGGGATGTGTTTCAGGGGTCTCGCACCTTTGTCACTGCCGTGGGTGCGGGCACCACCTATCCCGATTACAAACCGGCACCGTTCATCGTCAGCCAGCAGGTCGAGGGTGTGGATATGGTTACAGTCGTGACCGAGGGCATCTTTTCCTATTGCGGCGTGAAGGTCAAAATCGACACCGACCGTCACATTGGCGAGGAGCGCGCCATCGTCCGTGTGGATGGCGAGGCGATTGGCCATGTGATGACCGCTGAATATGGCTCAAAGATGCTGTCACTCGGCGGGGTCGAGCATCTGACAGGCGGGTCCAAGAAAGAGGGCCGTGTGACCTGTGACGTGCTGATGCGGCTATGTAACCGCGAAGCGGTCGAGATGGTGATCGACGATGGGGTGACCATGGTCGTTCAGGCGGGGCATGCACCGGTCATCAACGGTGTGACCGAAAAACTGATGCGCGTCGGCTGTGGATCAGCCACCATCGGGATGTTCGCCAAGCAGTGGCATGGCCATGTGGACGAGGTCGTGGTGGTCGATGACCACATCACCGGCGTTCTGACCGAGCATGAGTCGGGCAAGGGTTTGGAAATGGCACCCTCGGGCATCAAGGTCAAAGGGCGGCGCTCGACTCCGGGGCGGTATTTTCAAGTGGCCGAGCCCGGCACTGGCTGGGGCGGCACGAACGTGCAGGATCCGCTGACCATTCTCAAACCTGCCGATCCCAAGATGGCGAAGCCCGGCCTGAGGTTGCTGATGATTTCGACTACGGGCGAGCAGTGGGCCTATTACATCCTTGATGATGACCTGATCCCGCAAACGGCCGAGATCACACCGCCGCTGCTGGCTGTCGCGGAACGGATCGCCGAAAACTGTGAACCTTCGCTCTGTTCAGTGCTGTTCATGGGGGGGGCAGGCGGGTCGCTGCGGGCAGGTGTTACGGAAAACCCGGTGCGCCTGACACGCTCGGTCAAGGATGCGCTGACCTATGTGTCCTGCGGCGGGGCAGAGGCTTATGTCTGGCCCGGTGGCGGGATCACCGTGATGGTTGATGTGATGGACATGCCGACGAACTCCTTTGGCTATGTGCCGACGCCGGCACTGGTCGCACCCATCGAATTTACACTGCGGCGCGAGGATTATGGCACGCTGGGCGGCCATATGAACCACATCCAGCCGGTCGAATCGGTGATCCGCAAGGACAACCGCCGCGTGCCGCAGATGGAAGGTCAGCCCGACCCGCAGGACAGCCGCAACTACCGCTGGACCAAAGGCGCCTGATGGGGCCGGTCGCCGCCCTTTTGCCCGGGGATCGGCTGCACCTGCAGCACGGTCCCATCGACCTGATCATCGGGGCGGATGGTGATTGGCACGCCGCCTTTGCCGCAGCGCGGGCACGCTTTGCCAGTGTGCTCGATGAGCTGGTGTCCGAGATGGATCTGTTGCGCCGTCCGGTTGCCGAGGTGCCCAGGGGCGCGATTGCGCGCTGCATGTCAGACGCTGTGCGCCCCCATGCGGACGGGATCGTCACGCCAATGGCCGCCGTCGCCGGATCGGTGGCGCAGACGGTGCTTGCGGCGATGGTCGCAGCCACGCCCCTGACCCGTGCCTATGTGAACAACGGTGGCGACATCGCGCTGCATCTGACGGGGGCCGAGACGTTTCGCCTGGCAGTGGCCGCGCCGGACGGCATGGATCTGGGCCGGATCGCCATCACGGCGCAGCACCCGGTCCGCGGTATCGCGACGAGCGGGCAGGGCGGGCGCAGCCTGTCGCTGGGCATTGCAGATGCGGTTACGGTTCTGGCGCGGAGCGCATCACAGGCCGATGTGGCCGCGACGCTGATCGGCAATGCGGTCGACCTGCCGGACCACGACGCCATCACGCGCACAAAAGCCCGCGAGGTCCAGCCGGATTCGGATCTGCGCGACCATCTGGTGGTGACGCGGGTCGGTACACTCCGCGCGCAGGAGGTTGACGCGGCGCTGGACCGGGGCCTGTCCGTGGCGCAGAACATGGCAGCGCGGGGCCTGATCCAGGGAGCCGCGCTGTTTCTGAGGGGGGCGGCGCGAATGACCGGGCTGCCGGAGAGCGAAATTTTACAAGGAAAGACACTGACACATGCCTGAAGTCGAGATCCGCAAGATCGTCACCTCTGTCGAGGATATCTTTCACGAAGGCGGGCCGCGCGCCAACACGCCCCACAAGCGCGGCGCGATCTTTGCCGTGATCAGGAACCCCTTTGCCGGGCGCTATGTCGAAGACATCCAGCCCTTCATGGAGGATCTGAAGCCGCTCGGCGTCGATCTGGCGCAGCGTCTTCTGGCGGCTCTGGGGGGTGATGCCAAGCGGATCGAAGGCTACGGTAAGGGCTCTATCGTCGGTGCCGCCGGAGAGCTTGAGCATGGCGCGCTCTGGCACGCGCCGGGTGGCTATGCCATGCGTGAGGTTCTGGGTGGGTCCAAAGCCATCGTGCCCTCGACCAAAAAGGTCGGCGGCGTGGGGGCGCGGCTCGACGTGCCGGTGACCCATCTGAATGCGTCTTACGTGCGCAGCCATTTTGATTCGATCGAGGTCGGCTGCAACGACAGCCCGCGCGCTGACGAGCTGCTGTTTGTGCTGGTGATGACCACCGGTGCCCGGGTGCACAGCCGCTCCGGTGGCCTTGAAGCGGCAGACATCAAAGGCGAGGATGGCCTGAAATGAGCGCAGATATTCGCAAACTTGCGGTCTGGGTCGAAGAGACCCATCGCGAAATCGGCAAGTCCATCACCCCGCCGACCCGCAAGGCGGTGGCCCTAGCAGTGATCGCCAACCCCTTTGCCGGCAGCTATACGGAAGATCTGAGCGCGCTGATGGAGATCGGTGCCGAACTCGGTGCCCTTCTGGGCGACAAATGCATTGCGGCCCTGGGCATCACGCCGGATCAGGCGCAGAGCTATGGCAAGGCGGCAATGGTCGGCGAGAATGGCGAGCTGGAACATGCCGCCGCGATCCTGCATCCCAAGTTGGGTGCACCGCTGCGCAAGGCCGTCGAAAAGGGTGCCGCCCTCGTGCCGTCATCAAAGAAGATGGGCGGCCCGGGTCATGTGCTCGACGTGCCGCTGGGCCACAAGGATGCGGCCTATGTCCGGTCGCATTTCGACGGGATTGAGGTGCGCCTGAACGATGCGCCCCGCGCGAATGAGATCATGGTGGCTGTGGCGGTCACAGATTCCGGCCGTCCGTTGCCCCGCGTTGGCGGGCTGACACACGAGGATGCTGTTGGCGAAGACGGGCTGCGCTGAGCCTGTTTCGCCGTGGCTGGGGGCGCTGCCCCCGTCCTGCGGACTCCCCCGGGATATTTATGGGCAGACGAAGCCGGGGCGTGGGTCTGTGCTTTTTCTCTTTTCAAAGAGGCAAAGCCGACCTTGCCTTCCGCGCTGCGTCAGAGCTTATCCAGCAGATCCTGCAGGCGTTCCACTTCGCGAGGGGTCAGATTGCTGACAGTCTGTCGCGAGATTTCAAGTGCGGTGACGACGGCGTCCTCAGCAAAGCTTCGCCCCTCATCTGTGAGCGAGATTTCAAGGCGGCGCATGTCGGTCTGCGACGGTGTGCTGTGGAGCAGACCCTTCTTGCGCAGCCGGTCCACCACACCCTTTGTCGTGGCCGCGTCCATGCCGACCAGCCGTCCGAGGTGGTTCTGGCTGATCGTGCCTTCGTCGCGCAGCTTGGCCACAACGGCGAACTGGGTCGGCGTTACGTCGGGCATCAGGCGGGCAAACACCTCTAAGTGTTTCTGGTTGGCCAGCCGCAGCTTGAAGCCGATCTGTTCTTCTAGCCGGTAGTCCGCCGCCTCATTTTGTGGAGTTAGGTCTTTCAGCACCTGATGTGTCCATTTTCTGCGGGATCAGGCTGCACATTGATACCGCCAGTCTCCGATCCATAATATGCGTCCGGCCCTTTGCAAACCGCACGAGAATTGTGCAGCATCTTTCCATGAAAAGCAGGCTGGGTCCACAGGTTCATTGATGTAAAATATTGTTTGACAACTAACAAGTTTATGAGGCCCCATGAGGCAAAGACAGCCACCTGTCCTGATGGGGGCTTTGAGAATGCAAAGGAGCGCAGATCATGTCCTTCGTGAAAAATGCCTGGTACGTGGCTGGATGGTCGTCTGATTTTGGTGAGGCACTGGTGCCGCTGACGATCCTGTCGCAGACGCTCGTCATGTTCCGCGCCTCGGACGGCCAAATAGCAGCACTTGAGGATCGCTGCCCGCACCGGCAACTGCCGCTGAGCCGCGGCAAGCGGATCGGCGATACGATCCAGTGTGGCTATCACGGCATGACTTTCAACGGTGCGGGCAAGTGCGTGCGCGTTCCGGGGCAGGACAATCTTCCGGCCTCGGCCTATGTGGATGCCTTTTCGGTGCACGAGGCGCATGGCATTGTCTGGGTCTGGATGGGCGATCCCGCGCAGGCAGATATCGCAAAGATCTTTCACCTTGAGGAGCTGGGCCATCCAGACTGGCATCTGCACCACGGCGACAAGCTGCATATCAAAGCCAACTATCTGAATGTGGCGGAAAATCTGGTCGATCCCGCGCATGTGAGTTTTGTGCATCCCACAACTTTGGGAAATGCCGCGTCGGAAAACGTGCCGGTGCACGTCAAGACCAGCGGCGAGGCGATTGTCGCCTGGCGCTGGATCCGCGACGCCGAGCCGATCGGGTTCTTCAAGGCCTTTGGCGGCTTCACAGGCAATGTGGACCGCTGGCATTACTATTACCTGCACCTGCCCTCGACCGCCGTGATCGATTTTGGCAGCGCGGATGCCGCAGCCAAGCTGGACGAAGACGACCGCAATCAGGGCGTGCGGATCTTTGCGCTGCATTTCGTGACGCCGGTTACTGAGGATTACACCATCGACCACTGGGCGCATCTGCGCAACACGGCTTTGGGGGACGAGGCGGCCTCGGCCCAGATGGACAAGATGTTCCGCATCGCTTTTGCCGAAGACAAGGAAATCCTTGAGGCGGTGCACGAAGAAGAGCAGCGTCCGCACAAGCGCAAGCCGATCCGTATTGCCATCGACAAGGGGCCGAATGTCTATCGCAAGCGCATCCGCGATCTGGTCGAAGTCGAGGCGACCGAAGATCTGGGCGAGCCGGTTCATCCGGTCTTCGTGCAGCACGACTGAAGATATCGCTTCCCATTAAAGCCCCACAAGCCAATAAAAAAGGGGCGTCTGACAGAGAGGAACCACTATGCAACGCAAGACTTTCCTGAAGAGCCTGATCGGGGCCGCGCTGCTGGCCAGCACCGCCCCCGCAGCCTTTGCGCAAGAGGGCGAGCCGATCAAGATCGGTGAGATCAACCATTACAAGCGCATGGCGGCCTTTGCCGAACCCTATAAAAAGGGCATCGAGCTGGCGCTGGAAGAAATCAATGCCGAGGGCGGCGTGCTGGGCCGTCCGCTGGAATTCATCTTCCGCGACGATCAGGGCGATCCCGGCGAGGCGATCAAGATCGCAGAAGAGCTGATGACCCGTGACGGTGCGGTCATGCTGACCGGGTCGATCCTGTCGAACGTCGGCCTTGCCATTTCGTCCGTTGCTGGTGAGAAAAAGTGGGTCTACCTCGCGGCCGAACCTCTGGCTGATGCGGTGACCTGGAGCGCGGGGAATGCCTATACCTTCCGGTTGCGCACCTCGACCTATATGCAGGCGGCGATGCTGGCCGAAGCGGCTGCCAAGACCGATGCGGTGAAATACGCCACCATTGCCCCGAACTATGCCTACGGCAAAGACGCCGTCGCGGCCTTCAAGGAAGTGCTGACCAAGCTGAAGCCCGATGTCGAATTCGTCGCCGAGCAGTGGCCCGCGCTGTTCAAGATCGATTCAGGTGCCGAGGTGCAGGCACTGGAACGTGCCAAGCCCGACGCGATCTATAACGTGACCTTTGGCACCGACCTTGCCAAGTTCGTGCGGGATGGCAACACCCGTGGTCTGTTTGACGGGCGTACCGTTTATGGCCTGCTGTCGGGCGAACCCGAGTACCTCGAACCGCTGGGTGGCGAAGCGCCCGAAGGCTGGGTTGTGACCGGCTATCCGTGGTATGATTTCACGGAAGCGGATGGCGCGAACAAGGTCTTTGTCGACGCCTATCAGGCCAAGTGGAACGAGACGCCCAAGATCGGCTCGCTTGTCGGCTACATGGCAGCAGAATCCATCGCGGCGGCCATCACCAAGGCCGGGTCGACCGAAACCGAGGCAATCCGCGCGGCCTTCGAAGGTCTGCCCGTTGAAACCCCGGTGGGTCAGATCACCTATCGTGAGATCGACAATCAGGCCACCATGGGTGCATTTGTTGGCAAGACCGCGCTGAAGGATGGTGCAGGGGTCATGGTCGACTGGACCTATCTGGATGGCGCCGACTACCTGCCCTCCGATGAAGAAGTCAAAAAGCTGCGTCCGGCAGACTGAGCTGACAGAGCGGCCCGGGCATCGCGCCCGGGCCGTTTCGCATTGAAATTTCCCCAAAGCGTTTCGGGAAATACCTGTACCATGTGTTCGCTGTCTTTTGCCGTTGTTTCAAAGGCGAAACGTGATTCCCGGTGTTTCAAGGTTTTCCAAAAACGCTGTAGCCTCACAGGAGACCTGCAATGGGTCTGTTTTTCGCGCAGCTTCTGACCGGGCTGGCCAATGCCGGTGCCTTGTTCATGGTCGCCTCTGGCCTGTCGCTGATCTTTGGTGTCACACGGATCGTGAATTTTGCCCATGGGTCGTTCTATATGCTGGGCGCTTATGTCGGCTATACGCTGATGCAGGTTCTGCCCGGTGTTGTGGGGTTCTGGGGCGCTGTGCTGCTGGCGGGGATCATCGTCGGGCTGATCGGCGTGATCGTCGAGATCTGCGTGCTGCGACCTGTTTATTCCGCGCCCGAGCTGTTCCAGCTTGTCGCGACCTTTGGCGTTATTCTGGTCATTCAGGATCTTACGCTGATGATCTGGGGGGCCGAGGATCTGCTGGGTCCGCGGGCGCCGGGCCTCAAGGGCATCGTGCGGATCATGGATGAACCTGTGCCGCAATACGACCTTGCGCTGATCGCCATCACACCCTTTGTCGCCTTTGCGCTGTGGTATCTGATCACCAAGACGCGCGTCGGTATCCTTGTCCGCGCCGCGACCCAGGACCGCGAGATGGTCGGGGCGCTCGGTGTCAATCAAAGCTGGCTGTTCACCGGTGTCTTTTTCCTTGGCTGCGCGCTGGCGGGGCTGGGCGGTGCGGTGCAACTGCCCAAGGGTGGCGCGGATCTGTTAATGGATTTCAATATCCTGACCTCGGTCTTTGTGGTCGTTGTTATCGGTGGCATGGGGTCGCTGCCGGGGGCCTACCTCGCAGCCGTCATAATCTCGGTCCTGAACGTCTTTGGTGTGTCCTACATGCCGAAATCGACGCTGGTGCTGATGTTCCTTGTCATGGTGGTTGTGCTGATGTTCCGCCCCTTCGGCCTGTTCGGCCGCGAAGAGGTCGCAGGCGAACACGGACAGGTGGGCGAACCCGAACGTCCGATCAAACCGGCTGGGCTGAAGATCCGCCTTCTTGTGGCGGCTGCCCTTGTGTTGCTGGGGTTGATCCCCGTGATGGGATCGAACTTTGCCGTGGTGCTGGTCACCGATATCCTGATCTTCTGCCTATTCGCCGCCTCCTTGCAGTTCATGCTGGGCATGGGCGGGCTGGTCAGTTTCGGCCATGCGGCGTTTTTCGGCGGCGGGGCTTATGTGGCGGCACTTTTCGTCACCTACGCCCATACACCGATGGAACTGGCGCTGATCCTCGCACCGCTCGGCGCGGGCCTTGCGGCGGTGTTGATCGGCTGGGTTTGCCTGCGCAGCACGGGCGTCTATTTCGCCATGCTCACGCTTGCCTTTGCGCAACTCCTTTGGAGCCTCGTGTTCCAGTGGGGGGACATTACTGGCGGGGATGACGGGTTGGTCAACATCTGGCCCTCGGCCTGGGCGTCGTCCAACATGGTGTTTTTCTACCTCACCTTGGTGATTTGCGCAGGCGGCATCCTTTTGCTACGCCACGCGGCGCATTCACCGTTTGGCTATGCTCTGCGCGCCGCCCGGGATTCGTCGCGGCAGGCCGAGGCGATGGGCATCAACACCAAACGCATCCAATGGGTTGCCTTCGCCTTTGCCGGGGCCATGGCCGGGGTCGCAGGCGGGCTGTTCGTGTTCTCCAAAGGCAGTGTGTTCCCGAACGAACTTGAAATCGCCCGCTCCTTTGACGCGCTGATCGTCGTCTTCCTGGGAGGTGTGAAAACCCTGTCGGGTGGCTGGGTTGGCGGTGCATCCTTCGAGGCGACAAAGGATTACCTCACCCGTTTCGAGTACTGGCGCCTTGCCCTGGGTTTGCTGATCATCGCAGTCGTCATCCTTGCCCCCGAAGGAATTGTGGGCAGCTTGCGCAAGCTGGGGGAACGCACCGGCATTCTGAACAATGCGGAGGACAAGCGATGAGCGCGGTTCTGACGGTCGAACATCTTTCCCGCTCCTTTGGTGCGATCAAGGCGGTGGATGATGTGAGCTTTGTCTTGCGGCAAGGCGAATTGCTGGCTCTGATCGGCCCGAATGGCGCGGGCAAGAGCACCTGTTTCAACATGCTCATGGGCCAGCTCAAGCCGACCAGCGGCGTGGTGAAGCTGAACGGAGAAAAGATCACCGGCCTTGCCCCGCGCCAGATCTGGCGCAAGGGGGTGGGGCGGACGTTCCAGATCACCGCGACCTATAGCTCTATGACGGTTATCGAGAATGTGCAGATGGCGCTGATCTCGTATCACCGGCGCATCTATTCCATGCTGCCCTATGCGCATCGCATGTATTGGGGGCGGGCATTGGAGCTGCTGGACACAGTCGGCATGGCCGATCAGGCCGACCGGCACTGCGCGGTGCTGGCGTATGGCGATCTCAAGCGGCTGGAGTTGGCCGTGGCGCTGGCGCATGATCCCAAGTTGTTGCTGATGGACGAGCCGACAGCCGGCATGGCCCCGCGCGAGCGCATCGCACTGATGCAGCTGACGGCAGATATCGTGCGCGATCAGGGCGTAAGCTGCCTGTTCACCGAACATGACATGGATGTCGTCTTTGCCCATGCGCACCGGATCATGGTGCTGAACCGCGGCCAGCTGATCGCGGGTGGCTCAGTTGACGAGATCCGCAACAACCCGCAGGTGCAAGAGGTGTATCTGGGCGGCGGCATGCTGTTCAACGCAGCAGAGGAGAAGGCCGATGCTTGAGCTGAAAACGGTCAACGCCTTTTACGGCAAGGCGCATGTGCTGAATGATCTGAGCTTTACTGTCGGGCACGGCAAGGTTGTCGCCCTGCTCGGCCGCAATGGCGCGGGCAAGACCACGACGATGAAGTCGATCATGCAGATGGTGCAGCCGCGCGGCGGCACGGTGTCCTATCAGGGGCAGGACATCACCGGCTGGGCGCCGCACAGGGTGGCAAAGGCCGGGCTGGGCTATGTGCCTGAAGAGAGGCGTATCTTTACCCAGCTGACAGTGCTTGAGAACCTTGAGGTCGGCCGCCAGCCACCGCGCGAGGGCTGCGTGACCTGGACCGAAGAGATGCTGTTCGAGCTGTTCCCGAACCTCGCCGAGCGGCGCGGCAACCGGGGCAAGGCGCTGTCGGGAGGCGAACAGCAGATGCTGACCATCGCGCGCACGCTGATGGGAAACCCGGCGCTGGTTCTGCTGGACGAGCCTAGCGAAGGCATCGCCCCGGTGATTGTCGAGCAGATGGCGCATGTGATCCTCAAGCTTAAGAACGAGGGGCTGACGGTGCTGTTGTCGGAACAGAACCTGCATTTTGCCCAAGCTGTGGCGGATCAGGTGGTGATCATCGAAAGCGGCACGCAGAAATTTGCAGGCTCACTGGCGGATCTGCAGGCGCACCCAGAAATCCGGGATGCCTATCTGTCGGTCTAGGCGTCAGCCTTGACCCAGAAAGCAAGGCGGTGGCGCTGCCCCCGTCACGCGCAAGCGCGCGACTCCCCCGGGATATTTTGGGACAGGTGAAGCAGGGGACAGTCCCCTGCTTTTTCGTCTTTGCAAGCGCGGCCTTCTTCAAGATTTCAAATAGGAGGTCGCGATCAGCAGGCGTTTCGTGGCTTGCCTCATTCATGTGCATGCCGTGCTTGATTTTCACAGAAGTTCCGGCTAGAAAATCGCATGTCAGAAATAAATTCTGCATAGTGGAAATGGGAGGGCACTATGAAGCGTTTTCTACTTAGCGCAACGGCATCCGTGTTGATCGCGATGACCGGCGCCGCACAGGCACAATCGTTGTTCGTTGGCGAAGCAGGCCCAAATCGCGGCGCGCGGGCTGAATCGCTGCAGTGGTTCGCAGATACAGCGACCGAGCTGTCCGGCGGCACGCTGGATCTTAACATCCAATGGGGTGGCGCGCTGTTCAAGGCGAATGCCGCAGTGAACGGCATCTCTGATGGCGTGGCGGATCTGGGCACGATCATCGCGGTCTATTTCCCCAAGGAAATGGTTGCATATGGCATCGCCGATCTGCCGGTACAGAACCCGGACGCCTGGGTGGGGATGAAGGCCACGGACGAATTGATGCGGGGAAACGACAGCATCAAGGCGAACCTTGCCGACATGAACCTGGTCTACCTGGGCACCTTCACCACATCTGCGGTGCATATCGGCTGCAACGGCAAGGCGATCCGCACTGTCGAGGATATTCAGGGTCTCAAGGTGCGCGGCGTGGGTGCCTATGGCGACACCTTCCGCGAATTTGGAGCGAATCTGGTACCAATGTCGATTTATGATGCCTATCAGGGCCTGGACACCGGGCTGATCGATTGTTCGCAGGGCTATTCCTATGCGATGGCTGCGCTGAAGCAGCAGGAAGTCATCAACAGCTATACCCTTTTGAACTGGGGGCAGGTGGGCGCGCTGGGGGTGTTCATGAACAAGCAGTCCTTTGATGCGCTGGACGCCCCGGCACAAGAGGCGCTGCTAAGCGCGGGCGAAGGCATGGCCGACAAGCTGGGCGAGTTGATCACTGCCGACAACGACAAGGCCATCGAGACGATGAAGGCCGCAGGGGTCGAGATAATCGAGTTGCCGGATGCAGAGCGTGCCAAGCTGGTCGAAGCCAGCGCGCAGTTTCTGGATCAGTGGGTTGACCTGGCCGCTCAGTCGGGGCTGGATGGTGCTGCGTTGCTGGAAGAGTATCGCGGCCTGATTGCGAAATATCAGACCATCCGTGACGAGCAGGGTTATCCTTGGACTCGCGGTTGATCTGAACGGGTCCGCAGCACATGCGGGCCCATCCCTTTTCATTTTGGTCTACCAGAGGTGTCCATGCTGCGACGCATTGAACAGTTTTTGCTTGATCTTGCCGTCGTGGCAGTGATCGGTCTGGGCGTGCTGATCACGACGACGGTTCTGCTGCGGGTTTTCTTGAACTCGGGCGTGCCGGATGCGATCGTGATGGTGCGCGAATTGATGGTGGCCGCCATCGTCCTGCCGCTGGCCGTCACCACAGCGCAGCGGTCGCATATTGCGGTTGAATTCATTTCTAACCGTCTTTCCGAAGGCGGGCAGAAGACGCTGGTTGTGCTGGGCTCGGTCTTTGGTTTGCTGGCGCTTGCACCGCTGATCTACGCGGGCTGGCGCGAGGCGGCGCATGCCATGAGTTCTGGCAGTTTTTTCTTTGGCGAACTTATGCTGCCCAAGTGGCCCGGGCGGGTGATCTTTCTGATCGGCATGTCCTTCTGCTGGCTGCGGCTGCTGCTGATGGTTGTGGGGGATGTGCAGGCAATGCGGCGCGGCGCGCCCTTGGCCGAAACCGCCTACGGAAAAGAGGGTTAAGATCATGGATGGAACTTTTGTCGGGCTCTGCGCCTTTGCCGCCGTGATCCTGTTGTTGGGTCTGCGCGTGCCGATTGCCTTTGCGCTTGCCGGTGTGGCGACCGTGGGCACCTTCGTGATGTTTGCGTTTCGCACGGGAACCTTCATGCCCGAAAGGGCGATGACACCCACCACTTCTCTGGTCTTCTCGAACTCTTTTGACCTGATCCATTCTTATGATCTCTCGATGATTCCGCTGTTCGTGGCGCTGGGGCATATCGCCTATCGCGCGGACATCACGACCAAGATATACCATGCCGCCCGTGTCTGGCTGGCACGTGTTCCCGGGGGGGTCGCCATTGCCTCGGTTGTGGGGTGTGGCGGGTTTTCCGCGATCACCGGGTCCAGCATCGCCTGTGCCTCTACCATGGGGCGGATCTGTTCGCCCGAGATGCTGCGCATGGGCTATGACAAGCGTCTGGCCACGGCGTCGGTCGCGGCCGGGGGCACGCTGGGGTCGCTGATCCCGCCGTCTGTGCTGTTCATCATTTACGGCATCTTCACCGAAACCTCGATTTCCTCGCTGTTCCTTGCGGGCATCCTGCCGGGACTGCTCTCGCTGCTGGGCTTTATCCTTGTTATTTACGTCTGGGTGCTGCGCGATCCGTCTGCGGCGCCTCGATTCACTGGCATCATCACAACGCGCGAGAAGTTCAGCGCAGCGGTTGAGGCCTGGCCCGCGATTGCGTTGTTCACGATCATCGTCGGCGGCATCTATGGCGGGTTCTTCACCGCGACCGAGGCGGCAGCTGTCTGTGTGGTGGCGGCCATCGCTATCGGGTTCGCGCAACGCAAGCTGACCGTAAAGGCGCTGATCGAGGCGCTGCGCGAGACCTGCGTGCAGACCACCGCGATTTTCCTGATCGCGGCGGGGGCCAAGATCTTTGTCGCCTTCATCGCGCTTACCGGTGTTGCCGGTGACATCGTGCAGACGGTGACGGATGCGCAACTGTCGCCCCTTATGCTGCTGGCGGCGATTGCCGCGATCTATCTGCTGCTGGGCATGTTTCTTGATCCGATCGGGATCATGGTGCTGACCCTGCCGCTGATGGTGCCGCTGGTGGAAACCTATGGCTTTGATCTGATCTGGTTCGGTGTGGTGGTGATCAAGCTGCTGGAAATCGGCCTGATCACGCCGCCTGTGGGTCTGAACGTCTTTGTCATCGCCGGTGTGGTGGGCAAAGAGGTGCCGATTGACCGCATCTTTGCCGGGATCCTGCGGTTCCTGACGGTGGATGTGATCGTGCTGATCCTGATCATGGCCTTTCCGATCATATCGCTTCTCATTCCGGGTTCGATGTAGATCATGGCCGCACCAGAACTGGAGGGGCGCATGGAAACCGAAACAGACCGCCGTTTTGCGACCACCTTGGCGCGGGGACTGGCTGTGCTGCGCGCCTTTCGCCCGTCGGATGACGGTTTGGGCAATGCCGAAATTTCGGAGCGTACCGGATTGCCGAAATCGACAGTTTCGCGGCTGACCTTCACGCTGCAATCGCTGGGGTATCTTAACCATGCGCGCCGACATGATCGCTATCGTCCCGGTCCGGCGCTGCTGGCGCTGGGGAATGTGGCGGCCTCGTCCATTTCCTTTGTGGATCTGTCGGGGGCGATCATGCAGCGGCTCGCGGATGAGACGGGTACGCTGACGCTTCTTCTGGTGCGCGATCAGAACCGAATGCTGATCGTCAAGACCTGGCGGCCGCACAATGTCTCATCGCTCTGGCTGGAGGTCGGGCACCGGCTGCCGTTCAATGGCTCTTCCTCGGGTCATGCGCTGCTGTCGGCTTTGTCCGAAGAGATGTTTGAACGCACCGTGGCTGAGGCGGCAGGCGACCGGGGGCTGACGGTGGAGCGCGCGCAAGAGATCCGGCGCAATGGCTACGCGCAGCTGATCGCGAAGGGGACGGTGATTGCCGATCCGTCTGAATACTTTACCTCGACCATCCACGCCGTCGCCAAGCCGTTTCATTCGCGCGACCTGAGCGAGCCTGTGATCTTTACCTGCGGTGCCATGCCTGCGGACCTCAGCCTTGATCGGATGCGCGACGAGGTGGCCCCTGCGCTGAACGACGCGGTGCGCGAGCTTGAGCGGATGATGGGGCAGGGGTCTGCTGTTGTGATGCGGGGCTGAGTTTGAATTTGGCCGCAGGCTGGGATGCTGTGCGGCATGTTGGAAATGAACCGGTCACACCGCCGGTCCGAGTTTGAAAAGAGGGTCTCATGACACATCCAGTGACATATGAGAGAGAGGGCCGCATCGGCCTGATCCGTATCGAAAATGGTCCGGTCAACGCGCTGGGGCATGCGGTTCGCGCCGGGATCACCGCCGCGATAGACGCCTTTGCCGCAGATGCCGAGGCCGGGATTGCCGTGGTTTACGGCGTCGGGCGGTTGTTCATCGGCGGGGCGGATATTTCGGAATTCGGCAAACCGCCGCAGGACCCGTGGCTGCCCGAGGTTGTAAACCATATCGAGGCTTGCCCGAAACCGGTGATTGCCGCGATCCATGGCGCGGCCCTGGGCGGTGGGCTTGAGGTGGCGCTCGGGTGCCACTATCGCCTTGCCATGCAGGGCACCAAGCTGGGCCTGCCCGAGGTGACGCTGGGCATTCTGCCAGGGGCCGGCGGCACCCAGCGCACGCCGCGTCTGACCGGACTGGCCACGGCGATGGAGATGATATCGTCTGGTGTGCCTGTGACGCCTGACGACGCGCTGTCTTCGGGGCTGATTGACCGCATCGGCACGGGCGACCTGCTGGCGGATGCCAAGGGGTATGCGACCGAGCTGCTGGACCAGAATGCCCCGGTGCGCCCGGTTTCCGCCATGCCGCGCCCCGCGCCCGATGCCGGGGCGAGTGCAGCGATCCGTGCGACGCTTGCGAAACGGGCCAAGGGCCTTGTGTCGCCTCTGGCGGCGGTTGAGGCGGTCGAGGCGTCCTGTTCGACGGATCTGACCGAGGGTCTGGCCTTTGAACGCGCGCGGTTCAACGAGGTGCTCGACACCCCGCAACGCGAGGGGCTGATCCATGCGTTCTTCATCGAACGCAAGGTTGCGCGCCTGCCCGAGATTGACGGCGTCGCGCCCCGGTCCTTTGCCCGGATCGGCGTGATTGGCGGCGGCACCATGGGTGCAGGTATTGCCACGGCGGCGCTGCTGCGCGGGTTGGCGGTGACGCTGATCGAACGCGATGCGGCGGCGGCCGACAAGGCGCGCGCCACCATCGACGGCAATCTGGCTGCTGCGGTGAAGCGGGGCAAGCTGAGCGAGGACAAGCGCGCCGCGATCCTGTCCGACGCACTGATTACCGCCACCGATTACGCCGCTCTGAGCGATGCCGATCTGGTGATCGAGGCGGTGTTCGAGAACATGGATGTGAAAAAACAGGTCTTTGCCGAGCTGGACCGCGTCTGCAAACCCGGCGCGGTTCTGGCGACGAACACCTCATACCTCGACATCAACGAGATCGCGGCCAGCATTTCGCGCCCCGCAGATGTGATCGGGCTGCACTTCTTCTCCCCGGCGCATGTGATGAAACTGCTTGAGGTCGTGGTGGCCGACAAGACCGCAAGCGACGTGACGGCGACCGCCTTTGCCTTGGCCAAGACCTTGGGCAAGGTTGCGGTGCGCGCCGGGGTTTGTGACGGCTTCATCGGCAACCGCATCCTGTCACACTATCGTGCGGCGGCGGATCGCATGGTTCTGGCCGGTGCCAGCCCGTTTGAAATTGACGATGCCCTGACCGATTTCGGCTTTGCCATGGGCCCCTATGCGGTCGCCGATCTGGCCGGGCTCGACATCGGGTACATGACCCGTCAGCGCAAGGCGACGACACGTGATCCGCAAGAGGTCGTGCCGACATGGGCGGATGAGCTGTATCATCTGGGCCGTCTTGGGCAGAAGACCGGGCGCGGCTACTATATCTATGAGGGTCGTCAGGGCACACCCGATCCAGAGGTCGAAGACCTGATCACGAAGGCCCGTATGGAGGCCGGTATCGCGCCGCGCGCGTTTACCAAGGACGAGATCGTGCGCCGCTACATGGCCGCGATGGTCAATGAATCTGCCCGCGTCGTGGAAGAAGGCATCGCGCAGCGCCCGCTGGATGTCGATGTGACGCTGCTGTCCGGCTATGGCTTTCCGCGCTATCGCGGCGGACCACTGAAATGGGCGGATATGCAGGGCCTCAGGGCGCTGCTTGCCGATATCGAGAGCTATGCGCAGGACGATCCGTTCTTCTGGAAACCCGCGCCGCTGCTGACGCGGCTCGCCGCCGAAGAACAGACATTTGACAGCCTGAATGCGGGCTGAAGGAGAAGACACATGAAAGATCCCGTAATCGTCTCGATCGCCCGCACGCCCATCGGCAAGGCCGGGCGCGGTGCCTTCAACATGACCCATGGCGCGGTCATGGCAGGCCATGCTGCGGCCGAGGCTGTGGCCCGTGCGGGTATTGATCCCGCGCTGATCGAGGACAGCATCTGGGGCTGCGGCTATCCGGAATATGTGACCGGCGGCAATATCGCCCGTCAGGCGGTGATCCGCGCGGGGCTGCCGGTGTCGATTGCCGCAACCACCGTGAATCGGTTCTGCGCCAGTGGCTTGCAGGCCATCGCGATGGGCGGTCACATGATCGCCCATGAAGGCGCCAAGGCGGTGCTGGTCGGCGGTGTCGAAAGCATCTCGATGGTGCAGCCGCCGGTGCGCACTTCCCGCGAGGCCTGGATCGAGGCGCACAAGCCCGAACTCTATATGGCGATGATCGACACGGCGGATGTGGTGGCTGACCGCTATGGCATCTCCCGCGCCGATCAGGACGCGCTGAGCCTGCAGAGCCAGCAGCGCACAGCCGCAGCGCAGGAGGCGGGGCGTTTCGATGCCGAGATCGCCCCGATCACTGTCACCAAGGCGGTCAAGGACAAGGAAACCGGTGAGGTGTCCGAGGTTGAGGTGACCCTGTCGCAAGACGAATGCAACCGTCCGTCAACCACGCTGGACGGCCTGCAAAAGCTGGCGCCGGTCATGGGGCCGGACAAATACATCACGGCCGGCAATGCCTCTCAGCTGTCAGATGGGGCGGCGGCGCTGGTGATGGTGGAGGCCGCGGAGGCCGCAAAGGCCGGTCTGGAACCGCTTGGCCGGTTCCGGGGTTTTGCCGTCGCAGGCTGTGAGCCGGACGAAATGGGCATCGGCCCGGTCTTTGCCATCCCGCGCCTGCTGGAACGGCAGGGGCTGACGGTGGATGACATCGACCTCTGGGAGCTGAACGAAGCCTTTGCATCGCAGGCTCTCTATTGCCGCGATTTCCTCGGCATCGACAATGACAAGCTGAACGTGGACGGCGGCTCAATCTCGGTCGGGCACCCTTTCGGGATGACCGGCGCGCGGATGACCGGGCACCTGCTGATCGAAGGCAAGCGGCGCGGTGCCAAGCTGGGTGTTGTGACCATGTGTATCGGCGGCGGGCAGGGTGCTGCCGGGTTGTTTGAAATCTTCTGAGCTTCACCAATTCGCGCGCAGCGACCGCGCTCAAGCAGTGCAGCGGTCGCGCATAGACAAGGAGGTCCGCATGGATCTGAACTATACAGACGAACAAAAGGCCTTTCGCGCTGAGGTACGGGCCTTTCTGGAGGACAAGCTGCCCAAGCGGCTGTCGGACAAGGTGGCGGGCGGCAAGCGTCTGACCAAAGCCGATTACGAGGAATGGCACGCGATCCTGAACGAACGCGGCTGGCTCGCGGGCAACTGGCCCAAGGAATTCGGCGGCGGCGCGCTGGATGCCGTTCAGCGTCATATCTTTGAAGAGGAAACCACGTCTGCCCATGCGCCCCGGATCGTGCCCTTTGGCATCGCGATGCTGGGCCCGGTGCTGCAGAAATTCGGCAATGACGCGCAAAAGGCGCATTACCTGCCGAGAATCCTGAACGGCGATGACTGGTGGTGTCAGGGCTATTCCGAACCGGGTGCGGGGTCTGACCTTGCCTCGGTCAAGACCTCTGCCGTGCGCGAGGGCGAGCACTATATCGTCAACGGGCAAAAGACCTGGACCACGCTGGGCCAGTACGCGAACATGATCTTTTGCCTTGTGCGCACGTCGAAAGCAGGCAAACCGCAGGAGGGGATTTCCTTTCTGCTGATCGACATGGACACGCCCGGGATCACGGTGCGCCCCATTGTCCTTCTGGACGGCGAACCCGAGGTGAACGAGGTCTTTTTTGACAACGTCAAAGTGCCTGCCGAGAACCTTGTGGGTGAGGAGAACAAGGGCTGGACCTATGCCAAGTTCCTGCTGACCCATGAACGCACCAACATCGCCGGTGTGGGTTTCGCCCGTGCGGGTCTTGCCAGCCTCAAGCGGATTGCCGGGCTGGAAAAGGATGGCGACCGCACTCTGATCCAGAACCCGCTGTTCGCGGCCAAGATGGCGCAGGTCGAGATTGACCTGATGGCGATGGCGACCACCAATCTGCGCATTCTGGCGGCGGCCGCTGCCGGTCAGGCACCGGGCGCAGAAAGCTCAATGCTCAAGATCAAGGGCACGCAGATCCGTCAGGAAATCAACGCGCTGACCCGGCAGGCCGTCGGCCCCTATGCGATGCCGTTTGTGTCCGAGGCGCTGGATGAGGGATCGAACGTGGAACCCGTCGGCCCGGATTACGCGATGCCCGCGACGCAGGCCTATTTCAACAACCGCAAGCTGTCGATCTACGGCGGGTCCTCTGAGGTCCAGCGCACGATCATCAGCAAAGCCATTCTGGAGCTTTGAGCCATGAATTTTGACCTCACAGACGAACGCCAGATGCTGCAGGACGGCTTGCGTCGTTACCTGCGCGAGACTGTGACACCGGATCTGCTGGCCTCGGCGACCGAATCCGAAACCGGGCAGTCCGAAGACCTTTGGACCGGCCTTGCCAAAATGGGCGTGATCGGCGCGCTGTTCACCGAGGATCAGGGCGGTTTCGGCGGCGCCGGGTTCGACCTCGCGCTGACCTTCGAAGAGCTGGGGCGCGCCGGAGTGTTCGAGCCGCTGCTGGAAATGGGTGTCCTGTCTGGCGGTCTGCTGGCCGAGCTTGGCGCGGCGGATCTGGTGGAAGAGATCATCGCGGGCAGCACCCGCGTCGCCTTTGCCCACGGCGAACCCGCGGGGCGCTATGAGCTGAGCCATGTCGCGACCACTGCCACCGCGACAGCGGACGGCTGGACGCTGCACGGGCGCAAGAGCATTGTGATGGCGCTGCCTTTTGCGAGCCATGTGCTTGTTTCGGCGCGAACCTCTGGCGATGTGCGCGACACATCGGGCATTTCTCTCTTCCTGCTGCCGGTCGAGGGGCTCAGCTTTCGTGACTACCCGCTGAACGGCGGCGGTCGTGCGGCAGAGCTGGATCTTGAGGGTGTGAGCGTTCCTAAGGACGCGCTGATCGGTCACGAAGGTGGTGCATGGGACGCTTTGGAACATTCCAATGCACGCGCCGTGGCCGCAATCAGTGCCGAGGCGCTGGGGCTGATGGAGAGCATCCGCGCGCTGACCACCGAATACCTGCAGACCCGCAAGCAGTTCGGCAAGCCGATCGGCAAGTTTCAGGCCCTGCAGCACCGTATGGCCGATGTGCTGATCGAGATCGAGCAGGCGCGCTCTGCCGTGATCAACCTTGCCGGCCATCTTGAGGGGGATCGCGTCACCCGCGAACGTCATGTCAGCGCCACCAAGAACCTGATCGGCCGCGTTGGCCGTCTGGTGGTCGAGGAAAGCATCCAGATGCACGGCGGCATCGGCATGACCGAGGAATATGCGCTGGGGCATCTGGCCAAGCGCCTGACCATGGTCGATCACCGCTTTGGCGATACGGATTACCATCTGGAACGGTTCATCCGTCTGTCGGCCGCCTGATATGGCGCTGATCGAGGGCGAAACCGGCACGCAGCGGTCGCTGGGCTATGTGCTGGACGTGGACCAGCCCGACGGATGTGCGCGCTGCTGGCTGGATCTGACCGAGGGGCATATGAACCGCCATCACGTGATGCACGGCGGCATCGGCGGTCTGCTGCTGGACAGCGCCATGGGGGCAACCGGCAGCCTTACGGTGGATGCCATGGGCCGCGCGCCGTTCTTGACCGTGTCGCTGACCACGCAGTTCCATGCGGGCGCAGGCGCCGGACAGCGCGTCACGGCGACCGGGCGGGTCACCGGCGGTGGGCGGTCGCTGCTGTTCATCGCGGGGGAACTGGTGGCCGAAGATGGCACGCTGATCGCCACGGCGACGGGTGTGTTCAAACGGGTGCCACAGGACAAGCTGCCACAGGAGCCGGGTCAGTGACAAAAAGAGCCTATGTCGAGGATCTGGGCGACCGTCTGCTGGTGGTGAATGCCTATCCGGAACGGCGCAATCCGCTGAGCGCCGATCTTTATGCCGCGATCCTGGACGCCACAGCGCAGGCCGGGGCAGCGGCGCGGATCACGTCCGTGACGCTCTGGGGGCGTGGCGGATTCTTTTGCGCGGGCGGGGACCTCAATACGCTGTCCGAGCGGCGGGAGATGAGCGAGGCAGAGCGGCGCGCGCGGATCGAAGAGCTGCACGCGGTGATCCGGTCGATCCGGGACTGCCCCAAGCCGGTGATCGCCGCCGTCGATGGCGGCGCTGCCGGGGCGGGGGTGTCTTTGGCCTTTGCCTGCGATTTCATTCTGGCGGCCGAGGATGCCAAATTCACGGCGGCCTATGTCAAGGCGGGGCTGGTGCCGGACGGCGGGCTGACCAGCACGCTGTCTGATGCCTTGCCGCGTGCGCTTGTGGCACAGATGACCCTGCTGGGGGAGCCTGTGACGGCGCAGCGCCTGTTTGATCTGGGCGCTGTGACCGGGCTGACGCCGCCGCTTGCCAGCCGCGAGGACGCGATGGATCTGGGCAACCGCATTGCCAGCGGTCCAGGTGGCACCATGACCGCGATCAAGGCGCTGCTGGGCACCGCGCGGCATGTGGACCTTGCCACGCAGATGGATCACGAGCGCAACGCCATGGCGGCGGCACTGGGATCAGCTGAGGCGGAGGAAGGCATGAACGCCTTTCTCAACAAGCGCCCCCCGATTTCAAAGCCCTGAGAGGTGGCGAATGACGCCCACTGATCCCGCCCTGCAAACGCCACTGACGCGGGCCTTTGATTTGCGCCTGCCTGTGGTGGCGGGCGGCCTCATGTGGCTGTCCGAGGCGGGGTATGTCGGCGCGGGCGCGCGGGCCGGGGTGTTGTCGTTTATCACGGCTGCGAGCTTTCCTGAGCCGGACGCCCTGCGGGCTGAAATCCGGCGGTGTCGGGATCTGGCCGGGAAACGGGTTTTTGGCGTCAATGTGTCGATGCTGCCCAAGCTGGTGCCGGGGGAAAAGACCGCCGATGTGTTCCGCCTGATCGCGGACGAAGGCATTCGGGTTGTGGAAACATCGGGCCGTAACCCCGAGGAATATCTGCCTATTCTGAAGGATGCCGGCATCACGGTGATCCACAAGGTGCCCAGCCTGCGTTTTGCCGAAAAGGCACAGAGCATCGGCGTCGATATGGTCACCATCGTTGGCGCGGAATGTGGCGGACACCCGGGCATGGATCTGGTGGGCACCATGGTCAATGTTGGTCTGGCCGAGCGGCGTCTGCATATTCCGTTCCTGCTCGGTGGTGGCTTTGGCGCGGGCAGTCAGATCGTGGCGGCACTGGCGGGTGGGGCTGCGGGTGTCGTGATGGGCACGCGGTTTCTGGCCGCGCAGGAGATTGCGGCCCATGATGGTTACAAGGCGGCGCTGGTCGCGGCGGGCGAACGTGACACCGCGCTGACCATGGGATCGGTGCGAAACACGATCCGTACGCTGAAGAACGAAACCACGGCGATTGTGGCCGCACTCGAGGCGGAAAACCCCGATATCGGGATCGAGGCGCTGATGCCGCATGTGGCGGGGGCCATCGGGCGGCGGGCCTATGAAACCGGCGATACCTCGCAGGGCATGTTGTCGGCGGGGCAGGCGCTGGGGCTTTTGGAACGTTCCGAACCGCTGGCAGATATCGTCAGACAATTGGAAGCCGAGGCGCTGCGGGCATTGTCCCGGCTGCGCTCTATGGCGTGACACATTCAAGGGAGGGGAAACCATGACATCTTTGGCAGCGTTCAACCGGATACATCAAGTGCTGGACCGCAATGTCGTGCAGCGTGGCGATCAACCGGCGGTCATCGATTGCGACGGCGGGCAGGTGAGCTGGGCTGAATATGGCGCGCTTTCAGAGGCTTATGAGGCCCTTTTCAGGCTGAACGGTGTTCGGCCCGGCGACCGCATTCTGATCGTGGCCGAGAACTGTCTGGCCGTGGCCGTGGCGCTGTTTGCGGCCAGCCGCATCGGGGCCTGGGCGGTGCCGGTGAATGCGCGCATGGCCGAACACGAGCTGGAGCGCATCGTCAAACATGCTGATCCGGCGCTGGTGATCTTGACCAGCCATGTGTCGAAAGAGGCGCTGGCCCATGCTGAGCGGTTGGAGGCTAAGCCTGTGCAGACCGGGGCCGGGCGGGTGCATCTTGTGCAGCGTTCTGGGACGGGGCCCGAGGTCATGGCCGAAGGGGCAGACGGCGTCGCGGTGCTGCTTTATACCACCGGCACGACGGGCGATCCCAAGGGGGTGATGCTGAGCCATGCCAACCTGCTGTTTGCGGCTAAAGCCTCGGCAGAGTTGAGAAATCTGGCGCCGGCGGACCGGGTTTACGGCGCGCTGCCCCTGACGCATGTGTTCGGGCTGGCGTCGATGCTGATGGCCTCGGCCCATGCGGGGGCGACGGTGCAGCTGGCGTCGCGGTTCAGCCCTGCGGCGCTCTATCAGGCGCTGCGCGAGGGGGTGACGGTGCTGCCTGCGGTGCCGCAGATGCATGCGGTGCTGATGGCCTATGCTGCTGAAAACGGTCATGAAAAGCTGGACAGTGACGTGCTGCGCTATGTGTCATCCGGTGCCGCGCCGCTGGATCCGGCGTGGAAGCGCAAGGCCGAAAGCTTTTACGGGATCGCGCTGCAGAACGGTTATGGCATGACCGAAAGCACGGCGGGGGTCACAGGAACCCGCAATCCCAAGGGCTTAGCGGATATCAGCGTGGGGCCGGTGTTGCCCGGTGTCGAGATCATGCTGGACGAAAGCATTGGCGGAGAGGCGGGCGTGGGCGAGGTTCTGACCCGGGGGCCGCATGTGATGCTGGGCTATTTCCGCAACCCGGCTGAGACCGCCAAAGCGGTCAGTGTCGATGGTTGGCTGCGGACCGGGGATCTGGGGAAAATTGATGAAAATCAATATCTTCACATCGTTGGGCGCTGCAAGGAACTGATCATCCGGGGGGGCTTTAACGTCTATCCGCCCGAGGTCGAGGCGGCGCTGAACGACCATCCGGCGGTGGTGCAGTCGGCGGTGATCGGGCGGTCAGGTGAGGGCGGGAACGAGGATGTTGTGGCCTTTGTGCAGGTAACAAAGCCCGATGCGGTGCAAGCCTCTGAACTCAAAGACTTTGTGGCGTCGCGCCTGTCGGGTTACAAACGCCCCAGCCGCATTCTGGTGGTGGATGCGCTGCCTGCGTCAGCGACGGGCAAGATCCTGAAACACAGGTTGCTGAGCCATTTTGCCGAGGCGCTGAACATCCCAGAAGAGGTCTGAAACCATCTGCTGGAAACCGTATGGAAAACGTATGGTTTTCGTATGGCTGCTGATATTGCGCAGCGCTCAGCCCCGATTGCGAGGGTGAGCGTATTTTGCGCCTACCAGAACCCTTCGTGTGCTGCGCGGGCTTCATCCTCGATCAGGGGGCCTATCACCGTGGTGGGATGGCCGGGGCAGGTGTTGAACACGTCGGTGCAGGGCATGTTCAGCACCATCGGGCTGGGGTTGGTCGGCGTCTGGCACATGGCGGTCAAATGCGATTCCTTTAATCCGTAAAGCACGGTGCGGATACCGGCCCAGAAGATCGCGCCAGCGCACATGGCGCAGGGTTCGGTGCTGGTGACAAGGATTGCGGCGCGGCGCTGATCCTCGGACAATTTGGCATAAGAGGCGCTGATCAGGTTGCGTTCGGCATGGCAGGTCACGTCGCTGTCGGTTTCGACGGTGTTTTGCGCCTCAATCAGGATCTGCCCTGAGTCGTCGGAGAGCAGCGCGCCGAACGGATGGTTGCCAGCCGCACGGGCGGATTTTGCCAGCGCAATGGCGCGGCGCATCAGGCGGGTCATGTCATCGGGGGAGAGGGGAGCAGCCATCGGAACGGTCCAATCATTTTTCTATCCGGCACAACAGGATAGGGCGTGCTGTCCCGGAGACAAAGGCGAGCGGCGCGATCCCGTCATCCGCAGGCGATCAAAAATATGGCAACTGTCAGACGCGTGGGCGAGGATCAGCCCAGAAAACCGGCACGCATCCACAATGAGGGGATGCAAATGTTAACTCTAAATGAAAGGATAGACCCAAAGTTCAGGGAAACCAAGCCACATGGCCATTTACGCAAGCATCCATCACCTCACCCATTACAAATACGACCGCAATGTCACGATGGGGCCGCAGATCATACGTCTGCGTCCTGCCCCCTATAGCCGGACACGGGTGATTTCGCATTCGCTCAGGGTGTCGCCGCAGCCGCATTTTGTGAATCACCAGCAGGATCCCTATGGCAACTGGCTGGCGCGGTTTGTGTTCCCTGAACCGGTGCGTGAGTTCAAGATCGAGGTGGATGTTGTGGCCGATATGTCGGTCTACAACCCGTTCGATTTCTTTGTCGAGGAATCGGCCGAGTTCTATCCGTTTGAGTATCCCGCCGAGCTGGTGGATGACCTGTCGATCTATCGCCGGGCCGATCCCGCGACGCCGATGCTGGCCGAGTTCATCAAACAGGTGCCCACCGACAAGACCCGGATCGTTGACTGGCTGGTGATGCTGAACGCCAAGGTGGCGGGCGATATCGAATACACCATCCGTATGGAAGCCGGTGTGCAGACGCCCGAAGAGACCCTGCAAAAGGCGCTGGGGTCGTGCCGGGATTCCAGCTGGCTGCTGGTCAATGTGCTGCGGCATCTGGGGTTGGCCGCGCGGTTTGTGTCGGGCTATCTGATTCAGCTGAAACCGGATCTGCAGGCGCTGGACGGCCCGTCGGGGACGGAGAATGACTTTACCGACCTGCATGCCTGGGTTGAGGTCTTTCTGCCGGGGGCGGGCTGGATCGGGCTGGACCCGACATCGGGTCTGTTCGCGGGGGAGTCGCATATTCCGCTGGCCGCGACGCCGCATTATCAGAACGCTGCGCCGATTTCCGGTGGCTATACCGCCGTGGGCACGCCGCAGGTCGAGTTTGAATTCGACATGACCGTGACCCGGGTGGCCGAGCATCCGCGCATCACCAAGCCGTTTTCCGAGGAAAGCTGGCAGCGGCTGAATGCGCTGGGCAAGCAGGTGGATACCGAGCTTGAGATCGGCGATGTGCGTCTGACAATGGGGGGCGAGCCGACCTTTGTGTCAATCGACGATTACGAGGCGGCAGAGTGGAACACCGCTGCGGTCGGCCCGACCAAGCGTGGGCTGGCAGATCAGCTGATCCGCCGGTTGCGGGATCGCTTTGCGCCGGGGGGATTCCTGCATTACGGGCAGGGCAAGTGGTATCCGGGGGAAACCCTGCCGCGCTGGACGTTTTCGCTTTACTGGCGCAAGGATGAAAAGCCGATCTGGTCGGATGCGGATCTGGTGGCGCTTGAGACGGCTGATACCGGGGCGACCGCCGAATCCGCCGGTCAGTTCATCGCGCAGTTTGCCGAAGAGCTGGGGATTGAGCCGGATATGGCTGTGCCCGCCTATGAGGACCCCGCCGAGTGGATCATCAAGGAGGGCAACCTGCCCGAGAATGTGACGCCGGAAAATTCCAAGCTGAAGGACCCCGAAGAACGCTATCGCATCGCGCGGGTGTTCGGGCGGGGGTTGACAGAGCCATCGGGCTTTGTGCTGCCGATCCAGCGCTGGCAGTCCAAGGCGACGGGGCGCAAGTGGCGGTCTGAAAAGTGGACGCTGCGGCGCGGGCATATTTACCTCGTGCCGGGGGATTCGCCGGTGGGCTATCGCATTCCGCTGGGCGCGCTGCCTTACGTTCCGCCTGCGGCCTACCCGTATACCTATATCACCGACCCAAGTGTGCACCGCGATCCGCTGCCCGATTACGATCAGGGTGCGGCGACGCCGGGTGTGTCGGCAGACCATACGCAGCCTGTGTCGGCCCCGACGGCGCAGGCGGCGGTGCAGGATGTGATCGAGCAGGAGCTGGGCGTTGTGGGCGGGGCTGTGCGCACCGCGATGACGGTCGAGCCGCGCGATGGCAAGCTGTGCGTGTTCATGCCCCCGGTCGAGGATGTGGAGGATTATCTGGATCTGATCGCTGCCGCCGAGCGGACGGCGAAGCGTATGGGGATGCCGATCCATATCGAAGGGTACGCGCCGCCGCATGATCCGCGCATCAACGTGATCCGTGTGGCCCCGGACCCCGGCGTGATCGAGGTGAACATTCACCCGGCGGACAACTGGGACGATGTGGTCGCCACAACCGAGGCCATTTACGAAGAGGCCCGCCAGTGCCGTCTGGGGGCCGACAAGTTCATGATCGACGGGCGCCACACCGGCACCGGTGGTGGCAACCATGTGGTTGTGGGCGGGGCGACTCCGAACGACAGCCCGTTCCTGCGCCGTCCCGATCTGCTGAAATCGCTGATCCTGACATGGCAGCGCCATCCGTCGCTGTCCTATCTGTTCTCGGGGCTGTTCATCGGGCCGACATCGCAGGCCCCCCGGATCGACGAGGCGCGGCATGATACGCTCTATGAGCTGGAAATCGCGCTGAGCCAGATCCCCGACCCTTCGAGCGGCACCCCGCCGCCGCCCTGGCTGGTGGACCGGTTGCTGCGCAACATGCTGACCGATGTGACCGGCAACACCCACCGGGCCGAGATCTGCATCGACAAGCTGTTTTCGCCCGATGGGCCGACGGGGCGGCTTGGGCTGGTTGAATTCCGTGGATTCGAGATGCCACCGGACCCCAAGATGTCGCTGGCGCAGCAGGTGCTGATCCGGGCGATCATCGCGCGATGCTGGAATGCGCCGATCAGCGGCAAGCCGGTGCGCTGGGGGACAGAGCTGCACGACCGCTATATGCTGCCGCATTTCCTGTGGCAGGATTTCATGGATCTGCTGCGCGATCTGGATCTGCATGGCTTCAAGCTCGACCCTGAATGGTTTGTGGCGCAGGAAGAATTCCGGTTCCCGTTCTGCGGACAGGTGGAATACGAGGGCACGCATCTTGAGATCCGCCAAGCGCTTGAGCCCTGGCATGTGCTGGGTGAGACCGGCGCGATTGGCGGCACTGTGCGCTATACGGATTCCTCGGTCGAACGGATGCAGGTCAAGCTGACCACGTCGAACCCGGAACGCTATGGCGTGACCTGCAATGGCCGCACCGTGCCGCTGCAAAAGACCGAAACCAGCGGGGTTTCGGTGGCGGGCGTGCGCTTTAAAGCCTGGCAGCCGGCCGAGGCGCTGCATCCGACGCTGCCGGTGGATGCGCCGCTGACCTTTGACATCTTTGACAAATGGTCGGGCCGTGCGCTGGGGGGCTGTGTCTATCATGTGGCGCATCCGGGCGGGCGGAACTATGAAACCTTCCCGGTCAATGGCAACGAGGCCGAGGCGCGGCGTCTGGCGCGGTTCGAGGCGCTGGGCCACAATCCGGGCGCCTACTGGCCGCCGCAGGATCAGACCCATCCCGAGTTCCCGATGACGCTGGATCTGCGTCGGGCTCCGGGGATCTGAGCCTTTGGCCGCAAGTACGATACGAGAGCAGGACCTTGTTGCAGCGCTGATCAAGAACTACCACGTCCCACCGGGCGTGGCGGACGAGATGATCGGCGCCGATGGTCAGGTGCGCCCGGTGTGGCGACCGTTTCTTCAGCGCTTTGCGGCGCTGAGCGCGGAGGATATCGCGCGGCGCTTTGATCGTGGTGACAGGTATCTGCGCGACGCCGGCGTGTTCTATCGCCAGTACCGCGAAGAAGGATCGACCGAACGCGACTGGCCGCTGAGCCATGTGCCGGTGCTGCTGGGCGAAGAGGAATGGCAGGAGATCAGCGCCGGGCTACGCCAGCGCGCGGATCTTCTGGAACAGGTGGTGCAGGATCTGTACGGCCCCGGTGATCTGGTCAAACAGGGTATGCTGCCCACCGCGCTGGTGGCGGGCAACCCGGCCTGGCTGCGCCCGATGGTGGGGATCACGCCGCCGTCGGGGCATTTCCTGAACTTTGTCGCCTTCGAGCTGGGCCGCAATCCGGACGGGTCGTGGTTTGTGCTGGGGGACCGGACAGAGGCGCCGTCGGGCGCGGGATTCGCGCTGGAAAACCGGGTCGCAACGATGCGCAGCTTTTCCGACCCGTTTCCCCATGGCAAGATCCATTGGTTGGGGGACTTCTTTCGCCATTTCCGCGAGGCGATGCAGGCGGGCGGCGATGCGCCTGATGGGCGCGCCGCGATCCTGACCGCCGGGCTTGGGACTGAAACCTATTTCGAACATGCCTATATCGCGCGCTACCTTGGCCTCATGCTGCTGGAGGGTGAGGATCTGGTGGTCGAAGAGGGCCGCACGATGGTGCGCACCGTGGCGGGCAACAAGCCGATTTCGGTGCTGTGGCGGCGGATGGATGCGGCCTTTGTCGATCCGCTGGAGCTGAACGACAAGAGCCAGATCGGCACGCCGGGGCTGGTCAATTCGATCCGGGCCGGGCATCTGTCCATGGTCAATGCGCTGGGCACCGGTGTCTTGCAGACGCGGGCCTTTCTGGCGTTTCTGCCGCGCATCGCGCGCGAGCTGCAGGGGGCGCCGCTGGCGATTCCCAATATCGCCACATGGTGGTGCGGCGCGCCCAAGGAGCGGGACTATGTGCAGTCCCATGCTGACCGGATGACGATCGGCAATGCGCTGGCGCAGGATCTGCCGTTCGAGGTTGAGGGCGACACGATCATCGCGGGAAGATTCCCTGACGGGCGCACGGCTGATGTGGCGCAGCGTCTGGCGGCAGAGGGCGCGGGCCTGGTGGGGCAGGAGGCGGTGAGCCTGTCGACAACGCCGGTCTACGAGGACGGCCAGCTTGTGCCGCGCCCCGTCATGCTGCGGGTGTTCGCGGCGCGCACGGCGCAGGGCTGGTCGATCATGCCCGGCGGCTATGCGCGTATTGGTGCCAGCGGTGATGCCACGGCGCTGGCACTGCGGCGGGGCGGATCGGTGGCCGATGTCTGGATCGTGTCGGACCGCAAGCTGCCGACGGATCGGGTCGCGGTGAACGAGAGGCCGTTCCAGCGCGCCACGCCCAGCCTGCTGCCCGCGCGGGCAGCCGACAACCTGTACTGGATGGGGCGCTATGTGGAACGGGCCGAGGGGCTGATCCGTCTGGTGCGGTCCTACCACATGCGTCTGGCCGAGGCGGGGGTGCCCGATGATCTGCGTGTGGCGCGGATTGCGCAGTATCTGGCCCGCAAGGGGGTGTCGCTGGAGGATCCGGTGCCGCTGGATATTCTGGACCAGCTTTCCCACGCGATCCGCTGCGCGGCCAAGGTGCGCGACCGGTTTTCCATTGATGGCTGGACCGCGCTGCGCTCGCTTGAACAGGAAATCGCGACGGCGGACAGGCCGCAGCCGGGGGACGAGGCGGCCCGCGCGCTGAGCCTGATGCTGCGCGGCACTGCCGGGTTCGGCGGGCTGGTGCATGACAACATGTACCGCTTTGTCGGCTGGCGGTTCCTGAGCCTGGGGCGTGCGCTGGAACGGGCACAGGCGATGACGCAGATCTTGGCGGATTTCGCCGCGCCCACCGCGCCAGAGGGCAGTTTCGACATCGCTATCGAACTTGGCGATTCCGTCATGACCCACCGGCGCCGCTATCTGATCCAGACCAACCGCAGCACGGTGATCGATCTGCTGGCGCTGGATCACCGCAACCCGCGTTCCGTGCGCTATCAGGTCAGCATGATCCGCCGTCTGGTCGCGGATCTGCCGGGCGCCGAGGTGAACGGCGAGCTGTCCGAACTGGCCCGCGCCGCACTGCGCGTCGAAACCCAGCTGGCGGTGGCGGATCCCGGCAGGCTGAGCACCGACAAGCTGCAGTCGATGGCGGCGGCGCTGGGGCGGCTGTCCGATCTGCTGACCCGCACCTATCTGACGTGATGCCATGATATATGATATAAAGCTGACCATCACCTATGATTATGCCGCGCCGTCAATGCAGGCGCGCAATGTGCTGCGGGTGCTGCCGCTGAACCGCGCGGGCGAACAGCGGCGCATCACCGGCGAGCTGAGCTTTGATCCCCGCCCGCAGGAGCGCATGGACTGGACCGACTTTTTCGGCAATGCGATGACTGAGATCGGATTTCTGAAACCGCTGACCAAGCTGACAGTCGAGTTGCGCGCGCGGGTGGAACGGATCGCGCGGCCGCCGCAGCTGGATCTGTCGCCAAACCGGGTGCGCCTGGCGCAGGAGCTTTCAGAGCTGACAAGCATTGGCGCGGACAGTCCGCACCACTTTCTGGCGCCGTCGCCGCGTGTTGGGTTCGATTCCGCGATCAGCGATTTCGTGGGCGGCATCCTGATCGAGGGCAGCACGGTTCTGGCGGCGGTGCGCGATGTGGGCCGCGCGCTGCATGGCGAGATGCGCTTTGACGCGCAGGCGACGGATGTGAACACCCCGCCGTCGGAATCTTTCCGCAACCGCCACGGCGTCTGTCAGGATTTCAGCCATGTGATGATCGCGGGGTTGCGCGCCCATGGCATTCCGGCGGGGTATGTCAGCGGCTTTTTGCGCACCGAACCGCCCGAGGGGCAGCCCCGGCTGGAAGGGGCGGATGCCATGCATGCCTGGGTGCGGATCTGGTGCGGGGCCGAGCTGGGATGGATCGAGTATGATCCGACCAACGATCTGATGGTCGGGGCGGATCACGTGGTTGTGGCCGTGGGGCGGGATTATTCCGACGTGGCGCCGGTCAAGGGCGCGGTGCGGTCTTCCGGTGGGCAGAAAAGCCGCCATACGGTGGATATGGTGCCGCTGACGGGGTGACGGGCGAGGCGTTGTCAAAAGAATCTATGCCTCCGGCGGGGATATTTAAGGGCAGATGAAGGCAGGCGCGGCGGCGATGCGGGCAGGGTTTGTCCCAAGCTGCGCGGATCTGCGAGGCGCCAGAGGAGGTGCGCGCGCCGTCAGGGGGCGTTTGCGTCAGTCGGTGGTGGGGGGCTGTGGAAAGGCCCAAGCCTCTGCCTCGTCCCCGATGGCGCGGGCGGTGGCCTGCAGCTGTGGTGCGCGCCGCGCAAGCTGGTCAAGGTCGCTGCGCGCGGTGGTTGTGGTGATCGACAGCGCCCCCAGAATCCGCCCGGCCCGGGTGAGCACCGGTGCCGCGATGCAGAGAATGCCCGGTTCATGTTCTTCGCGGTCATAGCCAAAGCCCCGGGCGCGGATCGCCTGCAGCTCGGCCCGCAGGCTGTCGGCGTCACACAGGGTCTGCGGGGTGAAGCGGTGCCAGGATTGCAGGTCGAGCGCGCGGGCCAGATCTGCGGGCGGCAGATGGGCCAGCATGACCTTGCCCACACCCGTGCAATAGGCCGGGCCGATCTTGCCCGCCTGGCTGAACATTTCGACCGGCTGCCGTGCGTTGCGTTTGTCCACATAGAGCACCTGCGCATGGTCGAACTGCGCCAGATGCACGGTTTCCCCGACCGAGGCGCTGAGCTGGTCCAGATGCAGGCGCGCGATCGGCGCCAGCGAGGATTGCGCCCAGGCGGTATGGGCCAGCCGCACCAGCCGCAGGCCGGGCACATAGGTGCCGCGGTCCGGATCAAACGCCAGCATGCGCTGATGGGTGAGAGTCTGCAGGAAGCGATAGAGCGTCGCCTTGGGGAAGGGGGTGTCTTGCAGCAGTTCGCCAAACCGCACCGGCCGCCCGTAGGAGGCCACATGGTCCAGCACCTCTAGCGCCTTGCCCACGGTGCCGTCGCCCGGCCGAGCTGTCTGCGCCATGTTTTGTGCCCCTTCTGCCGCACCCGGCCTGGGGCCGAGTGTTGACAGGGATATGCGCGCGGGGTTAAGTTTTCAATATACAAAACAAGGTTTCATATAATGGAACCTGTGCTGTGGGTGCGGCCCTGAAGGGCGCGGGGGGAGAAAGATTTGCACAGGGAGAATTTGCAGATTTCAGCTTTGCTGAAGGAAAAATTTGCAAACTTGCGTGCAGCAAACTGTCTGTTCGCCCCCTTGGAACACCTGCCTGGGTCAGGGGGCGCATCTGTTTCGCCTCTTCAAAAATACGCAAGGTGCCACCGCATCGTTGTGTGTTGTCGGGGGCGGACGTCTGTCCCACCGGGGGAGCCTTTTTGAGCGCCGCGAAACTGGCGGTGCGGGCAGGCGGGCCATCCGGCGCGGGGGCGCGGGATATTAAATTTCTGGCGGGGCAGAGCCCCCGCCGTGTCATGGGAGACGGTCACGGATGGACATGCCACTTTTTGCCGACCTCAAGGGCGCGTCGGTGTTCATCACCGGCGGCGGATCGGGGATCGGCGCGGCGCTGAGCGAAGGCTTTCTGGCGCAGGGCGCCCGGGTCGGGTTTGTGCAACGCTCGGACGCGACTGATTTTGTCGCGCAAATGCAGGCGAAATATGGCAGTGCGCCGCTGTTCGTGCCCTGCGATATCACCGATATCGAGGCGCTGCAGGGGGCCATTGCACAGGTGGCGCAGGTGCAGGGGCCGATCAGCGTGCTGGTGAACAATGCCGCCAACGACCAGCGGCACAAGACGCTTGAGGTGGATGAGGCCTATTGGGACTGGTCGCAGGCGATCAACCTCAAGGCGTATTTTTTTTGCCGCGCAGGCAGTGATCCCGGGGATGCAGGCCGCCGGGGGTGGGGCGATCGTGAACTTTTCCTCGATCAGCTACATGATGGGGAATGCAGGTTATGCGGGGTACACCACGGCCAATGGCGGCATCACGGCGATGACCCGGTCGCTGGCACGGGAGTTCGGTGCCGACCGCATCCGCGTCAATGCCATTGCCCCTGGATGGGTCATGACCGACAAGCAGCGCGACCTGTGGGTGACACCCGAGGGGCTGGCCGCGCATCTGGACCGCCAGTGTCTGAAGGAAGAAATCCTGCCCGCGGATATCGTGGCGGCGGCGCTGTTTCTGGCGTCGCAGGCAAGCCGGATGATGACCGGGCAATTGATGGCCGTCGATGGCGGCGTGGTGGTGACAGGATGAACGACACAGTGACATGGATTGCCGCCGATTGGGGCACCTCGCATCTGCGGGTCTGGCTGATGGATGGCGCGGGCGGGGTGATCGAACGCCGCGACAGTGCCGATGGCATGGGTCGGCTGACGCCTGAGGGGTTTGAGCCGGCGTTGCTGAAGCTGGTGGGGGATGCACTGCCCGACGGTGTTGCCACGCAAGTGGTGATCTGCGGCATGGCTGGTGCGCGGCAGGGCTGGGCCGAGGCGCCCTATGCCACAGTGCCCTGCAAGCCGCCCTCGGCCGTGCAGGCGCGGCTGGTGGGTACGCAGGATCCGCGCTTGCGGGTGCGCATCCTTACGGGGGTCAGCCAGGACCATCCGGCAGATGTGATGCGCGGGGAAGAGACGCAGATCGCGGGGTTCCTCGCGCTCAACCCCGGGTATGATGGCATCATCTGCCTGCCGGGGACGCATTCCAAATGGGCGCATATTTCGGCCGGGGAAATTGTGAGTTTCCGCACCTTCATGACAGGTGAGCTGTTTGCCCTGCTGTCGGGACAGTCGGTGCTGCGCCATTCGGTGGCGTCCGAGGGCTGGGACGATGCGGCCTTTGCCGAGGCGGTGGAGACTGTGATGTCGCGGCCCGAACGGCTGGCGGCGGATCTGTTCGGGTTGCGCGCCGGATCGCTGCTGCATGATCTGGACGGCGGCACGGCGCGCGCGCGCCTGTCGGGGATGCTGATCGGGGCGGAACTTGCGGCGGCAAAGCCCTATTGGCTGGGCCAGCAGGTGGCGCTGCTGGGCGCCAGTTCTGTGGCAGCCCCCTATCGCGCGGCGCTGATGGCGCAATCCGTGCCGGTGACGCTGGCCGATTCTGAACGGATGACGCTGGAAGGTCTGAAAGCCGCCCAAGCCACGAAGGACACGAAATGAGCCGCGAAATCATTGCCATCCTGCGGGGCATCACCCCGGCCGAGGTCACGGCCGTCACCGAGGCGCTGATTGGTGCCGGCATCACCAAGATCGAGGTGCCGCTGAATTCACCCGATCCCTATGACAGCATCAAGCTGATGCTGGACGGGTTCGCCTGGCAGGCAACCATCGGCGCGGGCACGGTGCTGGCCCCCGAAGAGGTGCTGCGTCTGGCGCAGATGGGTGCGCATATGATCGTCTCACCCGATTGCAATCAGCGGGTGATCATGGCGACCAAACGGGCGGGGCTGCTGTCTTATCCCGGCGTCATGACCCCGACGGAGGCATTCACCGCCCTGCGCACCGGCGCGGATGGGATCAAGCTGTTTCCGGGGTCCCTGATCGGGCCAGAGGGGCTGAAGGCCATTGGCGCGGTGCTGCCCAAGGGGACCAAGACCTATGCTGTGGGCGGGGTCAGCGCGGCGAACTTTGGTGCGTGGTTTGCGGCGGGGGCCACGGGGTTTGGCATTGGCACGGCGCTGTATGCGCCGGGGCGGTCTGCGGCGGATATCGCTGCGCGGGCGGCGGACCTGGTTGCCGCATATGATGCGGGAGCCAGAGCATGAGCCATCTGATCTACAGTGACAGCATCTGCCAGCTTGGGGAAGGCGCGCTCTGGCATCCTCAGACCCATATGCTGTATTGGTTCGATATTCTGGGAAAACGGCTTTACGCGCGCGACGGGCGGGGGCAGGTGCAGTGGGACTTTGACCGCATGTGTTCGGCCGCCGGGTGGATCGACGACACCACGCTGCTGATTGCGTCAGAGCGGGATCTGTTCACCTTTGACACCGTGACGGGGTCCGAGGCCATTCTTTGCCCGCTGGAGGTGGACAATGACGTAACCCGGTCCAACGATGGGCGTGCCGATCCCTGGGGCGGGTTCTGGATCGGCACCATGGGCAAGAAGGCCGAGGCGGGCGCCGGGGCGATCTATCGGTTCTACAAGGGCGAATTGCGGCTGCTTTATCCCGATATCACCATTTCCAACGCCATCTGCTTTGCCCCCGGTGGGGCCTATGCCTATTTCGCCGATACGACGACAGGCATGATCCGGCGGGTGATGCTGGACGGCGAGGGCTGGCCCGCGGGCGAACCAGAGCCATGGATCGACCTGCGCGCCGAGGGGCTGCACCCGGATGGGGCGGTCTGTGACAGTCAGGGCAATCTGTGGAACGCGCAATATGGCGCGGGGCGGGTGGCCTGCTATTCGCCCGAGGGGAAATTCATGACCGCGCTGGGGGTCGCTGCGGCGCAAAGCACCTGTCCGGCTTTTGGTGGTGCGGATCTGAGCACACTGTTTGTGACCTCTGCCGCCCATGGCGCCGCAGAGGATGACCGGCTGGCCGGCGTCACCTTTGCCCTGCCCACCGGGTTCAGGGGGCAGGCTGCGCACCGCGTGGTGTTATAGCGCCAGCTGGTCTGCGGGACGCAGGAGCCGCGACAGTTTAAGGCGGGTCGCTATAGACTTGCGGCTCGTCAACATGTGGAAAAGCCGCCCCGCGACATCGGGGCGGCGTCTGGTCATTCGCTGCCCCCTCAGCCCTTGCGGGTGAAGACCAGCGCCATGGAATCGCGCAGGATGATCGGGCCGCTGACGTAATCCAGACCGATCCCGGGCGAGCGCAGGGAACATTCCCATCCGAACCCTTCGGTGCCCGGCACACCCATGCGCAGCGGGTCGATGTCGCTGGTGGGCTTGCCTTCCATATGCAGCACGCTGAACACCTGTTCGCCGTCGGGGCCGTGGCGCAGTGAGGTAAAGACCGTGCGCCCGTTCAGCGGTTCGACATAGCCGAAGTGATCGCGTGGCCCGTAGTTGTCGCGCAGCCAAGGGCGGGCGGCGCGGAATTCGCGCAGGGCCAGCGTATAGGCAGACTGCACCGGGTCGAGACCGGGCAGGGAATGCGAGATGTTGCAGTAATCATGCATGTCATCCATCCAGGCGCGCGACACCTGTTTCAGCGTGGCCACGGTGTAATGCGGACCGGCCAGTTTGGGATCGGTGGCGTTCAGCAGGCGGGCGATATCCTCAAGATCATATTCTGTTACTTCAACCAGTGCAGGAAGAAACTCGCAGAAGCGGTTGAGATCGCTGCGGGTTTCAAATCCCAGCTCTTTCAGCCTGCGGAAGTTCGAGGGGATCGAATAGCTGTATTCATCCACCTGCCATTTGAGGCTGATCGCCTCTTCTGCCACGACCTTGACCCCGTATTTGTCATCCTGATTGCGGATGAACCCCCAGGAGCCGCGCGCCATGGCGTTGAGGAAATCCATCGGCACGCCGGGCAGGCCGACATAGGTCAGGGTGTGTACGGCGGGGTTGTCATAGGCCTTGTCCAAGATCTCCATCCGGGTGTGGCCCAGGCCGGTGTTGATGTTCATCTTGGGCGAAACCTGCGTGCCGCGGCGCAGGGTGTCGTGGTTCGAGGTGCCGGAAATCCAGTTGGAGCCGACGGAAACACATTCGCGGATGCGCCAGAACTTGCTGAGCCAGAAGGTATAAAGGAAGGGCGTGTTATGGGCGAATGTCAGCGGCCCCCACTGGAACACATCATCATCGCGCTGCTTTTCGATGACAGAGCGATAGGTCGAGCTGAGTTCCCAGTCTTCGTCCGGCCAGGGGCGACCATCCTCAAAGATGAACCAGGGGCGGTATTGGGTGCCGGCCACCTCTTGCACGATGTCGGCCATGCTTTGCAGATAGTCGTCGTCATGGACCATGACCTGTGCATGGGGGTCCCAGTATTTGAAATCCTGCGCGCCATCGACGCGGACGCCATCGGCGCCGAAATCCACCTTGCGGCGCTGCATTTCCAGCAGGATCGCGCGGACGGCGGCATTCTGGTAATCAAGGTTCTGGCCGTACATGTTCGGCCCGGCAAAGAAATGGTGGCTCAGCGCGTTCAGACCCTGATTGTCGGAATGGCCATAGACCACGTCGAAGACCAGCTTTTTCGGCTTGCCCGGAAAGTTGTGCAGCACACAGGCGAGATCGACAAGTTCATCCGGGCGGCCGGTTTCCAGCAGCACAGGGTTCACCGCCGCCATGCCGGAGATGACGATGTCATAGCCCCAGTTGGTGGTGTCCGGGCGGTAGAGCGAGACGGTGACGCCGGTTTCGGTGTCATCGGTTTCCTGCCAGAAATCCGGGCCGGTTTCATAGACGGTGGTGGGTTCGACCGGCAAGAGCTGGACGGAATCGTAGCCCATGAACAGCTGATCTGCAGGTTCCAGTGGCAGATCGCGTGACACGCGTTCCGACAGACGCTGAAACTGCCGGGTGAGCGAGGCGATGGTGCCGCCGGCGGTGGCCGAGGGCACGTGGATCTGCAGGATGTTGGAGGGCGGGCCGAACTTGTGCGGCGCGTCGCCCCTCACGTTTTCGAAATAGGCGGTGTCGGTGCGCCCGGCCTGCATGGCGGCGATATCATACAGCTCTGCCGGGGCCATGACGCCAAAGGGCAGGGACATGGCGAGCGGGTCGAGGATGCGGTGCCAGGCCCCTTCGCTGTCGCGCCAGGTGAGGGCGTAGAAATCGCCGATCTGGTCGCGATGCCCGGCGATCATGCCGCGCACGGCGGTAAAGCAGTGTTCGTCCAGACGGATGACCGGCACAAAGCTGCGTTCGAACGTGATGTCCTGATGCGCGACGGTCAGGTCGAGCGGCACGGTGGGGGCCAGAACCTCAAGAAACACATCGCCCGAAGGCACGCGGTTTTCCGCAAGTTCCGGCACCCAGAAGCCGAAGTGGGCAATGTCCCCGTCGATCTGTCCGCCCAGCTGCCGCGCGATTTGGGTTTCGGCATCAAAGCGGGTTTCCGCTGTCATCAGGGTCTGATGACAGCTGTCTGCGCGCGCCTGTGCGGCGGCTTCGTCAAAGGAGATGCGATCTTCGAGGGGCATGTGCCCTCCTGTCTTTACTTCAGGTTATGACGTCGGGCGCGGTGCGCCCGGTACGGTCCTTGATTCCGGCAAGCGCCTCTGCGGTGGCGATGATATCGGCCAGCGCCTCTTGCGGGTCGTCGTGCATTCTTGCGGGGTCGGTTTCGACCCGTTCGAGGTAAACGCGCAGGGTGGCCCCTTCGGTTCCTGTGCCAGACAGACGCAGCACGATCCGCCCGCCGCCTTCGAACGTGAAGCGCAGGCCCTGACCTTCGCTGCGCGAGCCGTCGACCGGATCATCGTAGGCAAATTCATCCGCCGCCTCAACCGTCTGGCCCGCGATGGTGGTGCCGGGCAGGTCTGCAAGCTGTCCGCGCAGGTCATCGACCAGTTTTTGGGCAGCCGTTGCATCAACCGCCTCGTAATCGTGCCGGGAATAGTAGTTGCGCCCGTAGGTCTTCCAATGTTCGGCCATCAGGTCGGCCACGGAAATCTTGCGCTGTGCCAGAACGTTGATCCAGAACAGCACGGCCCAGAGGCCATCCTTTTCGCGCACGTGGTCGGACCCGGTGCCGGCGCTTTCCTCGCCACAGATGGTGGCGCGGCCCGCATCAAGCAGGTTGCCGAAGAATTTCCAGCCGGTGGGCGTTTCATAGCAGTCGATGCCAAGGGCGGCTGCGACCTGATCCAGCGCGCGCGAGGTCGGCATGGAGCGCGCCACACCTTTGAGACCACCGGCATAAGCCTTAACATGGGTGGCGTTGGCAGCGATCGCGGCGAGGGAGTCCGAGGGCGTCACGTAGATGCCTTTGCCCACGATCATATTGCGGTCGCCGTCGCCGTCCGAGGCGGCGCCAAAATCGGGGGCATCGTCGGCGAACATCGTGTCCATCAGATCCTTGGCCCAGATCGGGTTCGGGTCGGGGTGACCTTCGCCGAAATCAGGCAGGGGGATGGCGTTGACCACGCTGCCCGGCGCGGCACCCAGAGTGTTTTCAAGGATCGCGGTGGCATAGGGGCCGGTGATGGCGTGCATGGCGTCAAATCGGACGCGGAAGCCAGAGGCAAACAGCGCCTTGATCGCCGGGAAATCAAAGAGCTGTTCCATCAGCTCCTGATAGTCGGCGACGGGATCCACCACCTCGATTTCCGTGTCGAGCAGGGTGGAGGTGCCGATGGCCGACAGGTCAATGTCCTGCGTTTCGGCGATCTTGTATTCGGTGATGACCTTGGTCGCGGCAAAGATCTTTTCCGTGACACCTTCGGGGGCGGGGCCGCCGTTGGCGACGTTGTATTTCACGCCAAAATCGCCATCTACGCCGCCGGGGTTGTGGCTGGCGGACAGGATGATGCCGCCATCGGCGCCGCGCTTGCGGATCAGGTTCGAGGCGGCGGGGGTGGAGAGCAGGGCGTTCTGACCGACGATGACCTTTGCCGCGCCACCGGCGGCGGCCATGCGGATCATCACCTGTGCGGCGCGGTCGTTGAAATAGCGCCCGTCGCCGCCCAGGATCAGGGTCTTGCCTGCGACACCGCCGATGCCGTCCCAGGTCGCCTGCAGGTAATTTTCAAGGTAATGCGGTGTCATGAAGACGCGGGTCTTTTTGCGCAGGCCAGAGGTGCCGGGCTTCTGGCCCTCAATCGGTTGGGTGGAAATGGTCAGAATGGTCACAAAACTCTCCTTTTAGCGCCCATGGCGCTTCATCACGGCGGCAGCTTCGGCCAGCCTTGGGTCTTTCAGCAGTTCATCGGCGCCCGCAGGCAGGCGCTGGCGCCAGTTGGGGTATGCGATGGTCGTGCCGGGTAAATTCGGTTGTTCGACGATGCGCAGGATATTCTCGATCTGCAGGGCTGCAACCCGAGAGTCGCTGCATCCGAGATGATTGTGCATCTTGCTGACGTCTGCGGCCCGCTCTGCGTCGGTGTTTGTCGTTGTGCCAGTCGCCGTATCTGTCGCCGTGTCCGTCGCTGTGGCGCGGTCGAGGGCGGCCACTTCGGCGTGGCGCCGGATCCGGGCAGAGGCGGCGACCTTTGGGTCGATCATGTCCAGATCATGACGCAGGGTAATGTCATGGCCCTGACGCCAGCCGTCCCAAGTGGGCAGGTCGTGGGTGGAAAAGCTTGCGATGCTGGCCTGAGGATAGGCGCGCGGGCTGCGAAAACGCGGCGTCTTGCGCCCGGTTTGTTCGAACAGGGTCAGACGACAGCCAAGGATGCCCGAGCGCGCCAGCGCCTTTTGCAGACCCTCAGGGGTGTTTCCCAGATCCTCGCCCACCACCACGGCCCCTGCGCGGGTGGCCTCGATGCGCAGGACGGCGAGCATGGCGTCGAGCGGCATCTGGACATAGGCGCCGGGCGCGCCGTCGGGCACCCAGAAGGCGCGGTCGAAGCCCAGGATATGGTCGATGCGCAGCATGCCCGCGACGCGGAACTGGCGGCGCAGGGTCTGGGCCAGCGCGGCGAACTGCCCGTCAATCAGCGCCTGCGGGCTGAACGGCGCAAGGTTCCAGTTCTGCCCGTCTTTGGCAAAGGCATCAGGCGGCGCGCCGAGTGTGGCGCCAAAGGCGAAACTGGCGCGATCCTCCCAGGTTTCCGCGCCATGGGGGTGGGTTCCGACGGCAAGGTCGAGGTAGAGGCCCAGCGCCATGCCCGCCTCGCGCGCGGCACGGGCGGCCTGACCCAGCTGATCTTCGGCCAGCCATTGCAGCCAGGCGTGAAAGCGGATGCGCGGGGCAAGGTCGCGCGCGGCCTGCCTGACCGCGTCGCTGGCGGGATCCTGCAGGGCCACTGGCCAGCGGTTCCAGTGGGCGCCGTGGATGTCCGACAGGGCCTGATGGGTGGCAAATGTCTGCAGGGGGGCCGCTTCGCGGATCAGATAGGCGTCGAACTGGGAGTGATCGACGGATTGCGTGAACGTTGCATAGGCATCTTCCAGCGCGGCCATGCGGGTGGGAATGTCGGTGGCATAGTCGATCAGTGGCGCGCCGGGCTGCGCGGTTTGCGGCACGCTGAGATGCAGGGTGGACAGGCGGCGGCGGTGGGACGGGGTATAGGGACTGAACCCGGCGGGATCGGTGGCAAAGCCCGCATGGACCGGGTTGATGCCCAGAAAGGCCGCGCCATGTGCCCCCAGACCAACGGCCATCTGGCCAAGGTCGGCGTAATCGCCGATGCCGCCGCGCGCGGCGGGGCGCAGACCGGCCAGCGGCACGATCAGCCCCCAGAGGCGGGGTGGCAGGGGCAGGCGGGCGGGGGCGACCAGAAGGGTGGT
>NZ_AWWI01000181.1 GCF_002760615.1 Puniceibacterium antarcticum | reverse complement strand
TAAGCGATGATCTCACGTGGAAAACGGAAGCCCTTCAGGCGCGGCAGACTGGTTGGTATTTGCATGGAGTACGCCATAGCCCGATTAGTCCAGCCAGACAATTTGGCAATGCCCTCCCGGAAGGTCGCGCCATTGCGCCCCGGTCCGGGCGATCCAGAACACGGCTTCCGGAAACAAGCGTGCGTCACCGCCTGTCCGCCCCGGATCCGACTTCTTGCCCAGACAGTGCGGCTCGATCTTCCCCCATTGTCGATCCGTGATGATGTAACGATCAGTCGGCATCCAAACCTCCCCTTTGGGAAGTTTGAATCAGAATTCAAAGAACTTGGGAATCCTGATACTCAACAGGCCCTAGCTGAACTTGCATGTATGCTTCGGATAGGTTGTTGTCCCGGGCAACCGGTAGCGCATGGGACTAGAGTAAAATGTATTTCTTCATCCGCGATTTTGGTCAACACAGCATGGAATTCGTCGACGCCTTAAATGACGACATGTCCAGACGCTTCGTGTTGCGCCCATTTCACAACAGCTATGTGCGGGATGTCGCTGAAGGAGATGGGAAGCTCTTTTGTCTGGCAGATTACCGCTATGATCATGAGCAACAAACTCATTCTACTCAACTGGCCGTTTTCAATGTTGCGGCAGGTGAAGAAGGGCAGCGCTTAGTCCTGCCTTTTCAAGCATACACCGTTACTTATCTGGCAAAAAATAACCTCCTCGCTGTTCAGTTTATGGATCGTGATATCTCTTTTCTGAAGGCGGATACATTAGGGGTTATTTGGCGAACGGAACCACTCGTTGCGCCTGAGCTCAGGAAACAGTGGTGGTTCGGTTGGCGTGCGGTTGCGCGAGAGTATCGCGAAATATCGCCTGACACGCGCCCTTATCCACCGGGATGTGCTTATGTTAGGGGGCGTCTCTTTGAAGATGCGGACGGGCAAATTTGGGGGATCGGTTCGTCACATTCGGGAGATAGAAAAAACCATGAGATTCTTGGGACAAGCGCCGGCTTTTTCTCGTTCGACGTGGCCGCGCAAAAGCAATTCTATCACCCGATCGAGTTTTCTGCATGGGGTGCTCCGGCGTTGATGGCTCCCAGTCCGAACGGGCGCATAGCTGTCAGGCCAGCGCCTCAATCGGAACTGGGGGCCGCATATGACGCAGGCCATGATCCTTCCATATATGTCTGGATGATAGGGCACCAGAGCCTGGATTTATGGACCGTTTCCGATCAGAAACCGATCACCAGACTGCATGTATCCGATACGCCTGTGAGCAAATATGTTGGTCAAGACAGCAGAGAAACAGAAAACCATCTACGGCGTTTAGCTGCCTGGACTCAAAAAACCCGCGATAGGTACCGGATGCCGACCAGCAAACCACCAGGTGTCGAGAACCTGGGGGATGGCTTTGATGCGCTGCGTGACTTGCGCGTACTACTCGGAAAAAAATTGGAAGTACATTGGGAAGAAAATAGCGAGGCCGTTTGGGTTGCGACCCGGTATAGTTTGCGCAGGATAACTGTCGATGGTCGGCGGGGCCCATTGTTGATTTTTGATCGATTTCTCAATGATGAACATCGGCAGATCTTGGATAAAAGACCACCGGGAACCGACCTAGGTGTTGGTGAGGTCTACCCCGCGGTAACAATGCCTTTGATCAAAACCCTACGGACAAGCAAAACGAAGGTAGAGGTCAATTTCTATGGCAACATCATCAGTTTTCCCAAAAGTCTCGCCATGTCAGATGCACCGTCTTTATTGCTGACAGACGATTTGATCAGTGTGACCAGCATTCCAGACCTCACAGCCAAAGACATTGCGCCCCACATCCCAGGCCTGATCTGGGTCAAGTCATGGGAGCAGGATGATGTTGCGACAGGTTTGCAGAGTTTGGCCGATATTCTTCGCCGGGACATATTCAGCCTGACGGCTCGAGGGATCAGCCTCGTCTTTCAGGTGCAGTCCAGTTTTCTCGGTGAAAAACAATTCGTGCAGAAACTATCCGAAAAGGACCTCGATGTCGTCAAAGAAGCCAAAGACGTAATCGACGCTTGGGGCGCTGCTCTACGACAGCACTGCCTTGTGTTTTCTGGGAACGATGAGGGCGCAGGGCCTTTAAGTTATCTCTTGGAATATGTTGCTGAACGCAATTCCGAATGCTCTCAACAACTCCGCGATTACTGCCTGTTGCGCGACGGGGAGCACGAAAGCTACTCACGCGACACCGTGCTCAGGTCGTATCTGGATCGGATGGAGTTCGCGCGTCCTGACGTCTGTCGTTTGGCAATCTTGCACGCCCTGCTGTTCGGACGTGATGGTCGGTTTGTCGTGGATGAGGGCCAGCAGGTATCAGATTGGGTCCACACTGGCCTCCTGAACAAAGCGCGAGAAAAATTGCAACCTCAAGACTTTGCTCATTTTGTACTGACCGAACTGGCTGAGTTCGAAGCACAACCCGATGTATTTGCCGCCTTCGGTACGCACTCAGAAGCAGCTGCAAACGCTAAAGAAAACCTTTTGTTACAACTCAAGGATAGTGATTGGGACGACGCGTGTAGGGCTATTCTGCTTGGCCGGGATACATCCCAATAGAGCGGTAATACGTATGCGCCGGTTCCGGCCCATTGAGTTTTCACTTGCGGTCGTGGACGACCCGTCTGGGTGACATATTCGCCTTCGTGAGCGCTCAGAATGAGCTCACTGGGGACTCCTGGATGAGCTCATTGTGAGGGGATGTGGGTCTCAGCGTAGGCCCATGGCATCAACGCATCGATGTCCTTGTCGAGATGGCCATTGGCGAGCCTGGTGAAGAGATTACGCAGGTAGCCATAGGGTTCAACGCCGTTCATCTTGCAGGATCCGATCAGGCTGGCGAAGCGCGCCCAAGAACGGCCACCCTCATCGTGCCCGGAAAAAAGCGCGTTGCGGCGGTTCATGGCCGGGCTGCGGATGGCGTTCTCGACCAAGTTGGAGTCCATGTCGACATGGCCATCCTCGAGGAAGAGCCGGAAGCCATGCTGGCGCCGCAGCATGTATGCGAGCGCCTCACCGAGGTCGGATTTCCGCGAGACGCGTGCGGCTTGGGCGGCCAGCCAAGCGAAGAACTGATCTACCAACGGTCGCGACAGGTCCTGACGGACGGCACGGCGATGATCTGGGGCTGACCCGCGGATCGCGTCTTCGATCTTGTAGAGCGCCGCGATGCGCACCAGCGCCTCGTCGACGATGGGCGAGCCCTTTTTCGGCTTGGCCTTGATCAGCTTTCGCCGTCCGTGGGCCCAGCAGAAAGCCAACCGCAAGGGATCAACGCACGCTCAATCGGTGAGGTATTCAACGCGGCCACTGGGGCGAGTTTTTCAACGGAATAAGCTGGGATCGGTCCTTGCTCACTGTGGAGTGAACGGCAGCAAGATCCGATAAGCGGGGGGAAACCTTAACAACCGTAAAGCCATCCAAATGGACGCCCATTTTGCCGTCTCGCTCCAAAATCCAACACCTTCGCGCAGAATGGTCGGAGGTGGCCGGCGCCGCGCTTACATGTATCCGTAAAACGAGCGTTTTTGGACAAGAGCGTTCCATCGAAGGCATGCTTTCCAGACTGGCAGGAGAGTTCGCATCTCTCCAAATTCAAGTAATTCGCCGACCTACCTCGTCTTTGACGGTAATGCGACGTAAGCCCCCGCCAAAATCAGGGTTCCCGCGGCGAGGAAGGTCCCGCTTGGCACTTCGGCGAAGAACAGGAATCCGAATGCGACTGCCCAAATGACAGAGATATACTCAAAGGGGGCCAACGCTACGGCTCCGGCGTGGCGGAAGGACAGCGTCATCAGAATGTGCGCGATGCCGCCCGCGAGACCTGTGCATATCAAAAGACCCCCTGTAGCGGGACCCGGCCAGACCCAGCCCATGGGCAGCGTCCCAAGCCCCCCCAGCGCTGAGGTCACCGCGAACCAGAATGCGATCGCGCCGGCACCTTCGCCCGCGAGCGTTAGTTTACGGACCTGGACCAATGCGCCAGCGGTCAGAGCAGCCGTGACCAGGCCAAGTCCCAGTCCCAACGCGGCGCCATCAGACAATGCGCCGACTGAGGCAAAAGCTGGCAGGCAAAACACAGCACCGCCTGACAGACCGAGCGCGATGCTAGCGACCCTGCGTGTTGTAAGTCTCTCCCCTAAATACGCCCAGCCGAGCAGCGCCAGCATCACCGGTGCCAAGTATGACAGCATTGTCGCCTCGGCCAATGGCAGCAGTCGGATGGTGGCGAATGATGTAAACATCGCCGTCGCCCCAAGGAGGCATCGCACGACATGACCCACCCGATGACGCGTGACCAATCCACGGGGCCAGTCGCCGCACCACCACAAAAAGCCAACAAGGGGCATTAGGGCAAATATCGACCGAAAGAATACGACTTGTCCGAGAGGAACGACATCTCCGAGGGCTTTGATGCAGACACCCATCGTGGCGAACGCCAGCGTCGACAGGATTCGAAGCAGGATACCAAGGCGTTCGTTTAACACAGGAAGCGCAGCAACAGTCACCGGTCGGGCCTTTCGGTGTAGCAGGATACGTCAGACACCGGGCCGGTTCTGAGAGGGTCAGTACCGGTGGAGCCTGATTGGAAAACCGTCCAGCCGGTCATTGTGCCCTGAAACGTATATGGGGACTTCCGGTCAATGAGCATTCCACGTCAGCCTCTACCTTGAAAACGTCGCGCAAAAGCTGTTGCGTCAACACGGCTTCGGGGGTCCCGCAGGCACGGACTGTTCCTCCGTCCAGTACCACAATTCGGTCGCAGAACATGGCGGCAAGATTAAGGTCATGCAGGGCAATCACGCTTGTCAGTTCGAGATCGCGGATCACGCGCAAGATCTCGATCTGGTGGTGAATGTCGAGGTGGTTCGTCGGCTCGTCAAGGAACATCACTTGCGGGGTCTGTGCCAGCGCCCGCGCTATGTGGACTCGCTGACGCTCGCCACCCGAGAGAGTTTGCCAACCTTGCGCTATGTGACCGTTCATATTCACGCGCTCCAGCGCGGCAAGCACGACGGCCCTGTCCGTCTCCGTCCAACCCGAAAGCGCCGAGCGATGCGGTGTCCGGCCGAGCCGCACCACGTCGCGCACCGAAAGATTGGTATCTGTTGTCGTGTCCTGCTGTACGAAAGCCACTTGGCGGGCCAGCGCGCGACGTGGCACGCGGGCGATGTCTTGCCCCAGGATTTCGACCTGTCCTGACTGCGGCTGTTTCAGCCCCGCCAGCAACCGCAACAGCGATGACTTGCCCGACCCGTTCGGTCCGATCAGGCCCAGTGTCTCCCCCTTCGCCACTGTAAGAGAGACACTATCCACGATCGTCTTCTGGCGCACGCCCCAGACCAGATCTTTTGCCACGATGGTCATTGCTGCGGTTTTGCCCGGTAGAGGATTATGGCGAAGAACGGCACGCCGACCATTGCGGTCACGACGCCGATGGGGATGGTCTGCTGGTCAGCCACCACGCGTGAGGCGATGTCGGCCAATACCAGAAAGATGGCCCCGATCGCCGCAGAGGCGGGGAGCAGGCGCAGGTGCAAGGGGCCGACCAAATAGCGCGCGGCATGCGGCACCACGAGGCCCACAAATCCGATTGTCCCGACCATGCTGACGATCGTGGCTGTCACCATCGCCGTCACGCCGAACAGGATCAGACGGATGCGCGCCACCGGCACGCCAAGGGCCGCCGCATCTTCGTCGCCAAAGGTGAAGGCATCCAGAGACCGCGCCATCAGCAGGCAGATTACAAGGCCCAGAAACACCACGATGACCAGAAGTTGAAAGTCCGGCCAGCGCACACCGCCGAAGCTGCCCAGAAGCCAAAACATCACATCGCGTGCTTGCTGGGCATTGCCCGACGTCGTGACGATATAGGCGGTCAGTGCGTTGAACAGCTGTGATGCCGCGACCCCCGCTAGGATGGTGTGATTTGGCCCGCTCGTGGCGCCGTTCGACAGCAGTGCAACCATCCCGAAGGCGCAAAAAGCGCCCGCAAAGGCGCCTAACGACAATGATACGCTTCCCGCCCCGATGCCGAGGACGATCACAGCAACCGCCCCAGTGGATGCGCCAGCTGACACCCCCAGGACAAAGGGTTCAGCCAGCGCATTCCGCAACAGCGCCTGCAGGATCACGCCGCAAATCGCTAAACCTGCCCCTGCGAGTGCTGCGACCAGGGCTCGGCTCAGTCGCAGGTCCCACACGACGCTTTGTTCGATCGGCGGGATGTCAGCGTGTGTCAGACCCAGCCCATTGGTGACCGCAAGAAATACAGTGTCTACCCCGATGCTGTAGTCGCCAATCGCGGCCGCAAGTGCCACCGAGACGACAAGTACGATCATGGAAATGCCGAGAAGAATGGCAAGCCATCCTGCCCCGGCCTCGTTGCGGTCCGCGATCTTCATTCAAGGTCAAAGGTTTTGAGCTGCTCGGCCAGTTGCTCTGCGCCGTAAATCGTATCGATCGAAGGGTTCATCGACGCGCCACTGATGACCGCAATCCTACCTGCTTTCACCGCTTCCATCTGGCTGACTGCTGGATCCGACTTCAGAAAATCGATCTTGTTCTGAGCGTCGTCGAGGCCCCAACGGGCTCGGTCAACTTGTGCCGCGACGATGACCGTAGGGTTCGTGGCCATGATGCCTTCCCAGCCAAGAGCGGGCCATTCTGCTTCGGTCTTCAGCGCGTTCGATCCCCCGAGCAGATCGGCGATGTAGGCCGAAGGACCATTGCCTCCGGTCAGATAGGCATCGTCGGCGGGGGAGGGGGAGGAGAACCAGAACAGGAATGTCAGATCGTCGCGCTTGGCGAACTCGGCGCGCAATTTGGCCTCGCGCCTTTTGAAGTCAGCGATCAGCGCCTGCCCTCGATCCTGCACATCAAAGATACGCGCAAGGTCGTCGATTTCCTGATACAGCAGGTCCATCGTCCAAAGATTCTTCCGAATGCCATAGACACCCGTCGCCTTGCTGCCACTCGTATTTTGCGTGTCCGCCTCGGTGGTGCAAGCACTCGGCGACAGATACGTCGCTATCCCGAGCTTCTCGAAATCCTCGCGCTTTGCCACTTTGCTGTCGGGGCCCATCAACGTCACGATCATCGCCGCGACGAAATCAGGCTGCTTGGAAAGAACCGATTCCAGGGTCGGGAATTCTACGGTCAGAACGTCGACCTTAGCGTTGGCCGCCTCCAGTTCGGGCAGTACCTTGTTTGGCCAAAAGGCAGTGCCCACCATCCTTTCCTCCAAACCCAACAGGAACATGATCTCGGCACTGTTTTGGCCGAGGGCAACTGTGCGTTCAGGAGCCTTGGCAAAAGTGACCTCCTGTCCGCAATTCTGGATCTTGAGAGGATAGGCTGTTGGCTCGGCCAGCGCGGCTGTGGCAATCCGAGCACCCGGCCTGTCTGCCACCGCATTTCAGAAACTGCATCAGGATCCGGTTGCGGCCTTCCCCCCACGCCGCTTCCTTGCGCAGACCCTTGGTGACGTCGCTAAACGGGCCGGACAAAAGAAGGAGCGTATCGCAGCCCTGATGGACCAATTTGCGCTAAGATCCGAGCTGTTGACCCGACGTCCGGCTGATGTTTCGGGCGGAGAGCTGCAGCGTCTCTCGATCCTGCGACTGATGCTGGTCAAGCCCCGGTTCATATTTGCTGACGAACCGACGTCTAGGCTGGATCCCGTCACGCAAAAACAGGTGATCGACCTACTGCATGATCTGGCACGGGATGAAGGCACCGCTATTCTGCTGGTCAGCCATGACCCCGCATTGATCCGCCACACATCGGATTCCTTCTTAGACTGGGCCGCGTTACGCGCTCTGGCCGCTTGATCATCATACTGGCATCACGGCCTGCAAACATGACGGAGTACTTTTGTACTCCCGATACCCCGTGATCTGGAAGCTCGTAAATTGTACGTTTTATGGACAATATGGGCCCTTTCGATTTGCTGGCATACAGTGAGGATCGTTCGTCTTTATTTATCGACCAGACCACAGGCATCGACGAATAGGGTCAAAAGCTGATGCAATTGCCGTTAATAAAGTGCGGCTCACATTTTTTCCAAACACTTAAAATTCCGGAATTTTCCTCACCCCGCGGGCGACATATCTTACGTTACGATAACTAATTTGCCGAACAGGCCGCGCGCCTCGGATTTTCCCATTGCCGCGGCTGCTTCGTTCAGCGGGAAGGTTGCCGCGATCATCGGTTTGATCGCACCTGTCGCGAGTCGGGCCATCACCTTTGTCATATCCTCGCAGCGAAGTTTTTTTGCCGCTGCCGCACCGGTCGTCATGCCTTGTCAGAAGTCATAGAACATCGCACGCCTGCCGTTCGGCAACGTCGACCAGAGTGCAAGCGTGGCGAGCAGTTTTAGGAACCGCTGCAAAAGTGCCGTCTTCTTGTCGAGGTCCGCTACAATGCCGTAGACAACCTGGATATCGATTGCGGTTTTGATCACGATGCTCATGGCCCAGTTCTCTAAGGGTTTCGCCTGCGCCGCCGCTCTTGCTGAGTGGCGGTCTGCATCGGACTGGATGTCGCTTTAGGCAACGGCACGCAGGCTGGACTTGGAACCGTTGCCCTTGAGGCCATCAAGAAAGGACAGGAGCTTCGGCGCGACAATTTCGGGCATTTCGGTATGGGGGTAATGCCCGGCACCCTCGACGATGATGGTCTCCGCCTTCAGCTGGCCGGCAAGCATACGCGCTTCCTCGACTGCATCGGCAAAATCCGGGTCCTTGGTGCCCATAACGATCAGTGCGGGGACGGTCGTTTTGCCGAGGATGGCTGCAGTATCGGCCTTGGAGAGTGAGATCATCGCCTTGAGAGCATCTATGCGTCCGGGTTCGTGCAGGTTCCGGGTGATTTCGGCCCTCACTGCAGCATGGTCGGCGGGCTTGACGGTCGGGAACAGGGTGTTCCAGTACATGGTCCAGAACCCGACCTTCCAAGGGCCGGAAAATCCGATCTTGAGAGACAGCTTCTGGAGGAAGGAGGCCTCGAGATCGCGCACGATCGGGCCCAGCAGCACGACGCCGTTGACGCTCTCCGCTGCATCCTGCGCAGCCCAGAGCGCCGATCCGGCGGCGAAGGAGTTGCCCATGATCGTGGCCGGTCCGACACGGAGGTGCTTGAGAACGGCCACTGCGTCCTGGCCTACGGCACGGGCCGAGTAGTCGCGCCACGTGGCGGAGGTTTCACCGAAGCCACGGGCATCCATGGTGATGACGCGGTAGCCGGCCTGCTGCAGGACCGGGCGGAGCATCCGGTACTCCGAGCGCAGATCGCCCATGCCGGGAATGGCGAGGATGGCGGGGCCGTTGTCGCCGGTATCCTCGAACGCGACACGGCCGCCCTCGGTGGTGATGAACTGGGTCTGTATGCTGGTGATTGTCATGATTGGTTTCTCCTGATTGGTAGACCGCCGTGCTGGGCCGCGATCTTGCTATTGACCTCACCAAGGTAGCTGTCATATTTCTGGATGATAATTGGCCAATAAACGATAGGGCCATTCCGAAAATGAATAGTCTTGACTGGGCGCTGCTCCGTTCGTTCCTCGCCGTCGTCGAGGGAGGCTCGCTTTCGACCGCAGCCAGAAACATCGGCTCCACCCAGCCGACTTTGAGCCGTCACATCCGCGAGCTGGAGACAGCGCTCGGCGTGATCCTCTTCACCCGCTCGGCGCAGGGGCTGGACCCGACACATGCGGCACTGGGCCTCGTCGAAGACGCCCGCACCATGGGCGCGGCTGCCGAGGCGCTGAACCTGAAGGCGCAGGGACGGTCGCAGCAATTGCAGGGCACGGTGCGGATCACCGCGTCAGTGATCGCCGCCAATCTGATACTGCCTCCGATGCTCGCGGCGCTGCGGCAAGCTGAACAGAGCATTCAGATCGAGATCGTCGCCTCCGACACGAACCAGAATCTTCTGCGTCGTGACGCCGATATCGCCATCCGCATGGCCAAACCGACGCAAAACGCGCTGATCGCCCGCAAACTTGGTGACACACCGCTTGGCCTGTTTGCCACGCGCAGCTACTTCGACCGGTACGGTCGGATCACGTCGAAGGACGATCTGCGCCACCACGACCTGATTGGCCTCGATCGCAATGATTTCCTGGTTCGGGCCTTCGCGACCTATGGCATCGACCTGACGCGTGAAGAGTTCTCGATCCGGACCGATGACGTCATGATGAATTGGAATTTGCTGCTTGCCGGTGCCGGCGTCGGCGTCGGTCAGCTCGTCCTCGCCAGGCGCAACGACCAACTTGAGCAGGCAGAATGCATCAAACTGAGTGCATTGCCCGTGTGGTTGGTGATGAGCGAGGACGTCCGCAGCAATGCCCGCATCCGCCGTGTAGCCGATTTCCTGTCGGCTGAGATCAGTAACCTGTTAAGCAAATAGCGCGAGATAGTCGCGTTATAATTGCGGAGGATAGGGCCGGAACACCCCGTAAAACATCCGGATATCAATCCACTGAGGGGGGTAGTGCCTCGCGAAGCAACAGTCCGACAGAGTCGGAGACGGGCTTAATTGAAACTGTATCCGCGATCATCTTACGGTGCGAGATGCGCGTCGAGAAAACCGGTGATCTCCGCAAAGATCTCCAGCGTTTCAGGCGCCACAGGATCGAAGAGATACTGCTCGTGGGAGAAGGCCTCGAAGATCTGTATGTTCGCCTCGACACCCGCTTGTCGAAGCGCCCGCTGGGTCCGCACAGTATCCGACAGCAGCAAGTCGCGCGTGCCGGTAATGAGCAGCGTCGGCGGGAATCCCGCAAAATTGCCATAGATCGGTGAGACGCCCGGTACGGTCAGTGCGGTGTCGCCCGCATAGATGCGCGCCGCGTCCGATAGAAACCCATCATAGCTTACTAGGACGTTGTCCACGCCCTCATTGACGGAAAGGCTGTCGCCGCTTCCGGTCAGGTCCACCCATGGGGTATTCACGGCCACGGCGGCAGGAACCGGCAGGCCTTCGGCCACGAGCCGCTGCGTCATCGCCACGATCAGCGCGCCGCCGGCTGAGGTGCCGGTGAACGCGACCTGTTCGGGTTCATGATGCTCCAGCACGGCTTCCCATGCGGCGGCATCGTCGTCCAGCGCCGCAGGGTAGGGGGCTTCAGGGGCCATGCTGTAGTCGAACGCCAGCACGCGGTATCCTCCATAGGCCGCCATCAGTGTCGCCTCAAAGGTCCCGGATGCGCCGCTTCCGAAGACGTAGGCTCCGCCATGCGCATTCACGATCAGCTGCCCTTCATGCGCGGCAGGAATTGTCTCGGGCGTCAGGATGTAAGCGTTGACGCCGCCCATTTCGACCTGCTTCATAGTTACGCCCAGACTCTCGCGAAGATCAGCCAGCACCACCTCTATCTGCTCCACGGACCCGGCCTCATAGGCTTTCCAGACATCAGCCGATGCTGGATGTTCGTTCCAGAACGCCAGCCAGAACGGCTGCGCGATCAACGCCCTTCCGGCTTTGCTGAGGCCTTCCGGTGTAGGGATGATGCGGGCAGGAACATCACGCGGGCCTATGTCGGTCTCCTGCGCCGAGAGGGTGGATGCGGAACACGAGATCAGGATGGCGGTCATGGCGCTTGGTCTGGATGTGAAACAGGTCATCGATATCTTCATTGATGTCTGGAGACGTCTTTCCATCCATCAGATGCTTCGAACAATACGTGACCTTATCAGGGTATGCCCCCTCACAGCCTCCGCCCGGAAGTCCCTAATCCGTCGATCCGGCTACCAGCCGCTCGATCCGCGAAGCCATGTCCCGCGATGCAGGCGTGTAGATCATCAGGCCTAGGTCCGGATGGCCGTCGACGGTGAACGACGAATATTCCAAAGTCAGCGGCCCGAGGGTACCCGTGACGATGTTCTTGTACCCTTCGCCGTAGGACGCGACCTCGTTGTCTTGCCACATCGCCCCGAACTCGGGACTTGCCTCGGAGAGCTGTGCCACCAGCTCCTTGGTGGCCTGCGAAGCGCCTGCTCGCGCGACGTCGGCCCGGAAGGCGGCGACCATGAAGCGGGCTTCCTGCTCCCAGTCCAGCATCCCGTTACGGATATGGGGGTCGGTGAAGAAGATGCGCAGAATGTTGCGCTCGCCCGGCTCCATCGCGGAATAGTCGCTCAGGATCAGCGTTGCGGCCCTGTTCCAAGCGACGACATCCCAGATCGCGGAGCGAATGACTGCGGGACTGGACACGAATGAATCGAGAACGCGCTGGAGCTGTTCAGAGATTGCTTCTGGCACGGTATACTTCGCCTTGGGGGGCCGATCCTGAGCGATCAGGAAAAGATGTTCCCGCTCGCCCGGGGTCAGGACGAGGGCGCGCGAAATACGGTCGAGCACGTCGGCCGATGGTGCGCCGCCACGGCCCTGTTCGAGCCATGTGTACCAAGTCGAACTGACATTGGCACGCAGCGCGACCTCCTCGCGACGCAGCCCCGGCGTGCGCCGGCGCGCCAGTGGAAAACCGAACGCCGCCGGGTCGAGCTTGCTGCGACGATCCTTGAGATAACTGCCAAGCCTGTTTTTCTCGTCACGCGCCATGGTCGGCAGCCTCCTCTTGATACCGGTATAATATACCGCCTTATCAAATGATTTCCAGCGAGTGTTAGGCATCGAACACGCAAGGAATACAGTTTGCGTGACCTACCTGAAGCTTTCGAATGGCATTATCCGATGACCCCGGCCACCGACGTCGCGGGCGTGCTCGCGGCGTTTGCCACGGTGCAGATCGCTGTCTGGCTTGTCCGTATAGCGGGGTAAGGATCATACCGGGATACGATCACGGCTCCTGTTGTGTAAATTGGGGGCTATTTGAGTAGCGAACGGTTTCAAGGAGACAAACCATGACGGATACACTTCAGATGGCCGCCTGGCAGCCCGCGCCCGGCGCACCGCTGAGCGTCAAGGCGGTCGACGAGACAACACCCGGCGAGAACGAGATCGCGGTGCGCAATGCCGCACTTGCCATCAATCCGGCCGACTGGATTCTTCAGGCGCAGCCTGTCGGCGATTGGATGCAATATCCGATGATCCTCGGCAACGACGTTGCGGGAGAGGTTGTCGCCATAGGCCCCGGCGTCACGCGGTTCGCCGTAGGCGACCGGGTGCTGGGTCAGGCGGTCGGCTGCTGGACAAATACTCCGGCGAAAGGCGGTTTCCAGACCCGTACAATTCTGGACGCTAACTTGGCTTCTCCGATCCCGGACGGCATGACGTATACCGACGCCTGCGTTTTGCCTCTCGGTATCGGCACTGCCGCCTGCGGTCTGTTCCAGACCGACCAGCTTGGACTGAACCACCCGCGCATAGGGGCGGGCAAGACCGGCTTGGCGGTCCTGGTCTGGGGCGGTGCGTCCAGCGTCGGCTCTTGCGCGATCCAGCTCGCGGTCGCTGCGGGCTACGATGTCGTCACCACGGCCTCGCCAAAGAACGCCGAAGCGTTGAAGGCCTTGGGTGCACGTGTGGTGATCGACTATCACCGCTGCGATGTTGTCGGTGCGGTTGTTGCCGCGTTCGACGGCTATAATCTTGCCGGGGCCATATTCACAGTCGGCGAGACCGGACCGTGCTATGACGCCGTCAGCCGCCTTAAAGGGAACCGCACCGTCACCTCGACGCTGCCCATCCCGGAGGATAAGCCGGAGACCGTCACAGCAAAGCAGATTTTCGGGCTGACGCTGAGGGATAACGAGGTGGGGAAAGCGATCTACGAGGAGTATTTGCCGGCGGCTCTCAGAGATGGCAATCTCAAACCTGCTCCGGCGGCGCGCATCGTTGGTGACGGCCTCGACGCGCTACAGGCAGCGCTCGATACGCAGAAAGCAGGCGTCTCTGCTGAGAAGATCGTCGTCACGTTGCGTTGACGTTTGATCGTCCGGCGCTGATCGCTCAATCACTGCTCCTGTCAGACTTCAATCAAAATTGACATTCCTGTCACGTCGCTGGCCCAGACCTTAGATATTTATCATCCTGCCCCAGATAACGTTACTCACAAGGCCGCATCGGCACGGAATAAGACAACCATGGCCGTAGGTTCACGCCCTGGCTCGGAGAGACAGGGCGCGGGCCAATCGGACAGGGAGGATGGGCCGGGACGTTGCGGGCTCCAGCCGGTTCGCCGGCTGGAGCCTAGAGCTCGATGAGCTCGCACCCACTCGCTCTTCCGGCCATTTTCAAGCTCTTAGCAAGTGGCCCCCCGCAGATGATGCGATCGAGGCCCTGAATGCTTCCCCAGCAGTGCGGGGCGAGGCGACCAATTTTTGCGTGATCAATCACCAATGTGCGCTCGCGGGCACAACACGAAATGGCCTGACGGGCGCGAATCTCATCGAGATTGAAATCAAGCAGGTCGCCTGTCTCTGAAACGCCTCCAACAGAAAAAACCGCATGATCGAACCGAAGGCCGCCGAAAAACTCGCTGCTTTCGGCGCCGATCAGGTCGAGATCCCGCAGGCGCACTTTTCCTCCGGCCAAGAGAATGGTGATATGTTCCGCCATTCGCAAAGCAAGGACCACATGAATATTATTGGTCGCGACGGTCAGTCCTTCGTGCCCGACAAGGGCGCGCGCAACTGCCTCGATCGTGGTGCCGGTTCCTAGGGCAACGGTGGCACCGTTCGGTATCATTTTGGCAACTGCTGCCGCGATCCTGTTCTTTTCATCTCGCGAGACGGCCAGCCGAGGTTGATAATCTATATTATCGCTAGCCGCCGCCAGCATTGCACCGCCATGACGACGCCGGACAATCCGCAGCTCATCCAAGGCGCGCAGGTCTGCGCGAAGCGTCTGAACCGTCACGTCCAGCATTTCGGCCAAGGCAGAGGCAGACAGCTCTCCATAGCTCGACAACAGGTTAACAATAAGATCCCGGCGCCGCTCTGTTTCGCTAGGTAGCATTTTCGATCGAACCCTCATTTCTCCACGGCAAGCTTACAGATGCCCTTTTAGAAAGCCAATAAAATTGGCAATTATTCTAATCTTTAGTTCGTAATATTACTGTCACGTGCAGGAGTTAGGAAGCCGATAGGAGCGTCGAATCGATGATTTGATCTTTCGAACGAAAATTAACTCTATCAGGAGAATCTGATGTCCCGTTCCCTTTTGGCTGCTACCCTTGCACTGGCTCTGCCGTCCCTTACAACCGCTGAAACACTGACGCTCTATACGTCCCAACCCAATGCAGACGCCCAGCAGACCGTGGATGCCTTCATGGCAGCCAATCCTGAAATCGAAGTCGATTGGGTCCGCGATGGCACAACCAAACTGATGGCTCGCGTCGCTGCCGAGATCGAAGCGGGCCAGCCGCAAGCCGATGTCTTGCTGATCGCAGATACAGTGACACTTGAAGGCTTGGCGCAGGCGGGTCAGCTTGCGGCTTACAGCTCGCCTGAAGATGCGGCATACGATGTGTCGCTTTATAGCGCCGATGGGTACTACCATTCGACCAAGCTGATCACTACGGGCATCGTCTACAACACCGGTGCGCAGATCGTGCCGACATCTTGGGCCGACCTTGCCAAGCCGGAAATGGCAAATCTTGTCGCGATGCCGTCGCCGCTCTATTCTGGCGCCGCCTTGATCCATCTCGCCACCCTTACCGGAACCGATGGTCTGGGCTGGGACTACTACAAGGCCCTTGCGGCCAATAACACCCGCGCAGAAGGGGGCAATGGCGGGACCTTCAAAGCCGTCGCTTCGGGTGAAAAGCCTTACGGCGTGCTTGTCGACTTTATGGCGGTGCGGGCCAAGGCGGACGGATCACCCATCGCATTCGTGTTTCCCGAAGAGGGCGTATCCTACGTGACCGAACCGGTCGCCATCATGGCGGGTACCGAGCATATGGGCGCTGCGCAGAAATTCGTCGATTTCGTCCTGAGCGAAGAGGGCCAGAACCTTGTTGTTAATATGGGGTACATCCCTGCGCGCAACGGCGTGGCCAGCCCCGAAGGTTTCCCGACGCGCGATGAGATTAAGCTGATGGATTTCGATGCCGCCCAGGCTCTAGCCGACACGGATGCCAACAAGGCGCGTTTCGCCGAGGTGTTTGGCGTTCAATGACAAAGACGTTCTTCGCCAAAGGCAGCAGCCGGTCCCTCGACCGGCTGCTGCCTCTTATTCTGCTGCCCGTTGCGCTGATCGCGCTTGGCCCGGTTGTACGGCTTCTGCTTGAGGGGATCGGATTTGGCGATGGATTTACCACAGACCATCTCACCAAGGTCCTTACGCGCCCGTCGACCGGCACGGCGTTGATGAATTCGCTGGTCACTGCGGGTGGCGGAACCCTATTATCGGTGCTGATCGGGGCGACATTTGCCTTTCTCGTCGCGCTTACGGATATTAGGGGCAAGGGAGCTTTGGTCTTTTGCCTCATGGTTCCGATGATGATTCCGCCGCAGATCACCGCGCTGGCGTGGATGCAGATGGCGGGTCCGTCTTCGACGCTGCTGAAACTGCTGGGGCTGGCCCCGCCGCTTGGCAGCCCGCAGCCACTTCATTCTCCCGGTGGCATCATTCTGCTCCTTGGCATTCAACATGCGTCTCTGGTTTTTCTGACACTGCGCGCTGGACTTCGGATGATACCGGCCGATCTGGTCGAAGCAGCGCGGATGTCTGGGGCTGGCTCCTTACGTGTCTGGGCGCAAATCGTGCTGCCGCTTTCGATGCCAGCGCTGATTGCGGGGGGCGCGATGGCCTTTGTTACGGCTTTGGGGAATTTCGGCATTCCCGCGATGCTTGGCATTCCGGCGGGCTACGCGACCCTGCCAACTCTTATCTACCAGCGTCTTGTCGGCATGGGCCCCTCTGTCCTGCCGGAAGTTGCCGTTCTGTCGCTTCTGATCGGAGCGATTGCGATCATGGGCGTTCTGTTCAGCCGATCCGTCCTGTCACGCAAAGGTTTTGGGCTTGTCGGGTTGTCCGGAACACCGCTTGCGCTCTCGCTTGGACGTGTACGGGGTGCGGTCGAAATGGCCCTCTGGGCATTCATCTTTGTTATCCTTGCCCTGCCTTTATTTGCGCTGCTGGCGACATCCCTTATCCCCGCATATGGCGTGCCGCTGACATTCAACACCGCGACCTTTGACGCTTGGAAGGAAGTGCTGCTCATCCAGCCGGGCACGCGCCGCGCCTATGGCAACTCTCTGATGCTTGCGACCTCTGCCGCTACCATCCTGCTGCTCATCAGCCTGCCTCTGGCCTGGCTTATACAACGCCGGCCCAACCGGCTGAGCCGCATTCTGGACGCGCTCATTGACCTGCCCTATGCCTTGCCGGGTGTCGTGCTGTCGATTGCCTGCATCCTGACTTTCCTGAACCTGCCGTTCACGGAACTCACGCTTTACGGTACGATATGGATCATCCTGCTGGCTTACCTGGCCCGGTTCTTCGTGGTCATGTTGCGCCCGATCCAGGCCAGTATCGCGCAACTTGACCCGGCCATGGAAGAGGCCGCTGCCAGCGTCGGTGCGCGGTTGGGGCGGCGTCTGCGCGATGTTGTTCTTCCACTCGCAGCACCGTCCGCAGCCGCGGGTGCGATCCTCGTTTTCCTGACTGCGGTCAACGAACTTACCGTATCGGCGCTGCTCTGGTCATCAGGGACGGAAACGCTTGGCGTCGTGATCTACAATCTCGAAGACAGTGGCGAAACCGTCATGGCCTCGGCCTTGGCGATGTCGATTGTGCTTCTCATCGTTCTGCTCATGGGGCTGGTTCAGGCCGGGGCAAAGCGTCTTCCAAAAGGTGTCATCCCATGGCAGAGCTGATCTTTTCCAACCTTTCCAAACAATTCGACGGTGCGCCAGCGCTGGATCGCATCAACGCGCAGATCAAGTCTGGGGAATTCGTGGCGTTGCTGGGACCCTCGGGTTGCGGCAAGACAACACTGTTGCGTCTGACCGCAGGCTTTGAACACCCAAGCGCGGGCGAGATCCGGATCGGGGGACAGAGTGTTGCCGGTGGCGGCCAGTTCGTACCCCCCGAGGAGCGCGGGATCGGCATCGTTTTCCAATCCTATGCACTTTGGCCACACAAGAGCGTGTCCGCAAACGTGTCCTACCCGCTGGAGGTGCGGCGCGTCCCTCGTGTGGAACGTCAGGCGCGCGTGAACGAAGCGCTGTCATTGACGGGCCTCAGCGATTTTGCACAGCGCATGCCTGCGCAGCTGTCCGGTGGCCAGCGCCAGCGCGTCGCCCTTGCACGCTGTCTGGTGTTCGATCCGCGTGCCGTTCTGCTGGATGAGCCGCTTGCCAATCTTGATCTGGCTCTACGCGCGTCCATGCACGAGGTGTTTTCCATGTTCCACCGCCGGACTGGGGCGACCATGCTTTACGTCACCCATGATCAGGGTGAGGCGCTGGCGCTGGCCGATCGAGTCGCGGTGATGGAATCCGGAAAAATCCGGCAATTCGCCGCCCCCGAAGTGCTGTATCGCGAACCGGTCGATTGTTTCGTTGCAGGGTTTGTCGGGGACGGCGCCGTCGTATCTGTGCGGCCAACCGGGCAGGTCGACAGAAACGGGCTGATGCTGAAAGTGCTTGGGCAGGAGGTTCTGTCGCGCAGTGCGACGGCAGAGCCCAGCCATGTGAGCATCCGGCCCGAGTCGATCACGCTTAGCGATGATGCACCTCTGCGCGCACGTGTCACCGGCTGCACCTATCTTGGAGGTCGCTTCCGTCTGTCTTTGGATGCGGCGGGAGAAACGCTGGTGGCTTTTGCCCGCCAGCGGGCCACGATCGGCGAAACTGTCGGAATCAAGCTGCAGGATCTCTGGGCGTTTCGCGACCCCGACGGCACAGTACTGATGGAAAAGGTGCTTGCATATGCGTGACGACAGCTATCTCACCACAGCCTGGATCGAGGTTCTCTCTGGGCTTGGCGAAAAGGGACCGGCCTGCATACGTCTTTGGACTGGGCGCGCATTGTGGGTGCTGGACGTCGGTATTGGCCCCGAAGCCACCTCGCCGTTCAATCCAGCCTGGCTTGAGGGTGCAGAGCGCGTGTTCATAACCCATGATCACATCGACCACATCGGTGGCGCCGCGTATGCGGTAACGGCCGGCCTGACGATACATTGCACTGCACAGACCGCTCGTGCCCTGCCGCCAGGCAGCGATGTCACCGTTCTCCCAGAAAGCGGCCGCACCGTCATCGACGACGTGACCGTCACAACCGGGCGCAACGGTCACGCTCTGGGCGGGGTCTGGCTGCATTTCGATCTGGGGGGCGGACTGTTCTTTTCCGGGGACTGGTCCGAGGAAAGCACATGGTTCGCCTTTGACCCGCCACCTCCTGCACAGACCGCCCTGATCGATTCCTCATATCATCTGGATGATGTCCGGCAGGTGCAGCGCGCCGCAGCGCTTGACCAGATGCTTGTTGAAAATGGAGGACGGCAGATCCTTTTTCCTGTGCCGCCCTCCGGGCGCGCTGGTGAACTGGCGCTGCATCTGATGCGCCACGGAGAGGTCACAGTTGATGACACCTGCAGGCTGGCCATCAAACGGGCACTGCAAAGCGGTAGTCTGAGCCGCATGGCAGACCAGCTTTTTCCACTTCTGGATCGCGGGTTTGATCCGACGGCACGCTTTCTGATTTGCGACACACCGAATGCAGATGCGGGTACGGCCGCGCAGCTCGTAAGGGACTGGCATGATACTGATCGACTGGGTCACGAGGCGATGGTTCTCTTCACTGGGCACATGACGGCCCATGCCCGCGTCATTGCGGCCGAGGGCGGGCAGTTCTTGCGCTGGAACGTGCATCCGCCCCTGTCCGATCAGATCGCAATGGTGCGCCGCCTTGGGGCACGCCGTTATGCGCCTCTGTTCTGTTCTCAACCTGAAGACTACTTGCTGGAGCCTCGCTTTCAGGCAGAGCTTTTGCTGAACGGGAGGTGCATATTATGAAGCTGCCCGACCTCGCTTTTGTTATGATCCGCCATGGACAAACCGATGCCAATCGTGATCAGCGCATCGCTGGCAAGACAGAGGCACGATTGACTGAATTGGGCCTTCATTCGGCCCGCGCGCTATCGGACTGGGCGTGGCCTTCGGACGACATTTTGCTGTTCTCCAGCCCTCAGCAGCGGGCGCAGGCCACGGCGCGTCTGGCGTTTCCGGGCTACACATCCATCCTTCTGGAGGGATTGCGTGAACGCGACTGGGGTCTTTTCGAGGGCCGCCCTGTCAGCGAGATTCCACCACGCGATCAGACGCCGAGTACGGGCGAACCATGGTCAGACATGCTTGACCGCGTTTGTGATGCCATCACGGAGGCGCAAAAACGCTCGGCGGGGAAAACACCGGTCTGTGTCGCGCATTCCGGCGTCATTCGGGCGGTACGCCAGTTGACCGGCGGGTCCGCAGATGGCCCGTCACCTGCCAACACCACACCCTACCTTTTTACGCCCCGCCCAGAGGGCTGGCACGAACTCCTGCTCGACAAGAAAGACACACAATGGATTTCGTGATTTTCAACGTCGACTGCACCTTGTCTGAAATCTGACACTGACGGCGTGGGCCATCCTGTCCAAGGTGTCCAGGTCCGTATCGCAGTCATGAACGGCTACACTGCGCTCGGCATACCCATCACGGAAACCGTGGGATAACTGCGTCTCGGGAAAGGGGGAGTCCGTTCAGAAACGACTTTGTGCAACAGAGTCCCTTCAAACCGTCCGCCATCATGACCTATTGGGCAGTGCGAGGGCCACAATGGGTATGCGGGGTTTTCTGTCCGAACTCGGCTGCCTGCCGGTTTTGGCCATGGTCCATATCCCCAAGCTGCAAGAGGTTCTGGCCGGAGACGGAACATGGTGCGGCGATGCGGAGCAGTGGGACGGATATCTTGGCCGCACGCTGGAACGGCTGGATTGGTGGACCGAAGCGGCGCAGCCCCAAAGAAACGAAGACGCGATCAGGCCGACGCGCCATTTCTCAGCGCCCCGTCTCAGCGTAACGCCCCTGAACGCATCACTCCGCAGCGTCAAGCAGCCCCATGCCGCTTTCAAGGGCGAGGCTTTCCAGCCTCATTGGCAACGACTGATCCTTCGCAAGCGGGGCAGATCGGCGCAATAATCTAATTAAGTCATTTTGAATTTAGTAACCTAACGCAACGGCATCCGGGATTTGCTCGCGGAAAGGCCCGCCCGGTGAGATTTCCGAGTGATTTTGTCACGCGACCGTCACGCACGCCACCTAAGGCCTTCCTCCGGACGATCCCCCAAAAACACAAATTTGTGAGCGCCATCTTCGAATGATGCCCAAAAGACGAAAGATCACACAGTGTCTGACATGAAATCGAAATTGAAAGTTTCCACTGCACTAGCTGTATTTATCGCCTGCCCTGCCGTGGGAACGGCGCAGGAAGCCTATCTAAACAAAGACGTTCCGGCCTATATGGACACCGGTTTCACGAACGAGCGGGGCGATGCCCGCTATGCAACAAAGGAAACCAATGCGGGCGTCAGGTTGCTCAGTGGCTTTCTGGAAATCTGGGAACCCCGCACGCCTTATGTCGATGCTGATGTAAGCGCTCCGGCGGTCGGTGACTTCCCCGCAGTGGTAAAGACCGACTGGGACGGCATCCCGGGCAGCGCCACAGATGGCAAGATCCTGAACCAGGCCGTGCACGACCACAATATTCAATATGTTGTTGACATCACCCGCAACCGCACAGAACAGGAAGCGAAGGAAGCCTATCTGGATGACCGCCGTGCCAAGGGTTACAGCGTGTTGACCGGACTGGGGTCACTGCAGGATGCCTGGGTGAAGGGCACAAAACAGTTCACAACCATTCTCGACGTCGCAGAGGATGCCACAACCGTAAAATACGATGATGGTGGCAACAACAATGGCGCCGGCTGGTGGGAAGGTAACGAGGATCTCGGCCTTGCCGTCGAACTCGTCGGCCGAATGGGTTACAGCGCCTCGACAGAGCCTGCGAAGCGGTATTTCAAATACGCCCGCCCCTGGCGGTGGTCCGGAGATGTTGTCGTCGTACCGACGCTTGAGCCCGCCAAGAGCACGACGCCAATCAAGGACGGCGGTTTCCCGAGCGGCCATACCGCAGAAGCCTGGCGTGATGCCCTTGCCCTGGCCTATATGGTGCCGCAGCGTTTTCAGGAGCTTGTGACGCGTGCGATCTCGATGGGTGACAGCCGCATTCTTGCCGGCATGCACTCGCCGCTTGATGTCATCGGTGGGCGCATGCTCGGGACCGCATCCGTCGTCTTCAACCTCAATCGTGAGAATGGCGACGACGGCTTTGACTGGCAGACCCTCAAGAAAGACGCCTACACTCAGGCCCAAGCCTGGCTGATGAAAGAGACAGATTCCGCGACGGCGTCCGATCTTTACGTCGCGGCCCATTCAGGTGACCTTTCGGTCGACCGTTTTGCGGACCGCGAGGCAAATGCCGCCTATGTGGCAGATCGGCTGACTTATGGGTTTACGCAGATCAATGCCACCGACAAGCCGGTTTATGTCCCCAAGGGCGCTGAGGTGCTGCTTGAAACCCGCATGCCCTATCTGACCGCGGATCAGCGCCGCGCCATTCTGGCGACAACCGCTCTGGCGTCGGGATATCCCGTGATGGATGACGCAGAAGGCTACGGTCGTCTGAACCTCTATGCGGCAGCGGACGGTTACGGAGCCTTCTGGGACGATGTCACGGTCACCATGGACAAGAGCCTTGATGGCTTCAATGCCTTCGATTCGTGGAACAACGATATTTCCGGCGCGGGCAAGCTGACAAAATTGGGTACCGGCACGCTGATGCTCACCGGCCTCAACAGCTATGCGGGTGGAACGGTTGTCGGCGGGGGAATGCTTGTCGGTACCCACGGCAAGGCCTTCGGCACCGGCGATATTGAGGTCGATGCCACAGGTCAGCTGGTGGTGAACACCCTTATCGACAGCACCTTCGACAACGATGTGTCCGGCACGGGCAGCTTTGAAAAGCGCGGCGAGGGCAGTCTGGTCTACACCGGCGACGGTTCGCAGTTCACCGGCACGACCTTCGTCAATGGTGGGCGTTTTGCGGTCAACGGCAGCTGGGGAAGTGCGCTTGATATTGCAAGCGGGGGCACCCTGGGGGGTAACGGCACTGTGGCCAGCACCTTGGTGAAAAAGGACGGCCGTCTGTCGCCCGGCGAGTCGATCGGCACGGTCACGGTCAATGGCGATCTGACGCTCGCGGCGGGGTCATTCTATGATCTTGAATTCTCCAACAATGGCAGCTCGGACCGCACCCTCGTCAGCGGCACTGCGGCCATTGAGGGCGCGACAGTCAACGCGATCGCCCTTGATTCAAACGTCAGCTACAGCAATGGACAAAGTTACACCTTCCTGACGGCGGACAATGTGACCGGGCAGTTCAGCGATCTGCAGATCGACTCTGCGTTCATCAGGTCACAGCTCTTCTACACCTCGACCGACGTGACCTTGCAGCTGACCACGAATGGTGCCCGCTCCTTTACCGCTGCGGCGCAGACAAACAACCAGCGCGCTGCCGCCGCAGCGCTTGACCTGCTCGATCAGACTGCGGGATCCGGCAGCCTGTCTCTGTTCAATGGCTTCCTTTTCAGCGATGATGAAACGGCGAGCAAGGCTTTCGATCAGGTCTCCGGGGAAGAGCATGCCAGCGCCCAATCTGCTCTGCTCGGCAATTCCCGCGTTGTCAGCGACATGGCTCTGGAACGTCTGAACTCTCAGGGTGACGGCGTCTGGACCTCTGGTTACGGCGCACGCACGAAGTTTGACAGCGATGACAATGCGGCGTCCTATGACGTAAACGGCGGCGGAGTCTTCTTTGGCGCTGACGGACTTGTATCCGGCGATCTGCGTCTTGGTGTCCTGACCGGCTGGGGAAAATCCTCAGTTGACAGTGATCGTACCACCGGATCGGTCGACATCGAAAGCTATCATGTCGGCGTTTATGGCGGCACCGAGATCGGGAAACTCTCGCTCAGGGCAGGCGCAGCATACAGCCTGAACCAGCTGGAAACAAAGCGGTCTGTTAACATCGGCAGCTTCTCCGACACTCTGAAGGCCGATTATGACTCTGGCCTGACCCAGTTCTTTGGGGAGGCCAGCTATGCTCTGGAGCTCGGCAATCAGATCCAGATGTCGCCCTTCGCAAACCTATCGCATGCCATTCTTTCGACGGACAGCTTCTCGGAAAATGGTGGAGCGGCAGCACTTTCGGCCGATGACAACACATCCGAAGCCACCTTTACGACTGCAGGTGTCAGGGCGTCAGGGAACTTTGATCAGGACAAGACCGCGCTGCGCTGGAACGCAATGGCCAGCTGGCAGCATGTGTTTGGCGATGCGACACCCGAAAGCGAGATGGCTTTTGCCAATGGTGGAAGCTTCCTGGTCGCAGGTGCACCGATTGGCCGCGATGCAGCCCGGATCTCTTTTGGGGTCGACATAAAGATCAGCGACAACACTGATTTTGGCGTCTCCTATCAAGGTCAGTTCTCTAACGACATGTCGAGTAACGGCCTCAAGGCAGACTTCAGCCTCCGGTTCTGATTGATCTGACGGTACGGGACCCCAGGAACACAATCCTGGGGTCCCTCCCTTTGAATTGCGGCACCGTAAGCCTCCAGTCTGAATGCGTAGAAAAAAGATAAAGTGCCGGATCGTGGCAGGGTTCTGACGCAAACTTCTGAGCACGCTGGTATGACTCATAGTTTTGGATAAAGCTATCCAACGAGTGCTGTGAGTTGTTGAAATGTCCCAATAGACTCTTGCCAAACTAGCCCAACTTTGAACTCGCTTGATCACATAATGAAAATTATCAGATTCAAAAGTTTTTCGCCTAACTTTTGACCGATCTGGCGCCCACTTCTCTCTTAAGATACAACGGCTTCAGTATAAACAACGGCCAGGAGAAGCCCAATGGCAAGAGTAGACTTAGACCAACTATCGCTCGACGAGCTGAAGCAGCTTGAGAAGGATGTTACCAAGGCAATCAAAAACTTTGAGGCGCGGCGGAAAAGCGAAGCTTTGGCAGCGGTAGAAGCCAAAGCCCGTGAGATGGGCTTTACGATCGCTGAGCTGACCGGTGATAGCAAAGCCAAGGGAAAGGCGACTGTTTCAGCCCCCAAGTACCAGCATCCGGAGAACCCTGCTCTGACTTGGACCGGTCGTGGTCGCAAGCCGAACTGGTTCCAAGAGGCTGTCGATGCAGGCACGCCAGCTGAAAGCATGTTAATCAAGTGATCCACAGATCTTCGGCGCTCCCGAATTCACCTCACCGTGGGCGCCGAATGTTCATCATGTTTTTTGAGACCATTTCATGGAAGCTTTTGGTTGTAAGCTCGCATGAAATAACAGCGTATTCTTTGATCTGCAGCGGAGCGCTCCGTGAAGATGTGCGGGTCGCGGCGCAGGTAGGTTACATGGCCAGATACCATCTCTTCGTAGTTCGTGAAGCGCGTCGCCGCCTGCTGCCGCTTACCGCGCCGGAAAGAGCATCGCCTGCGGACGCGAGGGCCGGGTGCAGATTAAGCGCGTCAATTACTGGCCAAGCATTAAAGAGTAGATCACACAACCCAGAATGCCTTCATCGAAAGCTTCAACGGCCGCGTGCGCGATGAGCTGCTGAACGAGACCCTGTTCCCGTCGTTGCACCATGCCCGCGTGACGCTGGCCGCCTGGCGCAAGGACTATAACACCGAACGCCCCCACTCCCGCCTCGGCTGGCAGACCCCAGCCGAGTTTGCCAAGACCTTCGCCCCGCAACGGGGCCTGACGCTGCGCAATCCGCAAAGCTCCGCGCCAGACCCCGTTGCCCAACCCGCCCAAATCGGCAAAACTCAAACCCGGAGTCTCGCTCACGCTGGATAAAAGTTGGGGGCAACGTCAAACGAGACCCATTTTAACTTATTTTTTTAGTTTGGCCTGTTCGAGAGACCAGTATTCCATATTAAAAAGATCGAATTCGGAAATCGGTGTGAATTGTCCGTAATCCTCTGCAGCGTTGACGATCCGTGTGGTCTGTTCAAGCAGATCGCCGGCGACATGCGCCGACTTTTCTGTATTACCAACACCGTAAAGCCCAACACCCGGCACCAGCACTGCCCGTGGAAGCGGGTCGAGCATCACTTTTAGCTCTGCCGTATTGAGCGCGTTGCGGTCAAAATACGCATGATAGCGTGCAGCATATTTGGCGAGGGTCGCATCGACCTCGTCCCGGGCATCATTAGCTGACAGGATCATTGGGAACGGCTTGATCCGGATCACATGGTCAGGTGTCACAGTCCCACGTCCAGACAACTCGAACATATTGTCCCGGTCGAGATAGGCCCGGATGGAGGGTGTTGTGCGAAAATCCAGCACCGGCGCCGTGCCAAGGCCGCCATGTGCTCCAAGCGCGTCAGCGAGAGCGAGACTAAGAGAAGCCGGCGCCTCGCGGTCAGTCTGCTCTGGTCCCGGCACCGCCACTCCACGAGAAGACAGAAACTCTTCGGCCATCGTGACAAACTCAATCATCAGCTCATAGCTCGCACGCCCGGTCTCGGCAAAGGTGAACAGACCGTGCTGTTCTAGCCAGAGCCCCTGAACGCTTGGATCACGATTAAGTGCTTCGTTGCAGGCGTGGCTCAAGGCATAGCCCGGCATGACGTAGGGCACGAAACCGACGCGTCCGCCATAGATTCTCTGGACCACGCCCCGCATGTCCGCCTGGTCGGCAAGGACAAGTGTGGCCGTGGCATGTGTGTGGTCGACGAACGCATGCGGCATGTAGGCATGCAGCAGCGCTTCGGTAGATGGGTTCGGGGCTGACGGTTCCAGCAGATGGGACCGCAGAAAGGCCACCATATCCTCGTCAGACATATGGGGGATGTCTTTACTTGCCAGAAGCGGCTCAAGGCGCATCGCCGGGAGTCCGGGCGCCTCGATATCGCTGAGGTCCCAGCCAGAGCCTTTGACGTGGATAACGGCCCCACCCGCTGCCTCTGGAACCTTGACCGACGTATTCCCTCCCCCATGCAGAACAAGGTCTGGATCCTGCCCAATCAGACGCGAAGTGTATATCCGCAGACCCAGCGCAGCGGGCTGACCCTGCGCCTTGGCGGCGTCGACAAAGCTCTGGGCGTCAGTGTCGTTCCAGCGAGATTGCATGAGGAGGCTCCTTGTTGGATCGGCGGAGGCGCGAACGCCCCCGCTTTTGAAGAGGTGTTGGGGTCAGAAATCGAAATTGTCGATATTCTCGGCGGTGAACACGGTGCGTTCCGGCAAAAGCACGATGCCGTTGCCCTCGGCTTCATAGTCATAGCCCTGCACCGAGTTGGGCGAGACTTCGACTTCACCGATGCCCGGAACGTCGATCTTGTCGCCGACATTCAGCGGCCCGTTTTCAAGCACATGCGCCGCCACAGCTACCGAGATCGCGCCCTGTTGTGTCACGTCCCAAAGACCAAACCGTTTGACCGTGCCGCGCTGGACGTAGGAGCGCATCACGTTCGGGGTGGAAAAGCCGACGATGGTGAGATTGCCTGCACGATCAAGGTTTTCCGCCGCCTGAGCCGCCGCCGGAAGCGCGTTGGCATCGGGCGCAATGATGGCGTCGAGGTCGGGATAGGCGGACAGGATGCTTTCGGCGGTCTGCAGGGACTTCTGCGCGTCGTTGTATCCGTATTGGGTCGTCACGACTTCCCAGCTCGGATGCTCGGCCGCAATCTTCGCCTTGGCGGCTTCGGCCCAGGCGTTCTGGTCGGTCACGGTCGGCGAGGAATAGAAGAACGCAACCTTTGCCTTTTCTTTGCCCTCAAGCCCGTCATTCGCCATGTCCACCAGCAGGCCACCCAGCTGGTCCGGCGTGCCCTGGTTCACATAGTAGGACCGGCATTCAGGGTTCACGTCGGAATCCCAGGTCATGACAAGCACACCGCGCGCCATCGCCTGTTTCAGCGCCGGGCACAGACCGTCCGGGGAAACGGATGACAGGATCACCGCGCCGTAGCCCTGATTAACAAAGTTGTTCACGAATTGCACCTGACCGGAAACGCTCGGTTCGGTCGGGCCGTCATAGGTGACGTTGACGCCCAGTTCCTTGCCCATGTCCACGGCGCCCTTGCCGCCGGACGTGAAAAAGCCCACGCCGACAAGTTTCGGAATAAAGGCTATGTCCTGAGCGACGGCAACATTCGCCATCATCAGCCCTGCGGCCACGGTGCCCACAAATTTCAGTGTCTTACGCATAGTCGTTCCTCCCTAAAGAACTCTGTTCCGCCTCAGTCGATCTGACGCGTTCGAACCGGAATAATATCGCGCAAGAGCGCAGCGCCGTGGCGCAAGGCCACGACAAGAACCAGCAGCGCCCCGGACAGCGCGCTGGAAATCTGACTTGGAACACCGCTCATCTGCAGACCCTGCTGGAGATATCCGATGATGAACGTGGCGATGATCGTGCCCAGAACCGATCCCTGCCCGCCATAGATCGACGCGCCGCCCAGGACCGCCGCCGTGATCGCAGGCAACAGCGTGGCACTGCCCAGATCAACGCGGGCCGATCCGAAATAGGCCGACAGCATCACGCCGGCGAGCGCGGCAGCAACACCGGTCATGACATAGGTCAGCATCTGCACGCGGGCCACGGGCATCCCCGAATGGCGTGCCGCGTTTTCGTTCTGACCGATCTGGAACACCAATCGGCCAAAGCGAGTCAGATGCAGCAACACCAGCAGCACCGCCGAAAAGCTCAGAAACACAAAAAGTGGCATAGGCAGACCAAAGATCTGCGCATATCCCAGCGCCGTGAAGGCTGCCGGAAAGCCGCCGATGCCTTCATACCCGTTCGCGCCGACAACACCGGACAGCACCGTTGCCGCCCCGGAAAACATGTAGAGTGAGCCAAGCGTAACCACCAAGGGCTGCAGCCCCGTCAAACGGATGATCGTGGCGTTCAGGAGACCGGCCAGCGCCCCAGTCGCAAACCCCACCAAGAGTGCTACGGGCAGAGGCAGGCCAAAGAAGTTGGCGATGCCGAAGGTGATTGCGCACAGCCCGACGGTAGAGGCAAAGCTGACATCAATACCGCCCGCGATGATCACGAAGGTCAGCGGAACCGCCACGATGCCGACCTGCACGAAATCGGAGGTCCCGAACAACATCGAACTTGGGCGCAGAAAGCGCGGATTTATGAACCCGAAGACCAGCAGCTCAAGCACCAGTAACCCGAGAAGAAGAACCTCCCACCGCATCAGATACCGTTTCATGCAGCGTCCTCCAGCTTGCGCGTTGTCGAAGATGTCTGATCGCCGCGCCTGTAGCGGGCGGCGCGATCCCGTGCCTCAAGCGCGATGCGCAGGCGTCCGTCGATCAGCAGCACACCCAAGAGCATGGCGCCGCCGATCAGGTCGTTCCAGTAGGCGGGGATCTTCAGAAACACGAGCGTTGTGTCGATTGAAGTGAAGAAGATGACCCCGATCACGACACCTGCCACAGACCCGACGCCGCCGAGCAGGCTCACGCCCCCCAGAACCAGTGCCGCAATGGCGCGCAGTTCGATTCCGCTGCCCGCCTGATTGGGCACGAACCCGATCTGCGCCGCAAAGGTGATCCCGGCCACGGACGCCATAACCCCGGCCCAGACAAAGGCCAGAAACTCGATCCGTTTGACCGGCAGCCCAAGGTGGCGCGCCGCGGCGCGGTTGTCGCCCGTCACCATCACCCAACGTCCGCGTCGCGAACGCAGAAAGAGCCAGACGACGAGGATCGCAACGGCGGCCACGATACCTACGACAGACAGTCCTGCAAAAGACCGCGCACCCAGCATCTTGAGCGGCTCGGGCAAATCCTCGATCCATTCGCCGCCGGTTGTGATCAGCATCACACCGCGAAACAGCCCAAGCGTGCCAAGGGTTGCAACGATCGAGGGCACGCCCAGAACCGCCACCAGAAAACCGTTCAGCGCGCCCGCCGCGATCCCGGCCCCCAGCGCCATGGAAATGGCGACCGGCATGGCAATCCCCGCGTTCAGGGACAGGCCAAGTGTCACCGCAGACAGGCCCAGAATGGACCCGCCAGAGACGTCAATGTTGCGGGTGAGGATGACTGGGAAAATCCCCAGCGCCACCAGCATCAGCACCAGACCGTTCGACCAGATGATCGACGCCGTGCGCGGCGCAAGGAACCCCGGCGCCGCCAATCCCACGGCCAGCAGCACGGCAACGGTCACAAGGAAAAGTGTCGCGATCCGGTCGCGGGCAATCCGTTCAAGCATGCGCCAGTCCCCCGGCCTCAAAGGCCAATTCAGCAATTTCATCGGTCGAGGCACCGCCCGGCAGCGCGCCTGCAAGATAGCCGCCAGCCATCACGGCAATCCGGTCCGACAGCCGGACAACTTCGTCAAAATCTGACGAGATCAGCAAAACCGAGGTGCCCTCGGCCGCCAGCGTTTCGATGATGCGGTAGATGTCGTTGCGGGCACCAACATCGACGCCGCGCGTGGGTTCATCTAAGATCAGCAGCTTTGGCTTGGCCACCAGACATTTGGACAGCAGCACCTTTTGCTGGTTGCCGCCTGACAGGCTGCTCACAGGCTGGTCGGGACTCGCGCATTTGATGCCCAGCATGTCGCGATAGCTGTCGAAACGCGCGCGTTCCCGGCCCGGGCGCAGGAAAAAAGGCAGCCTGTCATAGACAAAAGAGGATGTATTCCAGAACAGCGGCGCGTCCAGAAACAGGCCGTATTGCTGGCGGTCTTCCGACAGATGAACGACGCCCTGCCGCACGGCCTCGCTCGGGCTTTTGGCGACAAAGGGTGTTCCGTCCAGCGTCACCTTGCCCTGACTGCGCATCCGCAAGCCGACCAGCGTTTCTGCAAGCTCCGTGCGGCCCGCCCCGACCACACCGGTCAGGCCAAGAACCTCGCCCTTGTGGATATCAAACGAGATGTCGACAAAGCCTTCGCCGCTCATCCCTTTGAGGGACAAGAGGATATCCTTGGATTGCGCCTTGCCTGCAACGCGCGCATCAAGGGCGGTCACGCCTGGGCTCATCGCGGCCAGAATATCGGCATCGGCGCTGTCGGACATCATTTCGCTGAACACGACATAGCCGTCGCGCAAGACGGTGATCCTGTCCGAGACGGCGCGCAATTCGTGCAACTTGTGAGAAATGAACACCAGCCCGTGCCCCGACTCGCGCAGCGCCCGCATCCGGGAAAACAGCGTGTCCACCTCATGAGGGGTCAGGGCTGATGTGGGTTCATCGAGGATGAGAACCTTTGCCTCGCGCACCAGCCCGCGCAGGATCTCAACGATCTGACGATCCGCAATCTCGAGGGTTGCGGCCTTTGTGTCGGGAGAAAGCGCAACGCCGATCTGGGCGATCAATGCCTCGATCCGCGCGCGATAGGCGGCGGCCGGTTTCGACAGCCCGACACAGATGTTTTCAAGAACGGACTGATTGGGAAAGATATGTGCCTCTTGTGGCACAAGATAGAGCCCCATCGCCTGTGCCTGCGCCGGTGTGACGGGCGACAAGGGCTGACCGCCGATGTGCACCTGTCCGTCGGTTGCCGGAACCAGCCCCACAAGAATCTTCATCAGAGTCGATTTGCCCGCCCCGTTCCCGCCCAGAAGCGCATGAACCTCGCCGGCACGCACTGAGAAATCCACCTTCTTGAGTACGGAAACAGGGCCATAACTCTTTGAAACAGAGGTCAGCTCGGCAAGCACAGGGTCCATAACGCCTCCTCAACGTCATTCGTCATGCATCTTCCCGCAGCCTCCCGTGTCGCGTTCATATGCATATTACATGTTCATTTGTTCACCACTCTACCTTCATGTCAACCGATTCATGCTATCATTATCGGAAATTTGTCCGGTAAATACAGATATTGACTTGTTCAAATGTATTTGTGATTACTTAAATGATCCGCACAGTTGTGCGAGCGGGAGGATAAATCATGGCAGACACAGCGCCGGACGAAACGGACGAGGCCCTGCTCGCGCGCGTGGCATGGCTCTATTACAATGACGGCCTAACCCAGAGCGAAGTGGGCGAGATCCTCAACCTGTCGCGCATCAAGGTGTCGCGCCTGCTCGATGTCGGGCGCACCTCGGGCTTTATCCAGCTGCGCATCAATTCCCGCCAGCAAGGCTGTCTTGCGCTGGAAAGCCGCATGAAGCAGCAGTTCGGGCTCAGCGATTGCCGCGTCATCCCCGAAAGCACGGTCGAAGATGCCAACATGCGGATCGGTCAGGCCGCGGCGCAATACCTTATGCAAAAGCTGGCGCCGGGCGACAGCCTGTCCGTGGGCTGGGGCGAGACGATCACCCATTCCGTCCGCATGCTTGGATATACCGCCAAGGAACGTGGCATCGGTCTTTATGCGCTGACCGGCGGCGTGCAAACCTATGTCGAAGGGATGCGCGAGGCGAACTGGCACAAGAACGTCAACATCATTCCCGCCCCTCTTGTAGTGTCGACCCCGGAACTCGCCAAGGCCCTGATGCAGGAACCCTCTGTCGCCTCGCTCATGACAAAGGCGCTTGAGGCTGAATACAAGCTTGTGGGCATCGGTGGGGTAAGCGAGGGCGCAACCGTCTTCAAACAGGACTATCTTTCGCCGGGGGATATCGACCCGCTGCGGCGTGGCGGGGCCCGGGGGGATATCCTCTGCCGGTTCTTTGACCGCAATGGTCAGGACATTGCACTGCCGCTGCATGACCGCGTGGTCGGCGTCGATCTGACACAACTGCGCGCCTCGGACAAAGTCATCGGCGCGGCCGGCGGGCCGACCAAGACGACCCCTATCCTTGCGGCCTTGCGCGGCAATATTCTCGACATTCTGATCACAGACGAACCAACCGCGCTTGCACTTCTTGACGCGGCAGAAGGCTGAAACATGCAGTATTTTATGGCCATTGATGCAGGCACAGGCAGCGGACGCGCGGTGCTTTTTGACGAAACGGGCGCGGAAATCGGCGCCTCGGGGCAGGAATGGTGGCATGCCAGCGACCCGCGCTATCCCGGATCGATGGATTTTGACACGGCCGGAAACTGGGCGGCCTTGGCCCGCTGCTGCCGCGAGGTGATTGCAACGACCAGCGTTGATCCCAAAGACATCAAGGCGGTGAGCGCGACTGCCATGCGCGAGGCCTTCGTGCTCCATGACGAAAGCGGTGCGGAAATCTGGGCCTGTGCCAATGTGGACGCGCGCGCGGATGCAGAGGTGCGCGCCCTCAAGGCGGGCCACCCCGGGCTGGAGGAGGATATCTACGCCAGATCCGGCCAGACCTATGCCCTTGGCGCCCTGCCCCGCCTGATCTGGCTGCGCACGCACATGCCAGAGGTGCTGGACCGTGCACGCGCGTTGACGATGCTGTCGGACTGGGTGCTTTATCGCCTCTCTGGCGAACTGACCTCCGAGCCATCCAACGCGGGCACCACCGGTCTGATCGGCCTGAAGGATCGCAAACCCCTGTCAGATGCGCTTGAAACCGTCGGCCTGCCCATGGATCTCTTTCCCCGCTCGGTCCACACCGGCGAGCCGATCGGCCATGTCCACGACGCGGCAGCCGAGGCGACAGGCCTTGCGCCAGGCACGCTTGTCGTCGCGGGCGGCGGCGATTGCCAGACCGGCGCGCTTGGCCTTGGGGTCGTGCAGGACGGGGACTGTGCCGTTCTGGGCGGCACCTTCTGGCAACAGGTGGTCAATGTGCCGCTGACGCTCACCGATCCCACGATGAATCTGCGGATCAATCCGCATGTTGTACCAGACCTAAATCAGGCCGAAGCCATCAGCTTTTTCACCGGTGCGGTGATGCGCTGGTTCCGGGACGCTTTCGGCCAAGGCAAAGGCTATACCGAGCTTGAGGCCGCATCAAAAGACGTGCCGCCGGGGGCCCATGGCATCATACCGATCTTTTCCGATGTGATGCGCTATGGTGAATGGTTCCACGCCGCGCCATCGCTTCTCAACCTCTCGATTGACCCCACGGCCTCTGGCCCTGCCGCGATCTTTCGCGCGCTGCAGGAAAACGCCGCCATCGTGGCGCATCGCAACCTCCAGGCCGTGTTTGACCTGACGGGCAAGCGACCGGATCGGATCGTCTTTGCCGGTGGCGCATCCAGGTCACCGCATTGGGCGCAGATCCTTGCCGATGTGACCGGACTCACTGTCGCCACGCCCCGTGTCAAGGAAGCCACCGCACAAGGCTGTGCTGCAGCAGCGGCGACAGGCGCAGGTCTGTTCGCAACCCTGCAAGAAGCCGGCGCTGCATGGTCTGCGATTGAGAGAGAATTCACGCCAAACACCGCGCTGAAGGATATGTACGACGACGCCGGTGACCGATGGGCAAAGGCATATGCCCTGCAACGCGCACTGGTCGCCTCCGGCGTCACCACCTCCATGTGGCAGGCCCCTGGCACACAGCTCTGACACTCTTTGACCTCTTCCCTCGAAAGGATACGCTCATGCTCATTCAACTCGTGAACATTCAGGTTCAGGACGGCACGCGGGACACATTCCTCGAAGCCTTCACTATCAACTGCGAAGGCACCCGCAAGGAGCCCGGAAATATCCGGTTTGACCTGCTCCATGACCCCGAGAACAATAACAACTTTTTCGTCTATGAAATCTTTGAAAGCGATGCGGCGCTGGATGAGCACCGCAAGACAGAGCATTATCAGACCTGCGTCAGGATGATCGACCCAATCACAATTGGCGGGCGGACCAAAACCTATTTCAGCCCAGTTCTGGTACAAGGTTCGTAGCCGCTCAACTTGAAGCCGCTGCATTTGCCACACCTAAATTCCGGCCAATTCCCCCAAAGGGATAGGATGCTATGTCGTTCAAATTACGCCGGTGCAGCTACCCCAGGGTATCCACGACGGGCTGAGAGATTACGGAAAGTGGTTGCAGCGTCACAGCGGATGATCTGGGCTCCCGTCTTGATCGCGCGCGCTCGAACGGGTCCTTCGCTGCATCAAGCGCCAACAACTCCGTCCGGACAATAGCCCTGTTTAGCCAAGTCGCGGATAAGGTTGTGGATCTCGGATTTAGACCCAACATCGATGCCGCGCGTGGGTTCGTCCACGATCAGAACCTTGGGCTGCATCGACAGCCATTTGCCGATCACGATCTTCTGTTGGTTGCCGCCCGAAAGGTTGCCGACCTTCTGCCGCCAGCCCGGGGCCTTGATCGACAGCTTGTCGCGGTACTGGTCGAAAATGGCGATCTCGGCCCCGTCAGATACAAACGGCCCGGCGGTCAGATCGCCCACCTGCGGGAGGGTCATATTGTCCTTGCAGTTCATGCCCAACACGAGGCCCTGTTCCTTGCGGCTTTCAGCGGCCGCTCAGGTGGTCTGCCCCCGATGACGGGGCCGGTCCTACGACTGATCTCGGCATCTCTCCTGATGGGGGCCGCGAGCACGGCCCTCTGGTCCTTCGGCGGCCAGCTCGTCGCGAACCAGCTGGACTGGGGAACAACCGGAACTGGCCTTCTCTGGACTTGTATCGGTGTCGGTGGGCTTGTTGGAGCCTTGGCAGGAACACTCGTCGGAAAGTTTGTTCTCGACCGCGTTCACTGGGCCTTTTTAGGCTTGATGGCGGCCAGCATCCTGTCGGTCGGCCTCGGACTTGGCCCCGTCCCCACGCTGGTTGGCGGTACCGTTTTCGGCGCGGCCTACGTGATGCTGACGGGGGTCTACCTTATCTGGGGCTGGCACTCATCAGAAATTCCAACCTGATAAGTCAACGACACTGATCCAGATCAAATCAACCGACACCGGTTCATGACATTGGAAGTCAAAGGCAGGGTACCAATTTTTTCTGTCGTTCATTCAATGATGGAAGAGGCCAGGATGAAGGGTGATCTCGCTGCAACCGACAAGGGAAAATATTGCGGTATGGCCGTACTTTCCATTTGCGAAGCGCTGATGCTGGCAATCAATGATCAAAGCAATAAAACTTGAGTCGACCTTCGTTTTACTCGACCAAGGACACGGTCAACAGGTGTTCCGCATTTGCGGGTTTCGGCCAAGCTTTCACGGGGGATCTCCAAGTGCCGAACCACGACAGCAAGTCCAAAGATCAGAAGTCTGCCGAAGGCAAAGTCGAGGGCTTTCAGGACGACCTCGGGCCGTTTGTCGTCGCAGCCGAGACGACGCGGATGGCGATGGTGTTCGCGGATGCCTGCGAAACGGATCATCCGATCATCTTTGCCAACGACGCCTTTCTCGAGTTGACCGGTTATATCCGCGAGGATGTTCTAGGCCAGAGCTTCAACTTCTTCATGGCCCATGTTGACGATGAAGAGGCGCTGGCGCTCATCCGCGAGGCGTTCGAAGGGCTGTCTGAGGTCGATTTCGAAATCCACTACCGCCGCAAGGACGGCAGCAAGTTCTGGGCGACCCTCTTCGTCAGTCCGGTCAGGAACGATGATGGCGACATAATCCAGTACTTCGCGTCCTTCGTCGATCTGACCTCTTACAAGAACGAACAGGCCCATTCCCGGATGCTTATCGATGAGCTGAGCCACCGCGTGAAGAACACCCTGGCGACCGTTCAATCGATCGTGTCGCAGGCGGCGCGGGCGAACGCCGACCCGAAGGAGATGCGGAAAGCCGTGGAAAGCCGCCTGTTTGCCCTCTCCCGGTCACACGATCTTCTGAGCCGCGAGAAATGGCACAGCGCCGGTCTTTTGGATGTGCTCCGCGACGCGTTGGAGCCGTTTGGCGGGCTTGACGAACGGTCTGGACGCGTCGCGATCAGCGGCGAGAACATCCGGTTCGCACCAAAAGCGGCGCTGGCACTTGGCATCGCTTTTAACGAGTTGGCAACCAATGCCATCAAGTACGGGGCCTTCTCCAACGAGTATGGATCGATCCGGATCGAGTGGTCGGTCGAGTCATCACCAACGGGTCGGCGGCTGGTTTTGATCTGGACGGAAAAGGAAGGACCGGTTGTGACATCGCCGTTGCGCAAAGGGTTCGGCTCGCATGTGCTGGAACGAGGCCTTGCGCATGAGTTGGATGGTACGGTGCAACTCGATTATCGTACTGAAGGGGTGGTCTGCACGATGAAAATACCCGCCCCCGTGTCCGACCATGAGTGAATTGCTGTCCGGTCGCCGCATCCTCGTCGTCGAGGACGAGATGCTGATCTTGATGATGGTCGAGGGTATCCTGGAAGACCTCGGATGCCGGTCAGTGACCAGCGCCGCCACGGTCAAAAAGGCAGTTTCTCTCATCGAATCTGAATTTTTCGACGCAGCGACGCTGGACATGAACCTGGGTGGAGACGACAGCAGCAGCGTAGCCGACGCTCTGTTGAAAAGCGGCGTCCCCTTCATCTTCTGCACCGGAAATGACAGACCTGAGATGAGGGAGGGCTTTCGTGACCACATCGTACTTAACAAGCCGTTCAGAGACGCTGATCTGACCACCGCGCTCACACAGCTTCTCACATAGAGGGCGGAGCTTTGGTCTTTTTTGGTCGTTTCTGCGTGTCCTGATGAGTAAGAATTAAAACCTCGATGTGACAGAAGTTCTCGGAAAAATCTTTTACGTCTTTGGCAGGCTTAATTGAACCTGAGCGCCATCAGACATTCGCCGCTATAATAGTCAGGTAACCGGAGCTGTTCAGGCAATCGGCGATATCGCCAACTTCACAGGGTAGTTCCTTTTCGAGCATCACCTTGCCTTTGGCATCGACGACACAGATGGCACATGAGCGAAGTTACACATCCAAACCGGCAAAATATTCCATCATTCATCTCCCTTGTTCACAGTCTGACTGTGATTTTAACAGGAGCTCGACCTCTGAATAGGGGCAGCCCAATTACGCATGCTGTGGGCCGTTCGCGACAGGCTGGATTTTCTGCACTCGCAGAATGCTGCGGGACGGCATTCGGTAAAGAGGGCTCGGACCGGACCTTCGCTGTGCCCTGCACCAGGGTCCGGTGAGCGGACCTTTCTGCCGTTCGCTGCCATTGCAAAAATTTGGATGGCGCTGGCGCAGCGAACGCCATGTTCGGCGGGAACCCTGCGCCACCAAAAGCAACATGGTCCGCACCAGAGACGGTAGATCGTGGATTACATCGGCCTAGCGGCGATCGTCCTTCATCCGCGCCGCCATCCACGGCACGATACCGGTGGCGTCAAGCACCTCCCGAAGCAGCACTGCGCCGGGGTCGCCGGTCAACATTTCCGCCCGCGTTTTGATCGTCAGAGAGCGGTTGAATCTGGTCGCGACCGGTCGTAACGTTTCACCCATGCGTTCGTCCGTGGCTGCTGCGGATTTTGTCTCAACAGCCTGATTCTACGCCGCTTTCAGGCGCACGCAACCTTGACGAAATGATTTGGATGAATAAGCCGGGTTAAAGCTCGACACCGACGTCCAGCTTCAGCCAATCTCGGTCCAGTGAACTTGTCACGTATACGGAGCGAGAGACACCATTGAATAGGGAAGATCACAGTAGCTCCCCAGACCCTCGAACCAGACGCAGCAACGAGATCCGTAGTCAGCTTATTCCGTTGAAAAACTCATCTCCCCCCCGACCGAGCCGTTTCACCAGAATAACGTACCGCAAAAGCGCTCTTTTGAAAACTGTGTTTGGCAAGTGACCAATAGCAAAAACAGCGTCCCAATTTTCCGAGGAGATTTTGCGTAGCGGAGTTTTTACGCTGCGCTGCCGCGCTCGGGAGCTACCGTTCGCAGCAAGTGCATCATCCAATCACAGACAACCAGCAGCACTGCGGACTTTGCAGGTACAGTCAACCATGTCGCCAATCGCCGCTTTCAGCCGCCTAGCTGAGTGCGCATAGCTTGATAGATAACTGCTGTAGCTACATTTGCCAGATTGAGCGATCGAACGCGTGAATCGAGCATGGGCAAACTGAATGTCTGATCTTCCATCCCATTGAGTATCGCCAATGGCAAGCCTTTTGATTCACAACCGAATACCAAATAAGCATCCGGTTGATAGTCAGCATCGTAAAGAGTTTGTTCGCCGTGTTCTTCGAAGAAGAATAGGCTTTCGGGGCGTGGCTTGCGATCATCCAGAAAGTGTTTCCAACTGTCATATTCGCTGAGGTGAACATACTTCCAGTAGTCCGTTCCGGCCCTCCGCACGGCTTTCTCAGTAAGGGAAAACCCGTAAGGTTTAATCAAAATCAGCTCGAGGTTCAACGCAACGCAGGTCCGGCCAATAGCGCCCGTATTGTACGGAATTTCGGGTGTGACCAACACAAGTTTCATGCACGGCTCAGACATAGGATGTGTGGACTTTCTCATTTTGTGACGCCGCATTCGCAATGCACCGCATAATCTTTCTCGTAAATAGAGTTCGGAAAACTACCGATTTTCAAGAAATTGGTGAGCCTGAAGAAGTGTCGCGGCGAGCCCATCAAAAAAGCCCGGCACACCAATATCTATAAGGCCTGAAGGCGCGTTTTCATCTTGTGACGTGGTGCTTTCGGCAGGCTTCACATGAAAAAGTGTGGTCGGAGTTTTGAGCAATTCCCGGTAGCTCGCGCCTTTTCCGTGTTTGAGCACGTTGATTGCCAGATAACATTTTTGAATTCCATCGACGAGATCAGTGTGCCCAGTTTCTAAAAGAGCTGATCTTAGTTTTCGCGAAAACGGACCCCGTTTAAAGTGGTTTTGCATGCGCACCTCGAAAAGAGTGAAGATATCAACCGCAACCAATTCAAGCTCGACATTCGCCGCGTGAAGCTCTTCAACCTGAGATTCGGATCCTGGCTGCCCTTCCAAATGTTCCCGAATTTTGGAAATTCTATCTTTGGACCTCTTTGCCTTGGCCTTGGCGGCCCCAATCAGTGTCGGTACATCCTGTAACGTAGTCATCGTTCATTCTCCGTAGCGTCCCACCCTCCCTTAAGCTAAGCGGCGAGGAATGATAGGGGCCGGAGCGATACATCGTGAAGTCGCATAAAAACCATTCACGGGTGTAGATGCTCAAAATCGGCCAAGCGCCGCCCTACAGAATAATGGCACAAAAGGCCCGGAGCCGCCGACGGCAGCCAGCCCTTTCACGACATTATGCCAGGCGCAGCAACCGCTCTGCTGCAGGCGCGACATCCCGAGGCCAGCTTCCCGGAAGCGGACGCACAGAACGCGGCTTACGGGCACGATGTTGCTGCAGAGCGTTCGACCGGCAGCAAAGCGAAGGCTGCCGTCGGCTGCATCCAACCCTGAGGCGGTGGTGGGCCGATGACTTCGTGCAGCGCCGCCGCAAGGCGGCACTGAGACCTTTCTGTCAGCTTTGCCGCGCAGTTAATGACGGCGATGGCGTTTTGCTGACGCTGTTCGGCTAGTATTCCACGCGATTTGGCGGGAAACGACGCATATACCACAGCGCAGCGACCACTGAGGTCCCGGCGATCACGAATGTAAGCTGCATGCCATGGGCTATCGAACCCGACGTCGCGTTTTCGATGTGGTCGGCTCCGGCACCAAAGGAAAATACCTTGCCCATCACGGACGCCCCGAAGATGAGACCGAGGTTGCGCGATAGGCCAAGCAGACCTGACACCGCTCCACGCTGATCTTCTGGGACATCTGCCATGACCAATGTGTTGTTGGCTGACTGGAACAACTGGTAGCCCGGCGTCAAAATCACGATGGCTGTGATGTAACCGCCGACCCCGAACATCACAGGCAGTGCAGACAGGGCAAAAGAACCGGCGGCCAGCGCGAGAAGTCCGATCAAAAGAATGCGCGGGGAACCCCACGTATCCACGACCCGCCCCGACGGCACCCCGGTGCAAATAGAAATCGCGGGTCCAATCGACATGACCAGACCGACCATTGCGGGGGGAAGACCAAGGGCGAAGCCCAGATAGAACGGGCCCAGCAGCAACGTTGCCATCATCATGTTCGCCGCGAGAAAATTTGCGGTTAAGTGGGGGATGATGTCGTTTGCACGCAGCGCGAAAGGTCCGATCCGTGGTGATTTTACGCTCGGCGGACCTGCGGGCAAAGAACTGTGTGCTAGGCCAGCCGCCAACAGGCTGATTGGTGCGAGAACAAGGAAGACCGAGGGCCACCCAAACTGTCCGATCAACAAGCCACCGAGCGATGGGCCAAGCGCTGTTCCGACCGCAGACATGGTTCCGAGCAGCCCCATGGTGCGCCCAACCCGTGCGCCACCAACCGTTTCGCGTACCAGCGCTATGGTCAACGTCATCAGAAAGGCTGCGCCAACGCCTTGAAGAGCCCGTGCTGCGATCAGCATCCAGAGGCTGGACGCCAGGCCACAGAGCGCGGATGTCAGCGAAAACAAGACAAGCCCCAGCACAAGCATCCGTTGCCGTCCGAACTGATCACCAAGTCTGCCGGCAAGCACAACGAAGAGTGTGAGGGCCGCGAGATAAGAGATCACGACCCACTGCACCCGATGGAATGGCGCATCGAAGGACAGTGCGAGGGTTGGCAAAGCTATATTGGCAATGCTGGTTCCCAGCGAAGCCAGTAGCATGGAGAGAGACAGGCATAGCAATGCGCCAATTCTTGCGGTCCTTGGCTGCGGTGATTTCTTGTACGTCAATTTTGGCCTCCACTTGTCAGAATCGCTGTGCGCCGTCACTCTACGAATTCAAGTCAACTTGAGGTCAAGCATGAAGATACTCGATATTGGCGAGGTGTCGCAGAAAGCCAAAATTCCGGCTTCGACGCTGCGCTATTATGAGGAAATCGGACTGATCTCCTCGATCGGTCGCCACGGACTTCGAAGACAATTCGCACCGGACGTCTTGCTGCAACTTGCTTTGATCTCGATGGGTAAGTCGGCGGGGTTCTCGCTCAAGGAAATTTCGGGGATGTTCGGTAGAGATGGGAAACCGGATCTGCCCCGCGAGGAGTTGCAGGACCGCGCAGATGATCTGGACCGGCAGATTCGAGAGTTGAGCGCACTTCGAGATACATTGCGGCATGTTGCTGACTGTCCGGCCCCGTCGCACTTGGAATGCCCAACGTTCAGGCGTCTTGTCGGCATTATGGGTAAGCGCGGAGCGAAGAAGGCCGATTTACGCGTGCTGAATGTAACCTAGATGCGAACAATGGTGACAATTTTGGCATGGCAGGGGCTGCGGATCGGCTGAGGCCGGTGCAGATGCTGTTGCCCCGCAAGGCTGCTTGAGCCCATATTGCGTGATGCTGCCATCTGCATAAATGTCAGCTTTCCCAAAGCGGAAGGGTGTGGTGCTCAAAAATGAGAGTTTTTGAAATGCCCTGCATAGCATTTTTACGAGTTTGAAATTGATCACGCATTTCGGATCAACCGCTCGGCATATCTATAATGAGATGCGGCGTGCCATCTGACGTCTGGCGCGGGGAATGACCGTCAGGGCCGACTACACCTCTGATATGGTGCCTCAAGTTCGAGAAACTCTCAAACTTCACCGTGTCCACAGGTTCATCCAGCTGAATCGAGATTTGCGTGTTCGCGCCTGCCTTCGCAAGGGCTACGATCCGCCCCGAAAAGGGCTGGCTCATGTAGTACCCTCTCACCGGAGCGTTCAGTGTGAAAGGCTTCGGCTCTGCGCGTGACAGCTTGCCTCATCCGCGATAGCAGACATTCGCCGAGATGCAGCATGTGGTAAAGTGGGCTCACTGCCGACCTTCGCTGCAGATGCACCCCGAAAAATATTGCGCGGCGGCCCCGAGCGGCCGCTTTGTTCGGCTTCCCGGCCTTATGTAGCAAACGCACCAAAGGTGCGGTCAATGGTTAGATTGATCCTTCCGGTAGCTCTATGTGGATTTGTTGCCATTTTCGGAGGCCGCGATGCTGAAGCCCGCATCAATCGTTTCTCTATCGCGGTGCCAAGTATATTCAGTTCGATGAAGCCCTCCGAACACGTCTTTATACTCAACCCACCCTCTAGCGAACAAAACTGCATATCCTTTAGCGATCAAATCTTTGGAATTTTGGTTACACATACCGACCGGAGTATGCGATTTTGCATGAAGAAAATTCCCCGCAGGTATATCGTTTTTAGCGCTTCCTGCTTGAGCCTTGACAGGTGGAAGCGGAATGCTATTCGCTCTTATGATGGTTGGGGGAAATGTTGCCGCAAAGGCAACCTGCAATTCGTTGTGCACCTCCCAAGCGGGGCTTTGCCCAGTATTCTTCAGGGTAACACGAGCCTCATATCTTCCTTGTGCATCGGGGCTCTCGGAAATGGATATTTCATCAACAGAAACGTAAGCTCTGACCTGCGCCTCGCCTATCTCGCGGGCGACCAGAGCGCCCCTTTCGGCAGCGGTAGTAGTCGCTCGCGCCTCATCGACCATATCATGAGCCGCGTCAGCAGCACGTTTAGTGTGAAACAGCGTTCGTATGATTGCAAAAAGCGCAACGAAGGTAAGGGCGACCGTCGCAGCAGTTGCGTAGAACATCAACTCCGCCCACCACGCCATGCCCTCTTGGGCATTAAGATCGCGGGAGGCCTGCTCTCTGGCGCGCTCCTGCTCTATCTTGTCTTCTTCGGCTATCAGGTCGCGGATCGCGGCCTCTATGCGGTCGAGCGCGGACGTAAGCTCTATGGTCTTGTACTGATTTTCTTGGCCACCGTCACCGGCATTGGTAGCGCTCTCGCTTTGCCCTGGCTGATCTTTGGGAGTGGGTTGTTCCTGAGCCGCCCCTAGGCAGGCGATCAATCCAAATGCAATTGCGATGATCCAACGGCTGATAGACATTGCAACATAAACGCCGCTGAAAACTTCCCTCGGGATAGCTTGTTGGCAACGTTCACCTCTTTCTCACTGATTCCAATGCCCGCCAGCCTTTCAACAAGCTGCGCGTAAGTCACGCCCTTTCGCTTCAACTCTGCTTTGAGCAGGTTTGCAGCCTGCTTTTCCCATTCTGTCTGTGTAGGCATATCGCCTCCGTTAAAAAGTTATCTTATTTAGTATGTAACCTATTGCAGGCAGTATGTCAGCATACTATATTCGATATGTAATCATCGGATACGGTATAAAATGGCACAGCACTTCCTTCTCTCAGCAGCATCCCGCACCCTCAGCCTTCGCGCGATCTACAAGGCTGGCGAAGACGCTGCTTACAAAGTGTTCTGCGAGATGCGCTGGCCCAAGACGGACGGCGAAGCGATCTGCCCGCGCTGCGGCTGCTTCGAAACCTACAAGATCACCACCCGCCGCAAGTTCAAGTGCAAGGCATGTGCGCATCAGTTCAGCGTCACCAGCGGTACAATCTTTGCCAGCCGCAAGATGGACTTTGTGGATCTGCTGGCGGCAATCTGCATCATCGTAAACGCATCCAAGGGCGTGTCCATGGTGCAGCTTTCCCGCGATCTGGACTGCCAGTACAAGACCGCATTTGTCCTCTCCCACAAACTGCGCGAAGCGATGACGCAGGAAATTCAGACCGGCGTTGCGCTGGAGGGTCACGTTGAAATCGATGGTGCCTATTTTGGCGGTCATGTTCGCCCCGAGAATGCCAAGGCAGACCGCAAAGACCGCCGCTTGAAAGAGAACCAGACCGGCAAACGCCGCGTTGTGATCGTCATGCGTGAGCGTGAAGGCCGCACCCTGCCCACCGTGACCATGACAGAAGGTGAAGGCGTTGCGCTGGCACAAGAGATCGTCAGCCGCACAGCCACCATGTCAGCAGATGAGGCAAGCCATTGGGATGCGCTTCATGCGGGCTGGAACGTTGACCGCGTGAACCACTCGGAAATCTACAGCGACCATGGCAAGCACACCAACATGGCGGAAAGCTACTTTTCCCGCCTGCGCCGCATGGTTGACGGTCAGCACCACCACGTTTCGCCGCAGTACCTGCACCAGTACGCGAACCATGCGGCATGGCTTGAGGATAACCGCCGTACCGACAACGGCACACTGACGCATATCATGGTTAGCAACGCCATGGGCGCACCGGTCAGCCGCAACTGGAAGGGCTACTGGCAGCGGGCGGCATAAGAAAAGGGGGCCGAAGCCCCCTAATCCTTAAATCCTAACATCGGCAAATTTCTTACCAGTATTGATCTCGCTTATACGGCCAAGGTTAACGTCAAAGTCAGCGGCGATACGACTCTGCATATCTCCCCTTTTTAAACGTTCCTTGATGACTTTAGCATCTTCCGCAGTTAGTTTTTTGCTTGGTCGTCTGTTGTCATTTCGCATAGCAACTCCACAAATTTGGAGCCGTCACAGGACTTGACATGAAAGATAACATATGGACATAACGTCCGTGCAAAATGCAGTCTTTCGCCCCGTAACGGCGTTGGATTTTAGCCACGAAGCCTTGCCGGGCTTCGTGGCTTTCTACTTTTAGAATCATCCCAACGACATAGCAAGACTTATTCGCCATGAGGCGCGCCAAATAGCCCCTTACAGGCCCATCTCTGCATTTTAGCACCGAGGGTAGCCAAAGAGCTAAAAGGGCGTTATGAGCCCGTTTCAGCAGGCTGGGTCGCGCGTTCTGCAATTGTCCACAAACACCCATCCGGCCCGAAGTCCTGCACCACTTGCCCCGCCGTCTGCGCCCTCTGTAGCGCGTCACGCACCCGCTTTAACACATCGGCGTGAATATCATCGCCCCAGCCCTTCGCGGCCATGATCTGCGCCGCTATCGTTTCATCATCCGCAGGGGCCACCCGTAGCGCGTTGATGATTGTCAGCTTCAACTCATTTCGCCCGAATAGCTGCTTGTACTTGCCACGTGGTGCGATGCCCTTCGGGTCGTCCTTGTAGCCGCACAAGAGCAAAGCGCGATCTATGGCGGCAAGGTCGTCCTTGATCGCATCAGCGGCTTTGATTGCTGCCCTGTGCTGGCCTGCTATCTCAGCGCGCTTCTTGATCAGTCCGTGGATTACGATTGATTGTCCCATGCGCCGTAGAGTGATTCACAACGGGCTGGAAATCTAGTATTCCTGTTGGTGCGCTTGATACATAAGGCCGCGGCTTCCCCATTTTAGTTTGCGGGCGCAGCGAAGGTCCGTTCTCCGCCCTTCATGTAGAAATACGCATGGCGCAGCATCGGTCAGTTTGAGCCCGCCACGGGCCTTCGCTGCGGCTCGCTCGAATGTTGGCAGTGACCGACAGGGCACATTTCGAACTTGACTGTCAGGATAAGTGGCTGAGTTTGAACGTTATTTTCTTGACGCATCGCTCTATACCGCCTGCCTTGACGCCGAGCGCCTGAGAGTGTTTCAGGAAATGCAGATCACCACGCAGCGCTACGAACACTTCTTGAATGACAGCGCCAAATGGAGCCCGTCAGAATGACCGACCAGCAGCAGATCGAGATGTTTCCCACCGTTCTGCGTTTGCGGCGAACGGACCCCGAGGGGGCTGTCCGCCGGTTCTATCTTGTGACAGTCCAACCCGATCTCTTCGGAGGGGCCGCTCTTGTCGTTGAGTCTGGTCAGCTCGGTTGCCCAGGATCAACCACAACCCGGTTTTTTCCTGACGAGGGACAAGCGGTTGATGCTCTAGCAGAGGTAGTAAAACGCAAGGTGCGACTGGGTTATCTTTTGTGAGTTATACTCGGAGTCCTGCGGAAGCCGAATTTGTTTACTTGACGGCTGGGTGTGGAACGATTCAGCTATGCCTATGATCCGCGCCGGTTTTCTTTCCTCAGCAGACCGCCTCGAGCTTGAGGCTTGCGTTCGTCGCCAGCGCGAAGACCACGGTATTGCCCGCCGGGCAAATGCGATCCTGCTGCTCGACGACGGCAAATCCTGCAAAGAGATTTCGGATTTCCTGTATCTGGACGACGATACCATTCGGGGCTGGCATAAAACCTTCCTGCGGGATGGTTGGGATGCGCTTGCCTACGACAGCTGGAAGGGTGGTCAGTCCCGTATGACGCAGGCACAGGAGGTTGCGTTATGCGCTTGGCTAGAAGCCCGCTTCTGTCGCTCGACGGTCGAGATCAGGGCCCACCTCGCAGCTGAGTGCAGTCTGCACTATTCCCATTCTGGCTGCATCAAACTTCTGGCCCGACTGGGCTTTGAATACCGCAAGCCCAAGCCCCTGCCGCGCGTGGCATCGGCGGAAAAGCAGACAGCTTTCATCGCAGCCTATGAACGCTTGATGCGTGAGTTACCGGCAGATGAAGCCGTATACTTCGCCCCCTCTCAGCGATTGCAAGCAATCGCCTGCCGGGCAATGGATGCGGTGCATCCGGAATACCAGACCAAGCCTGCATTTGGCTGGGTGAAGATTGGAACAAATCCAGCGGTTCTCAGCACGGCAGGGCGCGGTCGTGTGAACATTCATGGGGCTGTAACCTCGAAACCTTCGATGCACCCTTTGTCGAGCCCACAACTGTTGATGGGGTCAGCGCCGTGCAACTGCTGACCAAGATCGAAGCGCGCAACCCCGATAAGCGCATCGTTCATGTCATCTGGGATAACGCTGCCTACCACAAAGGGCCCGATGTCAGAGCTTTCCTCGCCAGGGCAGCTTGCCGTATCCATCTGATTCAGCTGCCGCCCTACTGCCCTCATCTCAATCCGATTGAGCGACTTTGGGCCGTCCTGCACCAATACGTGACCCACAATCGCTACTACCCAAGTCAGAAGCAGTTCGCCGACGCCATCCTTGCATTCATGCGTGAAACCATCCCGCAGGAGTGGACGAAATTCCGCGACAAGGTCTCAGACAACTTCCGCGTCATAACCCACGAGAACTTTCGGGTTTTGAAGTAGCAGAGGTATAGAAGAATCTTGCAAAACGAGTGCTGCCCACAAATGACAGCACCCGTGAAATTTATTTATTACTTAGATTAGAGCGCGGTTTGGGCGCTCCAGCGGGCGGCTTTCAAAGATCGTCGGCCGCCCAGGCCACCATGTTGCTGAACAAGGTGTTGTAACCGCTCCAAGCCAAGAAAGCGGGCGGCAACCAGTGCTCGCTCATGTCGGATGTCCAGGCCACGGTACGGCCTGCTCCGTAGGTACCGGTGGCAAGAAGCGGCAGCCCGCGCTGATCTTCGGGAAGCGACAGGATGAGCTGGACGTCAGCCTCTGGTTTCAGGGTCACTTCGTTGACGCCAAGCAGATAGGGCCAGTCACCTGAAATGCCGCCAAGGATCGGATGATCCGCCGCGTTGACGACGGGCGTGCAGCCTTCGGGAATTTCGACGCGGTCATCGCAGGTCTGGCAAGTGACGGGCAGAGCGGTTTCAACCTTGGTGTTATGCCAGCGGGCCTTGCCGTCGATACCCTGAAACGAGAAGTAGCCCCCGATCATGATCAGACCGCCACCCTGCCTTGTCCAGTCTGCCAGCAGATTTATGCGGTTCGCGACACGTTCGCCGCGCAGCCAGACGTCGGGGTGCAGCAGCAGTGTGTTGGCACCGATGTCGGAGAGGATGACCACGTCATATTCGGCAAGACCTTCCATCGTCGTGGGAAAATCTGCGGCGGCTTCGTGGGCAGGCATATGGGTGACCGCGTATGCGCCGTTTTTCATGCCCTCCATGAAGCGTTTGTTGCCAGTGTGGAAGGTGACACTGCCGAACTGGTCGAAGCCTTTGAAATGTGTGGAGGAGCTGACCCAGCTTTCGCCGACGAGAAGTACTTTTTTCATGTGTGATGTCCCGGAATGATTTTGCGCGCCAGTGCGCGGCGTGGATTGTCGACGACAAGCATCGAGAGATCGGCCTGTGTCAGGCCATGGCGCAGCAGGCGTGGCAGAAAGTGGCGCTGGACATGGGCGTAGCCGTTTCCGCCGTACTCACAGAGCATCATCTTGATGAAAACGTCCTGCGACAGAAGGATCTGCTCGCCGTAGCCGAGAGAAAAAAGATTTGCAATCGCGGTCGCGCAGTCTTCGTCCGAGGGGCATTGGACCCCCTGATCAGCGTACCAAAAATCCATGCCAAGCATATCGTATTCCAGAAAGGCGCCGCGATCGGCAAGGCTTCGCTGGTAGGCCACATCCTTAAACGAGGGGTTCATGTGGCAAAGGATCACCCGATCGAGTTGCTGACCATTCTGCGCAACGAGATCAAGGACATCATGAGCCAGACGGAACCATGCGGGAAGATGGATCATCAGCGGCAGGCCGGTTTCGGCCGCTGCTGCAGCGGATGCGGCAAGGACCTTGCGTTCGGCCGCGGTAAAGTCCGAACTGACACCAATTTCCCCAATGAGGCCGATTTTGGTATTGTGCTCACCGATACCGTCGCGCGCTTCCGAGATCAGCTCATCGGTGATGTCACGTTCTGACATGGCCTCAAGGTAGTCGGGGTGAGAGGAGTGCAGGTAATATCCTGCGCCCATCACGATGTTCAGGCCGGTTTCGCGGGCAATGCGGGTCAGCGCTTCGGGATTGCGACCTATGCCCTTGCAGGTGGGATCAACCACAGTGGCACCACCTTCGGCAACAAAAAGCATCAGCTCCTTTACGGCGAGCGCCTCGTCATCCAAGCCGCAATTTTCGAGGTTTGCGAAAGGATCGTGGCGCAGTTGTGACAGCATGTCCGGGGTGATCGGCACGTCGCGGATAGGGGAGCTGAACGCGGGATCGTGCCCGCGCCACCAGCATTTGCAGTCGTTCAGGATATGCTCGTGCATCAAGGTGACACCAAGGCGGTCAAGAGGCACAGGCCCGAGGACGGTCATCACGGTGTCTTCAAAGGGGGCGCTCATCAAGAAGATCCTTCGCGTAGCGGAGCCGCGTCATAAGCGGCAGAGTGAAAGGCAACTTCGAGCCGCATCACGTGCTCGAAGATGGCGGAGAGACGATTGGTCTCCGAAGCTTCGCCATATGTGTCGATGGCTTCTTTCAGCCAGAGAGCCTGATCTGCAAAGCCTCTATCGGCATGCAGATCGACCCAGGCGCGCAGATCAGGATCGCTGATCTGCCTTGCTGCCGCAGAGCTGCACCATGTCCAGTACATCCATTCGGCGGCAAACATTGCCGTGAGTATATCCGTAAAACGGCCCGTTCGAGCGATGTCGAGCATGCTGACGTCAAAGGCGGTCACCTCCTGCGGCACCTGGTCGGGCGGAGCGATGCAAAGGCGCGCGAAGACGTCTTCGAAATAGGGGACCTGCGCATTTGCAAGCGCGTCGAGGACGCCGATCAGCCAACGCTGCGCCTTTATGTCTGGCGCGCTTGTGACCGCATGGGCAAAGATTGAAATGGCAGTTGTAACGAACTTGCCCTCATAGGCCAGGTAGCGGTGGAAGACCACATCCGCGAGCCGATCCGCATGGATATCCGCGACGAAGCGATGTGCAAGCATCTCATCCAGAACCGCCTCGTTAGCCGACAGTATCTTGTCCGAAAGCAGCATGGATCAGGCGCCAAGGGCAGGTGTGGCTGCGGCGACAAAATCGCGTACTCGGGCGGGGTCAACGGGATTCCACCAGACGCCTCCCTCCTTGAGCGAAGATGCGACGATCACGGCACTGGCAAGGGTGAGGATTTCCGCGATGTTGTCTGCAGTGACACCCGAACCGACAAGAACCGGAAGGTTCGTGGCCTCTGCGACCTCGGAGATTTCCTCCATCGACGCACTGTTGCCGGTACGCTGTCCTGTCGCGATGACGGCGTCAACATCGAAGAAGGCAAGGTCACGGGTCAGTTCCGCAACGCTGCGATCAGCGGTGATAGAGTGACTGCCGTGTTTGACATGGCTGTCGGCGAAAACCTTTATGCTCTCGCCGCGCAAGGCAGACCGATAGCGCATCGCCTCGGCCGCCCGGCCCTCCATGAATCCTTCGTTCGCCACATAGGCATTGGCCCATTGATTGACGCGGATGAAAGCCGCGCCGGTCGCCCGTGCTATGGCAAATGCCGGGATCGGGGCGTTTGCCAGCACGTTTATCCCCACAGGAACGTCGAATTCACGCTTGATCCGGTCGACCACGATGGACATGAAGGCTGCTGTTTCGGGGCCGATGTCGTCAGGTTTTGAAAACGGGACATCGCCATGGTTTTCGACGATCAGGCCATGCAATCCGTTCCCGATCAGCCGCTCTGCATCGCGCAAGCAGGCGTCATAGATTTGATCCAGAGTTTCACCGCGATAGCGCGGTGCCCCCGGAAATGGTGGGCAGTGGATCATGCCGATCAGGGCCTTCGGGCGGCCAAAAATCTGTTCGATGGCGTTTGCGGAATTGTCGGAGATGGTTTGCATGTCTGGTCCTGTTCCGTGGCCGTTGCAGTCGGTTCCTTATAAGGACCGCAGCAACGGTATCTGGCGGTTTAAGTCTTGCGCGAGATCTTGAAGTTAGCGGTGAAGATCCGGGTGTTGAGCCAGATCGCGATGAGGATGATCGCCCCTGTCACGATCTGCGTGAAGAACGGCGAGATGTGCATGAGGATCAGCCCGTTTCCGATCACGGCGATGGTCAGGGTGCCCAGCAGTGTGCCGAGGATTGACCCGCGTCCCCCGAACAGCGACGTGCCCCCCAGAACCACAGCTGCGATCACCTGCAGTTCGAACCCAACCGCCGCATTGGACGATCCCGAGCCGAGCCGAGCCGCGATCAGCAAACCGGCCACGGCGCAGGCGATGCCTGACAGCATGTAGACAGACGCGATGATCCATTTCGACGGCATGCCGACCCGCCGTGCCGCTTCGGGGTTGGAACCGACGGCGACGACCTGACGGCCATACATCTGACGGCTGATCACGATGGCTGCGACAGCCGCGATCAGCAAGGCGATGACCGCAGGTACCGGAAAGCCCAACAAAGTGCCGCGCCCAAGAGCAAAGAACCCCGGCACATCATTGATCGGGATAGAGTAGCCTTGCGTCATGTAAAGGGCAAAGCCGCGCAGGATCGACAGGCCCGCAAGTGTGACGATGAAGGCCGGAATGCCTTGATAGGCGATAAACCAGCCCTGCGCGAGACCGATGAGCGCACCAAAGGCCAGCATGGCAAGAACCACGATAGGCCACGGCACCCCGAAAGACAGGATGATCGCCGCAGAGGCATTGATCAGCGCAACCTGAGAACCGACCGAAAGATCGATGCCGGCCGTGATGATGACGAAAGTCATGGCCACCGCGACGATCAGGATCGGGGCCGCCTGCCGCAGGATGTTGAGGATGTTGCCAACGCTGAAGAACACGTCGGTCGCGAGCGAAAAGAAGAGGACGCAGACGGCAAAGAAAAAGGCGATGGACAGCACCTGCGCATGTTCGCTCAGAAAGTCCGCGATGGTGGAACCCTGTCCGCGTTCGGTGTAGGCTGCACTCATATCTCTTCTCCCTTGCCGACGATCAGCTTGACGAGATCCTCAAGGCTGGTGGTGCTTATCTCGCGTTCAGCGACCTTGGTGCCTTCGTACATGACGGCGATCTTGTCGCAGACGCGGAAAAGGTCCTGCAGGCGGTGGGTGATCAGTATGACCGACACGCCACGGGCCTTGACCCGGTTGATCAAGCGCAGCACGGCCTCGACTTCAGCAACGGCGAGGGCCGAGGTAGGCTCGTCCATGATTAGGACGCGCGGGTTGAAGGATGCGGCACGGGCGATAGCGATGGCCTGCCGCTGGCCACCGGACAGCTGGGCTACCTTGGCGTTCAGCTTGGGAATACGGATGTCGAGGTCATCAAGCATGTCGCGCGCCTTGGCACGCATCCGGGCACTGTCGAGAAAGGACCAGTTCGTCATCTCGCGACCCAGGAACAGGTTGCCCATCACGTCGATATGGTCGCACAGGCTCAGGTCCTGGAACACCATCTCGATGGACCGGGCGCGCGCGTCTGCGGGATTGGAAAAGCGCACCTGCTCTCCATCGATGGAAATGGTGCCACTGTCGGGAATGTATGTCCCCGAGATAATCTTGGTGAGTGTGGATTTGCCCGCCGCATTGTCGCCGATAAGCCCGAGGCATTCGCCAGGTGCGACGTCCAGATCGACACCGCGCAGCGCCTCGATAGAGCCAAAGGTCTTGCGGATGCCGCGTAGCGAGATGCGCGGGACGGGGGCGGCCGCGGTGTCGGAGGGCACAGAGCCCTCCGACGGTTCGGCCAGGTGGTGTGCTGGCGTGGATGTCACTCGAACATGCTCCGGAAGTCATCGACGTTGGCACCGGTAACGATGGTGACCGGCACGGCGATTGTGGACTCGACACTGCCACCGCCGCTGAGGGTCTTGAGCGCATCAACCGCTGCGGCGCCCATGCCTGCCGGGTCCTGCTGGATTACGGCCGCGACATAGCCTTGGTCGATGCCACGGATCGCCTGAGCTGTCAGGTCCCAGCCAAAGATCTCGATGCTGTCCTGTTTGCCTTGGCTTTCGACAGCTGCGACGGCACCAAGAAGCGCGGGTTCACCCGTGGCGTAAATCGCAGTCAGGTCTGGATTGGCCGTGATCAGGTTCTCGGCTGCGGACAGCGCCAGATCCTGAACATTCTGACCATCCACAACACCGGCTTCGCTCACGCCTTCGGCGCCTGAAATGGTTTCGACAAAGCCCGCCTGCCGGATGTTCTGGATCGACGAGTTCAACGCGCCGACGATACCGATCTTGGCCGTTCCGCCCATGTCAGAAGCCAGGTAGTCGAGGAAGAATTTCCCCATGTCGGCTCCAGCACTCTTGTTGTTGACACCAACCTGAGCGGCTTGCGGCCCTTCCGGCAGAACGGCGTCGACGGCGACGACGGGTATGCCTGCATCAGCCGCCTGCTGAACGGCGGGCATGATGCCGTTGGTATCGATCGCGACAACGATGATGCCGTCGACACCTTGCTGAATGTAGGTCTCGATCGCGCTGTTCTGTGCGGCTGGATCGTTGTTGGCGTTGAAGATGACCAGCTCGTCACCTGCGGCCTCTGCCGCGGCTGTGGCACCAGCGTTCATCTGGTTGAAGAACAGGGCCTGCTGGTTGATTTGCACCAGCGCGAAGGTTTCGGCAAATGCGGATGTCGCCATCAGGCATGCGCCTGCGGTGGCCGACAAAAGAGCGGTTTTTCTGAAACGTGTCATTGTCATCTCCGTTGGGTTGGGGGCAGTTTCTTGATCGTCCGGTCTCAGATCCGGTTCTTGTTTTTGGCCGGTGCCGTAACCGAGCTGCGCTCGATCAGGGTCACTGGCATGCGTTCGATGAGGGATCTGAAATCGGGTTGATCCCAAGTATCGCTGAAAAGGATGTCTACGGCGCGCGCGCCAAGCTGATCGACCGGCTGGCGGACCGAAGTGATTGGAGGCGCGAAAAGATGAAGCGACCGGGCATCATCAAAACTGATGAGAGAAAAGTCCTCGGGGATGCGCACCCCTTGTTCATTGAAGACTTCGATGGTTCCGACGGTCAGCTCATCAGAGCCCGAAAAGATCGCCGTTTCCTGATCTGCCTGGGCGAGAAAGCGCTTGGCCAGTTCGCGACCTGACGTGGGAGAGTGATCACCGACGAATAGCGTCGGTTCTATCCCTGTCTCACTATTTTCCGCCAGTCCCAATCGCAGGCCGGCCAGACGTGTCTGGGTGCTATGCAGATCGCTTCCACCACCGAAATAGGCGATATGAGAATGCCCTGCTTCACGCAGGTGTCGTCCAGCGAGGACGCCGCCCATCTCGTTGTCGCACAAGAGCCTTGGCGCCATACCGCCAGGCACATCTTCGTCAAGGATCACGGCGCGGGTAAATTCGTTGAGCTCTTGGGCGACCTGAGCCTCGGGGGAGCGGTTGGTGATAAAGATAACGCCATCGACACGGTTCTGGGCGGCACGTTTCAGAGCGGCCAGCTCTCGCTCACTTTTGTTGAAGGTCGCATGGAGGAGGACCATCGATTTGTGGGCGGCCGCGGCGAGTTCGATCGCTGCGGCGAGTTTTGCAAAGAACGGGTTCGCGATATCTGGCAGGATCAGGGCAATTGTGTCCGACCGCCCAAGGCTGAGCCGGCGTGCATGCGGGTTAGGGTGGTAGCTGAGTTTTTCGACGGCGGCGTCTATGCGTGTACGGGTTGCTTCGGGCAGGTCCAGAGAGCCATTCAGATAGCGCGATATCGTGGCCGCCGAAACGCCCGCTTCCGTTGCTACATCCTTGAGACTGTGCCGCAATTTCATTTTCTGGCTTTCGTGTTCATAGTCAAGTATCGATCAAGTAAATGGCTTTACTAAACCCTTTTACAATTGTCTTTTCTGATTCTGTCAATCAAGCTCATGAAAAATATTCTGATCGGGCTGATGCTCCGCCCAAAAGTTGGGCATGCCTGGGGAAAGGAAAACAGAATGAAGGTTTTTGTCGTCGGCAATATCGCGATGGATCAGACCCTCGCCATTGATCAGATGCCCCGCGAAGGTGCTTCGATCTTCGGAGTCCGAGTCTCAAGTGATCTGGGCGGCAAGGGAACAAACCAGGCAATCGTGTTGGCCAGATGTGGCATCCGGACGATCCTTGTCGCCGGGATCGGCGCGGATGTTCAGGGCAGGCAGATGAGAGACTTGCTTGAACGCGAACCGGTCATTGGGCGATTGCTGGAACTTCCTGATTGCGCGAGCGACAGCACGATTGTCCTTAAGGATGCTGCAGGTGGGAACGCGAACATCACGACTGTTGACTGTGCTCGGCGCCTAGAGCCTGCGGATGTAAGGCCGATGATCGCCGATGCCACGCGGGGCGATATGCTGGTCCTGCAAGGTAATCTGAGCTTGACCACGACTGCCGGGATCATGGAAGAGGCCCGCCGAAAGGGCGTGCGCATCGTGCTCAACCCGTCGCCCTTCGATGCCATGATAACCTCATTGCTCCCAGGACTAGACATTCTCTTCCTGAATGAGCACGAGGCCGAGCAGATCACTGGCACGCAGGATGAAGCTGCAGTCACGCGACTTCTGGCGTTGGGGATCGGCACAGTCGTTCTGACACTGGGGTCGCGCGGAGCACTGCTTGGTACAGAGGATGGTCTCGTTTCCGTGCCTGCCCGAAGTTGTCATGTCATGGACAGCACTGGCGCGGGCGATACGTTCCAAAGCGTCGCCATCGGATCTGCCTTGTTGAGGGAGAGCAGGATTGATGCCCGTGACCTTGGGATTGCCGCCAATGCCGCAGCTATCACCGTATCGCGTTTCGGGACAGTTGCGGCTTTCCCGACGCAGGAAGAGCTGGCAGGCCTTCTTAAGATCGATCACCTGAAAAAAGAGTAGACCAATTCATTTGACACACTGGTCGGCATTGCCAAGTTGTCAGGATAAGGCTGTGGCTCCTGACGGTTGCCGTCTCATGGCCTGATCTCGAGAACATAGTCTTCCCATGGCTCGAATGCATCTGCCCGAGCGTGGTGATAGGACGGGGCGGCGAGGCGATAGCGGCGAGGTTTGAAAACGGTGTTGATCTGATCGTGGGCTGCGAGAAAACGTTGCGCCTGCCTAGGGGACTTGTACCGTCTCATGATTTTTCGCGTCTTCGGGTCGGCCTGTGACTGCCCTCGATCCTTTCGTTGAGGCCCTTGTGGGCCCGGTGGTCAGCACCCGATGCGAAACCCGCGATCGGCTTTGTGTAGCATCCGCCACTGACAGCCGGTACTGGCGATGCGGAGAATGCCATCGCCGACATCGCGCATGCCTGTCGTGCGCGGCCTGCCGGTTGTCTTGCGCGCAGGGAGCACCGCATCGATCACCGCCCGTTCCGCATCGGTCAAATCACTTGCATATCGCTTGCCTGCCCGGTCATGTTGGCGACGGGCATGGCCATGGGATTTCCATTCAGCTTCGCAACCGAGCAGAAGCACAACCTGCTGAACTCACTCACTCAGTTTCAAATCAGTCTCTCATACGCGGAGGCTACCGGCGGTGTGTATGACAGCCAGGACGGAGGCAAAATGTGAACGACTGGATGCTCCGCAAAGGCATGGCGGCTCTATACAAGTGAGCCGGAGTGAAAGCCTGCCTAGGCCCACTGTGGCCCGGTCATCTGAAACCTAAAATTGGCGTGTCTTGCGCTCCCCCGCCCAGCTGGCAAGAACAGGAAGGATCGCAACGATCAGAAACACCCGAAGCACATGATGTGCGGCGACCATCGCCGGGTCGATCATGAGTGCCAGTGCAACGACCCCGAGCTCGGGCGCGCCACCGGGCAGATATGCCAGAAACAGGGGGGCAATTTCGCCGTCGACAAGCGGTGCCACAAGAACTGCGCCCGCCAGCGAGCCGACGGCCAGAAAGACGCCCACGAGGGCCGCAAGCCAGCCGTCGCGGAAGATCTGGATCATAGTGTAGCTGGCGAAACGGGCGCCAACGCTTGCCCCAATGACAATCTGCGCCAGCGTTGACAACACGAGCGGCACATGGACAGTCAGCAGCCCTGTCGCGTGCAGCAATGCCGAGGTCAGCAATGGCAAAAGCAGCATTGCCGACGGAAACCTGATCCGGCTTGCAATGAACCAGCTTGCGACCGCGGCAAGCGCGAGAATGCTGTGGTTTAGCGGATCAATCGCCTCGGGATGGGTATAGGCGGCACGGTTTGCATCGGCGAGGTCTATGCCAGAGATCATCTGGATCACGATGGGCGCGGACACCAGCAGGACGACCAGCCGCGCAGTATGACAAAGGACCACGCGGTTGACCTCGGTCTTGTACTCTTCGGCCAGCATCGACACGACGGAGAGCCCCCCGGGCATCGCCGCAAAGAGCGCCGTGTTGCGGTCCATTCCGCCCCAGCGCCGGAAAATAACATAGGCAAAGACACCGAACCCCAAGGACAGCAGGGACATTGCGAACAGACTGAACACCCAGGTGCCGGAACGGGCGACGACATCCTGCGTAAAGCCAGTCCCAAGCATCGTGCCGATCGCCACCATCGCATAGCTGCGCCAACTCGGCGGCAATGTCGGCTGAAAGCCTGAAATCTGGGTCACGAGCGCAGAGGCCGCGAGACTGCCCAAAACCCAGGGGAGCGGCAGATTCAGCAGAAAAAATGCAAGTCCACCCGCCGCGCCGACAATCAGTGTGACAGTGCCGCGGGAGAGAGGTGAGAGTGTCATGAGGTGTGTTCTGCCGAGGCCTGTTTGCGTTTGCGCACTGCCTTAAGGACCGGCGCGCCGACAAGTACAAGGATCATGATGATAAAAAGCGTCAGCGCAATCGGACGTTCCAGCAGATAATTCATCGGGTGACCGCCCGAGATCTGCAACGTGCGCACGAGTTCTCCTTCCATCATCCGCCCGAGCAGTAGGCCGATCACCGTGGCCGCGACCGGATAGTCGCTCCGGCGCATCAGCCAGCCAAGCCCGGAGAAGGCCGCAACCGTCAGGGGCCCCGCAATCGTGCCAGTGATCCCGTAGCCACCCCAGGCACACATCGCCAGAACGCTGGGCACCAGATAAGACAGCGGCACCCGCACCACCATGCCAAGCACGCGTAGCATCAGCAGGCCTATCACTGCCAGAAGCACCACCTGCCCCAGATTACCCAAGATGATTGAGTAGACGATGTCGGTTTGATTGCGGATAAAGGATGGGCCACCAATGATGTTGTGAAAGGAAAACGCGGCGAGCAGCACTGCAGTGGCAGCGCCACCGGGGATACCAAGCGCAAGCAGCGCGGTCATTGACCCGCCTTCCGAGCTGCTATTGGCGGATTCCGCCGCGGTCACGCCCTCTGGCGCGCCTTTACCAAAGGCTTGGGGAGTCTTCGAGGTACGCTTTGCCTCTCCGTAAGAAACGAGGTTCGCGACAGATGACCCCACGCCGGGGATTGCCCCAATTACCGCACCGATGAGGCTCCCGCGGATCAGAACGCCAGGATAGCGGAAGGTTTCGACGACACCTTTGAGGATCCTCGGAATTGAAATGTCGCGCTGCGCCTTGTCCTGCACCAAATACGTGCTGCCGCGCAGGCGCAGCAGTTCCGATGCCGCAAAAATGCCGATCATCGCCGGTACCACCGGAATGCCGTCAAGCAGATGCGGGTTGCCAACCGTGGTGCGCATGATGCCTGTGGTGGACATACCGATCTGGCTGAGGATCAGCCCAAAGAACCCCGCCATCAGCCCTTTCGACAAGCTGCTGTCGTTCAGCGTGGCTATCAGCGTCAGCCCCCAGAGCACAACCACCACCATCTCCATCGGTCCGATCTTGAGCACAAAGGCAGCAAGCGGCTCGATGAGGAGAAGCAGGAGCAGATATCCGAAGAAGGCACCAACCACCGACGCGGCAAGGCCGAGGCCAAGTGCCTCGTTGTGCTTGCCCTGCCGCGCCATGGGATAGCCATCAAAGGCGGTGGCGATGGACGATGAAGAGCCGGGAATATTCATCAGAATAGCTGTGACACCGCCGCCATAGGCGCCGCCGGTGAAGATGGAGGTGAGAAACAGCATGGCCTGAAGAAACTCCATGCCAAATGTCACCGGTAGAAAGACGGCCATGGCCATGGAAATCTGCAACCCAGGGATCGAGCCGAAGATCAGCCCGATCAGCAACCCCGGGATGACCCAGATCCACGGATCGAAGCTGGTAAACAGAAGGCCCATGGCCTGAGACAGGGCAAATTGGTCGATCATGTCAAAGCACCAGCGTGAGCATCGGATAAGGGAAGAGCGAACCGAACCCCTTGACCAGAAGCAGGGTAAAAATCGCGGCGAACAATGGCGGCTGCCACAGGCCCTTACCGCCGCTCATGACGACGCCAGCCCAGACGAAGAGGAAAGTAGCGACATCAAAGCCGATATAGGTCAGCGCAAAACAGAAGGCTGCAAACCCGGAAAGCAAGAGCAGATCACCCCAGACGGCGCTGTGCGTCTCGGTTTCTGCCGACATTGGTTTGCGCAGCGCGCCGACGACAATCGTCACGGTGAGCAGCAGCAGAGCTGCCGCGACCGGGGCAACAACCACGAGGTTGTTGAGCTTGGTGGAGGCAGAGAGAGCGCTCCAGGTGATGAAGCCAGAGATGGCCATGATGATGCCGAGCAAAGCGGCATGGGTCGCGGATATTTTACCTGTCACGTCTGTCCCCCCGAAAAGATGTTAGGTGTTCATGAAATGCAGGGGCCGCGGCCCCTGCAGCCCCGCATCACTGGTCGGGTTCGTAGCGTTTGAGGACTTCGAAATTCGACTCAATGATTTCGGTCGTACGCTCCGGCCCGAGCCACTCTGCGCCGATTTCTTGGGCTTCAAGCATGGCCACGAACTCTTCATCTTCTAGGACGGTCTTGTAGGCTTCGACCATCTTCTGAAATCCTTCAGGGTTCTCTTTCTTGAACGCCGCATGAGCGGCAAGCCCACGCATAGAACCCGGCAGAACTGGAACTGCCTCCAATCCCGCCTCCGTCAGGGCCGTGTTGAGTGTCGGTGCATCCCAATTGGCATCGGCTGCATCAGCCGCTACCGCAAGTGGGCGCACATATTCCTGAATGGACAGCGTCCCATCGGCTGCCAGAACGGTCATGTCCACCTGTCCCCCGGCGACGGCAGTTCGGGCTGCTCCGCCGGATTCGTAGGTCACGATGCTGACAGCGCTGTTGTCGAGGCCATATGCCTCGAGCGCCAGCTCAAGATTGATTGCCCCGGTCGAACCCGGCACGACCGAAACCTTGAGCGCTCCGGGGTTGGCCTTTGCCGCCTCCATGAAGTCTGCCAGTGTCTGATATGACGTATCCGCGTTTACCGCGAAAAGGTCATAATCGTTCCATTGCCCGTTGATGAACGCAAAGTCGGCGAGCGTATAATCCGCATCAAACCGCAGGATCGCGTTCGAGATGTAGGGGTGGATCGAGGTGGCCAGGAAATAGCTGCCATCGGTGGGCATTTGCGTAAAATAAGTGTGCCCCACATGTCCGCCGCCGCCTTCCTGATTGATGACGCTGATCGGCACGCCCAGCTCTTGCTGGAGGCGCTGTGCGAGCGCGCGAGCGGTCCGGTCAGCCGAGCCTCCGGGCCCCAACGCTACGACAAAGTTGATCTTTTGCGGCGGCCAGGCGTCCTGCGCTGCTGCCCTCATAGGCTGCAGACTAGCGGCAAGCGACAGGCTCAGCACAGCGGCGGTAAACAGGCGTCTCTTCATGGAAAAGGTTCCTCCCTTGGAAACAAATCTCACATAATTGAACTACAATCATGTGTGGTCACAAGTGTTAACGGGGCAGGAGTTTTTCTGTCAAGTGTTAAAGGTCCATTGACAAACAAGTTATTTATATGGCTTTTCTACGGAAATTGTAGAATGCTCCTTGTGGAGTCACAGAATGTGGATGCACAGATTGTCAACAAACATGGATGATACGCGGGGAACTGTCCCGGACCGGATCCTGACAGAATTACGTGAGGACATCCTTTCCGGACTGTTGGAGCCTGGCGCCCGACTGGGGGAGATTGCGTTGGCCGAAAGGTTTGACGTGAGCCGCGGACCAGTGCGGGCGGCGCTGAACTTGCTGAGTGAATCCGGTATCGTGACAATTGTTCCCAACAGCGGCGCCAGGGTACGGGTGATGCGGCGAGAGGATGCGCGCGCCCTGTACGAGGTGCGTGCTGCCCTTGAGGGAGAGGCCGCAATGTTGGCGGCGGCAAAGGCAGGCCCGGATACGGCGCGCCAATTTAGTCAGTTGCTGGATCAGCATGCGGGCGAAGTGGCGGCTCATCCCGATGGTGCATACCTGCAAGCGCCGGGCGATCGCGATTTCCATATGGTGACTGCGCAAATGGCGGCAAACCCGATCATTCTACGCTACCTCACCCGGGAATTGTATCCGCAGTTGTCGTTGCTTCGGGTCAAGCATCGCAATGTTACGGGGCGTGGAACTGCGGCGCTACGCGAGCACGAACGCATCGCCGCTGCAATTTCTGACGGGGATCCAGAGGTAGCGGGACTGCTTATGCGCCGTCATGTCCAAAACAGTTGGACCGCGCTCGAAGCGCAGCTTTCTGAAGCGGAGGAGGCTACCGAATGACCCAGCATCGTCTGCCAGCAGCCTTTATCCGTGGCGGCACGTCCAAGGCCGTAGTGCTGAAACGCGCTGACCTGCCGGGTAACGAGGCCGAGTGGCCGACGCTATTCGCCGCAATCCTTGGCAGCCCAGATCCCAACATGCGCCAACTCAATGGAATGGGCGGAGGGATTTCGTCGCTTAGCAAGATCTGCGTCATCGGACCATCCACGCGGCCCGACGCGGATATAGATTATACCTTTGCGCAGGTCGGAGTGGTGAATGACGCCGTCGATTTCAGCAGCAATTGCGGAAACATGAGCTCTGCGATGGGACCCTTTGCCTATGACGAGGGGTTGGTTGATGGACCGCTGAACGGACAGGCCATCGTCCGGATTCACAACACGAATTCTGGCAAGATCATTGCGGCGCGCTTTAGGGTTGCCAGTGGACGGGCTTTGGTTGCGGGAGATCTGACAATACCGGGGGTCCACGGCACCGGCGCACCCGTCGTGCTGGATTTCCTCGACCCTACTGACACATTTGGACGTGGCCTACTGCCAAGCGGTCAGCAGATTGACTGCTTCACGCTGCAGGACGGACGCGAGGTGAACGTCACCATGATCGACGCCGCCGTGCCGTCGGTCTTTGTTGCGGCCTCAGATGTCGATGGGGACACCTGTGCCCATCCATCAGAACTCGACAATGATATCGCGCTTATGACGCGCCTGGAAGAGATCCGTAGACAGGCCTCAGTCGTCATAGGCCTTACCGCGGATGCCGACAGCGCCGCCCGCCGCATCGCTACGCCCAAGGTCGCCATGGTCGGCACCACTGCACACTATGAAGATCTGTCCGGCCAAAGTCATGCGCCACAGGCACAGGATCTCCAGATCCGCATGATCTCTGCCGGGCAGGCACATCGTGCAGTTCCGGTCACTGGTGCACTGGCGCTTGCCTGTGCTGCGGTAGTCAAGGGTTCGGTGGTAGCGACTGTTCTGGCACCAGATGCTGATCCGCTCAATCTGCGCATCGGCACACCCAGCGGCATCATTACCGTCGGGGCGACCCGCGATGCGGAAGGTGGAGGCATATCCGCCGCGCGTATCCTTCGCACCCAGCGCCGCCTCATGGATGGGCATGTCTATGCGCCGCTTCAAAGCACTCTCAAATCCCGGCGATCAGACTTCAAGAAAGAAAAAATCCCATGCTCAACCACGAAATAAACAGTGCCTTCAAAAAACGCATCCTCACCGGCGGGCCTCTCTTGATGCCCGGCGCCGCCAACGCGCTGGCCGCACGTGTCATAGAGGATCAAGGGTTCGAGTCCATCTATCTCTCGGGTGCTGGACTTACCAACACCTATCTGGGCATGCCTGATCTAGGCTTTGTCGGCCTGTCCGAAATAGCGCAGCACACTTCCACTATCCGCGACGCTACCGAATTGCCCATCGTCGTTGATGCCGATAACGGTTTTGGCAACTCACTGAACGTGCGTCACACCATCCGCACGCTCGAACGCGCAGGTGCCAGCGCCATTCAGCTCGAAGATCAGAAAATCCCCAAGCGCTGCGGGCACTTTTCCGGAAAGGAAGTTGTGCCGATTGCGGAGGCGCGGATGCGCATCCGCGCGGCGGTTGATGCGCGGCAGAATGAGAACACGCTGATTGTCGCGCGTACAGATGCCCGAGCAACGGACGGATATACCGAAGCAATGGACCGGGCTTCTGCATTCATTGAGGAAGGAGCCGACATCACATTTGTCGAGGCACCGCAATCGGAAGAAGAGATGCGCGCCATCCCTGCGACACTGAAAGGCACGCCTCAGCTGGTTAATTTGGTGGTAGGCGGGAAGACACCAATCCTGGGTTTGGATGAGTTGGGCGAGATGGGCTTTTCCCTTATCCTCTATGCCAATGTGGCGCTTCAGTCGGCGGTCTATGGCATGCAGATGGCATTGGGTCAGCTCAAGGATACGGGCAAGATGGATGAAAGCGGTCCTCTGGCCAGCTTCATGGAGCGCCAACGGATGGTGCGCAAAGACCTATTCGACGAACTTGAGAAGCGTTACGCACTTTGAGGGCGTTGTCACGTTAACTGGCCTGAGGTTGTCGGTTCATTGATCTGGGCGTAGGCGGTGTCGACTCAGACATTGAAAATCATCTGCAAACGCCACCGCTTTCCACCCAGATCATCGCTCACGTTGTCTGGCTCTACGTCCGATTCAACTTGAGCCTGCGCGAGGTTGAGGAGTTGATGCTGTAACGTGGCGTGGACGTTAGTACGAGACGCTCCGACGCTGGATCGTCAAGTTCGGCCCCCTGATCGCCCACATTCTAAGGCGATGGCAGCTGCGCCCCGGCGATGTCTGGCATATCGGCGAAGTCTTCGTGAAGATTACTGGCCGGTCTTTCTGGCTGTGGCGGGCTGTCGACCAAAACGGTGTTGTTCTTGAGAAAATCGTTCAATCGAGACGAGACAAGCGCGCTGCAAAACGGCTTTTGGTCAAGCTGATGATCCGCTGGGGCTTCATGCCCAAGAGGATCATTACGGACAAACTGCGCTCCTGCGCAGCCGCCAAGCGCGAGGTCGCGCCTGGCCTTGATCCTTGGTCCCGCAATGGTCTCAAAAACCGTGCAGAGAACAGCCACTTGCCCTTGTGAAAACGAGAGCGGGTGATGCAAGGCTATCCGCAGGCTAAACGCAAGCGTTTTGCTGGACACAGTTATCCTGCCAGCGCCGCGAACTGTTGAAAGGCGGTGCCACCGTTGTCGGCAAGCTGACCCTTTCGGATCATATGCGCGGTCTCGATCCCGGCGGGGGTCGCCTGCGCAGCAGCGAAAGATTAAAAGCCCTGCATCGACCGGGTCAGCTTCTTGATGAAGCGGTGGGGCATTGCCAAATTGTCTGGCTGGCCTAATCGGGCTATGGCGTACTCCATGAAAATACC
>NZ_AWWI01000180.1 GCF_002760615.1 Puniceibacterium antarcticum | reverse complement strand
ACCGCCGCCGCGGGCACCTTTACCACCACCGCCCCCGGCGCGGGCAGTCCGACACCGGTGCCGCCCAGTGCCTCCAAACCGCTGCCCGCTGAGACGCCCGCACCCGCGTCACAACCGGCGCCCGCCGTGGCCAAGCCCGACATCGGCAAGCAAAGCACCCCCGCCGCCGCCTCTGCCGCGATGAGCTATCCTGTTCAGGGCAGCATCATCCGCGAATATGCCAAGGGCAAGAATGACGGCATCGACATCGCCGCCGCCGTTGGCACCCCGGTGCGCTCTGCCGCCTCCGGCACGGTCGCAGCGATCACGACCAACACTGAAAACATCCCGATTCTGGTGATCAAGCACCCCGACAACCTGCTGACGGTCTATACCCATATCGACGGTCTGACGGTGCAAAAGGGCGATGTGGTCAGCCGCGGTCAGACCATCGGCGTGGTGCGCGCAGGGGATCCCGCGCGCATGCATTTCGAGGTCCGCAACGGCTTTGAATCCGTCGATCCGATGAAATACCTGCAATAATATCAAAGGGCCGGTCTGTCATGGACCGGACCCTGCCAGATGTGTCCCAGCCCGGCCCGCCAGTATCGCAGGGCCCCTCAGAAAAACGGCAGTGGTCCGGGAAAATTGCCCACAGGCACCCAATGCGTGATCAGCCCTGTCCCGGGCGTCCAGTGATGCAGCAAAAAGGCCGGCGGTTCGATAAACGATGCCGGTTCGGCGCCATCCTCCAGCCGCAGCGCGATGGCCGTGGTCGTGCTTGGCGCGCTCATCAGCAATGTCCCGCCAAACCGCATCTGCATCGAGCGGTGAATGTGACCACACAGGATCCGCTCGACATTGGGATGTCTCTGCACAATTTCAGACAGTCGCACGCCCCGGCGGCAATGATAGGCGTCAATATACGACATCCCGGTGTCGACAGACGGCTGGTGCATCAACACCATCGTCGGGGTCTGCGGATGCTCGGCCAGCCTGTCACTCAGCCAGCGACAGGCTGCATCGTCCATGTCCCCGTGGTGTTCACCGGGCACGGTGATATCAAGGCCAAGAACCCGCACCGGCCCTGACACCCCCGTGTCGAAATGCAGCGGTCTCTGGCCCGTTGGCGCATCAGATCCGCCAAAGCACGCGCCAAAAGCCGCGCGGTCATCGTGGTTGCCGGGAATCGCATAGATGGGTTGCCGAAGGCCAGACAGGGCCTGTTGCACGGCATCATAGGCGGCGGGCTGACCATCATCGACCAGATCACCACCGATGATGACAATGTCCGGCTCTGGCCTCAGGGCGTTCAGCGTCCTGATCGCTTGGTCGAACATGGCGTTGGAATCAACCAGCCCCTGATAAAGCTGCCCCTGTGCCCGCACATGGGGGTCGGACAGATGTGCAATCAACATGTTTGGGCAATCTCCATCGCTGTAACACGCTGATAGGATGGCAGAACAATCCGCAGTTCAAGCGCGCACAGACCGAAAGAGGCACAGATCAGGCGATCTGCGCCCCCCGCGCCGCTTTGGTGCGCGCCCTACCGGGTATCAGGAAATCCGCAGCCCTTGCCGCCCTGCCAGATCCACAAAGAACTGCCAGGCCACACGACCAGAACGTGACCCGCGTGTGGCCTGCCACTCGATCGCCTCAGCGCGCAGCTGATCCTCGGCCATCTCCAGCCCGTGGGCTGCGCAATAGCCGCTGATCATCGCCAGATAGTCGTCCTGCGTGCAGGGATGGAACCCCAGCCACAGCCCGAACCTGTCCGACAGCGACACTTTTTCCTCGACCGCCTCACCGGGGTTGATCGCGGTGGAGCGTTCATTTTCGATCATGTCGCGCGGCATCAGGTGGCGGCGGTTCGACGTGGCGTAAAACAGCACGTTCTCGGGCCGCCCCTCGATCCCGCCATCCAGCACCGCCTTGAGGCTCTTGTAATGCTGGTCATCGTTGGAAAACGACAGATCGTCACAGAACAGCAGGAACCGGTGTTTCGACGCCCGCAGCAGGTTCAGCAGCCGCGACACCGACGGCAGATCCTCGCGCTGCAGCTCGACAATCTTCAGCCCCAGCCCCCGCGCCAGCACCTCGGCATGCACCGCCTTGACGAGCGAGGATTTCCCCATACCCCGCGCGCCCCAAAGCAGTGCATTGTTGGCCGGCAGCCCGCGCGCGAACTGTTCCGTGTTGCTCAGCAGTGTGTCGCGGCTGCGGTCCACCCCGATCAGCAGATCCAGATCCACCCGCGACACCTCGGCCACAGGCTCCAGCCGGTCGGGCGCCACATGCCAGACAAAGGCATCCGCCGCGCCAAAATCAGGTGCCGACAAAGGCGCCGGAGCCATACGCTCCAGCGCCTCGGCGATCCGCCTCAGGGTCTTGCTCATTTATCCGCCTCAGCATCCGTAGCGTCATCATCCTCGAACCAAAGGCCCTGCGCGCGCAGCTCTTTCTCGCGTTTGCGCTCGACCAGTCGGACCAGCACGATCGACACTTCATAAAGGCCATAGACCACGACGAACAGGATCACCTGGGTCGTCACATCCGGCGGCGTCACCACGGCGGCCAGCACCAGAATGCCCACCATCGCATATTTGCGCACCGCCCCCAGACCGGCGGCAGACACCAGCCCCGCCTTGCCCATCAGCGTCAGCAACACGGGCAGCTGGAAACACACACCAAAGGCAATGATGAACTTAAGCGTGATATCCAGCGATTCATTCACCTTGCCGAAAAACGTGATCCGGATGCCCTCAACCGTTTCGGGCACCACCGCATTGTCCGTCGGCAGTGCCGCGATCAGACTGTCGGGCAGGTTCACCGGCGCCGATTGCAGCAGGTTCGCAAAGATCGAACTCACATCGGCAAAGCCCAGGAAAAACGCCATCGCCATCGGTGTCACAACGAAATGCGCGAAGCTCGCCCCCAGCAGGAACATGAAGGGGGACGCGATCATGAAGGGCAGAAAGGCGCCCTTTTCCGACTTGTACAGTCCCGGCGCCACAAACCGCCACATCTGGTAAGAGATAACCGGGAACGCCAGCGCAAAGCCAAAGACCATGGAAATCCGGAACAGCGTGAACAGATATTCCTGAGGCGAGGTATACTGCATCGTGGGCGACGGATCCCCCAGCGCGCGCAGCGTGTGTTCGATCGGACCCAGCAGAAACTGCAGGATCGGCTCTGACACGGTAAAGGCCAGACACATCCCGATGATGAACGCCACGGCCGAACGGATCAGCCGCGTGCGCAGCTCGGCAAGATGCTCGATCAGCGGCGCGCTGGAATCCTCGATGTCGTCCTTGACACTCATGCGTCACCCTTCGGCGTTTCGCCGTCAGCCGTTGGTTCAGGGCCGATCTGCGCTTCGGCCTTCATCGCCGCTTCCATTTCATCCGCCCGCTTGGCGGCGGCTTCAGCTTCGCGCTTCTTGCGCTCTGCGGCCGCCCGCGCGGTCGACACCTCGATCTTCTTGCGGTCCGCCTCGCGTTCCTTGGAAAGCTTTGCAGTCTCGCTGTCGGGTGTCAGATTGGTCATCGACTTCGCCGCATCCCTGACCCCGTCAAACGCCGAGGACATCGGGCTCGACGCGGTCTTGAACGTCTTGGCCACGTCCCTGACGCCGCTTTCGTCCGCGGCATCGTTCATCGCCTTGGTGAATTCACGCGCCATGCCTTTGGCACGGCCCATGAACCGCCCGATATTGCGAAACAGCACCGGCAGGTCCTTGGGACCCACCACGATCAGGGACACGACCCCGATCAGCATCAGCTCGGACCAGCCAAGATCGAACATTTGGGATTAAACCTTGTCTTTTTCTTGCTCTTTGGGCGTGACGTCGCGCGCAGACTGGGCCTGCTCGTTCTCGTCGTCGACCTCTTTGGATCCGTCACTCACGCCCTTCTTGAAGGCGGTGATGCCTTTGCCGACTTCCCCCATCAGGCTGGAAATCTTGCCGCGACCGAACAGGACCAGCACCACAACCGCGATCAGCAAAAGGCCGGGCAGGCCGATATTGTTGAGCATCTCATTCTCCTAGACGCAGGCAGGCCAGTCAGCGGCCCGCAAAAAAATCATCACCCGTTTCTAGTGGGTTTCGCTCTCCCATAAAAGCGGCAAAGCCACCGGATCACGGCGGTTTGCGGCCCATTTTACCGCGCTGTTTGTCAAGAGGTTGTCAGTTGACAGGTTTTTGTCAGTATCATTCTCGTGAGCCCCTCGAATCACATCCTCTGAAAGGTCCGAATCATGAAACGTGCCGACCGGCTTTATGCGCTGATGATGCGGCTCAAGGACGGCGATCTGCACCGGGCAGAAGACCTCGCAAAGGCACTGCATGTGTCGATCCGCACCATCTACCGTGACATGGACACGCTCGCCGCCTCTGGCGTCCCGGTCGAAGGGGCGCGTGGCATCGGCTACACTGCCCGCGCCGCCATCACCCTGCCACCGCTGAACCTGACCGAGGTTGAACTAGAGGCGCTGCACCTCGGCCTTGCCGCCGTCGGTGCAGGCACCCTGCCCGACCTGGCAGAAGCGGCCCGCGCCCTCTCGGCCAAGATCGACGCCGTTCTGCCGCAGGATGTCGGCCCCGCCCCGGGCCGCTTTGGATTTGCCACTTATCCCTTTGCCGAGGCCGCACAGGGTTTCCGCCACATGCCGGCCTTCCGCTCTGCCATCCGGGCGCGGCAGAAACTCCGTGTCACCCTCGCGGGGGATACACAGGCGCATGTGGTCCGCCCGCTGCACATCGACTATTGGGGCCGCGTCTGGACCTGTGTTGTCTGGGATGAAACCACCAGTGATTTCGCCAGCTTCCGCATCGACCGCATCACCGCGCTCAGCACGGTTGCAGGACTGTTCGTCAACGAGCCGGGAAAGCGGTTGTCGGACTACGCCCCGCATGCAGACGACCGTCCACAGCGCCGCTAGACCCCATATGCGCAGCCATACGGTTTCCATACGCAAACCATACGCCTTCCATATCGGCTTTTTCAGCCCTTTCGGGGAAAGATGAAACAGCGGTCGCGCCGCACGGTCAGCCACATCGCGGTGCCGACCTTGGGCAGGAACACGTTCGGCACCGTCGCCTTGAGCACCGCACCATCATGGTCCATGCGAAACTCGACAAGGCTCTCTGACCCCATGAACCGCGCCCGCTCCACCGTGCCCCGCGCGGGCATACCCTGCAATTCGGTCGGATTCGGGCCACGCCCGGCACGGTCAAAATCGATGCCAACATGCTGCGGGCGGAACACAATCTCGACCGCGCCGCCATCTGGCACCCCTGGTGCTAGGAACTGACCAAAGGCTGTATCCACCAAAGCGCCCTGAACATTGCCTTGCAAGACGTTGATATCGCTAAAGAAGGCAACAGCTTCCTTATCCGCTGGGGATTTGTAGATATTGTAGGGCGCACCCTTCTGCACGATCCGCCCGCCACGCATCAGCGCGATCTCATCGGCCATGCGCATGGCCTCTTCGGGTTCATGGGTGACCAGCAGAACACTGGTACCCTCTTCCTTCAGCAGCGCCAGCGTCTCATCCCGGATGCCGTCGCGCAACCGGTTGTCCAAGCCCGAAAAAGGCTCGTCCATCAGCATCACCCGGGGGCGCGGCGCCAATGCACGCGCCAGCGCAACCCGCTGCTGCTCACCCCCAGAAAGCTCATGGGGATAGTCATCAATGAAATGCAAAAGTCCAACGCGTTCAAGTAGTTCCGTAACACGCTTGCGCTTTTCCGCCTTCGTGCCACTCAGGCCAAAGGCGACATTGTCCCCCACCGAAAGATGCGGAAACAGTGCGAAATCCTGAAACATCAACCCAATCGAGCGCCGTTCCGGCGGCACCCGGAACTGGGTGTCACAGATCAGCTGACCATCCACATAAATTTGTCCTGAATCCTGCATATCCACCCCGGCAATCATCCGCAGCGTGGTGGATTTCCCGCAGCCAGATGGCCCCAAAAGGCAGGTCACATGCCCCGGCAAAATGCTGAGCGAGACGTCATCCACAACCGCCTTGCCCTCGAACCGACGGATAAGGTTACGAATTTCCAGCCTGGGTTGGGTGATTTGGGTGGGGGTGATGTTCACCGGTGCCTCGCATCGTATCCGATGAAAACCATCGGGTTTTGAAGGCGCAGTATCAGCCTGAACAGGCTGCCGCAACCCTTCTGGCCGTCCATCCCTGTCCGGTAGAATTTCTCTGAAAATTTATACACGCAAAAACAGTCCCTTAAAAGACACAGCGCATCAAGAGGTGACCGCCTTGGCCAGCCGTGGTAGCCGCGCTTTCTTCAGCAGGGCGCGCATCTCCCAGGATTGCCCGGACAGCCGCCGTGCCTCCTCAAGCACGCTGTCACAGACACCCGCCACAACCTCGGGCTGCGCCTGCCAGTGCCCCAGCAGAAAGGCATCGGGATCGGCGCGGCTCAGCCCCTCGTCCGCCAGAACATTGCGTGGAAAATCAGAGGCATTGAGGGTAAGGATCACATCCGCCGAACTGGCAACCGCCGCCGCCAGCACATGCACATCGTTGGGATCAGGCAGCCACAGCCGCGATTCAAGCGAGGGTTTCCAGACCACCTCGGCCTTGGGCCAGTCGATCCTCAGCGTGGCAATCTCGCCCCGCGCCTGCGCCTCACCTCCAGGGCCCAGCTTGCGCGCCGCGCGGGCCCATTCTTCCAGGATCCGCGACGACCACAGGGGCGTGAATGCCCCCGTCGCCGCCACGCCCAGAACAACGACACGCATCACCGTCGGATACATGACACAGGTGTCGATCAGAACTTTCACAGGCGGAAGAACAGCGCCTTGAGATAGCCGCTTTCAGCCAGTTGCGGCATCAGCGGATGATCCGGCCCGGCAAAGCCGGTGTGCACCAGCTGCGCATGCCGACCCGCGCGACCAATCCCGCGCAGGCAAGCGCCTGTAAACACGGTCAGATCCGCCGCATGGCTGCAGGAACACAGCACCAGATAGCCGCCGTCCTGAACCAGACCTGCCGAAAGCCGCGCCACACGCTCATAGGCGCGCAGGCCCTTTTCCAGCGCCGGTTTCGACGGTGCAAAGGCGGGCGGGTCGCAGATCACCAGATCGAACAGCGCATCTTCCTGCGCCAGCCCCATCATCGCATCAAACGCATCCCCCTGCCGGGTCGTGAACCGATCACTCGCCCCCATACGATCTGCCGCTTCGGTGGCCAAAGCCAGGGCCGGCGCCGATCCATCAACGGCCAGGGCTGATTGCGCGCCGCCCGCCAGCGCTGCCAGAGCAAAGCCGCCCACATGCGAAAAGACATCCAGCACGCGCGCATCTTTGGCCAGACGTGCCGCAAAGGCATGGTTGGGCCGCTGGTCGTAGAACAGCCCGGTCTTCTGACCGCCCGTCACATCCGCCATATAGATCGCGTCGTTCATTTCCACCGGCAGCGCAGCCTCGGGCGCAGTGCCGACAAGAACGGCATCCAGCGCATCCAGACCTTCCAGCATCCGTCCGCGCCCTCCGGCGTTTTTCAGCACGGTTGTCACCCCCGTCACTTCGACAAGGGCCGCAACCATCGCATCTAGATAGACATCCGCCCAGGCCGCATTCGGCTGAACCACGGCAAGATCGCCGAACCGGTCGATGATCACGCCGGGCAGGCCATCGGCCTCGGCGTGGATCAGACGGTAAAACGGTGTGTCGAACAGCCGTTCGCGCAGCGACAGCGCATGGCCGATCCGCGCCGCGAACCAGGCCTGATCCGGTGCCTCTGTCCCTACGGGATCAAGCATGCGGCACATGATCTTGGAGGTCGGATTGACCGCCACAAGACCCATTGGCGTGCGCTCGGCATCCTCCAGCAGCGCGACACTGCCCGGGGGCAAGGCACCAGTGCGGCGGTCAACGACCATTTCATTGGCGAATACCCAAGGAAAGCCACGCCGCACAGCGCGGGCATTGGCCTTGGGTTTCAGGCGGACGGTGGGGAGAAGGGGATCTGTCATTCTGCTCTCTTAAACGGTCCGGTGCGCACTGGAAAGCGTCCACATGCCTGTGCAGGCCCTGTCACGCCAGAATTCGCACGCGGAGTTGGTTCCTTTTGGCACATGCCCTTGTTGCCCCCGGAAAAATTGCGCAAACTGTAATCACATTCAACGCACAGCGACCCACTGCCCGCTGCAGTCCTAAAACGCCGCCCTGTGGAGAGCGTTCTTTACTGTTAGCGCTAACTGGTCTAAAGTAGTTTTATTCAGCCATTATCGGGACAAGGACAGGTCCATGACCCTGAACGCCACAATCGCCAAAGTCACAAACCGCATCGAAGAGCGCAGCGCCCCGCTGCGCGAGCGCTATCTTGACCGCATGCGCCGCGCCGCAGAGGAAGGCCCGCGCCGCGCCCATCTGACCTGCGGCAACCAGGCCCATGCCTACGCCGCGATGGGCGACGACAAGAGCTCTCTGGCCGACAGCCGCGCTCCCAATATCGGCATCGTTTCTGCCTATAACGACATGCTCTCGGCCCATCAGCCGTTCGAAAAATACCCCGACATCATCCGCAACGCGGCCCGTGCGCAGGGCGGCACGGCTCAGGTCGCCGGCGGCGTTCCGGCCATGTGCGATGGCGTGACCCAAGGTCAGGTCGGCATGGAGCTGTCGCTGTTTTCACGCGACGTGATCGCGCTCGCCACCGGTATCGCCTTGTCCCACAACGTCTTTGACTCGGCGATCTACCTTGGTGTCTGCGACAAGATCGTCCCCGGCCTTGTGATGGGCGCAGCCACCTTTGGCTATATTCCCGGCATTTTCCTGCCCGCCGGGCCGATGACCAGCGGCCTGCCAAATGATGAAAAATCCAAGGTTCGCCAGCAATTCGCCAATGGCGAGGTGGGCCGCGACGCGCTGATGAAGGCCGAGATGGCAAGCTATCATGGTCCCGGCACCTGCACCTTCTACGGCACCGCCAATTCCAACCAGATGTTGATGGAATTCATGGGCCTGCACCTGCCGGGCGCCTCCTTTGTCAATCCCAACACGCCGCTTCGCGACGCGCTGACCGTCGCGGGCACCGAACGCGCGCTGGAAATCACCGCCCTTGGCAATGATTACCGCCCGGTCTGCGACATTCTGGATGCCAAGGCGTTTGTGAACGGCATCGTCGGGCTGATGGCGACCGGTGGATCAACCAACCTCGTCCTGCACCTGCCCGCCATGGCGCGCGCCGCAGGGATCGCGCTGGAACTGCAGGACTTTGACGAAATCTCCAATGCCGTGCCGCTGATGGCCAAGGTCTATCCGAATGGTCTGGCGGATGTGAATCACTTCCACGCTGCCGGCGGGCTGTCTTACATGATCGGCCAGCTGCTCTCCGAAGGGCTGCTGCACGAGGATGTCAAAACCGTTGCCGGTGATGGGCTGTCGCTCTACACGCAGGAACCCAAGCTGGATGCCGGCCGCGTGACCTACATCCCTGGTGCAGGTGCGTCCCTCAATGAAAAAATCCTCCGCCCAGCCTCTGATCCCTTCCAAAAGACCGGTGGCCTGCAGCAGCTCAACGGCAATCTGGGCCATGGCATGATGAAAATCTCCGCCGTAGACCCGTCGCGCCATGTGATCGAGGCAAAGGCCCGCATCTTCCACGATCAGGACGATGTCAAAAAGGCGTTCAAGGCCGGCGAATTCACCGAAGACACCATCGTCGTCGTGCGCTTTCAGGGTCCAAGCGCCAACGGCATGCCCGAATTGCACAGCCTGACGCCGACACTCGCCGTCCTTCAGGACCGTGGCCTCAAGGTGGCACTGGTCACCGACGGGCGCATGTCCGGTGCGTCGGGCAAGGTGCCCTCGGCCATTCACGTCTCACCAGAGGCCGTCAACGGCGGACCACTGGCTCGCGTGCGCGACGGCGACCTGATCCGGCTTGACGCCGTCAAGGGCACGATCGATTGTCTGGCCTCTGACTTTGACAACCGCGAACCCGTCACGGCTGACATGACAGATAATGGTCATGGCGTCGGGCGCGAACTTTTTGACGTGTTCCGAAAAAACGTTGGCCTTGCCTCCAACGGGGCTGCCGTCGTGGTTTGAGCCTCGCTTCTTCTCTCCAAAATACACAAAAACTGACATCACCAAACTTGAAAAGGGCCGTCATGCTCACCCCCCATGCTGCCAGCATCCAATCCGAAGCGCTCTGCCGCCTCGCCCCCGTCATACCCGTTCTTGTCATAGATGACGCTTCCAGCGCACGCGCTTTGGCAGAGGCCCTGGTGGCCGGTGGCCTGCCCGTGCTCGAGGTCACCCTGCGCACCCCTGCGGCACTCGATGCAATCCGCGAAATGGCCAAGGTCGAAGGCGGCACTGTCGGCGCTGGCACGCTGCTGACACCTGCTGACGTGCAGGCGGCTGTGGCTGCCGGCGCCAGATTCGGCGTATCGCCCGGGGCCACCGAAACCATCCTGTCGGCCTGCGAGGCGGCAGATCTGCCGCTGCTCCCAGGAGCGGCCACCGCCTCCGAAGTGATGCGCCTGCTGGAACGCGGCTACACCGTCCAGAAGTTCTTTCCAGCCGAGGCCAATGGCGGCGCGCCAGCTCTCAAGGCCATCGGGGCGCCGATCCCACAGGTCCGCTTCTGCCCGACCGGCGGTGTCTCACTCAAGAATGCAGATGACTACCTGAGTCTCTCCAACACGCTCTGCGTCGGCGGCAGCTGGGTTGCGCCCAAGGATCTGGTTGCAAAAGGCGACTGGAAAGCGATCGAAGAGCTCGCCCGCGAAGCCGCAGCCCTTGCGCGCTAAAAGGTGGCTTAACGAGTTTCGGGTCAAACTTGGATCGGATGTTCGCGACAGATGCTTTGGTCAGGCGCTTAATCCCTTTGTCACGGGCTCGCGTTGACTCCGAAACTCTCCCGAAACCCGGCAGAAGGTCACCCAACGCCAGTGTCCTTCTGCCGTGAGCTCTTGATTTCTGATCGATGACACCAAGCCCCCGAAGCATACTAAATTGCCTGAACAGCATCTCATCTGTACCGATTTAGGGTGAGCTAAGACGCGCCCCATCGACCGATGCACTGCAGAAGTATGAGAACCCCTGCGGCAAGCGCAGGAATGGTCGTCTCTTCAACAGCACTTTATGCCGCCCGATAAGACGATCCGTTGTCGAGTCCCATTGATGTGGACGACACCACCCCTTGCATGCCTGAGAGCTGGAAGCGCGCGACAAGCTGAATAAGTCGCTGGGAATCCGAGCTGAGAACCATCGCAGCGGAAGAGGACTCCTCGACCATGGCAGCGTTCTGCTGTGTCACTTGATCTAGGCTCGTCACGCCAATGTTGATTTCATTGATCCCTAGAGACTGCTCCGAAGCGCCATGAGCGATGTCGCTCACCAATCCGGAAATGTACTGGACCCGGTCCACCACCTCAAGCATCGCAGCACCGGCCTGCTCCACCAGCTGCGCACCGGTTTTCACCTGCAGGCTGGAACCGCTGATCAACGATTTGATCTGCTGTGCGGCACCGGAACTGCGCTGTGCCAGCGCACGCACTTCGGATGCGACCACAGCAAACCCTTTACCAGCCGTGCCCGCACGTGCAGCCTCGACCCCCGCGTTCAGAGCCAGCAGGTTGGTCTGAAAGGCGATATCGTCGATCACGCTGATGATTTCGCCAATCTGTTCCGAAGATTTCTCAATCTCGGACATGGCGGTGACGGCGTTTTTCATGATTCCAGCGTTCTGCTCTGTCATGGCATTTGCGGCTTTCACTGTGTCATCCACCTGTCGCGCGCTGTCCGCAGCCGATTTCACGCTTGTCACAAGTTCATCCAGCGCAGCAGCGGTCTCTTCCAGCGTTGCGGCCTGGGTCTCTGTCCGGTGGGACAGGCTTTCTGACGCCTCATTGATCTCATCCGCACCGCTCCTGATGCTCTCCGCGCTGCTCTTCACCTCTGAGATCGCAGTGCGAAGGCTATCGACTGCGCTGTTGTAGTTCTCTCGCAAGGCCTCGTACTCTGCCGGGAATCGCGCAGAGATATTGTGGGTCAGCACCCCGTCGGCCAAAGCCACCAGACCGTCACTTAGGAAGCGCACCACCTCCGACTGCTCCCGTTGATTGGCCTGCCGGACTTCCTCAGAACTCCGCGCGAGACGCAGCATTTCAGTCAGATCCACCAGTTCCCGCGCAATAGATCCAAATTCGTCCCCTCGCCCGGCTAGCTCGCTGCTCACGTCATAATTGCCCGCAGTAAGCTCTGAAATCGTTTGTTTCAGCGCAGCCACCGGCTTGCCTATCACGTGGCGCAGCAAGAAAACCGTCATTGCAAGCATGGCAAAGAACACGACGCCTCCATAAAGAAGGGCCGCTGACTTTTCCTCATTCAGATCGCCAACAGCAGCATCTGGAGTCCAGATCATGGCAAAGGCGCCCCCTGCGGCTTTCCCTTCCTCTCGTATCAAGGGCTTGGCGATCACGAATCCGTCTTCAGATGTCTGAACCTGGCCGCTGGACGTCGCAACTTTGGCCAGATCGACGGCCTCCGTGTAACGATCGCTGGTCAGATCGCCCTCTTCGAATATGACGCTCGCATCGGCCCCCACCACAATCGCTGCAACGCCACTTCTTTCAGCTTCCTTCAAAGCACGACTGCTGATCGTTGTGATCTTGTCCATGGCTTTGAAGCGTACCGCATCGATCAACTGGTCTGTACTGGCTTCGACTGTTCTCATCGCGGTCTCCAGAACAGAGGCCCGTGCAACACGGCTGCTTATATCGAAGGTCCGGTTTACAAGGACGAACGATACGACGATGGTCGTCACTACCACAATGGCCGAACATTTGACAAAAACCGAAGCCGTGACAGGCCGCAGGCGGTTTCGGAGGGTTTTCATATTCATGCCATTATCCTCTTTTCACGCATCACATGACACTGTCAGGATTTATCCCGACGGTGACTGCTCCGATAAGTTCACCGCTTGTCGGATCTGTGAGGCTGAAGGAAACCTGTGCCTGATACTGCTGGCTGGATTCATCGAATTCCACTTCACCGTAGTTGAAGGCATCTGCCCCGACCCCATAGGTTTTCTGGAATTTCGCCTCATCCCCCTGCCAGTAATCCGATGTCAGGCCGGACGCCGCGACGTTCAGCCCCTTTGCGTCCATCACGAAGATCTCGTAGATCGCGCCGCCTGATTCACCCACATGCATGCGTAGAAAATTCGAAGCCGCCGATTCGATCACCGCGTTGATCAGCGGCGTGTCGCTTCCGCCAATTTCCGCCATCCACTGTGCATCCACTTGCAGCACCTTCGTGGCGTCATAGCCCGCACTCACCGCGTTGTGCGCATTCACCGCATCGATGAGCACAGGGTCCTGAACCCAAGGCATCACGTTCGCTTCGACAAAACTGTGCAAGGCCGTTTCGATTTCCGTGGCCGAAGCAGTCTGAACCCCGGCAAGCAGGACTGCCATTCCCAATAGTGCATGTTTCATGGATCTTCCTCCGCTCAAAGAATGATACCCGGGCGCCGACATGTCGTCCGGTCTGGAGGGAACAATAAGTGTGCAATCCCTCACAGGCCGTTAATCAGACCCTGATCAGCTGTTTTGTGACGAATGCGGTGTTCACAGACTTGGTGGGAATGCGCGCCTTTGCGCGACACACGCAGAATAACCGTACAGACCGCCCCCTCCTCCTCGGGCAAGAACGGGCCCCCTGAGAGAGGATTTCGATTCCCATCCCGTGTCTGATACCCCGAAAGGACAACTGCGCCCTGTCGCCGGTCTGGCTTTTGCGCTATCGCAAAACGACCCGTCCCTGCACGCGGACAGTTCGCAAAGACCACCGCCACCGACGTTTCAAGGACCTGCCATGCCCTATCTCATCCTCGCCATCGCCATCCTGTCGGAAACCATCGCCACCACCGCCCTGCAGGCCAGCCAGCAATTTACCAAGCCGCTTCCCTCGGTCATTGTGGTTATCGGCTACGGTCTCGCCATCTATTTGCTGTCGGTCTCCCTCAAGACCTTTCCGGTCGGCATCGCCTATGCGCTTTGGGCCGGCCTTGGCATCGTGCTCATCGCAGTGATCGGCTACGTCGCCTTCGGACAAAAGCTCGATCTGCCGGCCGTGGTCGGAATGGGGTTGATTATCGCCGGAATTGTCACCATAAACCTGTTTTCAAGCACTGCGACGCATTAGGGGCTGGCCTTTTGGTGCCCTGGCCGCTAGGCCGCGCGCAACACATCCCAAGAGGCAGACCCGAAATGGACCTTCGCAACGTTGCGATCATCGCTCACGTGGACCACGGCAAGACAACGCTGGTAGACGAGCTTCTGAAACAATCCGGCACCTACCGTGAAAACCAGGCCACGACAGAACGGGCTATGGACAGCAACGATCTGGAACGTGAACGCGGTATCACGATTCTTGCCAAGGCGACTTCCGTTGAATGGAAGGGTCATCGCATCAACATCGTGGACACACCCGGCCACGCCGACTTTGGGGGCGAGGTTGAACGCATCCTCTCCATGGTCGATGGTGTTGTCCTGCTGGTCGACGCCGCCGAAGGCCCGATGCCGCAGACCAAATTCGTGACATCAAAGGCGCTTGCCCTTGGTCTGCGTCCCATCGTGGTGCTCAACAAGGTCGACAAGCCCGATGCCGAACCGGATCGCGCGCTGGACGAATGCTTTGACCTTTTCGCCAACCTCGGCGCGGATGAGGACCAACTCGACTTCCCGCATCTCTACGCCTCGGGCCGCTCCGGCTGGGCTGATGCGGAACTCGACGGCCCGCGCAAGAATCTGGACGCTTTGTTCCGGCTGATTCTGAACCACGTTCCCGCCCCGGCGCAGCTGAAGCGCAAGGACGAAGATTTCCGCATGCTGGCCACCACGCTGGGCAATGACCCCTTCGTCGGCCGCATCCTGACGGGCCGCGTTGAATCCGGCCATATCAAGGTCGGCGCAACCGTTCAGGCTCTGTCGCGCATCGGCCAGAAGATCGAACAGTTCCGCGTGACCAAGATCACCGCCTTCCGCGGTCTTGGCCAGCAGGACATCGAAGAGGCCACAGCGGGCGACATTGTCAGCCTTGCCGGCATGACCAAGGCGACCGTTGCCGACACGATCTGCGCTCTGGCGGTGGACGACGCGCTTGAAGCACAGCCGATCGATCCGCCCACCATCACCGTCACCTTCGGCATCAACGACAGCCCGCTGGCTGGCCGTGAAGGCAAGAAGGTTCAGTCCCGCGTCATCCGCGAACGTCTGATGAAAGAGGCAGAATCCAACGTCGCGATCAAGATCGCCGACACCCCCGGTGGCGAGGCGTTCGAAGTATCCGGCCGTGGCGAACTCCAGATGGGTGTTCTGATCGAAAACATGCGCCGCGAAGGGTTTGAACTGTCGATCTCGCGCCCGCAGGTCATCTTCCGTGACGGTGAACATGGTCAGGAAGAGCCGATCGAAGAAGTCACCATCGACGTGGATGACGACTATTCGGGCGCAGTCATCGAAAAGATCACCGGCAACCGCAAGGGTGAACTGGTCGAGATGAAACCGGCAGGCGTCGGCAAGACCCGCATCATCGCGCATGTTCCGGCGCGTGGCCTGATCGGCTATCACGGCGAATTCCTGACCGACACGCGCGGCACAGGCGTCATGAACCGCGTTTTCCACAGCTGGGCGAAGCACAAGGGTTCGATCCCGGGCCGCCGCGCGGGCGTTCTGATCTCGATGGACAGCGGCAACGCCGTGTCCTACGCGCTCTGGAAGCTTGAAGATCGCGGCAAGTTCTTCATCGGTGCACAGACCCCGGTCTATACCGGCATGATCATCGGTGAACATGCGCGTGAAAACGACCTCGAAGTGAACCCGCTCAAGGGCAAGCAGCTGACCAATGTGCGCGCAAGCGGCACCGACGAAGCTGTCCGCCTGACCACGCCGGTCACGCTGACGCTGGAGCAGGCCATCGCTTATATCAACGATGACGAACTGGTCGAAGTCACACCGACTTCTGTCCGCCTGCGCAAGCGTTACCTCGACCCGCATGAGCGCAAGCGTCACGGCAAGAAGTAATCAGTCCTGAAGAAAAACCTTGTCTCCGAGCGTTATACGCCCGGGGACAAGCACCGATCCGCACCAGCCGCCATGCCCGCGCAAGGCATTGTAGCCGCCAAATCCCAAAGTGGTCTCCATCCGGGAACAGGGCGTGCAGGGGCCGGTGATCGCGATCAAAGCCTCCCCCAGACATATCGTGATATTTCGTAAAGCCGACAGGTTTATCCCCTGCACGACGATGTTGCGTCGCAACATCTGCGGCGTCACCTGGTCGAGACCGGCGAGAGAGGCTATGACAGGAAGGTGTTCGGCCTGGATCAGCGTCACGGCGCGTTTGCCCGGGCGCGCATGATCGCCCTCAAGCCCCGACACGGACAGCTGACAGCTTTCTACCTCTGCCAGATCCGCCAGTCGTTCGGATCGCAACCCGATCCAGATGATCCGCCCCGGCGCACGATGACGCCGGAGCATATCTTTCATCAGCAGGGGCAATAACTCACTCTTCGGTGATATCAACGATGATCAGATCCCGCTCGGATGCGCCGCGGGCATGGTCCAGCGCTTCCTGATATTCCGGCGAATGGTAGCAGGTCTCGGCCGCTTCGACGCTTGGGAACCGCGCGACCACATGGCGCGCGCGCTCCTTGCCCTCAAGCGTGACGTACTTGCCGCCACGCGCGATAAAGCTGCCGCCATGTTTGGCAATAGCAGGACCGGCCAGCTTGGCATATTTGCCATAGGCCTCTGCGTCGGTCACATGCACATGGGCAATCCAGAGTGCGGGCATCGTTTATCCTCCAATAACTTTCGCCGCAGCGGCAATCGCCGCCTCGGCATTGTCAACGCTGGCACCACCGCCCTGCGCCATATCCGGGCGGCCACCGCCCCCCTTGCCACCCAGCTCGGCGACCGCAGCGCGCAGCAGATCGACAGCGCTCAGCGTGTCTTTCAGATCATCCGTGACCCCAGTCGCCACAGCCGCCTTGCCACCGGTATCGGCGATCAGCAACACAGCCCCCGAGCCAAGCCGCGACTTGTGCTCGTCAATCAAGGGCGGCAGATCCTTGCCCGATACGCCGGTCAAAACCTGCGCGACAAAGCTGATGCCGTTGATCTGCTGAACCTCGGGCTCTTGCCCCTGCCCGGCACCACCGGCCATGGCCAGATCGCGACGCAACTGCGCAATCTCATTCTCAAGCCGCCGCTTGTCTGACACAAGCGTGCCCACGCGGGCGATCACATCCCCCGGCTGGGTGCGGAATTCCTGCGCCAGATCGTTCACGATCCGGCTGTTCTCGCGCAGATACGCAAAGGCGCCCTCACCTGTCAGCGCCTCGATCCGGCGCACCCCGTTGCTGGACGACGAATCGGACAGCGTCACGAACACGCCGATATCGCCAGTCTGGCGCACATGGGTCCCACCGCACAGCTCCAGCGAATAGGTCTGACCATCCGCGCCCTTGGCAGATCCGGGCTGCTGACCCATGGACACGACACGCACCTCATCGCCATATTTCTCGCCAAACAGCGCCTGCGCCCCGATGGCGCGGGCATCATCCGGCGTCATGATCCGCGTATCGACAACCGCATTCTGGCGAATAAAGGCATTCACCTCTTCCTCGACCTGCGCCAGCTCGGCCGCACTCAGCGCCTTGCCATGGGCAAAGTCAAACCGCAGCCGGTCGGGCGCGTTAAGCGATCCGCGCTGCGCGACGTGATCGCCCAAGGCACGGCGCAATGCCTCGTTCAGAAGGTGCGTCGCCGAATGATTGGCGCGGATTGCGGTGCGCCGCGCATGGTCAACGGTCAAAACCGCAGCCTGCCCGGCCTTTATTTCACCTTCGCTCACCTCGGCAAAGTGGATAAAGACACCGGCCACCCTTTTGGTGTCGGTGACCTTTGCCAGACCACCTTCGACGCGGATCACGCCCTCATCCCCGACCTGGCCACCGCTTTCAGCATAAAACGGCGTCTGGTTCAGCACGATCTGCACCGCATCGCCCCGTGCGGCGGTCTTCACCTCCGCACCATCCTTGACCAGCGCGTAAATCTGACCCTCAGCCGTCTCGGTATCGTAGCCCAGGAAATCCGTCGCGCCATGTTTGTCCGCCAGATCGAACCAGATCGCCGCATCCGCCGCTTCACCCGACCCAGACCAGGCAGCACGCGCCTTGGCCTTCTGTTCGGCCATCGCAGCGTCAAAGCCTTCGGTTTCGACAGTCAGACCACGTTCGCGCAGCGCATCCTGCGTCAAGTCCAGCGGAAAACCATAGGTGTCGTAGAGTTTGAAGGCAGATGCGCCGGGCAGCGCCGCACCCTCGCCCAAACCGGACAGTTCGTCATCCAGCAGCTTCAGACCACGGTCCAGCGTCTGCTTGAACCGTGTTTCCTCCAGCCGCAGTGTTTCCTGAATAAGTGCCTGCGCACGCCCCAGCTCGGGATAGGCCGCACCCATCTGCTGCACCAGGGCGGGGACCAGCCTGTACATCACCGGGTCTTGCGATCCGAGCATATGCGCATGCCGCATCGCACGGCGCATGATCCGGCGCAGCACGTAGCCGCGCCCGTCATTGGACGGCATTACCCCGTCCGCAATCAGAAAAGAGGTGGAGCGCAAATGATCCGCGATCACGCGGTGATGCGTTTTACCCGGCCCGTCCGGATCGGTCGAGGTCGCGTCAGCCGAAGCCTCGATAAGATTGCGCATGAGGTCGGTGGCATAGTTGTCGTTTGTGCCCTGCAACAGCGCGGCCACCCGTTCGATCCCCATGCCAGTGTCGATCGACTGCGCCGCCAGCTCCTTGCGGCTACCATCCTCGAACTGCTCGTATTGCATGAAGACGATGTTCCAGATCTCGACAAAACGGTCGCCATCCTCGTCCGGGCTGCCCGGAGGGCCGCCCCAGATGTGATCACCATGATCGTAAAAGATCTCACTGCATGGCCCGCACGGCCCGGTCGGCCCCATCATCCAGAAATTGTCGCTGGTGGCAATCCGGATGATCCGATCCTCGGGCACGCCAACCTTTTTCCAGATTTCCACTGCCTCGTCATCGGTGTGATAGACGGTGACCAGAAGCCGGTTCTTGTCGATCCCCAGATCCTTGGTGATCAGCTCCCAGGCAAAGGGAATGGCCTGCGCTTTGAAATAGTCGCCAAAGCTGAAATTCCCCATCATTTCAAAGAAGGTATGATGGCGCGCCGTATAGCCGACATTGTCCAGATCGTTGTGCTTGCCGCCCGCGCGCACACATTTCTGTGCTGTGGTCGCCCGGGTGTAGTCGCGATGTTCGACCCCGGTGAACAGGTTCTTGAACTGCACCATACCCGAATTCGCGAACATCAGGGTCGGGTCATTGCGCGGGACAAGCGGGCTGGACGGGACAACCTTATGTCCCTGTTTCTCGAAATAGCTCAGAAAGGTCGAGCGGATGTCGTTCAGGCTGGGCATCTGGTAGGTCTCTTCCGGATCAGAATGGCTTGTGTCGGGCAGGTGTACCGCCGCACCCGCCGCCTGTCCATAAGCCGATAGGCGTGATGTTGGGACGTATTGCCCTGTTAGGGCGGCGCGCAAAGCTCTGACAGCCCGATATGTGACGGTCCAGCGACGAAAAAGGGCACCGGTTAAGGTGCCCTGCTCTCGGATCATATCCTGTAGTCCCGGAAAATCGCCCTAGCGTCCCATCAGAAGGCGGCTCAATCAGCCCTCCATGAGGTCATCATCATCCTTGCTGTCGCTCTCTTCGGACATGTGGAAATCCAGACCATGTGCGGCGCGAATCTTGTCCTCGATATCCAGGGCGATGCGGCTGTTTTCCTTGAGGAAGGTCTTTGCATTCTCGCGCCCCTGACCGATCCGCTCATCCCCGTAAGAGTACCAGGCGCCCGACTTGTCGACCACGCCGGCCTTCACACCCAGGTCGAGCAGTTCACCCGTCTTGGAAATGCCTTCGCCGTACATGATGTCGAACTCGACCTGTTTGAACGGCGGTGCAACCTTGTTCTTCACCACCTTCACACGGGTCGAATTGCCGACAACTTCGTCACGGTCCTTGATTGCGCCAATGCGACGTATATCAAGCCGGACAGAGCTGTAGAACTTCAGCGCATTGCCGCCGGTCGTTGTTTCGGGTGAACCGAACATCACGCCAATCTTCATGCGGATCTGGTTGATGAAGATAACCATACAGTTCGAACGGCTGATCGATCCGGTCAATTTGCGCATCGCCTGGCTCATCAGACGGGCATGCACGCCCACCGACGAATCGCCCATGTCACCCTCAAGCTCGGACTTCGGCGTCAGTGCCGCAACCGAGTCGATCACGACCATGCTGACCGCGCCCGAACGCACCAGCGTATCGACGATTTCCAGCGCCTGCTCACCTGTGTCGGGCTGCGAGATCAGCAATTCGTCCAGATCAACGCCGAGCTTGCGCGCATAAAGCGGATCCAGCGCGTGTTCAGCATCCACAAAGGCGCAAACCCCGCCAAGTTTCTGCTGCTCGGCCACGCAATGCAGCGTCAGCGTGGTCTTGCCCGAGGATTCCGGCCCGTAGATTTCGATGATCCGCCCCTTGGGCAGGCCACCAATACCTAGCGCGATGTCCAGGCCTAGGGATCCCGTAGACACCGATTCAATGTCCTTGATGACATTGTCGCCGCCCAGCTTCATGATCGACCCCTTGCCGAACTGCCGTTCGATCTGGGCCAGAGCACTGTCGAGCGCCTTTTGCTTGTCCGCGGTCTTCTTGTTATCCATTGTCAAAAGATCTGCCGTTGCCATGAGTTCCCTGTCCTTATCCCACACCCGCCTCCGGGCGACAATCGCTGCTTTTGTTCACGTCCTGTTCTCATCCATATGAGGCCAAAAGGGGAACATTTCAAGGTGAATCTTCTGCAACCACTGTTGCGCCAATTCATTAAGGAGAGGTTTACCATGATTCAGAACATATCCGCCTGACAGTTCAGATCCGGCTCGCGATCGGCAAAACGCGCCCACCGTCACCACACGCCGCTTAAGGCAGCAGCCCGTTTGCGCCGCCGACACCGTTTAAGGATCTTGATGGATTGCTTCACACGCCCCCGTCAGGACAATTGCTGATAGACAGTCTCGGTCAGCTCGTTCAGCGAAAAGGGTTTCGGCAAGAAGACCGAATTCGGAACCCGGTTCTTGTCCTCGCCAAACACCTCTTCGGCATAGCCAGACACAAAGACCACCTTCACATCAGGCCGGGTTTCCAAGGCCCGCTTGACCCATGTCGGACCGTCCATACCTGGCATCACCACATCCGTCACAAAGATGTCCACGCAAAGCCCAAGGTCATCCAGTGTGCGCAAGGCGTCCTCGGCGGATTCCGCCTCGATCACCGTATAGCCCCGCAACCGCAGCGCCCGAGAGGCAAAGGCCCGTACCGGAGCCTCATCCTCGACCAGCAGAACCACGCCGTCACCCTGGCGCGCCCTGGGTTTGATCTCTTTTTTCGGCAAAGGCTCAACAACTCCCTGTGGAACTTCATGACTGGGAAAAAGAAGCGTGAAACAACTGCCAGCCCCTGGCACGCTGTCGACAAAAATGAAACCACCGGTCTGTTTCACGATCCCGTAGACGGTGGAGAGTCCAAGTCCCGTACCCTCGCCAGGTCGTTTGGTGGTAAAAAACGGCTCGAACACCTTCTGAAGCTTGTCCGCCGGGATTCCCATTCCAGCATCCGTCACCTTCACAGAGACATAAGAACCCGGTGCGACCACTGCGCGATCACGAGTCAGCGGCTCTTTCAGAAACACGCGCTCGGTCTCAATCTCGATCACGCCGCCTTTGGGCATGGCATCGCGCGCATTCACCACGAGGTTCATCATCACCTGTTCAAGCTGTCGCTTGTCGCCCCGGATGGGCGGCAACGCAGGATCGTGCCGCAGGTTCAGCGAAACCTTCTCGCCCACGAGACGGTTGAGAAGGTGAGTCAGATCCGACAGCGCGTCGCGCAGGTCCAGCACCTCGGGACGCAACGTCTGCTTGCGCGAAAATGCCAGCAGCTGTCCGACCAAAGCAGCCGCGCGATTGGCATTCTGATTGATTTGCACAAGGTCGCTGTAGTCCGGATCACCCTGATCGTGGCGCAACAGCAGCAGATCGCAATGTCCGGAAATCGCTGTCAGAAGATTGTTGAAATCATGCGCGATGCCGCCCGCGAGCTGACCAATGGCCTGCATTTTCTGGCTCTGGACGAATTGTGCCTCAAGTGTCTTGAGCTCGGTCGCGTCATTCAGAACCGCCACCAGAACCGGAGATCCCTTTTCTATCACGCGATTGAGCGTGACCTGAACGAACACCTCCCGATCCGGCCGGGTAAGCCGCAGGAATTCCGAACGGTTCAGACTGCGCCCCGCGGCCGCATCGGCCAGCCAGTCCTTGATCGACCGGCCCAGACCCTCCATAAAATCCGACAAGACTCTTTTTTCCGTCCCTTGGGTGTCAAGAAGCTTGCGCGCCTCTCGGTTTGATCTGACGATGACACCTTCGGGGTCGATCTTGAGCAAGGGCACCGGCAGCGTTTCAAAATCCGTATCGGGATCCCGCGCCACCAGTGTATCGGGCAGCGGCAACAGCAGCAGCTCTTCCCGCCCCGACCCTATTCCTATCTCGCTTATGAGGAACTGGCTGCGACCATCCTTTGTTGTCACTGCGTTGGCGGCACCCGGGCGCAAAGGCAGCTCCGGGAATACCTCGCTCAACCGGTTGGGCCGTTTGCCGATCAGCGTGCGCGCCGATTCGTTCATCGACAGGATCGCGCCATTGCGCCCAAGCGTCAGCACAGGTGTCCCATACCCAAATACCGAATTGGCCGCACCATCATCAAAGAACTCGAACCGCCACAGCGTACATCGGTCAGGCATGGACCGTGCGCTTACGCGGATATAACCGCCCCGGATCGCCACATCCTCGGTTGCCACCACCTTGTCGGACGCGCTGCTTTGCAGCCGGTAAAGGACCGCCCCCGGATTGGCCAGCGTCGGGCGCAGCAGAGCGGTGATTGTCTGCCCCTTTTCAGGCTCATAGCGGCTGCGCGAGGCGGCATTGGTATAAATGATGGCACCATCAATGTCAGAGATGATGCAGGGGGCACTGTCGCGTTCAATGAAATTCGACACCAGCCGGAACATCCGCTGGCGCGACCAGCGTGACATCTGCGAAAGACCCCAGCTGAAACAGCCCACAGCCGCCAGTGCCGCACCTGCAGCCGCCAGGCCAAGCTGACTGGCCTGGCCCGGTGCAACGGCCGCCCCAAGAAAGCAGACGCCACCCAACGTGACGATCAGCGCAACACGCCACAGGACGTTGCGCCGATGCGGGCCCGCATCATGAACGGACATAATGGCCTCAATCACCGTGCATGGACCTTCCAGGAAAACCAACTGCAGAGCAGCATAGTCGAACTTGGACTGGCAAAGGTTAATGCAGACTTAAGGTCGAATGTAATCCCCGGATTGACGACGTTTCAGAACAGGTCGGACTTAAGGCCCGCCGTCACGCACGCGTGAGGCAGGAAACAAAAAATCCATCCCCGCCATCGGCAGGCAGAAAATGGCGCGACGGCCCAACAGCCCAATCCGGCATATCTTTCAGGAAGGATTCGATCTGATCCATGTTTTCGCAGCGCAGAACAGAGCAGGTCACATAAGCCAGACACCCTCCGGACCGCACGAACCCTGAAGCCTCGCGCAGGATCTGTGCTTGAACTTTTTGGACGGCTGCCAGTTTTTCCGGCGTCAGCGTCCATTTTCCCTCGGGCGAGCGGCGCCAGGCACCGCTGCCCGAACAGGGCACATCGCACAGGACAAGGTCGTACTCGCCGTCCGGCTGATCAACGATGCTGACATTCGCCGCTGCCCGCTCGGCGCGGACCGGCAAATCCCGCAACCGTCCAGGATTGGCGTCATGCGCATCAACGGGGCCGTTCAGGCGGGCCGCCATGGCCAGCGTCTTGCCACCGCCGCCTGCACAATAATCCAGCACGCGCTGACCGCTTTCTAGCGGCAACAGATCCACAACCGCCTGACTGGCCGCATCCTGCAGCTCGACCCAACCATTCAGATAGGCATCAGACTGCGCGACACGGCGGGGATTCCCCGTCACCATCAGGGCCTGCGGTGACAGCGCATGGGGAGCAGCTGTAATACCTTCTTCCGATAGGGCCTCAATGGCTTGGGGTACGGAAGTCAGGCCCTGATTGACCCTCAGAAACACTGGAGCACGTGTTTTCAGCGCCTCGGCAACAGCCTCGGCCTCTGACCCCAGATCGGCAATGAACCGCGGCGCCAGCCAGTCGGGCAAATCCAGCGCTGCGTTTCCTTCGGCGGGCTGGCCGGCCTGCAGCTCTTCCTCGGACAGGGGCACGGGGCCATAGCCATCCCCAGTGAAAAGCGCCTCCGGGGCCACACCCTGCAGACGCAGAAGGCCAAGCATGCTCTGCCGCCCGCTTTCGCCGCCCCCGAGGGCAGCAACGCTGCGCCGCTGACGCAAAACATCGTAGACGTGATCGCGCACCGCCGCGCGGTCTTTGGACCCGGCGAACCGTGCGCCACGCGCCCAGTTGGTCAGCGCCTGTTCGGCCGCCAGATCCGCAGAGATCCGGTCGAGAACCTCGATCGCTGCCTGCACACGCGCCGCCGGCGTCATGACGACACCCCTTGAAGGATTCGCGTGCCTCTGGTCACAGTGCTGTCCAAGGAGTCTTGCATGATTATACCTCTGTAAGGGATGTCCCGGCCAAACATAGATATAGTGCACTCCCATCCAGCCGATCTGGAACAGGTGTGCATATCGATGTCACTGGCTGGAAAATGGTCGGGGCGATAGGATTCGAACCTACGACCTACGGTACCCAAAACCGTCGCGCTACCAGGCTGCGCTACGCCCCGAACATGATGCTCGTTTAGCGACAGGGGCGGGAATTGAAAAGCCCGTAAATTGAAATTTTCATTTCAGGGCGTCGGACAGGCCCAAGCCGCCGTATCCTGCACGATACCGGGGTGCTGAAAAACGCTTCCCGGCACGATGCCAAGCGACTTCGCAAGCCCGCCGTTGATCTCCAGAACATACTGAATCCCACTGCCGCCGGGAATCGGGGTCAGATCGCCCGGGACAGCGTTGGGGTGAACGGTCTGCACGACCCCGCGGGAATCGGCAAAAATGATGTCCAGCGGAATTAGCGTGTTCTTCATCCAGAAGTTCGCGACCTGTGGGCGCTGGTAGACAAAGAACATCCCCGTGCCCGTCGCCATCTTTTCAACAAACATCAATCCGCGCGCGCGTTCCTCTGCATCGTCTGCAACCTTAACGCCAAACCGGGCGGACCCCCAGTCACCGCGCAGCCAGACCGTATCATCGCGGCACTTTGCCTCCGCTTGGGCTGCGCCCGTCGAAAGCAAAAGCGCCCCCAAGACCCCTGTTACGAAATTTTTAATGCGGCTTCCCATGCAGATACCTCCGTGGCCATTGCGCCACGTTTACCGTCAATCACCCGGATCGCCAATGCCTCTCCAGGCTCCAGATCGGCAAGACCTGACCGGCGAAGCACCTCGACATGCACAAAGACATCCTCGGGCTTGCCGAAAATATTTGCAAAGCCAAAGCCCTTGGCCTTGTCGAACCACTTTACACGCGCAGGTTGGAGTGGTGCTGAGCGAATGATTTCCGGGTCGATTTCCTCGAAATCCGCAAGCGGAAGCTCCGAGCCACCAGCGGGCGGCTCAATCCGATAAATCTCGACGGCTTGGAACCCACGCTCTGTCGCCTGAACACCCATTTCTATCGTGGCGAGATCGGCAACCGACCCCTGCCCAAAATTCCTTAGCACATTCGCATGAAGAAGGATGTCTGGTCCGCCCATGTCGGGAATCACAAAGCCGAAGCCCTTGACCGGATCGAACCATTTTACCTTTCCCAGAACGCGCTGCGTCTCTGTCTCATTCTGTTTCAACGTGTGTCCACATGTTAAATCCCTTGAGGTGTCTTGCGACAATTGCGGGGATGATTGCAAGAAAATTTGCCCTTATTTTTTTGACTTCAATACATTTTAAGTAACGTGAATGTCATGGGCTCAGTCGCGTCACCTGCCACGCCTGAGCGGTGCTTTGCCGACGCCAGACAAAACGGTCGTGTAATCTGAAGTCACCATCAGCCCAGAATTCGATCTCAAGCGGCACGAGACGAAACCCTCCCCAAAACGATGGTCTGTCTGGGTTGGTCCCCTTCAGAGCCGTGACCTTTGCAACCTCTGCCATCAGCGTCCCCCGACCGGAAAGTGGCTGCGACTGCCTAGATGCCCAGGCCCCAAGTCTGCTTTTGAGAGAGCGGCTCTTGTAATATGCATCGGCCTGAGGACCATCTTCCCGGGACACCAATCCACGCACCCGGATCTGACGACGCAAAGACTTCCAATGCATGACGAACGCCGCCTTTCCCGTTGAAGCGATCTCTTGACCCTTTGCACTATCGTAATTGGTGTAGAACATAAATGCACTCGCCTCAATTTCTTTCAGCAGGACCATGCGCACGTTGGGTAGCCCGCCTTCGTCAACCGAGGCAAGTGCGATGGCATTGGGATCATTTATCTCGGTTTGCTCCGCCTCGTTCAGCCAACGCTGCGCGATCTCAAAGGGGTCGTCACCTGCGAAAATTCCGGCTCTGTCACTCATTGGGGCTCTCCTTGGGGATGAAGCGGGCATTCCCGCCCTTGATGGTGCCTGTCCTATCGCCTAAAGGACGTGCAACAAGTCGGGTGGAGTTTCCAGATGTCAAATAATTTAATGGCGGGCAAGCGGGGTCTTATCATGGGCCTGGCTAACGATAAGTCGATCGCATGGGGAATTGCAAAGGCACTGGGCGATGCCGGTGCGGAACTTGCGTTTTCTTACCAGGGTGATGCGCTCAAGAAACGCGTGGATCCTCTTGCCGCGTCTCTGGGGTCGAACATTGTGCTGCCCTGTGATGTGGGTGATGAGGCATCGATTGATGCGCTGTTCGACAGCCTCAGGGAAACTTGGGGCACGCTCGATTTTGTTGTGCATGCCATCGGATTTTCCGACAAGAATGAACTGCGCGGCCGCTATGTCGACACCTCCCGTGCGAACTTCACCCTATCGATGGATATCTCGGTTTACAGCTTCACTGCCGTTGTGCAGCGCGCGGAAAAGATGATGAACCGTGGCGGCTCCTGCCTGACCCTGACCTATTACGGTGCCGAACGGGTCATGCCGCACTATAACGTCATGGGCGTCGCCAAAGCCGCCCTCGAAGCGTCCGTGCGCTATCTGGCCGAGGATCTGGGCAAGGACGGCATTCGCGTCAACGCCATCTCCGCCGGCCCGATCAAGACACTTGCTGCCTCCGGTATCGGCGATTTCCGCTACATCCTGAAATGGAACGAATACAACTCACCCCTGCGTCGTAACGTGACCATTGATGATGTGGGCGGCTCTGCACTATACCTGCTCTCCGATCTCAGCTCTGGCACCACCGGTGAGGTGCTGCATGTCGATGCCGGATACCACGTCGTCGGAATGAAGGCCGTGGACGCCCCCGATATCGCCAAGGGATAAGACCCATGCTCGACGCCGCGCATCTGATTGCCTTCAATCTCACGCTGCTCGCGGCTCTGGCGAGTCCCGGCCCCGCCTTGCTGTTGGCCCTGCGCACCTCTCTGGTGTCGGGGCCGCGCGCTGGCATCGCCACAGGTGCCGGTCTCAGCCTCATGGCCGCCATCTGGACCAGTGCAGCGCTTCTTGGGCTTGATACGGTCTTTACCCTGTTTCCCTTCGCCTATGTGGCGATCAAGACCCTTGGCGCGCTTTACCTGCTCTGGGTCGCCTATACGCTCTGGCGCGACGCCCGGCAGCCTCTTGACGCCAGCAACGCGCCCCTGCCCCATGGCCATGCTTTCCGCCGGGGGCTGATGGTCAACCTCGGCAATCCCAAATCCGTGCTCTTTGCCTCTGCCGTGCTGCTGGTGATCTTTCCCCAAGATCTTTCGCTTGGCTCCAAGGCGATGATCGTTGCAAACCATCTCGCCGTCGAACTGCTCGCCTATAGCAGCTTTGCGCTGGCACTTGGCACAGCCCCTGCCCGTGCGGGCTACTTGCGGCTGAAACCCCTGTTAGACCGTATCGCCGCCGGGGTCCTCAGCCTGCTGGGCCTGCGTCTGCTTGTGTCGCGCTGACATGACGCTCACCGCCTTCCTGACGGTGGTCCTGATCCACCTCGCCGCCGCGATCAGCCCAGGCCCCTCCTTCGTCGTCGCCGCGCGCACCGCCGCTTCTGAAGGCTTCGCAACGGCCGCAGCACTTGCTCTCGGCTTCGGCCTCGGTGCCGCACTTTGGGCCGCGGCGGCGATGGCAGGCCTCGCGCTGCTGTTCCAGTTGGTTCCGGCACTGTTTGCCGCGCTCAAGATCATCGGCGGCGCCTTTCTCATCTGGATCGCGATCCAGATGTGGCGCCACGCCCGCGCGCCCCTGCCGGACCGCAGCGATCTCGCCCCGCGCAGCAGCCTCAGCGCCATACGGCTCGGCTTTCTCACCTTTGCGACCAACTCCAAGACGGCCGTGTTCTTTGGCGCGGTCTTTGTCGGCCTCGTGCCTGTGGACACGTCTTTTGCAGCACGCGCCGCCCTGCTTGCGGTGATCTTCCTCAACGAAACCCTGTGGTATATCACCGTTGCCCGCCTTTTTTCGCTGACCAGGGCCCGCGCCGCCTATATCAAGGCCAAAGCCTGGATCGACCGCAGCTTCGGCCTTCTGATCGCCGGATTCGGCCTTAAAATTGCCCTCACCTGACTGACCTCAAGGAGCCCTCAGCCATGACCGATCGCCTGCCCCATGAAAAAGGCTTCCACGTCAGCTGGGACCAGCTGCACCGTGACGCCCGTGCCCTCGCTTGGCGCCTGCAGACTCAAGGCCCGCAGGACACCGGCTGGCGCGCCGTCGTGGCCATCACACGGGGCGGCATGACCCCTGCGATGATCGTCGCGCGTGAACTTGACATCCGCACCGTCGACACCATCTCGGTCAAGTCCTACAATCACCAAACCCAGGCAGAACCGCGCGTGATCAAATCCCCCGACATGGACCTTATCGGCGACGGCACCGGCGTGCTCATCGTGGATGACCTCGTCGATACCGGCCGCACGCTCGAAGTGGTGCGCAAGCACATGCCAAAGGCCCATGTGGCCACGGTTTATGCCAAACCCATGGGCAAACCGATGGTCGATACCTTCGTGACCGAGGTCAGCCAGGACACATGGATCTTCTTTCCTTGGGACATGGCGCTGCAATACGTGGAACCCTATCGCGGCCGGGATTGATGACAGCTGAGCTTCAGCCCCTGCCCCGCGGTCCCGGCGCAATCGCAAGCCTCTACCGTCTGGGCCTGCTGTCCAAGGCCAGCGTCGGGCTGCTGCAATTCTGCGCGGGTCTGGGCCTCTGGCTTGCGCCCGCAGACAGTCTTGTGAGGCTGGTGAGCGGAATAAGCCAGGCGCGGCTGCTGCAAAGCCCGCTGCATTTTCTGATGCCCGCGCTGAACACCTGGGCCTTAGCGCTTCCCGCGCAGACCAACGCCTTCTATGCCCTCTACCTCATGGGCCACGGCGCGCTCAGCTTTGGCGTCATTACCGCCATCTTCCTGCGCCTGCGCCATGCCTATCCGGTGGCCATGGCCGTCCTCTTGGGGCTCGTGCTCTATCAGCTCGCCGAATACCTCCACACCCGCGACACGGCCCTTCTGTTTCTCTCGGGGATTGATCTCATCGTGATCAGCCTGATCTCGGTCGAGCGGTTTTTTTCGCCACATTCCAGCCACTAAGCCGCAAAATCCCCTTTCCCTGCGTGACTCCTCCCTTCATCTGTCCATAAATATCCCGGGGAGTTTGAGGGGCTGGCCCCTCAACTCTGTACTTCACCACAAAGGACACCGCAAAATGACCAGCCGCACCGCAACAACCTTCCCACCTCCGGTGATGGAGGCGCGCCGCTGGCTGGACGGTGTGACCTTTCCGGCAGACCGCCCGCTGATCAACGTCAGCCAGGCCGCCCCGGTCGATGCCCCCCCGCCGCAGATGCGCGCCGCCATGGCCGAAATGCTCGAAGATCCGGCCACCCATCTCTATGGCCCCGTCCTTGGCATGCCCGCCCTGCGCGAGGAACTCGCAAAACAATGGGCCGCCCATTACGACGGGCCCGCCCGCGCCGATCAGATCGCCATAACGGCAGGCTGCAATCAGGCCTTTGCCGCGACGATCACCGCGCTCTGTAACGAAGGGGATGAGGTCATCCTGCCAACCCCTTGGTATTTCAACCACAAGATGTGGCTCGATATGTCCGGCGTGACTTCCATACCACTGGCCACCGGCCCCGATCTGATCCCCGATGCCCAAGCCGCACGCAAACTGATCACCCCCCGCACCCGTGCCATCTCGCTTGTCTCGCCGAACAATCCCGGCGGCGTAGAATATCCAGGCGAAACCCTGCAGGCCTTCTTCGACCTTGCGCGGGAGACCGGCATCAAACTCTTGGTCGATGAAACGTACCGCGACTTCGACAGCCGCCCGACACCTCCCCATACCCTGCTCAGCAACGACAACTGGGACGACACCCTGATCCAGCTCTATTCCTTTTCCAAGGCATACCGCCTCACCGGCCATCGCGTCGGCGCTGTGATCGCGCATCCCGACATCCTGTTTGAGATCGAAAAGTTTCTCGACACCGTGTCGATCTGCGCGCCACAACTTGGCCAGCGTGCCGCCCTTTGGGGGCTACAGAACCTTGGCCAGTGGCTCGCCGGTGAACGGGCCGAGATTTTGGACCGCCGTGCCGCGATCACCGAAAACATGCCGCGCCTCGCGGCAAAGGGCTGGAAACTGATGGGGGTCGGCGCCTATTTTGCCTATCTCCAGCATCCCTTTGCCGAAGCCTCGGACAAACTCGCCCCGAAACTGGTGCAAGAGGCCGGCGTGCTGACCTTGCCCGGCACCATGTTCATGCCCCAAGATGACCCCGCAGGGGGCCGACAGTTCCGCATCGCCTTTGCCAATGTGGATCGCGACGGCATCGGACAGCTTTTTGATCGGCTCGCGGCACTCGACTGGCCCCTTGCCCCCCCGCACGTCACCGCATAGACACGAGGCCACAAGAAACCCAAGGAGCGCCTCTTTCATGGCATTCAAGGCCCGCAATCTGTCAAAGACCTTTGTCTGGATTATTCTGCTGATGTTGATGGTGGGCCTTGCCGGGTTCGGCGCCACCAACCTGTCTGGCACAGCCCGCAGCGTGGGCTCTGTCGGTGACAAGGACATCACGATCGAGGCGTATGGACGGGCGCTCCAGAACGAAATGCGCGCCTTCGAGGCACAGACCGGATCGGCTATGCCCTTTGCACAGGCCGAACAGCTTGGCCTGACGCAGCAGGTGCTCTCGCAGCTGGTCACCGCAAAGGCCTTTGATTACGAGGCAGGTCAGCTTGGCCTTTCCGTAGGTGACGAGCAGCTCGCGCAGGCCCTATCCCGCATCAAGGCCTTTCAAGGTGTCGATGGCACATTCGACCGCGAATCCTATCGCTTTGCCCTGCGCAATGCAGGCCTGACCGAAACCGCCTTCGAGGCGGAAATGCGCGACGAAACCGCCCGCACCATCCTTCAGGGCGCCGTGCTGGCAGGAACCTCTCTGCCCGACACCTATGTGAACACGCTGCTGGCCTATGCTGGTGAAAAGCGCGCCTTCACCTATGCGACACTGGATGAAAGCAGCCTGCAAACTGGCCTGCCCGTCGCCACGGATGAAGAGCTGCAAACCTATTACGACGCCAACACGGATCAGTACACCCGGCCCGAAACCAAGGTCATCACCTACGCCTGGATCACCCCGGCGATGCTCCTTGATACGGTCGAGGTCGACGAGGATGCCCTGCGCGCCGCCTATGACGAACGCAGCGACCAGTACAACACGCCCGAACGTCGGCTGGTGGAACGCCTCGTATTCGCCGATGACGCTGCCGCACAGGCCGCCAAGGCAAGCATCGATGCAGGTGAGACGGATTTTGAAACCCTTGTCAGTGATCGCGGTCTGGACCTTGCCGATGTCGATCTGGGCGATGCCACCCTTGTCTCGCTGGGCGCTGCGGGCGAAGACGTCTTTGCCGCCGAACCCGGCACGGTCGTCGGCCCGCTGCCGTCCTCGCTTGGCGCGGCACTGTTCCGGGTGAACGGCGTGCTGCCCGCACAGGTCACCCCGTTCGAAGAAGCGCGCGATCAACTCAATGATGAATTGGCGCTCGACCGCGCCCGCCGCGTGATCGAAACCCAGGCACAAAGTTTTGATGACGAACTGGCCGGGGGCGCGACTCTGGAACAGCTGGCCGCCGATACGGAAATGCAACTGGGTCAGATCGACTGGGCGGGCGAAGCTGCAGATGGCATCGCCGGCTACGACACCTTCCGCGAGGCGGCGCAGGCTGTGCAGGATGGCGACTTCCCCGAGATCACCGAACTGGGCGACGGCGGCCTCTTTGCCCTGCGTCTGGACGAGGTTCAGCCCGAAGCCCCGCTGCCGCTTGCGGATGTGATCGACCGCGTGCGCACCGGACTTGATCGCCAGAAGGCGACAGAGTCACTGACCAAAGCCGCCGAAGCGCTTGTCGCGCAGGTGGGCAACGGGCAAACCTTCAGCGATCTCGGCCTGAACATCACGGTCGAGGAGGGTCTGACCCGCAATGCAAAGGTCACCGACCTGCCCCCCGGTCTGCTGACTGCGGTGTTTGAAATGGAACCTGCCCAGATCCGCATCCTGCCTGGCAATGGACAGGTCACGCTGGTGCGTCTGGACGAGGTGATCCCGGTCGACCCCGAGGCTGACGACAGCAAGGCACTTGCCGATCAGCTGCGCCAGCAGGCGGCCAATGATGTGGCGCAGGATGTCTATGGCGCCCTGTCCGCGGATATCCAGTCCCGCGCCGGGGTTCGGATCAACCAGCAGGCGCTGAACGCCGTCCACGCACAGATACAGTAACCCGATGGCCCTGACCCCCGATTACGACAGCTTTGCCAAGGCCTATAAGGCCGGCGAAAATCAGGTTGTCTACGCCCGCCTCGCCGCCGACCTCGACACGCCGGTTTCCCTGATGCTGCGGCTGACTGGGGCGGCCAAGGACGCCTTCATGCTCGAATCCGTGACCGGAGGCGAGGTGCGTGGACGGTATTCGATCATCGGGATGAAGCCAGACTTGATCTGGCAGTGCCACGGCACCACCGCCCGCCTGAACCGGCAGGCGCGCTATGATGCAGAGGCGTACAAGGACGTGGACGCCGATCCGCTGACCTCCCTGCGTGCATTGATCGCGGAATCCCGCATCGCCCTGCCAGAGGACCTGCCCCAGGCCGCCGCCGGTCTGTTTGGCTATCTCGGCTATGACATGATCCGGCTGGTCGAACACCTCCCGGACGTGAACCCCGATCCGCTCGGCCTGCCCGATGCGGTGATGATGCGCCCATCGGTTGTCGCCGTGCTCGACGGAGTCAAGGGCGAGGTGACCGTGGTCTCCCCCGCATGGATCAATGACGGTCTGTCCGCCCGCGCCGCCTATGCCCAGGCGGCTGAGCGTGTGATGGACGCCATGCGCGATCTGGAACGTGCCATGCCGCAGGCCAGCCGCGATCTGGGCGAGGCGCAGGAGGTCGGCGCGCCGGTCAGCAACTTCACCCCCGACGCCTACAAGGCCGCCGTGGAAACGGCGAAGGATTATATCCGCAAAGGCGACATCTTTCAGGTTGTTCCGTCCCAGCGCTGGACGCAGGATTTCCCGCTGCCGCCCTTCACGCTCTACCGCTCGCTCCGGCGCACCAACCCCTCGCCCTTCATGTTCTACTTCAACTTCGGCGGCTTTCAGGTCATCGGTGCCAGCCCCGAAATCCTCGTGCGGGTCTTTGGCCGCGAGGTCACCATCCGCCCCATCGCCGGCACCCGCCCCCGCGGCGCCACCCCGGAAGAGGACAAGGCGAACGAACTGGAGCTTCTGGCCGATAAAAAGGAGTTGGCAGAACACCTGATGCTGCTGGATCTGGGCCGCAACGACACCGGCAAGGTCAGCAAGATCGGCACGGTGAAGCCAACCGAACAGTTCATCATCGAACGCTACAGCCATGTGATGCACATCGTCTCGAACGTGACGGGCGAGCTGGCGGAAGATCAGGATGCCCTTTCGGCATTTTTCGCAGGCATGCCCGCAGGCACCGTCTCGGGCGCGCCCAAGGTACGCGCCATGCAGATCATCGACGAGCTTGAGCCAGAAAAGCGCGGCGTCTATGGGGGCGGTGTCGGATATTTCAGCGCCGGTGGTGACATGGACATGTGCATCGCCCTGCGCACGGCGATCCTGAAAGATCAGAAACTCTACATTCAGGCCGGTGGTGGTGTCGTCTATGACAGCGACCCCGAAGCGGAGTATCAGGAAACCGTGCACAAATCCAACGCCATCCGCCGCGCCGCTGCTGACGCGGCCCGCTTCACCGGCAGCGGCAACACCTAGATCCCGCAAAGGCTCCACGCTGTCGACCTGACGCCACTGACCTTTCAGCCAATACAGCCAACATCGCAAAACCAGACTCCGCTCTGGGCGGCCCGTCGGCTCCGCCACCGACCCAAAAAGCGCCGTTCACCTGAAAGGCCGGACTCTATAGACCCAAACGTCTCCCGCGCCCAAAGCCCCGGTTTCATCTGCCCCTAAATATCCCGGGGAGTGTGAGGGGCTGGCCCCTCACTCCTGCCCTGACGAAAGGCACAACATCAGAGGGTCAGACCGCCTCAGCCGCCTGGATCCGGATCCGCTCGATCATCGCGCTCAACCCGTTAGAGCGCTGCGCCGACAGATGGTCGTTCAACCCCAACCGCCCCAGTTCGGCCCGCGCGTCAACCTTGCCGACTTCGGCCAAAGGCAATCCGTCATAAAGCCGGTGCAAGACGGCGATCAGACCGCGCACGATCATCGCATCGCTGTCACCCTGGAAATGGTATGCACCACCGCTCACCGCCGGATGCAGCCAGACCTGGCTTGCGCAGCCATCAACCTTGGTTGCCGGAACTTTCAACGCATCGGGCAAAGGCGCCATCGCCTTGCCCAGCTCGATCACGTGGCGATAGCGATCTTCCCAATCCTCAAGGAATTCGAAATCCTCGACCACGTCTTCAAATGCCGCCTGGGCCATGAAATCACTCCTCGTGTCCTTGGTCCTGACCTAAGTGCCCCCCCGATAAAGGTCCAGCCCTCTTGGGGAGGCTTTTCAACCGGCGCGCACTGCGCTATCCCTCAGGCAGTAGAAAAAAGGCAGCAGTTGCATGTTCAAACCCCTCATGATCCTGACGGTTTCAGCAGTGCTGCTGACCAGTTGCAGCACCGTGCGCGACTCGCGGGTCAATCCGATGAACTGGTTCGGTGGCGCCCGCTCCCAACCTGTGGCCGTCCAGAACCCGGACAGCACCGTGAACCCTCTGATCCCGGCAGAGCGTCGCTTCAATCTTCTGGGCGCCAAAAAGGCTCCCCCACCCTATGTCGGTCAGCCGATTGCGACAGTCTCCGAACTTTTGATCGAACGCCGCGCCGGTGGGGCGATCATCCGGGCCAGCGGTATCGCTGACCGTCAGGGTCCCTTCGATGTGCGCCTTGTGCCCGTGCCCGATCAGCCCGGCACCCTGAGCTATACGCTCAGCGCTCTGCAGACCAATGGCCCGCGTGATACCAATGACTGGTCGCGCACCGTGACAGCGGCCCTCTGGCTCACCGATCAGGAACTTGCCGGTGTCAGCACGATTCGTGTGATTGCTCGCAGCAACGAGCAGACCGCCCGCCGCTAAGACCGCGCCGCAGATCTATCTGCTCTTATAATCGCAGCCTGGCCCCATCCGGGCCGGGCTGAGGTTTCGTCGGGCTTGGGGTCGGCGCAACATCACAAAACGGGCCAAGGTGAAAAAGGCGGCGCTGTCTGCGCCGCCCCGATCAGATTTCGATCACTTCCACATGGTTGCCCTTCGCGGCAAGGGCGATGCGCCCTTCGCACAGCCGCAGCGCTTCCGCGCCAAAGACCTCGCGCCGCCAGCCTGTCAGAGCCTGCACATCGCGCAGTCCTGCCGCAATGGCATCCAGATCGGACGCGGGCGCGATCAGCTTTGACGCAACCCCGGAACTTTCGGTCTTTGCCTTCAGCAAGACACGCAGCAGATCAGCCAGCGCCGGGTTGACCTGCATCTTGTCGCGGCTCATGTCGGGCTGCGGCAGATCTTCTTTGGGGCATTCCAGGCCGCGCGTCACTGCCGCGATGATCCCATCGGCAATGTCGCCCTTGCGGGCCTCGCGCAGCAGCAGACGCGAACGGCCAAGATCCTCGTAACTCTGCGGCTTGGTCGAGGCGAGCTCGACCAGCGCATCGTCCTTGTAGACCCGGCTGCGCGGGATGTTGCGTTCCTGCGCATAGCTCTCGCGGAAAGCGGCCAGTTCCCGCACGATCGCCAGAAAACGCGGCGCGGTCGAGCGTGTCTTGATCTTCAGCCAGGCCTCGGCGGGCCGGGTGATATAGGTCTCGGGATTGGTCAGCAGCGTGATCTCTTCCTCAACCCACGGGGTGCGGCCGGATTTTGCCAGCTGTACCGACAGGAATTCGTAGATCTGGCGCAAATAGGTGACATCGGCCAGCGCATAGACCTTCTGCGCATCCGACAGCGGACGCCGCGACCAGTCGGTAAAGCGCGAGGACTTGTCCAACCCTTCCTTGGCGATCCGCTTGACCAGCGTCTCGTAACCGACCTGCTCACCAAAGCCACAGACCATCGCCGCAACCTGCGTGTCGAACATCGGCTCAGGAATCACTCCGTGATCCACATAAAAGATCTCAAGATCCTGACGGGCCGCGTGGAACACCTTGACCACCGACGTGTCGCGGAACAGATCCATCAGCGGCTCCAGCGACAGCCCCTCGGCAAGCGGATCCACCAGCACCGCTGTGCTGTCATCCCGGCCCGGCAAGGCAAGCTGCAGTAGGCAAAGCTTGGAATAATAGGTCCGTTCCCGCAGAAATTCCGTATCCACAGTGATATAGGCCTGCCCCTTGGCTCCTTCGCAGAAGGTCGCCAGCTCCTCAGTCGTCGTTATCGTCTTCATTCGGGCTCCGGGCGATTATCATTCTTGTTGAAAACATGTCGTAAACAATTTTTCGCGATAGATCAAAGCGGTCTTCACGTAAATCAACCCCCAATCCCGACAGAATGAAGGATTGTGTCCTCTGTCAGGGAAAGCAGGACCTCATCTTCCGCATCAAACATCCACTTTATGGCAAAATTAGGCGCCCGGCCACAGCCATCAATATTTGTGATTAACCTTACACAAAACATTCATTTTCATAACGCTTACCGGATCGCTATACCCTGATCCTGACTTCATGGATCGGAGCTAACCCCATGACCACACTTGATTTTCACATTGCAACGCCGCGCCGCGCGGCGATGGACCGTTCGACCCTTGCGGCCGCGCTGACGGCAATTGCGCTTGTTGTCCTGATGGGTATCCCTGCCCTGATGGCCCCGACGTCGGAAATTCCGGCCACAGGCTGGCACGGCAATGCCGCCACCTCGGTGTCACTGCGCTAAAGCGTTTCGGGTTCAAACTGAATCTAGACAGATGCGGCCACCCTTTTGGGGCGAACGCGAAATCTGATTCTGGTTCAGGGTGATCCCAAAACGGGCTAAGGTAGCCGCACCATTGTGCGGTCGCCACCAGCAAACCGACGCAACACCGCCGGATAAAGCTGATGTTCCATCACAAGGACACGCGCGGCCAATGTGTCGGGCGTGTCCTCTGCGTTTACAGGCACTGTCGCCTGTCCAAGTACCGGACCTTCGTCCAACTCCGGAGTGACCTCGTGCACCGTGCAGCCATGCTGTGCATCGCCCGCCTCAAGCGCGCGGGCATGGGTGTGCAATCCGCGATATTTCGGCAGCAACGAAGGGTGGATGTTCAGCATCCGGCCCTGCCAGCGCCGCACGAAGCCTTCAGTCAGCACACGCATGAACCCGGCCAGACAGATGATATCCGGCTGGGCCTGCACCAGACGGGCATGCAGCGCATCCTCGAACGCGGCCCGGTCACCTTTGAACGGGCGGTGATCGACAAAATCGGTCTCGATCCCCATGGCGCGGGCCTTGTCCAGCCCGCCCGCCGCCGCACTGTTGGCCATCACCAGCACGGGACGCGCCGGGTGATCACCCGTCATGCTCTGCGCCAGCGCCACCATGTTGGAACCGCCACCAGACAGCAGAATAGCAACCCGTCTGGTCACGCAAGGTCGCCCTGATACTGCACGCCCGGTGTGCCGCTCACATAGCCCAGCGGAATGACGCTCTCGCCCTCTTCGGCCAGCAACGCGGTCAGCGCTTCGGCCTGATCCGGCGCAACAACGGCGATCATGCCCACACCGCAGTTAAAGGTCTTGAGTAGTTCTGCCTGCGCCATGCCCCCCGTCTCGGCCATCCAGGCAAAGACCGGCGGCAGTTGCCAGGCGTCCAGATAGATCGTCGCACCCAGCCCCTCGGGCAGGACACGCGGCAGGTTTTCGGTCAGACCGCCACCGGTGATATGCGCCAGCGCATGCACGCCACCCGCCCGGACAGCCGCAAGGGCCGACCGCACATACAGGCGCGTCGGTGTCAGAAGCTCCGCACCAAGGCTCTGCTCCGACCAGGGGCACGGCGCGTCCCAGCCCAGCCCCGAAACCTCGACCAGCTTGCGCACCAGCGAATAACCATTGGAATGCACGCCGTCCGACGCCAGTCCCAGCAGCACATCGCCCTCGGCTACACCGGCAGGCAACTCACTGCCCCGTTCCATCGCACCGACGGCAAAACCGGCAAGGTCAAAGTCGCCCGCCGGATACATCCCCGGCATTTCCGCCGTCTCGCCCCCGATCAGCGCACAGCCGGACCGCACGCAGCCCTCGGCAATGCCCTCGATCACCCGCGCGGCCGTGTCGGTGTCCAGCTTGCCTGTTGCGAAATAATCCAGAAAGAACAGCGGCTCCGCACCCTGACAGACCAGATCGTTTACGCACATGGCAACCAGATCAATGCCCACGCCATCCACATGACCGGTGTCGATCGCGATGCGCAGCTTGGTGCCCACACCGTCGGTCGCCGCCACAAGAACCGGATCAGTGTACCCGGCGCCTTTCAGATCGAACAGCGCGCCAAAGCCGCCAAGACCCGACATCACGCCGGGGCGCGCTGTGCGCTTGGCCGCAGGCTTGATCCGCTCGACCAGGGCATTGCCCGCATCGATGTCCACACCTGCATCGGCATATGTGATGCCGTTCTTGCCGCCGGTCTCTGTGCTGCTCATGGCGCTCTCCCGTCTAGATTTACGGCGCTTTAGCGCACCTGCGAATTGAAGGAAAGCACCTTGGCACGCATGGGCGTGGTCCGGGACCTTTCTGACACTAACCTCAGCTCATGTGAACAAAGCTTTTTGCCTGTTGAATGAATTACAGCGTTTCGGGTTTAACCAAAGGCAACGGGCATCCGATGTCGCGTTCAATCAAAGGGAGAGACCGCGAATATCCGATCCAGGTTTAAGCCAAAACGCAGTAAACGCCTCAATCACCCTCCGCCAGCCGCAGATAGCCTTGGTGGGCATGGCAGTGGTCTCTACGCCCTCTGGCCGCATTTTGCGCCGGTTCTGTCTTGACCCGCGCCGCCCGGATGATATGCACAGGTCTCAGCGGGCCTGTAGCTCAACTGGTTAGAGCAGAGCGCTCATAACGCTTTGGTTGCGGGTTCAAGTCCTGCCGGGCCTACCATCCCACCCGCATCGTTCGAAATCCATGCAATCGCGCCAGACCAGCTGCCGCGAGCGGCCAGCGTGTTTCGTCGGCAACCTTTCCCCCCGTGCCGCGTTGGACACAGGCAAATACCGGCGAAATCCGCATCCCGCAGCCTTGCGGTCAAATATTTAAAAAGGGGCCAAAATGGCACTCCAGGCAATTCTTATCATTCTTCTCATCGGTGCCATCGCTGGATGGCTGGCCGGGCTGATCGTCTCGGGCTACGGCTACGGCCTTCTGGGCAATATCGTGGTCGGCATCATCGGCGCCTTTATCGCGGGCTGGTTGTTCCCCTATTTCGGCTTTGCCATGGGCGGCGGCATCCTCGCGTCGATCCTTCAGGCCACACTCGGCGCGGTCGTCCTGCTGGCGCTGATACGGCTGGTCAAGCGCGTCTGACCAACAATCCCGAACACGACAAAGTCCGACGCATCCCCTGCGCCGGGCTTTTTGATGTGAACCGTTCGGACCTCAGCTCAGGTCATCGACCAGCCGTGTGATACGTTCAGCGACTGACCGGTCAGCGCATTGGTTTCAAACGCGGCAAACACCCAGGCGATTTCCGCCACATCCTCGACCGTGGTGAATTCTGTATCCACCGTGCCGCCCAGCATCACCTTGCTCACAACCTCGTCTTCGGAAATACCCAGATCCTTGGCCTGCTCCGGGATCTGCTTTTCCACCAGCGGCGTGCGCACGAATCCCGGGCAGATCACGTTGGAGCGCACGCCTTTCGGACCACCCTCTTTGGCGATGACCTTGGACAGGCCCATAAGCCCGTGTTTGGCCGTCACATAGGCGGATTTGAGCGCGGAGGCCTCCTTGGAATGCACCGATCCCATAAAGATGATGCTGCCCGACCCGGCCGCGTACATATGCGGCAGCACCGCCTTTGAGGTCAGGAACGCCCCGTCCAGATGGATCGACAGCAACTTTTTCCACTCATCATAGGGGAAATCCTGCAGCGGGTGCACGATCTGGATCCCAGCGTTGGACACCAGCACATCCACCCCGCCCCAGGCCTTGACCACCTCTGCGACGCCTGCATTCACCTGCGCCTCGTCGGTCACATCCATCTCGACCGCCATCGCCTTGCCCGGCCCCGCGGCCGTCAGCGCATCAGCGGTCTTCTGCGCTGCGTCAAGCTTGAGATCCGCAATCACCACACGCGCGCCATCCGCAACATAGCGCTTGGCGATGGCATGGCCGATGCCACTGGCGGATCCGGTGACGATGCAGACCTTGTCTTTGAGGTTCATGAGTTGGCTTCCTTCTGTGCAGCGCAGGCGCGATACCCGCATGGGGCGCAAGCTGTCCGCGTCGGGGACAGGATGCAGTGTCTCAGAACCAACCAGACGCAGCCCCCCCGGGTTCCCGGCAGGGTGGCATCCGGCACGTTCCAATAACAATTCTTCCGGGCAACTTGCGGCAGATGCAACCGCAACCTTGCCCTGCTCTTCATCTGGGCAGCGTCGCTGTCAGCACCCTGACAGCCACATGACATCGCTGTAAGGTTCAACAACCAGAAGGGGCGCCAGCCTGCGCTGCGCCCCCTCTCTCTTCATGCCCAAATCACTCAGTTCTGCAGATAACTTTCCAGACTGTCGTCCAGCGCGTCTTTCCACGGCGTGTGATGCGCGGGCGCCATCGACCCGGTGATCACCGAGCGATAGCTGTTGTCGCGAAAACCCATGATGTCGGCCTTCTTGTGCTTTTTCCACTGAAAGAACGCATCGCTCGCGCCGTCCACATCAAAGCTCGGGTAATCGGTTTCGGAAATCAGCTCCTTGATGTAATCGCCCTGATAGCAGATCGCATCATGATCGCTTTGCCCCGCATCTTCGCGCGCCACTCGTTCCGTCACATCGGCCTGCATCGCGGCAGGGTCATTGGGCAGTGCAATCCGGCCCAGAATGACATCGCGCACATACCACGCCTGCGCGTCGAACATGTTGAAGGTAAACCACTGATCCTGCATGCCCAGATAGAACATCGCCGGATTGTGCGTCAGCACCACCCCCTTGTAAAGATCCGCCGTCGCCAGCCGGTTCGCGGTTTGCAGGCGCAGATCATCAGGCAGGAAGGCAAAGTGATGCCTGTAGCCGGTGCACAGGATCACCGCATCCACGTCCTTGGTGGTGCCATCCTTGAAGGTGGCGGTGTTGCCCTCGATCTTTTGCAGCAGGGGCACCTCCTGCCAGTTGTCGGGCCAGTCATAGCCCATCGGTGCCGTGCGATGTGACACCGTCACCGATCTGCAGCCGTACTTCCAGCATTGCGACCCGATATCCTCGGCGGAATAGCTGGTGCCGACAAGCAAGATATCCTTGCCCGCAAATTCCCGTGCATCGCGGAAATCATGCGCATGCAGCACCCGCCCGTTGAACCGGTCGAACCCGTTGAATTCCGGCACATTCGGCGTCGAAAAATGGCCCGAGGCGACGATGACATGATCAAACACCTCTTCATAGGCGTGATCCCCGACCAGATCGTGTGCCGTCACGGTGAACAGCCCGGTCACCGCGTCATAGGACACATCCCGCACCGGGGTGCGAAAACGGATCCAGTCGCGCACATCCGCCTTTTGCACCCGTCCCTGGATATAATCGAACAGCACCGCCCGTGGCGGGTAGGATGCGATCTGTTTGCCGAAATGCTCCTCAAAGGAATAATCGGCGAATTCCAGCGCCTCTTTCGGACCGTTCGACCACAGGTAGCGATACATTGACCCGTGCACAGGTTCACCAAATTCATCCAGCCCGGTGCGCCAAGTGTAATTCCACAAGCCGCCCCAGTTGTCCTGCTTTTCAAAGCAGACGATTTCAGGGATCTCGGCCCCCATCTGTGCGGCAGATTGAAAGGCCCGCAGCTGGGCCAGCCCCGACGGCCCGGCGCCGATCACGGCAATACGTTTCGTCATTGGCAGTTTTCCTTCAGTCATTGAAATATGCAGGATCAGCCAACCCCAAGGTGTTTCTTGCGCTTGTTTGCCCAGCCCTGGATCAGCCGGTCGGCCACGATCCCGATGGCGGCAATGGAGAGCCCCGCCAGAATGCCGCGCCCGGTGTCCGCCGTGGGCAGCGCGCGGTAAATTTCTTGCCCCAGATCACGCGATCCGATCAGGGCAGTGATTGCGACCATGGACAGCGCCATCATGATGGTCTGGTTCAGACCCAGCATGATCTCGGGCAGGGCCACGGGCAGTTCGACCTTGAACAACCGCTGGCGTGGTGTGGCCCCATTGGCAATCGCCGCCTCGATGGTCACATCCGGAATGCGCCTGAGCCCCAGATAGGTGTAGCGGATCGACGGCACCGTGGCATAGGCCAGGATCGCCACGATATTGGACAGATCCCCGACCTTGAGCAGCATGATCACCGGGATCAGATAGATGAAGGACGGAAAGGTCTGCAGCGTGTCGCAGATCGCCATGACCGGGCGCGCCACGCGCGGCGATCTGGACGCCCAGATGCCGATCGGCAGCCCGATGCAGACGCAGATCACAACCGCCGAAAACACCAGATAGACGGTCAGAACCGCCGGTTCCCAGAACCCGAACAGCACGATACCCAAAACCAGACCCATGCACAGCAGCGCCGTGCCGCGCCCGCCCAGACGCAGCCCCGCCGCGCCGACCAGTCCCACAACGACCACCCAAGGCACCGCCAGACAGAAATCACGCAGCGGGATCAGCATCTCAACCGTGATGAAATCCCGCACCGGCTGGATGTAGTCATAGCTGACCTTTGCGAACCAGCGCACCGCCTCGTCCATCTGCGTGCCAAAGGTCACAGTCAGCCGCTTGGGCAGGACCGAGGCTTCCTTGAACAGCGCCGCCAAGGCGAACGACACGATCAGCGCCGCACCAAAGGCCAGCGCATGACGGTGGCGAAAACGCCAGCTGCGCCCGCGCGCCGCATAATCCGTGGGCCGGTTCGCCCAGGCCTGCGTCACCCGGTCCAGCACGATGGCAATCATCACGATCCCCAGCCCCTGCTCGACCGCGGCACCCAGTTTCAGCTGCTGGAGCGAGGTCAAAAGCTGCTGCCCCAGACCCGTCGCCCCCACTAGAGACGCAATCACCACCATGGCCAGCGTCTGCATCACAACCTGATTGACCCCCAGCATCAGGATCCGCTTGCCCGCAGGGATCTGCACCTTCCACAGCAACTGACGCGGCGTGCAGCCCGACATCGTGCCCGCTTCGGTGATTTCCGGCGGAACGGTCTGTAGCGCCAGGATCACGCAGCGCGCCATCGGCGGCATGGCAAAGATCACTGTGGCGATCAGCGCAGGCACCTGACCGAATCCGAACAGGATCACCACAGGCACCAGATAGGCCATATGCGGTGTGGCCTGCATAAGATCGAACATCGGACTGACAACCGCTGCCACACGGCGTGACCGCACCGCCCAGATCCCCAGCCACAGCCCGATGCTCACCGCAAAGGGCACGGCCACAATCACGATTGTAAGGGTGCGCATACCGTCACGCCACAACCCGAACACTGCGAGGTACAACAGGCAGCTGGCCGAAAACAACGCCAGCCGCCAGCCGCCCACCCAATGGCCCAGAATAGCCGCGCCCAGCACAATTGACACCCACGGCAGCGGCGGCAGATCCAGCGGCCGGATACCGCGATACAGCAGATATTCCGCCCAGGTCAGCGGCTGATCCAGCAGATCCGCCAGAAACCGGGTCAGGTCGCGAACCTTGTAGCTGCCGATCCCGGCATCCTCGCCCAGCCATTCGAAAAACCGCGTGATCCATCCGCGCATCGGGATGACCCAGGCCTCGGGCCAGCGCAACGCCCCGCCCCACAGCGCCGACAGGGCAAGGCCCAAAGCAATGATCACGGCAAACTGCCAGATCAGCGGCACCTGCGCCAGCGACAGACGCGGCGACAGCAGGCGCGGGGCAGCGAGGAAACGTGGCATTTGAAACGGCTGGCTCATTGCGCCTCTGGCCCGTAAAGCCCGTCCAGCATCTGCACCCGCCCGACAGAGCCTACGATTTTCCCGCGATGCGCCACGGCAATCGGTGTTTCCGACGACAGCACCTGTCGCGCCACATCCCCGATCAGGTCACGGGCGTTCAGCGGCGGCACATCCGTGACCACCCGGTCCGACGACATGATGGCGCGCAGGGTGATGATACGTTCATGCGGGGCATTGCGGGCAAATTCGGCGACATAATCGGTGGCCGGGTTCAGCACGATATCCTCGGGCGTGCCCATCTGCACCATGCGCCCCCCTTTCATGATCCCGATCCGGTCCGCCAGTTTCACGGCCTCTTCGAAATCATGGGTGATAAACACGATGGTCTTTTTCAGTACCTTTTGCAGGCGCATGAATTCATCCTGCATTTCCGCGCGGATCAGCGGATCCAGCGCCGAAAACGGCTCGTCCAGGAACCAGACATCCGGGTCCACCGCAAGCGACCGGGCAATCCCGACCCTTTGCTGCTGCCCGCCCGAAAGCTCCCCGGGGAAATTCGCCTCGCGCCCCGTAAGCCCCACCAGCTCCACCATCTCGCGCGCCTTGGCCTCGCGCGCCTCGCGGCCCATGCCCTGCATCTCCAGCGGAAAGGTCACGTTGGACAGCACATCGCGGTTGGGCAACAGGCCAAAGTTTTGAAAAACCATACCCATCTTGTGGCGCCGGATCTCGATCAGTTCGGCCGCCGTGGCATTCAGCAGATCCTTGCCGTCAAAATCCATCTCACCCGAGGTCGGATCGTTGAGGCGGCTGATACAGCGGATCAGGGTCGATTTCCCCGATCCCGACAGCCCCATGATGACCAGTATCTCGCCGTCATGCACATCAAACGACACATCCTGCACCGCCCCGATATAGCCGCCCTCTTCCAGCGCCTCAGCGCTTGGATTGCCGTCATGGTCCTGCAAAAAGCGCGCAGGGTTCGGGCCAAACAGTTTCCAAAGGTTCTTGCAGCGGATCTTGACGTCAGAGCTCATGCGGGTGGTCCTTTGGATTCCAATAGGGAACAGGATGGGCGCGCAGCCTGGCGCCCATCCCAGTCATTTCTGATCGCGTGGCGCTTACTTCAGCCAGCTGTCGACAAGATCCTGATTTTCGCTGATCCACTGCGTGGCCGCGTCTTCCTGCGACATGCCATCCACATCCACCAGCAGGGCGGCGCGGGCGATCTGCGCGTTATTGACGTTCATCTTTTCGACAACCGACCAGGCACCGGGCCATTCTTCGGCCATGCCCGACCATGCCGCCTTTTTCAGCCAGGCAGAGCTCGGAGCGCCGCAATCGCCGGTGGCATCGGGGTTGGGGCCCCAGGCCTTGTCTTCAAAGCAGGCGGGCTCGGGTTCCGGGAAATCGACGAACTGGCCCTCGAACTTGCTTTCGATGAAATTCGGCGTCCAGTTGAACAGAACGATCGGCTCCTCGCGGTCATATGCCGATTGCAGCTCCGCCCACAGCGTGGCCGCCTGCCCGACGTTGATCGCGACAAAATCCATGTTCAGCGCCTCGATCCGCGCCGCATAATTCTTGCCCCAATCCGCCGGCGGTCCCAGGAACCGGCCTTTCGGCGATGTCTCGGCAGTTTTGAAAATATCGGCGCAGGCATTCAGCCCTTCCCAGGTGCCGGCTTTGGGGCAAACCTCAAGAACGTAGTTCGGGATCCACCATTCCTCGCGGGTGACGGCGTCATGTGTGCCGGCATCCACCATGCCATCCTCAAGACCCTTTTCGAACGCTGCCTTCATCGATCCTTCCCAGGCCTCGACCTGAACATGCATGTCGCCATTGGCAAGGGCACTGAACTGAAGCTGGCTGTCCGAGGGTGTATATTCGACCGTGTAGCCCTTGCTTTCCAGCATCTGACCAAGAACATTGGACAGCACCAGCTGACTGGTCCAGTTGTTCTGAACGATGATGATGGGTTCGTCGGATTCGACCTCTGCCAGTGCAGGCATTGCGCCAAAGGCGCATAAGGCGATTGCTGTAATTCGTGTGTGGTTCATGGATTTTTCCTCTGTCCGATTGCGTGAATTGGGTGTGCTGCGCATAGCAATCCGGCACACCGCGTTTCCCATTTGGGTTTTACATTCGCCATTCGCGGCAAATCACCTCGGGTCGTGGGTAAAAATCGGCCGATAACCTTCCATATGCATTTGCAACGGGTCGCCATTCACCTGGATCAAATATCCAGCGTGTTTTCGCGGTCCCATTGGGCGAAATATGAGACGAAGGAAATTCCCCTCATCTTGAGAAAAGCCGCAGATCATGCATCGCCCACGGCAATTGCGACGCCGGATCGGCATCCAATGCGCAGGGCGCGTCCTACAGGTTATGCGGCGGTCGCGGTGCCCATTCGACCTTGTGGCCGTCCTGGTAAATACACTGCGATAAAGCTGCTTCTAGCTGTATCGACCCAGCAGCGCAACCCGATCAGCCCCACAGAGGTCCAGCAAGGCGGCGCAAGACGGGGCTCATCCGCCCCTGCTGGCAGGGGGTGCACACCACTCCATTGGCGCACAAGCAGGCAATTCAGCGCATGAGCCCATAGGGTTAGGTCAGGATCTGAAAATTCCCCGTCGGCGCGAAATCTTCTAACAAAACGATGCGACTTCCCTGCCGCCTTCTGCAAAAACGGCGCGCTTCTGATCTGCTCCAACGGGAAAAGACCCGCCTCGCCCCCGCATAAGGACCGCAACCGGCACCGATATAAAGGTGTCTTGTTGAGGGAAATAGCAGGGCTTAATCTGCACTATCGCGACGGCGAAATCAAAGCCGCCCTGATATCTTCTCTATCAAAGGTCTGAACCCGCAGCGGCGAAACTGCGAAACTGGCGCGGCACAAATCGCAAGGCCGCGCACGCCAATCTTCTGCCCGCCTAACGGGCATGTGCCGTCCCGCCCCACACAATGTGCCGGGCAGGACAGATCGTCATGCGTTCAAAGGCGCGGTATCAGCCCAGCCGATAGTTCGGCGATTCCCGCGTGATCTGTACGTCATGCACATGGCTTTCGCGCAGGCCCGCGCCAGTGATTTTCACAAAGGTGCAGTTCTTGCGCATCTCGTCGACCGTTGCATTGCCGGTATACCCCATGGCTGCCCGCAATCCGCCCACCAGCTGGTGCACAACTGCTGTGGCAGAGCCTTTGTAGGGCACCTGACCTTCGATCCCTTCGGGCACCAGCTTGTCGCTGGCCGCATCCTTCTGGAAATACCGGTCCGCCGATCCGCGCGCCATGGCGCCCAGCGACCCCATCCCGCGATAGGATTTGAACGACCGGCCCTGATACAGGATCACCTCGCCCGGGCTTTCATCCGTGCCCGCGATCATCGACCCGACCATCGCGCAGGACGCGCCCGCCGCGATCGCCTTGGCAAAATCGCCCGAAAACTTGATGCCGCCATCCGCAATCACCGGCACATCCCCTGCCGCCGCGACGCAGTCCATCACCGCGGTCAGCTGCGGCACACCCACACCGGCCACCATCCGCGTGGTGCAGATTGACCCCGGGCCGATGCCAACCTTGATTCCGTCCGCGCCCGCATCGATCAGCGCACGCGTCGCCTCGCCCGTTGCAACATTGCCTGCGATGACCTGAACGTCGTTGGACAACCGTTTCACACGTTCCACCGCAATGGCCACACCTTCGGAATGCCCATGCGCCGTGTCGATCACGATCATGTCGACCCCGGCTTCGATCAGCGCCTGCGACCGCTCGAAACCCGCGTCACCCACGGTTGTGGCCGCAGCCACCCGCAACCGCCCCAGCCCGTCCTTGCAGGCTGTCGGGTTCAGCACCGCCTGTTCGGTATCCTTCAGCGTCAGAAGCCCGGTCAGCTTGCCATGCTTATCCGTCACCAGCAGCTTTTCGATCCGACGCGCACGCATCAGGTTCTTGGCCTGATCGCGGTCCGCCGGTTCCTGCAGGATCGCCAGATTGTCAGAGGTCATCATCAGGCGCACCGGCGTGTCGTCATGTTCGGCAAAGCGCATGTCGCGGTTTGTCACAATGCCCAACACACGGCCTTTTTCGTCAACCACCGGAAAGCCTGTGAAATTATAGCGCTCGATCAGCGCCTTGGCATCGGCCAGTGTCTGGTCGGGGCGCAGGGTAACAGGACTGTAGACAATGCCGCTTTCGAACCGTTTGACCCGGCGCACTTCGCGCGCCTGCTGGTCAACATCCAGATTGCGGTGAATGACACCCATGCCGCCGGACTGGGCCATGGCAATGGCCATGCGGCTTTCAGTCACCGTGTCCATCGCAGAACTCAGCAACGGAATATTGAGCTTAATGCTCTGGGTCACGCGGGTGCGTGTGTCTGCCGTACTTGGCAGGACGCTGGACTTGGCCGGAACCAGCAAAACGTCATCAAAAGTGAGAGCCTCGCGAATCTCCATGGAACAACCTTCCTCAGGAAACATCATTTGGCGCGTCCCTATCGCACCTTTGCGTCCCAAGGGAAACCCCAATAGCGCCCGATTTTCCCGGATGTCTCAGGCTGATGCCGCAGAGGCGGACTCGGCGGGCCGAACACCAGCGATAAGGTCAGTCTGAAAGGCGTACGAAAAAATCGCCTCAGACAACCCCCGGCAGCAAATAGACCGTCCCCAGCCAAAGGCAGCCAATCACCCCCGCCATAAGATGCGTGGACCGCCTGTTCAGAAAAGGCGCTGGCTTAAAGCAATAGGGACAGTCTGAGGCGCCCATCCTGATGTCATAGTTGCAGGCCTTGCACGTGAAAACTCTGATCGTCATCATCCCTCGCTCTTTTGTTTGTTCTTCTCAACGGGCGATGCTGCCCTCGCCGAGCAGTTCCTGCCTAAGCTCATCCCGCTTTCTTGGAATGCACAAAGTTAAGAATTAGTTAACGCGAGCGGTGGCCAATGGTTCCACAACCCCCAGCGAAGGCCGTGCCCTCAGCAGCACCGTTGAATTTCGCCTTACGCCAGCCATACGCTTTCCATACGGCCACCATACGCCTTCCATCTGCCGGATTTTGCAGCAAAACCCTTGCAGAGAGGCAAGGCACTGCCGTCTAAAGGTTGTGCTGCACGCGCATTCAGAATCAGGATCAGGCATGTCTCTCCCTCTCGCCGGCATCACCATACTTGACCTCACACATGTGCTCGCAGGGCCCTTCTGCTCGCTGACACTGGCCGATATGGGCGCAAAGGTGATAAAGGTCGAACGCCCCGGCATGGGGGATGACACCCGTGCCTTTCCGCCTTTCAAGGATGGCAAGAGCGCCTATTTTGCCGCCATCAACCATTCCAAGAAATCCATCGCGCTCGACCTCAAGAACGATGGGGACCGCGCAGTGTTCGAACGCCTTCTGGAACGTTCCGACATGCTGCTGGAAAACAACCGTCCCGGCGTGATGGATCGTCTGGGCTATGGCTGGAAGGCGATACATTCTGCTTATCCGGCAATGATTTACGGCTCTGTATCCGGGTTCGGGCAGACCGGCCCGGATGCCAAGCGCCCGGCCTATGATATGGTGGTTCAGGCGCGCGGAGGGGTCATGTCGATCACCGGTGAAAAGGGCCGCGAACCGGTGCGCGTCGGGGCGTCCATCGGGGATATTGTCGCGGGCATGTACCTCTGTCAGGGCGTGCTTGCCGCGCTGCTGGACCGCACCAAGACGGGTCAGGGTCGGCGCATCGACATCTCGATGCTGGATGCTCAGGTGACCCTTCTGGAACACGCCATTGCGCTCACCACCGTGACCGGAAAGGCCCCCGGCCCGATCGGATCGCGCCACCCGTCAATCGCACCCTTCGAAACCTTCCATGCCTCTGACGGGCTTTTCGTCATCGCCTGTGGCAATGATGTGCTGTTTGAAAAACTCTGCGTCCTGCTCAGCCTGCCGCTCTCGGACTCACCACGCTTTGCCACCAACCCCGAGCGGGTGAAAAATGCCCGCCTTCTCAAGCGCTTGATCGAGGCGGTGACACTGGACAACACCCGCGCCTACTGGATTGCCAAGATGACGGCGGCAGGCATTCCAACCGGCCCGATCCAGAGCGTCGATCAGGTGCTGCGCGATCCGCAGATCCTTGCGCGCAACATGGTGGTCGATGTGCTGGACAAGAACGGCCGCGCCGCCTTTACCGCCGCGGGCAATCCGATCAAGATGAGCGGCGCCGAAGACCGCACCACCCGCACCCCAGCTCCCGATCTGGACGGCAACCGGGGCGAGATCCTGCGCTGGCTGGACGGGACTTGACCCGATGCCCCGCTCCGCCCCTTAACCAATGCTTCACCGCTCTCTGCGACACTTGCGGATGAGCGTTGTCCTTCCCCTTGCGGCGATGCTGCGCACCATGGCGCGTCTTGCGCTGATCGGTGCGCTTGTCTGGGTGGCGGTGACGGCGCTTGACTGGCTGCGCATGGAAACCGGCGCGGCAGGCATGGCTACGTTGGGTCTGTTGCTTGTGATCTACGCGCTGCTCATCGCGCTGCCCTTCATGCCGGGGGTGGAAATCGGCCTTGCCCTGCTGGCCATGCGGGGCGCTGATGCCGCGCCCTTTGTCTGGGCCGCGACGGTGGCGGGCCTATGCCTCGCCTGGGTGCTGGGCCGCGCGCTGCCCACGCCCTGGATCATCGGCGCATTGCGCGATCTGCACCTGACCCGCCCGGCAGAGCGGATCACCCGCTTCAGCGGCGAACCACCCGATCTGCGCCTGCGCTATCTGTGCCAGCAGGCACCGGACTGGCTCGCCCGGATCCTGCGCGACTGGCGTTATCTGGCGCTGGCCCTGCTGATGAACCTGCCGGGGAACGTTGTTCTGGGCGGCGGTGGCGGGCTGGCCATGACCGCCGGGCTCAGCCGGATCTTTGCCCCCGTCCCAACCCTGCTGACCTTCGTGCTCGGCACCGCGCCCGTGCCGCTGATCGTCTGGATCTTCGGCCCCGGCATCCTGCCCTGGACCAACTGAGCCTGTGGAACGGCCGGTTGCCGCCTTTCAACGCCCCCCACAACGCCTATCTTGCCGCAAACAGGAAAACTCAGGACCCGCACATGACCACCGACCCCCTTGTCGTGTTCACGCCCTCGGGCAAACACGGCCGTTTTCCCAAAGGCAACGCCTGTCCTGACCGCCGCGCGAAAACTGGGCGTCGATCTGGATCGCACCAGCAAAGCCCTGAAAACACAGTAGAATAATCCCGGCATCTCGACCGATCTTGCCACCCTGTCGCGCCTGCAAAAGGTGCTGCACAAGGGCAACTGGAACGTGACAATCGCCCTTCACAAGGCACATGGGACGGCAGAGCGCATGGTCGCGATCTGCCCGCGCCTGTACGACTCCGCCCTCTGCGGCCTTGCCATCAATCTTGGATCGATCACCATCACCGTCCACCTCACTGACCTTGAGCCCCGTGCCGTCATCGCCTCGGCTGGCATCATGAATCCCCAGATCCGCTTTGGCGAGGATCTGATGAGCCGCCTGTCCTGCGCAATGATGAACTCCGGCAGCGACCGCGAAATGACCAGTAAAGTACGCGAGGCGATTGGCACGCTCACCGTCGATGTCGCCAAAGAGGCGCATATCAACCCCTCTCTGATCCTTGAAACAATCTTTGGCTGCAACCCGATCATGCGCCACCTTCTGCTGGGCATCGACCCGGTGGAACTCGGCCTAACCTCCCTGCCGCCCTCCTCCCATTTCTATATGCCGCCCTGTCCGAAGAACCGGGAAAATCCGAAGACCTCGTTCTGATCGGCGATGTAGGCACCAATGCCGAGCTGCTGCTGGGCAACACCACCCGCGCGCTTGCATGCTCCCGGCGGCGCGCTGATCACCGTCATCCAGCGTGACATCCGCGCCATTCATCTCGCCAAATCAGCGCTTTATGCCGGGGCGCGCCTCTTGATGGATGAAATGGGCGTCGATACTGTGGACCGCGTCGCGCTCGTCGGCGCATTCGGTGCGCATATCTCAGCCAAACACGCGGTCATCCTTGGCATGATTCCCGATGTGCCACTCGACAAGGTGACATCTGCCGGCAATGCCGCAGGCACCGGCGCGCGCATCGCGCTTTGCAGCCTTGCCGCACGCGCCGGAATTGGACGTGTCGTGCACCAGATCACCAAGGTCGAAACAGCGATAGAGCCGCGTGTTAAGGAACTTTTTTTCGCCGCCAGCGCGATCCCGCACAATACCGATCCCTTTGACGAACTGGCCAAGATCGCAACCTCGCCCGATGTCGCCGTTAACACCGGCGGCGACCGCGAGGGGCGCAGACGGCGGCGGCGCTAGGCCCGCCCCACCTGCGTCACGATCTGCTCCATAAGCCCGCGCAAGTCACCGAAATAGCCACCCGACCGCGCGGGCAAGGTCGGATCCGACGTGATCGCGATCGTCAGATCCACAGAGGGCACAACCGCCAGGATCTGACCGCCATAGCCGCGCCCATAGGCCGCCTGCCGCCCATCTATCTGCGTCAGGAACCAGCCATAGCCATAGTCATCCCCGGAAAACGGCGACCGCCCGCGGGCCTCCCAGGACGTCTCGATCCAGCTCTGCGGCACCACCTGCCGATCTCCGGCGCGGCCATTGTCCAACACCATCTCTCCGATCCGGGCCAGTCCCTGCGGGCTGAGCGCCATTTCATTTCCCCCCAGATAGCGCCCCTGCGGATCACGCACCCAGGGCGCGAAATCGACACCCAGCGGCGCACCCAGCCAGTCCTGCGCCATCTCATGCAGCGACAGACCAGAGGCCCGCGCCAGCGCCGCGCCCAGCACATGCCAGCCGCCGGTGGAATAGATGAACCTGCCCCCAGGCTCTGACACCCTTTCTTGCGCCAGCGCAAAATCGACCCAGTCGCGGCTAGACACCCAGGTGCCATAACTCCCGCCAGAGGTGCTCGCGAGACCGGCGCGCATGGACAACAGATCCCCGACGGTCAGATCGTCGCGTGCATCATTGCTGGGCGCACGGCCCAGCAGCGGCAGAACCCGCTGGTCCACGCCGCTCAGGTGCCCACGATCAATGGCAATGCCGGTCAGCGACGCCACCAGCGTTTTGGACACCGATTTGACATTGGCAACGCGCGTCAGCCCAGGGCCGCGAAACGCCTCTGCGACCAGATCGGCACCGCCCTGCCGCACCACCAGCGCGTGCAACTGATCCAGACGCTCAGCCTGCTGCAGATAGTCCGGGGCGGATTGCGCCAGCACCGCAGGCGCGGCAAGGGTGGCAGCGCCCGTCAGGGCAAACGTCCGGCGGGTCATAATCATTCTGGGGCCTTTCTGTTTCTGATCCGTCCCCCAATAGATGGCCGCAAACCGCTCTCTGCCTAACACGAACCGCTCACCTTTGCGTGTGCCGCAAGAGAGACTTGACGCCAAAGCGGTGCCAGCGTAATGGGTCGCTCAGTGAGCGCGGGTATGGTGAAAAGGTATCACGGCAGCTTCCCAAGCTTTAGTTACGAGTTCGATTCTCGTTACCCGCTCCATCTCACTTAGCCCGAAAAACATGCAGCGACAGACTGTCTCGCCACAATGTGCCTGCAACCGGCGGGACATCCCCGCGCCAGTTCTGGTTCGCCACACCCCACTCCCGCACCCCTTGCGGACGCAACCCACCCCAAACCGTGTTGGCGATATCGCAAGAGCGCCCGGAAAAACGCACACCCCACGGCATCTGTTGTCATTCGGCGCAGTTTAGGGGATTTTGTACAGGCCAGAACAGATTCAGGTTTGCAGATGCAAGATATCGATCCCGCCAAACTTGCGGCCCTTGCCGGTCTGCGCCTGCTTTGAATTTCATCGTCTACGCCAATGCTGTCCTTCTGATGGCCATGGGCGCGCTCATGGCGCTGGTCGCGGCAATTTTTCCCGAAACGCGCCAATACTTCCTCGAAGCCGCGCTGCTGACGACCCTGTGTGGCGGTCTTGTCTCGATCTGCGTCTCTCACAATGTCTCGGATTTTCGCAGGCTGCACGTCTTCCTGCTGACGGCGAGCATCTGGATCACTGGCGCGACCGCCGGCGCGCTGCCCCTTTGGCTCTGGCAGATGACCCCCACGGATGCGTTTTTTGAAGCAATGTCCGGGATCACCACAACCGGATCAACCGTCATGACCGGACTGGACACCACAGCCCCCGGGATCCTGATCTGGCGGGCCCTGCTGCAATGGATGGGTGGGCTTGGCTTCATCGTCGCCGGGATTGCCCTGCTGCCCATCCTGCGCGTCGGTGGCATGCAGCTGTTCCGCGCCGAAAGCTCTGAACGCGGCGACAAGGAGATGGCCAGTGCGACGCGTTTTGCCGGCGCCACCTTCTGGGTTTACCTGTCGCTGACCTCGCTCTGCGCCGCCGCCTATCGGGCCGGCGGCATGACGTTTTTCGAGGCGATCGTTCACGCCTTCACCACCGTGTCCTCGGGCGGCTATTCGACCTCGGATTCTTCCTTTGGCCATTTCGAAAACCCATTCCTGCAATGGGCCGGGACTGTCTTCATGATCTCCGGCGCGCTGCCCTTTGCCTGGTACATCCGGGGGCTTAAACGACGCAGCTTCAAGAATGAACAAGTGAACGCGCTGTTGCTGTTCTTTGTGGTGGTGATCCTGTTGCTGACCGCCTGGCGCGTTGTCACGGGGCACACGCCGGTGCTGGAAACCCTGCGTCTGGTGGCCTTCAACGTCGTCTCCGTGGTCACGACAACCGGCTATGCGACCACCGATTACACCACATGGGGCCCCTTTGCCGCCTGTGCCTTCTTTGCGCTGACGGCGGTGGGCGGCTGCACGGGTTCAACCGCCGGGGGCGCAAAAGCCATGCGCTGGATCGTTCTGATCCGCAGCGTGCGCGCCCAGATCCGGCTGACTCATTCCCCCCACGCCGTCACGACCGTCAGATACGAGGGCCGCGCCGTCAGCCCAGATGTCATCAACGGCGTCATCGCGTTTTTCGTGTTCTATGCAGCCACGGTCAGCATCATCGCCTTTGCCCTCGGGCTGTACGGGCTGGATCTGGCAACCTCAATCAGCGGATCGCTTACGGCGGTGGCCAATGTCGGCCCGGGCGTCGGCGCCATCATCGGCCCGGCCGGCACCTTCACCTCGTTGCAGGACGGCCCCAAATGGCTGCTCGCCTTCGGAATGTATGTGGGGCGGCTTGAAATGCTGACCGTCTACGTCCTGCTGACCTCGGCCTTCTGGCGCGAAGTCCGCTGAGCCCCCTAAAGCCAGCCGCGCCGCTTGAAGAACAGATAGGGCAGGATCGCGGACAGCACCATCAGGCCAAGCGCAAAGGGATAGCCCAGCGGCCAGTTCAGCTCGGGCATATGGACAAAGTTCATGCCATAGATCGACGCCACCAGCGTCGGCGGCAGAAACACCACGGCGGCCACCGAAAAGATCTTGATGATGGCATTCTGTTCGATGTTGATCATGCCCAACGTCGCATCCAGCAGAAAGGTGATCTTCTGCGACAGAAAACTGTCGTGATCAGCCAGAGAGCGCACATCGCGCGACAGCGTCTTGATCCGTTCCCGGATCACCTTGTCGCTTTTGCGCTGCATGGCACCCTGCCCCAGAAAGCCGATCAACCGCTCCATCGTCACCAGGCTGTCGCGGATGTTGGAAATCAGATCCCCCTTATGCCCGATGGATTGCAGCACCTGCTGGAAGTCCCGGCTCTTGCTGGGTTTCGCGCCCTTGTGCTGAAAGATGTTGCGCGAAATGGCATCAATTTCGCCCCCGGCACGTTCCAGGATATCGGCCAGCCGATCCACGATCGCCTCCAGCAGCGCGACAAGCACACCTTCCCCTGTATCGCAGCCCATCGGCGCCTTTTCCGCGCGGATCGGAAAGGTCTGAAAGGCGCGCGGTTCATGATACCGCACGGTGATCAGCCGGCTGCCCGCCAGCACAAAGGACACCGGCGCCATCTCGGGATCGTCGCCATCGGCCCGTGACGGCAGGATCGCCGTCATGAAGGACGCGCCGTTTTCGTAATACAGCCTCGAGGAAATCTCGATCTCCTCCATTTCGTCCTTGGTCGGAATATCAACCCCAAGCCGTTTTTCAAGATCGTCCTCTTCGGCATGGCTCGGATTCATCAGATCGATCCAGACCACGCCGTCATACTCCTCGCCCAGCCCCTCGACTTGCCGCAACCGGCCAGAGTCATTCACATATCCGGTGATCATCGGCGCCTCCTTTTCTCGCTCCGCACCCCGTGACCTGATGCCGCTCAGGGCAGTGTGCGGTCGCGTTAAATGATACCAAACCGGAAAGCCCCTGTCGCAGGACAGGATCCGCCCCGGCTCCGTTCAACGACCCCTCACGAGGCCAGCTCGCGCCGACTCATACCTGCGGTTTGTGTCTTGGCCATAGCTTTCTTTGCACAAACGGGTGTGAAACAGGGTTCCCCAGCGTGATCCCGCCGCGAAAGGCGCAAGCGTCAGAAGCACCGCAACAGATCCGCCTTTTCCCGCGCGGGGCAGCGCCGTGCATTTGCGAATTGACCGGGCCCCGCGCGCTGATAGCATCAGGCGTCACTCCATATTTCAGGACACTCGCGAAAATGATGCGCACCAACCGCTTTGTTCCCACTCTGCTGGGCCTTTTCCTCGCCTCCGGCACACTGGCCGCCGCCGACAGCCCAAGCGACGCGCCGACCCCCAAGCTCGGCCCCAATGCGGTGCCCATCACCGCCGATCACACCTATCTCACCACGGCAGCCGCGCCCGATTACTGGGCTTTCGCGGCTTTCGTCAAACCACAGGTCACAACCTCCGCCTGTTCGATTGCCGCTGTCACAGGGGCGCTGAACGGCCTGCGCGGCCTTCCTGCCAATGCCCTGGACACCGTCACCACCCAACAGCAGATGCTGGATCTGGTGGGCGACGCCGATTGGGCCAGCCTCTCCACCGAAGGCGGCGACGGCGTGACCTTCGACCAGCTCGTACAGTTCACTGACGAGGCTTTGAAGGCCACGGAAATGAGTGGCTACCACACCGAAACCCTCAAGCCTGCCAATGACGACGCTGCCACGCTGGACAGCGTGCGCGCCCTTCTGACAACCAACGAGGCCTCGGCCGGGGATGCGCTGCTGCTCTATTTCAACCAAGGCGTTGTCACCGGCGACTGGGACGGCCCGCATGTCTCGGTCATCGGGGCCTATGACGCCGCGTCGGACAAGGTGCTGATCCTTGAGGTGGATCAGGAATGGTACACCCCTTACTGGACCCCGACCTCCGTGCTGTTGCAGGCGATGCTCAAACCCACCGGCGCAGAACATGGCGTGCTGGAAGGGCAAACCGGCGGACTTGTGCACATCCTGAATTGAGCGACGGGACGCGGCGGGACATCGCAGAGATGCCTAGCACGCCATGTTCTGCGCCGAAGGTGTTGAGACTGCGCACCCGCTCCTGCTAAGAATCCCTTGGGGGCACCTGCGCCGTCCACACCGCACGAAAGGATCAACAGTGAGAGTTGCGAAATCAAAGCTCCAGACCGCCGCCTGCATCGCGGCAATGGCGCTGATCCTGACAGGCTGTTCGATGTCGGGCCGCCACAGCGAACTGGAGTGCATGGAACGCGCCATGTATTTTGAATCCAACCGTTCCAGCCGGGATGGCATGATCGCCGTCGGCAGTGTGGTGATGAACCGGGTCAACTCAAACCAGTTCCCCGATAGCGTCTGTGGCGTTGTCGGGCAAAAAGGCCAGTTCGCAAAGGGCATCCTGTCAAGCAAAATGAGTTCAAGCGCCCTACCCAGGGTGCAGGAAGCCGCGCGCGCGGTCCTGCGGGGTGAACGCCACCCCCTTGCCGGCGGGGCGCAGTTTTTCCATCAGGCCGGTTACAGATTTCCCTATGACAACATGCACTATGTGCTCGTGGCGGGTGGCAATGCCTTTTATGAAAAGCGCAAAAGCTATCTAGTGACACAGCCTGTCCCACCGCAGGCGACAGAGGGGATCACTGGTCGCTGACGGGCCGCACGCCACCCGCATCGCAGCCAAAGGTCGCGACAGCCGGGTCATCCCCCGAAAAAAGGCGCTCTTCGCCGATACGCCATCCTGAAGCCAACGCCGCGGCGTCCTCTAACGGAAAGCGCAGCAAAGCCAGGAGGCTAATGGCAACAGCCTGTCCGCTTGCAACCAACCTGCGGAAAAAAACACACCAGACAGCTCAATATAACAGCGGATTGACGGGGTTTTGGCGGAGGGAACGGTACTTCGGTCGAACCTCCTCTGAGCCCGACCGAACAGGCAAAACCCACAAGAGGACTGGTAACTATCTGACTTGCATATCATTTTCGATGACGCCTTCGTTCCCCTGCGCCCATGCGGGCGGGCGCGAAAGGAGTCGAAGATGGCCATCTGGCGCCAAAGCCTTTTATCTTCGCACCAAAACCTGGTTGGAGATCGGTGATTAGCCGACGGTGAAGCTTTCAAACGCGCGTGAAATTGCGCTAACGGCAAAGCGGCTGCGGGGAGAAGGATTCAGTGTTCCAGCCCTCAAAAAGGGCCTAGCAAATTCGAGCGAAGCAGCCACTTTCGAGAAAGTGGTACGGGGGGAAATTTTGGGTGACCTTGGTGAAGCACTCAGTGGGCAAGTCCCAACTTATGACGAAATCTGGTGAGAGTGGTTCTCAGATGTCTAATTGCGCCTGCAAGCAGGACCTAGTCGACGCCGACCGCGCGCGATTCATGAACAGCACGTGAGCCCCGTTATAGGCAAACGTCCCCCGCATCCCCCAAGGACTCTGGACTGTCATTAAGTTAAGCCATCCAGCCGGTCGAGGAGCTTGGCCCGCATGTTCTCAAGTGATGGCACGACGTCCCTCTCGGAAACAAGCGACAGCACCTGATCCTCGAAGTGCCCACTTTGAAAACAAAACGATCCGCGAAATGCACGACGTGCCGCGGCTGGTTCGCCTCAATATCGTTGGGCAAGAAGCTACAGATACGAATGACCGGGTCTATGCCGAGGAAACCGAACTTCCAGTGATGCAAAATGTTATCGAGAGGCTGCCGGTTTGCTGGAAGTAGAGTCTATAAAAAGCGATGGTGCCAACAGCGCGACATTGTAGATTTACTGATCGAATTGACCCATTTTTCCATTTGGCGCTGACCACTCTGAGACATGGTAATCTACTGAAGAGTAGACAAAACTACCGGCAGATGATGGGTCGCGACATTTCGGAAAACTGGGTCAATTTCTGGCGGAAATCAACACCGGACAGGATCAGCGACAGCCTGCTGCACATGCGGCGGGCACTCGACGAAGCCTCGGCCTGACGCGCCACCCGGCGGCGAGCGCCCGGGACCCCGACGCCGGACATGGACAGGCCGCCGCGCGACGGTCGCGCCATGCGGCAGCTGTGCCCTCGATCACTCCCTGTCGAGCTGCACA
>NZ_AWWI01000179.1 GCF_002760615.1 Puniceibacterium antarcticum | reverse complement strand
CGTCTGGCTTAACCCAGAAACCGAAACCAGCGCCCCTGAAATCAGAGACGCCGCATGAAATCGGCGGACAACTACGTTGACAAACAGCGGTGCTTTGCTGGTCAAACCAGCCTGAAACGATCCGTTTCTGTCCCTGCTTGCGGCACGTTTGATCCCCGGCGTGGCAATCGGCGAGGCCCATGTTCAGATTTCAGGCCGTGTCGATCTGCAATAAGGTGCCACGGCGGATTTGTTAATCGAGGATCTGGTGAATGCAGGATCGCATCAAATTTTGTTGCTGATTGGTGCAAGTGCGCGCCGGTATTCCGAGGTTTTTGAAGAGCGCTACCGTGCTTGCACAGCCCGGCCCGGGATGGAACCTGTCGCGTTGCGGGTGCATGAAACCCAGGGTGTGGGCGTCGCGGTGATCTGTCCCCAACGTGCATCTTGCAGCTGTTTCTGAGATCGACGGGCTTTGGGTTCCGCCAGATGATTTGACGACTGGTGCGATGGCGGCGCTGCAAAACCCGTCGCGCTGCGTGGCAGGCGTCGTCGGCGTGGTCACCCGCTATGATGGTCTGCATACCCCTTCGGAAACGCCGCCGCTCACGGCGATCAATCTGCATCTCGAAGCCGTTTCCACTGCGGCGTCGACTTGCCTGCTTGATCAGAGCGAAGGAAGACCCTCGCCCCGAATTGTCACCTCCCGGGTAACGGAAATAATTCTCCGCGCTTCATCGGTGTGACAATGGACCTTTGGAAAATACCTGCCAATTCCGGGATCAAAATCTTACGCCGGGGCAGGGGGTTCTCATTTATTCAGCGCTCAAGATAAGCTCCTGAGCGCTGAAGTCATTGAGTTCATTTAACTGTCGCGTGTTGCGTCAGTTCGGCGCGCCAGCTGCCGCTTTGATGGTCGCGACCTCTTCTGCGCTCATCGTGCTGACAGTCTCGACCGTGCCATCGGTGATTTTCCACAGACGGAACGGACCGGTAATGTCGCCGTTCGCGTCAAATGCCACGGGGCCAATCACGCCTTCGTAGCGGATTTTTTCACCTTTTGAGATCAGGTCGAGCGCTTTCTTGAACTCTTCGGGACCGGCGTAGATCGGCTCGCCTTCGGTTCCGGTGACGGCCGGAATGGCATCACGGATCTTATCAGAAGTGGCCTCGCCTGCCTGCGCAATCGCGAGCGCGACAATGGCCCCAGCATCATAAGACCGGTCGGCGGCGGGCGCATCTGGGGCGATCCCACCCGAGAACTCTTCGAACGTGTCATAAAAGTAGGTTGTTGAGGCGGTTTCAGACGTGCCCGAAGAGGTCCCGTAAGCGCCGTTGAGGTATTGCGCGCCGACGGCGGTGATGAAATCCTCCGAGTTCATGCCGTCATTCAGCAGAAAACTCTGCGGCCCGCCGCTGGAAATCCAGGCGCGCGCAATCGTCGCCCCATCCACGGGATAGGAAATCAGATAGAGCGCCTCTGGCTCTCCGCTGAGCGCGGCGGTGGCCTCTGATGAATAGCTGGATTGCTTTTCGTTATAGGCAGTGACCGACGTGATCTCGCCCCCCAGCGCTTCGTAGGTCTTGGAAAACTCGCGCATCATGTTCACGCCAAAGTCGTTGTTGACGTGAATGATCGCCAGCTTCTTCAGACCCTGATCCATCGCATACTGAGCCGATGCGGTGCCTTGCAGCGCATCCGACGTGATGGTGCGAAAGAAGTAGCCGCCGGTTTTGCCCTCTTCACCCAGCTGGGTGAGGGTGGGGGAGGAGGAGGCAGGCGAGACCTGCACTACCTTGGCGGGGCCAGTGACCGAAGTCAGGATCGGGATCGTGACTGATGAGATGATGCCGCCGATCAAAACCGGCACCTTGCCGATGTTCACAAGCTGCGTGGCCTGATCGACGGCCACGTTGCCCTGGCTTTGGCTGTCGCGTACATCCGATACGATGTCGCATCCCAGCACGCCGCCTGCCGTGTTCATGTCGCGAAAGGCCATATCTACGGCCTTGGCGCCGGCCTGGCCGTAGACGCCCGCAGGGCCGGTCAGTTCCATGACCATACCCACCTCGACCTCGCAGGCGAATGTGGGCGTGGCAAAGGCGACGCAGGCCGCCGAGAGGTATAGTGCTTTTTTCATTCCGGTACTCCTGTTGGGGATTGCCCTGTTTTGTTCGGGCATGAGGGCAGATGGGGGCGGAGGCTTAGGCCTCTTCTGTGTTGAGATTGTATTTCATGATGGCCCCGTGGCGACCATGGCGGTCACGTTCAAGGCTATAGACGTCACCCTCAAGCGGGGCCGCACGTGCGAGCACGGCGTCGATGCGGGCCATGTCATCCGTGCCAAGCGCAAGTGCGCCCACCTTCAGATTGGCGTCCAGATGGGCGCGGTTGCGAGCGCCCACGATCACGCCCGCCACACGCGGCCGGGTCAGGATGGCCGCAGAGGCGACTGTCGCCACATCACAGCCGTGGGCATCAGCGATGTCGCGCAGGGTCGACAGCAAGGTCTGGAACAGATCCCAGCCGCCGAAATCCTCGATGATCAGGCGGTATTTGGTCAGCGAGCGGTTTTCCATTTCGCCCATTGGGTCGGGCTGGCCGAGCCAGAGATCGGACAGGAAGCCGCCGGCAACTGTGCCGTAGCACAGGAAATACATGTCGTTGCGTGTGGCAGCAGCGGCCATCCGCTTTTCCGGGCGGCTGTCCAGAAGGGAATATTGCACCTGCAGGCTGGTCAGCGCGATCCCGGCGTCGAATATCGTCTCGACATGGTCAGTGTCGAAATTTGTCCCGCTCAGCAGGCCGATCCGGCCCTCGGTGCGAAACTCCTTCAGCCATTGCGCCGCTTGCAGCCAATCGCCCTGAGTGTAATCCCACCAGTGAAACTGCACGAGGTCCAGCTGCTCGAGCCCCAGCCTTTTGCAGGATCTGTCGATTGTTTCTTGCAGCATGGGCCGTGTCAGAACCGGCAGCTTTTCAAGGTCGGGCACGCATTTGGTGTGGACGCGGATCCGGGACAGCGCCTGCGCACCATGACGCCTGCCGTATTCCGCCCGAAAGGCGCCCATGATCTCTTCCACGCCGGTATAGATGTCGGCGCAGTCGAAGGTGGTGATGCCAGACTCTGCCGAGGCGATCAGATCCTCGATTGCGGCGCTCTGATCAATAGCACCATGCCCGCCGGCCAGTTGCCAGCCCCCTCGCACGACGCGCGAAATGTCATAGCCGGGGGCTAGGGTAAAGCGGGGCGGATATGTCATGTCAGTCCTCTTTCGGCAGCGCAACGGCGGTTGTTTCGGAATGGTTGAACCGCCGCTTCTGCGTGCGCGTGATCCGCAAGCGGGTCGTGCAATTGGGGTCCGGGCAGGCGACCTCGGCATCGGTGCTCATCCAGTCGTTGGGATGTGTGTCGCGCTGCTTGGCTGCCAGCAAGGGCAGGACGGAAGCCAGCGAATAGATCGAAAATCCCTGATCCGGGGGCAGATACAGCATTTCGCCACGCAGCTCGAACCAGTCGCCGGGTGTAGCGTTGCAATAGATCGCGCCGCCTTCGGGGGCCGTCACCTCGACCCGCAGATCCCACAATTCGAAACTCTCTTCAGCCATTGGCATCCTCGTTCATTTGCGCGCGGATCAGATCAAAGGACTGGGTGATGTCGGATCGCAGGGCCGCGACCGCAGCATCAGTGTCACGCGCTTCCAGCGCCTCGATCAGGGCCCAGTGGTGGTGAACGGCTGTTAGCGAAGGATTTCGGCCATAAATGATCGCAGATGCACGCACACAGGGGCCGGACTGCATCCACAGGCTGCGTACGATGGGTAAGAGCACCGCTGAACTTGCAGAGCGGTAGATGGTAAAGTGGAATTCGTGGTTCAGTACCGAGGTTTCGCTCGCATGCTCCTCGTCCAAGCGGGCAAAAGCAGCTTCGCATGCTTCGGTTTGTTGGCGCAGAAGCGCAAGTGTCTTGTCTGTCAGGTTCGGTACGGCCTGACGCACCAGCTCGCCCTCAATCAAACAGCGCACCTTTGCAAGGTCATGAAGCCGCGCCTCGCTCAGAAGAGGCACACGGGTAGAACGGTTTCCCATAACTTCCAGCGCTTGTTCCGAGACCAGACGTGCAAGGGCCTCTCTTACCGGCATGATCGACACATCCAGCGTATCGGCAAGCGATTGCATCCGCAGCACCTGTCCCGCCGAAAAGGCTCCGTGGATCAGCGAATTGGTTAACGCCTCATATACTCTTTGCTGAAGTGACGAACGCCCAACGCGGCCCAGGCCGGGTACGCTCAGCGCGTCTGACTTCAGATCGTTCATCTAGCCCTCGCTTTCGGCAACCACGTGATCTCTTAGCTTTTGTGCTTGCATCGTATTGCGATGTCAATATCTTTGATCAAAGATACAAAGAGTCGGACGAACTACGATCCGACCGTGCACAGGGACATCGCGATGACTGCACACAGGGAAGGCCCCGTGCTTGCCGCCCGGGGATTGAGCCGAAGTTTTCAGGGCATTCAGGCGGTCGGCGACATGTCTTTGTCGCTGGGTCGCGGAGAGCTTTTAGGTTTGATCGGGCCTAACGGTGCAGGCAAGACAACGATGTTCAACATGCTTGCAGGCTCCCTTGCACCCGATTCCGGGCGGATTGAGGTGATGGGGCAGGATGTGACCGGCGAGGGCGCGGAACGGCGGCTGTCGCGCGGTCTAGGCCGCACCTTTCAGATCCCGCGCCCGTTTCCGCAAATGACGGTGCTGGAAAATGTTCTGTGCGGTGCGCAGGACCAATCGGGCGAAAAGGTCATGAGCGCGTTCTTTCGACCCGCCCAGTCCCGTAAGGACGAGGCGAGGGCCACGGAAAAAGCGCGCCACCTGATCGATTTTCTGCTTTTGTCCCACCTGATCGAGCAGCCCGCCAGCGTGCTGTCGGGCGGACAACGCAAACTGCTCGAACTTGCCCGCATCCTGATGGCTGACCCGAAGGTGGTCCTGTTGGACGAACCTGCCGCCGGCGTGAACCCGACACTTCTGGAGCAGATCATGGAACGGGTTGTGGAGCTGAACGCGCGCGGCGTGTCCATCCTGCTGATCGAGCACAATATGGAGATGATTACGCGGCTCTGTTCGCGCGTCGTGGTCATGGCCCTTGGCCGAGAACTGGCGCAGGGCGCCCCTGCCGATGTGATCCGGGACCCCGCCGTGGTGCGGGCCTATCTGGGGGATGCTGCATGAGCGATATCCTGCGCGTGCGCGCCCTGTCGGCGGGCTATCAGCCGGACATGTCTATCCTAAAAGGCGTGGATCTGAAAGTTGACGCAGGCGAATTCGTGGTTCTGCTGGGGCCGAACGGCGCGGGAAAATCGACATTGGTCAAGACGATCGCCGGTCTGGTCCCGATCCACGGCGGCAGTGTGAAGCTGCGCGGTGAAGAGATTTCCGACCTGCCTGCGCATTTGCGCCTGCGACACGGTCTGGCCTTTGTGCCGCAGACCGAAAACATCTTTGCCCAGATGACCATCCGTGAGAACCTGCAACTGGCCGCCCAGATCCTGCCCAAGGCTACTCGGGCCGGACGCATCGCCGCGATGATGGACACTTTTCCCGACCTTGCCAGCCGCCCCGGCACCCGCGCGGGCGCTTTGTCCGGTGGCCAGCGCCAGATGCTGGCTGTCGCCCGGGCGCTGATCGTCGAACCCGAAGTGCTGATCCTGGACGAGCCGTCAGCCGGGTTGTCGCCGCTTATGGTCGCCGACGTCTTTGCACGGCTCAAGGCCATCAACGCAAGCGGCATCACGGTCCTCTTGGTAGAACAGAACGTGCGCGCCGGTCTGAGCATCGCGAGCCGCGGTGTCATTCTGGTGGAAGGGCGCGTGGCGCATGACGCGCCCTCGGCGGATCTTGCCGATGACCCTGTGGTTGCGCAGCTTTATCTTGGTGGCAGGGCGCAGGAGGGCGCGCAATGATGTTGCAACCGATCATGGACGGACTGGTCAACGGCGCGATCATCGGCCTTGGTGCCATCGGCGTGACTCTGACCTATGCAATTCTGCGCTTCGCCAATTTCGCCCACGGCGAGATGCTGAGCTGGGGCGCCTATATAGCTCTCACACTCAGCGGCCTGCTGGGTGCGCTGCTGCCCGCGCTTGCCACCCCCATCGGACCGTTTTCCTTTGGCTGGTCAGTCCCCATCGCCCTTGTTGGATCGGTAGTGCTGACCTCTGTACTGGCGCTTGCCGTGGACTGGCTGCTGTTCGGGCGTTTGCGCGCGTCAGGAGCGGTGACGATTATCCTTGTCATGGCGTCCTTTGGGGCAGCGCTGGCGCTGCGCAACCTGCTGGAGTTCATCTATACCTCCAGCCCGGCCTATTTTACCAACGCCCTGCAGATTTCCAAACAGATCCTGCCCGGCCTGCGCGCCACGCCCGACCAGTTGCTGGTGCTGGGTCTGGGCGCCGTGCTTGTGGTTCTTGTTCATCTGTTGCTGACGCGCAGTGCGTCGGGCCGATCCATGCGCGCGGTGTCCGAAGATCCGCAGCTTGCTGCGCTGGTCGGCATCGACACCCGCGCCGTGATCCGGATGGTCTGGATCCTCGGTGCGGCGCTGGCGGCGGTCGGCGGGATCATGTCCGGCGTAATCGTGCAGATCCGCCCGACCATGGGTCTGGATCTTCTGTTGCCGCTGTTTGCAGCGGCAATCCTCGGCGGAATCGGATCGGTGCCGGGCGCCATGCTCGCGGGTCTTTTCGTTGGACTCGCAGAGGCATTCACAGTGCAGTTTATCGGCGCGGAATGGCGCGCTGCAGTATCATTTGTCATCCTCGTAGCCGTACTGTTGCTGCGTCCCCAGGGTATCTTTGGAAAGGCCATGGCATGATCGAAATTCTGTCCTATGGAGCCTTCTTTCTGACCATGGCGCTGACCTATGCGGTCATCGCACTGGGGCTGAACCTGCAATGGGGGCAAACGGGGTTGTTCAACGTCGGTATTGCGGGCTTTGTGGCCGTGGGGGCCTATGTCTCGGCCATTCTGACCACTCCTTTTAGCGACGGACGTCTTGGCGGGTTCGACCTGCCAATCGTGGTAGGCTGGATCGGAGGTGGCCTTGGCGCCGGGTTCCTGTGCCTCTTGCTGGGCGCGCTGACCCTGCGTCTGCGGTCGGATTATCTTGCCATCGCGACCTTTGGCGCTGCCGTTGTGATTCAACTGGCGCTGCTGAATCTCGAAGCTCTGACAGGCGGTCCCTTCGGCATAAGCTTTATTCCCCGGCCCTTTGCCGACCTGTCCGACCGCGCCAACCTGTTTGCCTTTGCCAATCTTGCGGTGATGGTTGTGCTTGTGCTGGCCTGCTACGCCGCCCTTCAGCATCTTGTCCGCTCGCCTTGGGGGCGTGTGTTGCGCGCGCTGCGCGAGGATGAAACAGCGGCTCGCGCTCTGGGGAAAAACCCGGTGAGCTATCGCCTGCAAGCCTTTGCCATCGGCGGGTGCGTCATGGGGCTGGGCGGTGCTGCGCAAGGACATTTCATCGGCTTTATCGCACCTGAAAATTATCTGCCCACGCTGACCTTTCAGGTGTGGGCCATGTTGATCATCGGCGGATCCGGCAATATGCGCGGTGCGGTGCTGGGTGCGGTGCTGGTCTGGGCGATCTGGGCGCTGTCTGGCAGCGTGGTATCGTCGGTTTTCCCGGCGGATCAGCAGGCGCGGGCCGCATCGCTGCAAATCGTGCTGATCGGCGTATCACTTTGCGCGGTTCTGCTGCTGCGCCCGCGCGGCATTCTGGGCGAGGCAGGCACCCTGCGCCGCCAGCCCAAAGCCACCTCCACACCTTCCGAAGGACAAAACACCCATGACTGACATTCCCACCCGTACCGACCTCGCCCCCGGGCTGTCGATCTCGCGTCTTGTCTGCGGACTCTGGCAGGTGGCCGACCTTGAAAAGGACGGCACGACGCTGGACCCGGTTGCAGCGGCTGACCGGCTGGCGGCCTATGCAGATGCGGGTTTTGATACGTTCGATATGGCCGACCATTACGGTTCTGCCGAAGTGATCACTGGTGAGCTGACGTCGCGCGCCGGATACGAGGCCGTGCGCGCCTTTACCAAGTGGTGCCCCGAACCTGGCCCGATGACGGCAGCGGTCGTGCGGGCTGGCGTTCAGGACCGGTTGGCCCGGCTGCGCACCGAAAGGGTGGATCTTCTGCAGTTCCATTGGTGGAGCTTCGAAGATCCGCGCTGGCTCGATGCGCTGCAGGAGCTCGAAAAGCTGAGGGCCGAGGGGCTGATCGGCGCCATTGGCGTTACCAACTTTGACGCGGCGCATTTGGAACTGGCGCTGGCAGAGGGGATCGAAATCGTCTCTAACCAGGTCAGTTTTTCCATTGTCGACCGCCGCGCCGCAGGGGCACTGACATCCCTCTGCAAACGCTCTGGCGTCCGACTGCTGGCCTACGGCACACTTTGCGGTGGCTTCATCTCGGAACGCTGGCTTGGCAAACCCGAACCGGTCGAGATCGCGGACTGGAGCCGGATGAAATACAAGCGCTTTATCGATGCGGCCGGTGGCTGGGCCGTCTTTCAGGATCTGTTAAGCGCCGCCCACCAGATTGCGGCAAAACACGGCGTGTCGCTGTCGAACGTCGCCAGCCGCTGGGTATTGGACACGCCCTCGGTTGCCGCGACGATCATCGGCGCGCGCATAACTGAGGCAGAACATCGGGCCGACAATCTGAATGTCTTCAGCTTTACGCTCGATGCCGCAGACCATGCAGAATTGGAAGCTGCGTTTGCGCTGATGATGCCCGTGCCGGGCGATTGCGGCGATGAATATCGCAAGCCGCCGTTTCTGACCGCTTCGGGGGATTTGTCCCATCACCTCAACGCAATTGCGCCAATGCATCCTGCGGTGCCCGACGCCACGCTGCCGGACCGCGCGCGTGTTTTTAGCGGCTCGCGCTGGGAACCGATTGCAGGCTACTGCCGCGCGCTGAAGGTCGGGGGCCGCATCCTCGTATCGGGCACAACCGCGACCCATATGCAGGATCACGCCGTCGCGCCAGGAAACGCAGGAGCACAAACCACCTTCATCCTCGACAAGATCGTGGCGGCGCTTCGCGCCCATGGGGCGGGGCCGGAACATGTCGTGCGCACCCGAGTCTATCTGACGGATGCAGACGACGTCGAAGCCGTGTCCATCGCCCATGGCCGGTTCTTTTCAGACGTCTGCCCCGCGAATACACTGCTGCAGGTCGCCCGTTTGATCGGCCCTTACCGGGTTGAGATCGAGGCCGAAGCCATGCTGCCTACCTGCGTTTTGTAAAGCGATCGGATCAAAGCCGCGGCGTGAAGGGAATCCACATAAAGCGTTCAGGGTTTAACCTAAGACAACGGGCATCAGATTGCGCGTTCGACCAAAGAGAGAGACAGCGCATATCCGATCCAAGTTTAACCCGAAACGCTGTAATGTGCCCCGCCTTGAGCTGACGGCTTGGTCGCCGCCTGTAGGCTTTTGCACCAACGCTAAAAGCGATGAGTGTGTTTGAGGTCAAAGGCGGGAAGCCATGATCCGCAAAGACGCCTCTTGAAACTCGAAACGAGTGTTCTGACGCGGATAGCGGCTCCAACCAGTGCTCCGAGGGTCACGATCGTTTGCCCGGCCTAGCTTTTGATCCGACCGAGGCAGCCTTGGTGCATCTGCAGATCAAGGATCATGCTGTTCGCGACGCTGCATTCGACGCAAGATGGACCAGTGTCGAACCGTTCATTCGGGACGCCCTGCAATCTGGCGGTACAATTGGCCTATGCTGCCGCCATGGCGCGGGCCGCTCTGGGATGATGACCCCAACTATTCTGATGTATTGCCGGTCATACTTGCCCGAGGTCAGGGCGACGGTCCGCGCCCAATTGTCGTACTTGATCGTGAGTGAAAAAATGGCCCGTCTGACCGTCAACGGGCAGGTTCTAGGGCGCCCGATCCGCGTCGGACGCCCCTTGCCTTGTCAGGCGATCGGTGCGCGGCGCCCTGCTATGAGATGCAGCAGCACCTCAACCACAATGATGACCAGCATCGACAGGCCTACCAGTGGGAAGACGACCCCAGCGGCCACGGCAATGCCCAAAACGGTGCGTGGAATACGCCAGTCAGTTGGCATCTTCGGAACACCGATCCCGCCGACCGGGCGGCGTTTCCACCACATGACCGCGGCTGAGACGGCAAGCATCACCATCGCTGCGCAGGCCAGCAGCAGCACGATCTGGTTCGCCAGCCCCCAAGCCTGCCCCATATGGATGCTGATCCCCCATTCCGCCGCCCAGCCAAGCGCGCCGAGATCTGAAAGATCCGCATCATAAAGCACCTCGCCGGTATACTGGTCCAGGTGAATGACCCGCTCTTGCGTGATATCATCGGGGTAGACCGATGCGGTAAAGACACCCTCTGGGCCGCCCGGCATGTTCAGCGCATAACCTTGCGCAATGCCGCGCTGTTCTACTGTTGCCACCACCTGGTCGAGACTGGCGGGAACACCGCCGGATGCGCCAGACACTGGCATCGGCTGCTTTTCCATGATCCAGGGGGTGCGGTCGAGCACATCGCCCACAGGCACGGCTGATGTCGGCGTCTTTGACCAATAGCCATCGGGCATGCCCAGTCCGGCAGCGTAGGACAGATCGTAGAACTTGCCCCCCCAGACCGAGGACCACGGCAGGCCTGTCATGGCGAGGAACACGATGAAAACACCAGTATAGATCCCCGTTACCGCATGTAGATCGCGCCACCAGGGCCGACCGCGTGTTGCCTTGATCGAGGTGAGCCCAACTTTTTTGCCGCGCGGCCACCAGAGGTAGACGCCGGTGCCGACCAGCAGCACCATCCAGCCCGCCGAAGCCTCGATCAGCCGGTTGCCCAGCCAGCCGACATATTCCAGCGAATGCAGCTTGCGCACAACATACATCGCCGGGCTGCCGGATACGCCGACATCCCACTGACTGCCCAGAACGGCGCCAGAGTAGGGGTTCACAAAAACCGTATCCTTCAGCCCTTCCTCTCCGAGGATCTTGACCTCGGCCGCCCGGTCCGGTGCCGCCGCTGGCGTATAGGCCTTCAGTGTGCCGGGGTGGCTGTCCAGCGCGGCCGCCGTGATCTGTGAAGGGGCAAGTGTCGTGTCCCCCGTGGGTTCGACCATGCGCAGATTGGCATAGGCGACGGTGTTGAATTCGTCCTTGAACAGATAGATAGCACCGGTCACGGCGAGGGTCAGAAGGAAGGGCAGGATAATCAGCCCTGCGATGAAGTGCCAGCGCCAGACGGCGCGATAGAGCGCGCAATCACCCGAAGTGCGTTTGGATGTGGGGGTCATGTCCCTATGTTCCTTTGAGGAATTTGATTGGCCGCTCCGGGACACTCCGGAACGGCAGAATGGTCTGAACAGGCCTCAGGGCGCGCTGCGATTGATCCGCGCACTGGGTTCAGCACGCTGACCAAGGCTGCGTTTACACACCAAAATGCGTTGTAGCTGACTGCTACCCGCGAACAGCTGGCGGATCTTGCCCATCGCGCGGTCAAAATCTTCCCTATAGCTGATCTGCGGATCAAAGCGCCCGCGCCTGTCGAAAAGCAGCACATTGGCCGAGTGGTTGATTGCATAGCCGCTGTCCTTCAGCGGCACCTTCTGCGCATCATCCCGGCTTTGGCATCGGTTTGTGCGCATAAAATCCCTCGGGAATATCGATCCTGACGTCATTTCTCGCCTCACCCTCACAGCGATGCGGGTCGCGCAGGGTGATCTTGGTTGTGGCACCGACGGCCGCCTTTGCCTGTTCAATGGTTGGCTGGGCCTGGGCCGTACTGACGAGGATTCCAAGCTCAAAAAGGGCTATCATCGTTGTGTTCAGATATTTCATTTTGTCTCCAGAGAGATCCGGACGCACCTGTTCTGTGCGCCGCAAGACGGAAGTGCGCCGATGAAACGGCGCGCTAGACAATGTCGGGATCAGACGGCGCGCGGTGGCGCGCGCACAGAGACGTGGGCCGAGAGGAGCTGCGGTCCTAGAACAAGATCATGGCTGGAATTTTGAACCACGACCTGCACGATCCGCTGCGGCTGGTCGGGGGCCGTGATCCGCGGGGCTACTGGCAGCTTGTGGCAGAAGGGACAGCGATGATCGTGTGCGGATTCGCCCAGACCGCAGAGATATTCCGCGAGCATTCCCATGGCATGGAACGCCTCGACACGGGCCGCATCGTCGCGGTCCGGCGCCATATGATGGGCGGACACGACGCTGAGCACCGAGAGCATAAGCGCGGTGCAGAACGCAAACATCATCCGGCGAAAACCATGGACCATGGTTGCTGACTGCCTTATCCATTCAGAAAGGGGAAGAGAGCGGATGCCGCAGGAGGCAATATTTTCTGGAAACGGGGCTGTGCCCCTGTCGTCTCCCCGTGGAGGGGGTTTCAAGTAGGTGCTGTTCTCCAAAGCATAATGGGGCGGACCGGGGTATGAAGTATTTTGTGCCACCAGCTTACAACTGTTATGCTGCCTGGCTTGCCCCTGGCTTTGTTGCAATCTTATAGGCGGCCATGAACATCGTGACAGCGCTGGTGACTACGGTTTCTATCTCCTTGGGGCTGGGCGCGACGCGCCGTTGACCAAAGAGCCGCGGCCTCCAAAGAGAAGTCATTGACAGTTCGAGGAACTGGGCGGCGGCGAGGGGAATATCCGAAACTTCAAGTCGTCCCTCGCAAACCTGGCGCTGAAGAAAGACGGTCAGATCGGTTTTTGCCCGCTGCGAGCCCCCCTCGAAGAAGCGCGCGCCAAGCTCTGGCATGCGTTCAGATATTCCGATGATTATGCGCTGCGCGCGCACGACATCGTCCGAACAGACAATAGAGGCGACCGCACAGCCATAGCGCAGCAGCACCTCTGCCGGCGGCGCGTCAGTTGTGAGAATCCCGGTGACCGTCTCGAAACGCCGATCACGCTCTTCCTCGATCATCGTCTCAAAAAGATCCTCCTTGCCGTCGAAGTATATATAAAGAGTGCTTTTGGACACACCCGCCGCCCGGCAGATGTCGTTGACCGATGCTGCGTCAAAGCCACGCTCCATGAAGATGCGTTTTGCCCCGGCAAGGATCTGGCCGCGCTTTGCCGGATCGGAACCGGCAGCGTGTCGGGCGGTGCATCTTGCCTCGGCGGCTTTAAGGCCATCTTTGATCATCATGGTGACTCCTCTCACTTCAGTCATGTAATCGAACCGACCGGTTCGATAAAGTCTTGAACCTTGCCTGTGATGGCATTATGTCGCCATCGAACCGAGCGGTTCGATCAGTCGCAGGAGACCGGATAACATGTCCAGATACGAACGGATGACACCCGAGCCGACCGCCAAGGGCGGGCCTGCGGAAAGTTCCGCTCCTGCCACTGACGTGACCGCTCAGGCAGTCGAAGCACCCCGCAAGGGCAGGCGCAAGAAACTCATCCTCGGTCTGATCGCGATTGTCGTTCTGTGTGTTGCGGGATGGCAGGGTCAACACTATTGGGCGACTGGGCGCTTCATGGAAACCACGGATGACGCCTACGTGAGCTCTGACGTGACGCTGGTCAGCAGCCGGGTGCAGGGATATGTCGCCGCGGTAAATGTGGAATCGAACGGCCACGTCCATGGGGGGGATGTTCTGGTAAGGCTGGACAACGGCGACTATCTCAATGCTCTGGCGATAGCGCAAAGCCGGTTCGAAACGGCGGGGGAAACATTGTCACGGATCGACGCGCAGATCGCTGCCGCGCGTGCCGGCGTGACCCAGTCCGAAGCTGCGCGGGATATGTCACAGGCGCAGCTGCGCAACGCAGAAACAAATGCCGAACGCACGCAGCGCCTAGCGTCGCAAAAAGTGACAAGTCAGGCCGCGCTCGACACCGCAACCGAAGATCTTGACGTGGCACGCGCCGGTGTTGCCAGCGCCGAAGCCGCAATTTCCAGCGCAGAGGCGCAGGTCGCCGTGCTGCAGGCACAGCGCGCCGAATCCGAAGGCCAGCGCCGCGAACTGGAAATCGCTGTCGATCAGGCCCGCCGCGATCTGGATCTGACCGTGCTGCGGGCACCGGCGGATGGTATCGTTGCGAACATGACGCTTCAGGTCGGGGATATGGTGGCGCCGGGCGCCCGTTTGGCCGCGCTGATCCCCGATGGCAGCCTTTATGTCGAGGCCAACCTGAAGGAAACGCAGATGGCGGGCGTCGGTCCCGGCGCCTCGGTCGAGATGACCTTTGATGCGATTCCCGACCAGACCTTCGAGGGGCATGTCGCTTCGATCGCGCCCGCAACTGGCGCGGTGTTTTCGCTCCTGCCCGCCGACAACGCCACCGGCAATTTCACCAAGATCATTCAGCGCGTTCCCGTCCGCATCTCTCTGCCAGAGGCCGCCTTGGTCACCGGCCAGCTGCGCGCCGGGCTGTCCACAGAGATCTCCATCGACACCCGCACGACGCCGATCCCCGGCACCGCGACGGCTGCGACCGCGTCGGAGTAGGGCCGGTGGCCATTGCAGCCGCAACCAACCGCTCCGTCCCATCCCCCGCATCGTCGCAAACGGATGACACAGAGCTGACGCCGCGCCGCATCGCCGCATTTATGGTGATGGTCGTGGGCATGTTCATGGCGATCCTCGACATCCAGATCGTCTCGGCCTCCCTGCCTGACATTCAGGCCGGTCTTGGGGCATCACCGGATGAAATCAGCTGGGTTCAGACTTCATACCTGATCGCTGAGGTCATCATGATCCCGCTGTCCGGGTTCCTCGCGCGGATGATGTCGACGCGGCTTTTGTTCACCATGTCGGCGGCTGGCTTCACGGCGGCCTCCTTCATGTGCGCCACTTCGGGCTCGATAAGCGAGATGATCCTCTGGCGCGCGCTGCAAGGGTTTCTGGGCGGCGGCATGATCCCCTCGGTCTTTGCGGCGGCCTTCACCATTTTTCCACCGTCGAAACGCAACATCGTCTCGCCCATCATCGGGCTGATCGCGACGCTCGCCCCCACTGTCGGGCCGACCGTCGGTGGCTACCTCAGCCATGCGATGTCCTGGCACTGGCTGTTTCTGGTCAACGTGATTCCCGGCATTTGTGTGGCCCTGGGCGCCTGGAGCCTGATTGATTTCGACCGCCCCAACTGGAAGCTGTTCGACCGGTTCGACTGGTGGGGCCTGCTGGCCATGGCGGCATTCCTTGGCGGGATGGAGTTTGTGCTTGAGGAAGGGCCGTCAAACGACTGGATGGCCGATCACGCGGTGGCCATCATGGCGGTGATCATGGTGGTGGGCGGTATCGTCACATTCTGGCGTGCCTTCACCCGGGAGGAACCGATTGTAGACATGTCGGCCTTTGCGGATGTCAACTTTGCCGTCGGATCGCTTTTTTCGTTTGTGATGGGCGTGGGGCTTTACGGGCTGACCTATCTTTACCCACTCTACCTCGGCTCCGTTCGCGGCTATGACAGCCTGATGATCGGCGAGACAGTGTTCGTCTCGGGCCTTGCCATGTTCGCAAGCGCGCCGATTGCCGGGATACTGTCGTCAAAGATCGACCTGCGGTTGATGCTGCTGATCGGGTTCATGGGCTTTGCGACGTCCACTTGGATGCTGACCGGCCTGACCGCCGATTGGGATTTTCAGGAACTGCTGGTGCCGCAGATCCTGCGCGGTCTGTCGCTGATGCTGTGTATGGTGCCGATCAACAACCTCGCCCTTGGCACACTGCCGAAGGACAAGATGAAGGGCGCCTCGGGGCTTTATAACCTGACGCGCAACCTTGGCGGGGCCATGGGGCTTGCCGTGATCAACACGCTGCTGACCGACCGTGGCGCGCTGCATTACGAGCGCTTGTCCGAGTCTATATCCTGGACCAACCCGGAGGCCGTGCGCCAGCTTGACCTGATGGCCAGCAACCTAAGCGCGCGCGGGCTTGACGGCGAAAAAGGTGCACTGGCGCAGATGGCGGCGCGCGTGCATGGGCAGGCGACAGTGATGTCCTTTATAGACGTATTCATGATCATCACGGTGATCTTCGCAAGCCTCGCCCTAGGCGCCCTTCTAATGCGCCCCGCCGGGAAGGGTCCGGCAGAGGCCGGACATTGATGCTTGGCGGAGAGGGTGTGTGAAAACTATGGCCAGCTCCAGTCAAAATCAACCAAACCAGACACACTCCATGTGACAAGACAGTTAGCCGGCGCAATTGATAAATGGCATTTGAGGTCATCAGACTGATTTTGGAATTATCGCCCCGGCTCGGGCGTAGCTGGTGCGCATGCTTATTGCATGTAATCAGTGACGAAGATTACACTCGCTTGCCGTGTCTTCGGCTAGACACGGCATGAACTATCTGGTTGCGCGATTTGCGGAAGCAGCAATGAAATCTGCCCAGCTACCACACTGGACTCACCAGATAGCTTCTCCTTGGACTTTTGCACAACAATGCTCTCAAATGCTCTCAGAGACCCATTTTAAACATAATCTTTATTATACCATATCTTGATGCACATGCGCTCTTTCAAAATTGGGTTGCGGCAAATCCCCTACCTTGTCGGAGGGCACCGGGACACAAAGATGGCCCATACGGAGTTAGGGCTGCGCAAAAGACGCACAATCGAATATATGTTGAACGTGAAGACGTCGCTGGCGGTGGTGTGACATTAAGTGTGTCTGGTTTGGGTTGATTTTGACTGGGGCTGGCTATCGTTGGCAGCGATGCCCCTACCGTTGATGAGCTACAAGATGGGATGGTTTTCCCCCTCCGCAGACGGCATCGCAACGTGCCAAGGTCGTGGTGTTTAGCGCGACAGAAACGGAAAGGACGGCGAGACGAAGGATACAATGATTGGAGTGCACTTGGCAAAGCGCTTTTTCCAGCTCACGGGGCGTCTATGGCGGGACATGTCAAATTCCGCAAAAAACTGACGCGAGAGCAGTTCCGTCGTTTCATGGCGGACCAGTCGGCCTGCGTCGTAGTGTTCGAAGCCTGCGGCAGCGCAAGCTACTGCGCGCGGGAGATTGAGAAGCTTGGCCATAAGGCCAGACTGATCGCGGTACAGTATGGCAAACCGTTTGTTAAAAGGCAGAAAAACGATGCTGCTTATGCTGAGGCAGTTGTCTTTGCGGTGCAGCGCCCCGAGATGCGGTTCGTCTCCCCTAAGAGCGGAGATCTGCAGGCGCGGGCAGTGCTGTTGCGCAGCCGTGAACGCGTGGTCCACCAGCGCACCGCGTTGGTGAATGCGCTGCGGGCAATTCTATACGAATACGGCCACGTATTTCCACTGAGGATTGTCAAAGTGAAGTGGATCGACGCTTGGATTAAGACCCTGAAGGACGTCGCAAAAGAGTCAGAAACGTCGAGACGCCTGCAAAGCATGCTAGGTGTCGGTTCGCTGAAAGAACTGGCCGATGAGGCTTTTGCACCGAAGATGGCGCACTTCTGCTGTGGTCGGGATTTCGCGGCTTGGCTTGGCCTTGTGTCACGCCAGCATTCCAAGGGTGGCAAGGATCGAATGGGGCGATCAGCCGCATTCGTTTCCGCAACCAAAGTCAGCTTCCGCTCGGAGCGAGCTTGAAGCAGTTCTGAAAACACTTTTAATTCGTGAAAGCGTCTCTGCGCGGCAGTCACCTCAGCTGTTGGCGGCGCTTGCGTTCTGGTTTTTACTTGTTGCCCGTCATGATTGGAATGAGACGAATCAAGTGTCGGCGATAGAATCTCATAACTCTATGTTGACATTATGTGCTTGAGTGACGCAATATGTGGTTTCTTTGGTTCCTGTGGCGAGAGTCGCAGGCTAAGAGGGAAGCCGGTGAAAATCCGGCGCTGCCCCCGCAACTGTAAGTGGCGAGTTCTGGCCGATGAACCACTGACGCGCGCGTCGGGAAGGAAGGTCAAAACGTTAGAGTCGCAAGTCAGGAGACCTGCCAAGGCTGATATGACGAACACGGGCGGAGGGTCCGGGGAACGTGTTGTCCGGCATGGCCCGATCCGGGTCAGGACCTTCACGCCCCTGCTACCTGCGCTGCAATACAAAAGGGACAAGGGCATGACCATCACTGTCTATTCGAAACCGGCTTGCGTACAATGCACCGCCACCACTCGTGCGCTAGACATGCGCGGGATCGCCTATGAGCTTGTCGATCTGACTCAGGACGCGGGGGCCATGCAAACCGTCGCCGATCTGGGCTATCGTCAAGCGCCGGTCGTGGTTGCCGGCGATTCGCATTGGGCGGGCTTCCGGCCAGACATGATCGGTCAACTGGTCTGACGTATGACAAACGGGCTAGTCTACTATTCCTCGGGCTCAGGTAATACCGCACGTTTTGTGGCGGCGCTTGGGCTAGGGGCGAGCCGTATCCCGATCCGCCCAGCCGATCCTTTGCCGCCCATCAATGTGCCTTATGTGCTGATCTGTCCGACCTATGCCGACGGTGAGGGGCGCGGAGCCGTGCCAAAGCAAGTCATACGTTTTCTGAATGATCCGTCTCGACGCGCCCTGCTTCGGGGTGTGATCGGCGCGGGCAATCGTAATTTCGGCGCGACTTTCGCGCTGTCGGGCGATTTAATCGCCAAAAAATGCAAGGTTCCGGTGCTCACGCGTTTCGAGCTGGCCGGAACACAAACCGATATTGCCCGCATTCGTGCCGGGCTGGAACAATTCTGGGGGGCCGAATGCTCGACAATGGTGTGAATGCTGGGCTGGATTACCACGCTCTGAATGCGATGCTGAACCTTTACGACAATGAAGGACGTATCCGGTTTGACGCCGACCGGATGGCCGCGCGTCAATATTTCCTGCAACATGTGAACCAGAACACTGTGTTCTTCCACTCTCTGGATGAAAAGCTCGGTTACCTTGTCGATGAAGGCTATTACGAGGCGGCTGTTCTCGATGCCTACCCACGTGAGTTTTTGCACGCGATCTGGGCCGACGCCTTTGCGCGCAAGTTCCGTTTCCCGACCTTTCTGGGCGCGTTCAAATACTACACCTCCTATACGCTGAAAACACGCGACGGGCAGCGCTACCTCGAACGTTACGAAGACCGCGTCGTCATGGTCGCGCTGACCCTCGCACGAGGTGATCAGACCCTTGCGATGCGCTTTATGGAGGAAATGCTGTCGGGCCGCTTCCAGCCTGCAACACCGACGTTCCTCAACGCGGGCAAGCAGAGCCGTGGCGAGTTGATTTCGTGCTTCCTGCTGCGGATCGAGGACAATATGGAGTCCATCGGTCGCGCCATCAATTCGTCGCTGCAGTTGTCCAAGCGCGGTGGTGGTGTTGCCCTGATGCTGACAAACATCCGTGAATCCGGCGCGCCCATCAAGGGAATCGAAAATCAGTCCTCTGGTGTCATTCCGGTGATGAAATTGCTTGAAGATTCCTTTTCCTATGCCAATCAGCTTGGTGCGCGTCAGGGAGCCGGGGCCGTTTATCTGAACGCGCACCATCCCGACATTCTACGTTTCTTGGATACCAAGCGCGAAAATGCGGATGAAAAGATCCGCATCAAGACGCTGAGCCTGGGTGTGGTGATTCCCGACATCACCTTCGAGCTCGCCAAAAAGGACGAGGACATGTACCTGTTCTCGCCGCATGATGTGGCCAAAGTTTATGGCGTTCCGTTCTCGGAAATCTCGATCACCGAGAAATACGCCGAGATGGTGGACGACAAGCGCATCCGGAAGAAAAAGATCAACGCACGTACATTCTTTCAGACCATTGCGGAAATCCAATTCGAATCCGGTTATCCCTACATCATGTTCGAGGATACGGTGAACCGCGCCAACCCTGTGGCGGGGCGAATTTCGATGTCGAACCTCTGTTCAGAAATCCTGCAGGTGAACGAGGCGTCGACCTTTCATGACCACCTCGGTTACGACCACCTTGGCACGGATATTTCGTGCAACCTCGGATCGCTGAACATCGCCAAAACCATGGACGGGCCGGATTTCGGCGCGACTGTCGAAACCGCAATCCGCGTGCTGACCGCCGTTTCCGAAATGTCTGCTATCGACTCGGTACCGTCCGTGCGGCGCGGCAATGACGAAAGTCATGCTATCGGCCTTGGCCAGATGAACCTGCACGGGTATCTGGCGCGCGAACGCATCCACTACGGTAGCGCCGAAGGCATCGAATTCACCAGTATTTATTTCGCTGCTATCGCCTATCACGCGATCCGCGCGTCCAACCTTCTGGCGCGGGAACATGGCAAGAGCTTTGTGGGCTTTGAGACCTCGACCTACGCAGATGGCAGCTTTTTCGACCGTTACACCACGCGCGACTGGCTTCCCGAGCTTGATCAGGTCAAAACGCTGTTCAATGGCATGGCATTGCCCACGCGCGACGATTGGGCGGCGCTCAGGGCTGCTGTGATGGAGCATGGGCTTTACAACCGCAACCTTCAGGCGGTGCCGCCAACTGGGTCAATCAGCTATATCAACAACGCGACTTCCTCGATCCACCCCATCGTATCCAAGATTGAGATCCGCAAAGAGGGCAAGATCGGCCGTGTCTATTATCCGGCGCCGTTCATGTCGAACGACAACCTCGAATTCTACCGTGATGCTTATGAAATCGGGCCGGACGCGATTATCGACACCTATGCCGCAGCGACCGAGCATGTGGATCAGGGCCTGTCCCTGACGCTGTTCTTTCCCGCCGAAGCCACAACGCGCGACATCAACCGTGCCCAGATCTACGCTTGGAAAAAGGGCATCAAGACCATCTATTACATCCGCCTGCGCCAGACTGCCCTTGAGGGGACCGAGGTTCAAGGCTGCGTATCCTGCACACTCTGAGGTATCCCGATGAAAGACTTTGCCGCACAGGCCATCCCTCGCGCGATCAACTGGAACCGACTGCAGGACGACAAGGATCTTGAGGTCTGGAACCGCCTGACGGTCAACTTCTGGTTGCCCGAAAAGGTACCGCTGTCCAACGATGTCCAAAGCTGGGCCACGCTGACGCCCGAGGAACGCACGCTTACGATCCGCGTTTTCACAGGTCTCACTCTGCTGGACACGATCCAGAACACTGTTGGCGCGCCTGCGCTGATGCCTGACGCCCAGACCCCGCACGAAGAGGCCGTTCTGACCAATATCGCCTTTATGGAGGCGGTTCATGCGCGCAGCTATTCGTCGATATTTTCGACTCTTTGTTCGACACGCGAGGTGGACGATGCGTTCCGCTGGTCCGAAGAAAATCAGTATCTCCAGGCCAAGGCGCGGCTGATCCTTGAAGAATACGCGGCCGGTGCCGATCCGCTGAAACGCAAGATCGCCAGCGTGTTTCTGGAAAGCTTCCTGTTCTATTCCGGCTTCTATCTGCCGATGCACTGGTCAAGCCGCGCCAAGCTGACCAACACCGCCGACCTCATCCGCCTTATCATCCGCGACGAGGCTGTACATGGCTATTACATTGGCTACAAATTCCAGCGTGCGGCTGAAAAGCTGCCCGAAGCAGAGCGCGCAGCGCTCAAGGACTTTGCCTTTTCGCTGATGTTTGAACTCTATGAGATAGAATCGCTTTATGCCGCCGAACTCTATGACGGCATTGGCATGACCGAGGACGTTAAAGCCTTCCTTCACTACAACGCAAACAAGGCGTTGCAGAACCTAGGATACGAGGCGCTTTTCCCCCCCGCCGCCTGCGAGGTCAACCCGGCTATCCTGGCGGCCCTGTCGCCGGACAGCGAAAACCACGATTTCTTTTCGGGATCAGGGTCTTCTTATGTCATTGGCAAGACCATCGCGACAGAAGACGAAGACTGGGATTTCTGAGTCGTAGACACCTCGAACCGCCCTCTCCCAGCGGTTTCAAAACGCTCAAAGTCATCCCGAACGACACGTTTCGTCAGCTCCTGAGAGTGTTTGGTAAACGCGTCGGGCGGGATGCAAGTCAAGATCTGTTTGGTCCTGCAACATGCGAGAGATTCATAATCATTGAGCGTATTATGAATTTTCATATCGCCAGACTCTGCGCTATGGGGATGTCATGACACAGCACACCAACCTTGATCATTCAAAGCATCTTGCAGCCTTGGCCAAAGAGCGCATTCTCATTATGGACGGCGCAATGGGCACACAGATACAAGCCCTTGGGCTGGCGGAAGAGGATTATTCAGGCCATGGGGCCACTCAAAAATGTCGTCACCACTCGGATCATCCTCAGAAAGGCAATAACGACCTTCTGATCCTCACACAGCCCGAGGCAGTTGAAGAAATCCACTTCAACTTCGCGGTGGCGGGAGCAGACATCGTTGAGACCAATACATTTTCCGCAACCACAATTGCACAGGCCGATTATGGTATGGAAAATGCCGTTCACGATCTGAACGCAGAGGGTGCGCGGATCGCGCGGCGTGCCATGGATCGGGCGACTGCAATCGACGGCAAAAGGCGCTTTGTGGCCGGTGCGGTGGGTCCCACAAATCGCACCGCCTCTCTGAGCCCGGATGTAAACGATCCGGGATATCGCGCTGTCACCTTCGACGATCTGCGCATCGCTTATGGTCAGCAGGTGCGCGGGCTGATCGAGGGGGGGGCCGATCTGATCCTGATCGAGACGATTTTCGACACTCTGAACGCCAAGGCAGCGATTTTCGCGTGCTTCGAAGCATTCCATGATCGGGGCGCACAATTGCCGCTGATGATCTCTGGCACCATCACCGATGCCTCCGGACGCACGCTTTCTGGGCAGACGCCGACAGCCTTCTGGCATTCCGTCAGCCATGCACGCCCCTTCACCGTTGGGCTGAACTGCGCACTGGGGGCTGCCGCGATGCGCCCGCATATAGCTGAACTTGCGACCGTGGCCGATACCCTAATCTGCGCCTATCCGAATGCCGGTCTGCCCAATGCCTTTGGGCAGTATGATGAGGGGCCGGACGACACTGCCGGGCAGATCGCCAAATTTGCCGCCGAAGGTCTGGTGAATGTGGTTGGCGGCTGCTGCGGGACAACACCCGACCATATTGCGGCAATTGCCGCTGCCGTCGCACCATATGCACCGCGCCAGTTCCGCGACAAGGTGGCAGCATGAACCGTTATCTGCGTCTTTCGGGACTGGAACCCTTCGTACTGACACCCGACATTCCGTTCGTGAATGTGGGTGAACGCACCAACGTGACTGGCTCGGCCAAATTTCGTAAGCTGATCACCAACCGCGATTATGCTGCCGCTCTGGATGTGGCGCGCGATCAAGTGGAAAACGGCGCGCAAATCATCGACATCAACATGGACGAGGGCTTGATCGATTCAAAGGCCGCGATGGTCGAGTTTTTGAACCTTATCGCATCGGAGCCCGATATTGCACGCGTTCCCGTGATGATCGACAGTTCCAAATGGGAAGTGATCGAAGCGGGCCTGCAATGCGTGCAGGGAAAATCCATCGTCAATTCAATCAGCATGAAAGAGGGCGAGGACGCCTTTCGGCATCACGCCCGTCTGTGTCTTGCCTACGGGGCGGCGGTGGTCGTCATGGCGTTTGATGAGGCAGGTCAGGCCGATACATGCGCCCGCAAAACCGAAATATGCGCCCGCGCCTATCGCATTCTGGTGGATGAGGTCGGATTTCCACCCGAGGATATCATCTTTGATCCCAACGTTTTTGCCGTCGCGACCGGAATCGAAGAGCATAACAATTACGGTGTCGATTTCATCGAAGCCACGCGCTGGATCCGGGAGAACCTGCCCTATGCGCATGTCTCCGGAGGGGTGTCGAACCTGTCCTTCTCATTCCGCGGGAATGAAACAGTGCGCGAAGCGATGCATGCCGTCTTTCTGTATCATGCCATTCAGGCAGGTATGGACATGGGGATCGTCAACGCCGGACAGCTAGCAGTGTATGACCAGATCGATTCCGAACTTCGAGAACGCTCAGAAGATGTCGTCCTCAACCGCCGTCCAGACGCGACCGAGCGGATGCTGGAAATTGCAGAGCGGTTCCGTGGCGGCGCGCGTGAGGAAAGAGTGCGTGATCTGGCATGGCGCGACTGGAGTGTGGAAAAACGCCTGGAACATGCTCTGGTCAATGGCATAACGGAATTCATCGAAGCCGACACCGAAGAGGCGCGGCTGGTGGCCGTCAGGCCGCTTCATGTGATCGAGGGCCCCCTCATGGCGGGGATGAACGTGGTCGGCGACCTGTTCGGTGCGGGCAAGATGTTCCTACCGCAGGTGGTAAAATCAGCGCGCGTTATGAAACAGGCGGTCGCGATCCTGCTGCCCTATATGGAAGAAGAAAAGCGGCTTTCGGGCGGTAAAGGGCGCGAGACGGCGGGCAAAGTGCTGATGGCTACGGTGAAGGGTGATGTACATGACATCGGCAAGAACATTGTCGGCGTTGTGCTTGCTTGCAACAATTACGAGATCATCGACCTTGGCGTGATGGTTCCGCCACAGAAGATCCTGCAGGTTGCACGCGAAGAAAACGTGGATGTCATCGGACTGTCAGGCCTCATCACGCCAAGCCTTGACGAGATGGCCCATTTGGCCGCCGAGATGGAGCGGGAGGGGTTCAACATTCCGCTGCTCATTGGCGGGGCGACAACGTCAAAGGTGCATACTGCGGTCAAGATCGCACCATGTTACAGTCAAGGGCAAGCGATCTATGTGCTCGACGCTAGCCGCGCCGTGGGTGTTGTTAGTCAGCTCCTCAGCGCCGATAAAAAATCCGCATATGTCCAAGGAATCAAAGCCGAATACCTTGAGGTGATCGAACGCCACGAACGGGCCGAGCGGGCAAAAAAACGGGTCCCACTTGCCGAAGCCCGCGCCAATGCGACCAAGATCGACTGGACTGATTATACCGTCGCCAAGCCATCCTTCACCGGGACGCGCATCATCGACGATTGGGATCTGGCGGAGATTGCCGAATATATCGACTGGACCCCGTTTTTCAGAACCTGGGAGCTGAAAGGCGTCTATCCGAAGATCCTTGAGGACGAAAAGCAAGGTGAAGCAGCCCGCGCGCTGTTTGCCGATGCTCAAGCCATGCTGAAACAGATCATCGCGGAAAAATGGTTTGGTCCGCGTGCGGTGGTTGGATTCTGGCCTGCGAATGCAGAGGGCGACGATATTCGGCTTTTCACGGACAACAGCCGCAGCGCAAGTCTCGCGACCCTGCACACCCTTCGCCAGCAACATGCCAAGCGCCCGGGACGACCGAACGTTGCCATGTCAGATTTTGTGGCCCCACTTGGCACCGATGACTGGGTCGGAGGCTTTGTCGTGACAGCGGGACCAGAAGAAGCATCGATTGCAGAGCGCTTTGATCAAGCGAATGACACGTATTCCTCGATCCTCGTCAAGGCGCTGGCCGACCGTTACGCCGAAGCAATGGCCGAGATGCTGCATCAGCGCGTAAGACGCGAACTCTGGGCTTATGCCACGGATGAAACTTATGCGCCTTCGGAACTGGTCGGAGAACCTTACCGTGGTATTCGACCTGCCCCGGGATATCCAGCACAGCCCGATCACACCGAAAAACTAACCCTGTTCAGCCTTCTCGACGCCGAAGCCGCAACCGGTGTAGAGCTGACTGAAAGCATGGCGATGTGGCCCGGGTCTTCTGTCTCCGGCATGTATATCGCGCATCCCGACAGCTATTATTTTGGCGTGTCAAAGGTCGAGCGAGACCAAGTCGCGGACTATGCCGCCCGCAAACATATGGACATGCAGGAAGCCGAACGCTGGCTTGCGCCAATCCTCAACTACATCCCCGCTCCGCTGACCGTAATTGCTGCGGCGTAATGAAGCAGCAGCAACGTGAGGGCGAGAACACATAAAATTCAAGTGCGGCGATGTCTCCAGCTGATAGTGAGATGTAAGAGTCAGGCATCGAATGTCAAAGATTTTGCACCATCGCATGCGCTTGGACTGCCTTGATCGCGACTCGATGAAGATGGAAATCGCACAGCGAAGGCACGTTTCGGCTCCAAGTGCCGCACTTCATCAGCGGTGTGGCGGATCAGGCCGCGGTCATGGAACACCTGCAAAAGCCCGCACCCTTCATCCTGCGCCAGACCTCGCAGCAGGGTGATGATCTGATGTTGCGGCACCTGATCCAGACAGAATTCGATCCGCAAAATGCCGGGACTGAACACCTCGCCTAAATCATTCGCCTTGCTTGGGGCTCAAAACCACGCCGAGAACACTCATTTGCCATTTATAAAACGAGAACGAGTGCTGCAAGCATCCGTTTGTCGCATGGATTGCAAGACGTCAGGTCAATGCAATCCACACCACATATTCACTTCCCTGTTCCATCCCGCCGCCCTCACCTCCCGTTCACATCGACTACAAGCCTTAGATCCGCAGCAAGCTGCGGCGAAAGTAGCTTGAGGCAGACTTTGGTCGGCATTTTTTGGTTGGCTCAAGTTGACATGACAATACAGCCCAGATGACCTTAAGCATGCATATCACTCACATCAATAAACTGACAGCAGCAAGCAACACCCATACCTGCTCAGTCGCGCAAGACAGCCATTGCATCACTACTCCAACCGACCCAGACGGGATCAGCACCAAAGGACTGACCGGTTTCAGCATCAACGAAGGCGCGCAGCGACGCGCCTGCAGCTTCGTCGATCATCAGATCTACTGCCATGCGGCTTCCGAGGAAGGTCTTGCCCACGACTCGCCCTTGGACGGCATTACAGCTATCGGGGCGCGCCTTGTGAAACCTGAGCTTTTCGAGCCGCAACGAGGCGGTGATGTCGTCACCCGTGCGCGGGGCACCGCCCGGTGCATGGCCACGCAGGGTCTGGCCGAACCAATCCATGACAACGGCATCGCCCTCTAGGCCGCGCATCTTGCCGGACAGAAGGTTGGTTTCGCCAATGAATTCGGCCACAAACCGGCTCGCGGGGTGAAAGTACAGCTCTTCCGGGGTGCCGTCCTGCTCGACCCGCCCCTTGTTCATGACGACTACGCGGTCGGACATGGTCAGGGCCTCTTCCTGATCGTGAGTCACGAAAAAGAACGTCTTGTTGGTGCGCCGCTGGATCGACTTCAGCTCTTGCTGGACTTGGCCGCGCAGCTTGGCATCCAGTGCGCCCAACGGCTCGTCAAGCAAAAGCAGCGCGGGATCTGGCGCCAGCGCGCGCGCCAGCGCCACCCGCTGGCGTTGCCCGCCCGACAACTGGGCAGGATAGCGGTCGCCGTAAGTGTCGAGTTCGAGGAAGGACATGATCTCATCCTGACGCTGGCGGATGGATTTTTTGTCCATGCCCTTCAGCTCCAATCCGAACGAGATATTCTGGCGCACCGTCATGTGTGGGAACAGAGCGTAATCCTGAAACACCATGTTCACCTGACGTTTTTCCGGTGGCTGCAGCGTGACATCCTCGCCATTCAGGATCACGCTGCCGGATGTCGGGCGCTCAAACCCGCCAAGAATGCGCAGCGTGGTGGATTTGCCGCAGCCCGACGGGCCGAGGAAGGTCACAAACTCGCCACGCGCAATGTCCAGCGTAAGGTTGTCCAGCGCGGTCATATCTCCGAATTTCTTGGTAACGCCTTTGAGACGGACAAGCGGGGTATCGTCATTCATGCCTGAGTATCCTTGTTCAAGCGGCGGGTGAAACGCTCGGCCCAGATGCCGATGGCGGCAGTGACAACAAGCGCTATGGTGGCAATTGCGTTGATCTCGGGCGACATGCCCGATTTCAGCTTGGCGAAGATCAGCACCGGCAAGGTCGGATCGTAGCCGCCCAGAAAGAAGGAGCGGACAAAATCGTCAAAGCTGAGCAGAAGGCAGAAGATGCTGGAGCCGAGAATTGCAGGCATCAGATACGGCAGAGTGATCCGCAGAAAGGCGACGATCGGATCCGCACCCAGATCGCGGGCTGCCTCGATCTGACTTTTCGGCAGGGTTGAAAGCCGTGCCATGACTACCAGGGCCACGAACGGGACGTTGTGAACCGCGTGGGCCCAGATGATCGCCCCCATGCCCGGTTCGATCCCCAGCCAGCGGGCATAGATGCGGAAGGCAATCGCCGAGATGATGCCCGGCACCAGTGCGGGAAGGACGGTCAGCCCAAAGATCGCCGTCCGGCCAATGAACTTGCGTCCCTCCAGAAGCACCGCGATCCAGGTGCCGACGGCCACGGCGACAATCGTCGAAAGGACCGCAATTGCAGTGGAATAGCCTAGGGTAGCAAGGACCTCAGCATCCTCGAAGACGCCGGTATACCAGTCCAGCGTCCAGGACCGGATCGGAAAGCCGATGAATTTGCTATCCTTGAATCCCATGAGGATCATCAGGATCAGCGGGACAAAGACGTAAAGGACGAAGGCCCAGTAGACACAGGACAGCACAATGCGGTTGCGACGGTTCATTTGCTGTCTCCCTTGCGCAGGGCATTCATCAGTTTCTGGAACACGCTGGTCAGGATCAACGCCGTCAGGAACATGATCGTCGCAAACGCCGCGCCCGTGGGCCATTGATCACCGGCCACGTGAAAGAACCCGGCAATGGTTTCGGCAAAGACCGTTGTAGAGGGCCCGCCCAGCAGAACTGGTGTTGCATAGAAGCCCGTCGAGATCAGAAAGACCAGCGTGCAACCCGAGGAAATCCCCTCAATCGTCAGCGGCAGCGTCACCCGCCGGAACCGGGTCCAGGCCCCTGCCCCAAGATCAGCTGCGGCTTCATTGAAGCTCTTGGAAAGCTTTTCCAGCGCGGAATACAAAGGCAGCAGCATGTAAAGCGCGGTCAGATAGACAATACCGACGCCCATTGAAAAGCTGGTGTACATGAATGGAATGGGCTTTTCGATCAGGCCGAGCCACTTCAGCATCATGTTCACCGCACCGGTATTGCCGAGCAGGATCATGATGGCATAGGTGCGCACGATTTCACCAACCCAGAAGGGGATGAGCAGCAGCAGCAGATACAGCATCTGATTCTTGCGGCTGACGTGACGGGCCAGAAAGTAGGCCACCGGATAGGTCAGGATAAGCGTGCAGAATGTGAACACGCCGGCAAAGGTCAGCGTCCTGAAAAACGGTTGCCAAAAGATCGGATCACCAAAGAAGCGCATATAGTTGTCGAGCGTGAAATGCTGCTCGACACCGGGTGCAACTGGATACGCATCGGTCAGGCTGACCCGCAACATCTGCAGCATCGGGCCAAGATGCTGCGTCAGCACCCAGATCAACGGGAAGGCCGCCAGGATCAAGAACTGGCGCCGTGGCGAAGCCGTCAGGAAAGCCATCAGAATCTGATAAAGCGGCCAGCTTGTCAGCCGACCCCAGAACGTGCGCTCGCCGGTGCCCGGCGCGACGGCACCGCTGTGCGCGCGTGCTGCTGCGTCATTACTCATGTAGGGAGTCCTCTCGAGGAAGATCGGGAAGCCCGCCCGCCGAAAAGGGCGGGACAGGCCCGGTTCATTGCAGCGCTCAGGCGGCCTTGATCGCTTCGACGGCGGGATCGACGAGACCGTATTTCATCTCGTTCGCCTCAGCGCGGAAGAACTGCAGGTTGGCCAGTTCTTCATCAGAGAACGAAGTCGCCTTCTTATCGACATCGTTCAGGTAGTTGGACGCGTCCTTGTAGGTCGAGATAAAGCCCGATGCCTTTGTCATCGCAGCACCGATTTCCGGCGAGGCAAGGATGGCATCCATGAAAGTATAGGCGTTGTCTGCATTGGGCGCGTTATTGGCGATGTTGAAGGTGTAGACAAAGCCATAAGAACCTTCTTTGGGGATCGTCATCGCCAATGGAAAGCCGTCCGTGATCAGCGCTGCCGCCGGACCATTCCAGCTTTGAGCCATGGCAATGTCTTGGTTGACGAACATCTGCTGAAGCTCGGCGCCGCCGTCGTAGTATTTTCGCACGAGCGGCTTCTTCTCGATCAGGAACTGCTTAGCCTCCTCGACGATGGCTGCAGCTTTTTCGGGATCATCCAGATAGGCGACCATGTTGCCATCATAACCCATCTTCAGCATGATGATCGAAATCATGTCCTGAATCACATAGGCGGTCTGGCCCTTGTATTGCTCGGAAAAAAGCGTGTCCCAGCTCTGGGCCTCTTCAGCGCTCACCAATTCAGTATTGTACGACAGCACCTCCATCCCCGAAAGGATCGGCATGCCCCACTTATTGTCATTAATGGTTGACCAGTCGCTTTCCGAAAAGGTCGGGTTGATCTTGCCCCAGTTGCTCAGACGGTCCGTGTCGAGCGGCGCAAGCAGGTCGCTTTCGATGAACTGCAAAAACCGGTGACCGGCGACGGTCATGATATCGACCGACGGATTGGGGGCCTCTGCCGCCAGCAGGTTAAACTGCTTGCCCTGATCATCCACAAGACGAATGTTGACCTTGATGCCTGTATCAGCCTCGAATTGCTCTTTGAAAGCTTCGGGAACGAAGTCGTTGTAGGTCCAGATGTTGACCTCGCCACCCGCGGCGTTCGCGCGGCGCAGGTAGGCGGGGCTGGCAAGGGCAGCACCGGTCATCGCGGCTGTGCCCAGAAAACGACGGCGATTAAAGATGAGTTTCGTCATTGGTGACTTCTCCATGTTGGCTTCGTTTTTTTCCGTATCTTTTATCGTTCACGACACCATATCGGGCGTGGTCTGCAGCATACCGGTACGGGCGGCTTGCCGCAGATCATCAAGGCTGAAGCAATCCAGCTTCAGCGCATTCAGCAAGGTATTTTCAGAAGCAAAATCAACACCATACATTGCCGAAAAAAGGGCAATGCCGGCCTCGTGCAGGGTCGCAGGCTTGCCTGCCAATCGCCCCAGAACAGCGGTCAGTTGCAAGCCATAGGGCACGTCCTCGGTCACATATCGGCTGTCCGCAGTTGCGGGTCCTGTGCCGCCATTGCCTTGTGCATGCATCTGCTGGTTCATCTCCGAGATCGACGCGATAGGCACGTGAAAGCTCAGATGAAAATGCTCGAAGATGGTCCTCACACTCAACCCGAGCGTTTCGGCGATGGCGAGCCGTTCAAGGTCGAGCTGTTCAAGCAGTCTGCCCACCTTGGGTGTTACGTTGCGCCCTTGGCTCCAGACCTCGCCCTGTTCCATGCGGGTGATATTGCACAAGGCGATGCCCAGATGGTTCTGCGGGTTCAGGTTCGAAAGGGATATGGCGAGCAGCCCGTCACGCGACCGGAACCGGTCCCCGAACAGCCGCTGACACACGGCCATGGCGCAATCTGCACGGGTTTCAGGCACGGTACAGAGGTCCACAAGCGTGCGAACTGTGTTGACCTGCACAACGGGCCCGTCCTGCCGCCGACCGGTCACAACCGTGGTGCCCCAGGCCGTGATCGGCACATGGACATTCCGCGCCGCCAGCGCCTGCATCAGATACACTGCACCAAGCGAGGCGTGGGATGAAATGATGACCTGCTGCCCCTCGCGGATATGGGGCGCAAGCGCATCCATAACTGCCTTGTGCCCATAGGCAGGCAGCGCGATCATCAGTACGTCGTTTTCCTCAACCAGCTGCTTTGCACTGGCCGCAACGCGCGGGCTGAACTCTGCCTCGATTACACCCTGAGCTTTGAGCGGCGCGGCTTTAAGCGCCTCTGTCCCGGCCCCAGAGGGAGACCAAAGCATCGGATCATGGCCGTGCTGGTGGAGCAGTGCTGCAGACCCAAAAGCGATGCCACCGGCCCCTGCGATTCCGATACGGATTGCTTCGCTCATGCCGTTGCCTCCTGACGCACCGGATCGCCAAGCACATGCATCAGCCGGTTGGCCCAGCCGAACAACGCCGAGGACAGGATCAGATCGAGAATTTCCTCATCGGAAAGTCCAGCGTCACGCAGCGCGTCCATCTCCGCCTGCCCCGCCGCAGGCGGTGCTTCTGCAGCCTTGCGGGCAAAATCAAAGATTGCGCGATTTCGCACCGAGAGATCGGCATTTTCACCTTTGGCGAAAAGTTCATCGGTGACTCCGGTGTCTTTTTCTAGCTTGGCATGCCGGTCGGCGTGGACGGCAGCGCAATAAATGCAACGATTGACCATCGACGCGCCCAGTGCGCCCAGCTCTCTTTCCGACCGGGACATCCCACCGGCATCATACATGATCGCGTTGAACAGTGGTGACCGAACGGTCAGACTTTCGACATCGTGCGCCAGCGTCAGCACATAGTCGGAAACCTTGGTGTTCGACGGCGTGATCTTCAGAGCGTCAAGCTGCTCAGGTGTTGCCTCGTCCAGCTTGACGGGTGTGACACGCGGCTGCCAGTGCGGCACGGTACGGGTAAATTTGTGGACAATACGGCTCATGCGGCTGCTCCTTTCATCAGGCGAAGCCCGGCAATCACGCGGATCTGATAAGCCAGAAAGGCAACCAGTTCGCACAGCCGGACAATATCAGCATCCGAAATCCCGGCACCTTGAAGCGCGAGGATATCCTCGGCGGCAACATCGCGGGTCTCGTTGGCGACCTTGTCAACAAAGGAAAGAATGACCTCAAGCCACTGATCCGCGCCGGTCTGATCCAGAACGGCACGATCTCCGGCACCCGTCAGATAGTAGCTTTCCAATGCCTCATCACCGGCCAGCAGTGCCACGCGGGCCGCAAGCGCCGCGCGCAAGACATGGTCGAACGCCCCGAAATCCCGCGGACGCAGCACCGCATCTTCTGCCGCTTGGGTCAGCTCGATGATATTCGCCCGGGTTGCAACGGCGCTGCCGATTTCGCCGTCTTGTGTCACGCCGGACATTTTCACAGCTGTGGTTTCAAAAATATTCATGCGACCCGACCTTTCACAGATTGCGCGCTGCCCTCAAGATCTGAGGGCTCCCATTCATCACCGATCAGCTCTGGTGTGTCATAATCGAGCATTGCCTGCCAATGCGCCTGCACATCCTCGCCAAAAAGCTGCGCGGCAAGCGAACGTGACAACCATGCCGCGCCTTCGCTGATTCCGGGGATGTCGCCGCTGACCTTTCCCAGACTCGCCGCCGCGCCGTAGTTGAAGCAATAGACGCGGTTCAGCCACGGCGCCGTGCCGGCCTCTTTCTCGCGAAAGGTAAAGTCAGGGTTCAGATAGGGGAATTTCCCCAGATCGACGGATTTTTCATCCTCGGGCGCCTCGTAGACATCCTGCCACAACAAGATCTCGCCCGCCGTCTCACCAAATTCGACCCGCGCCATCGGATCAATGACGAACCCGGTGCCAAGGATCACGAAATCCGCCTCATACGAGGTGCCATCGGCAAAGTGGACAACCGCACCCTTCCCCTGCGGTTCAATGCGTGTCGTCGCCTTGCCAAAGTGAAAATAGGCGTTGGGATGACGGCTGACGCGCTTTGTAGATCCATGTGGGGGCGGTGTTTGGGTCGCAAAGCTGTAGCGCATGAAGCGCCAGCGCCATTCGTCCGGCAAACTGGCATAGCCGGCCGTAAAGCCAAAGCTGCCGATGCCCATCATCTTGTTGATCCGCGGCATGTCCTTGCGCCGGATCAGATGGCGCACTTCGGCGGCACCATGTTCCAGCGCTTCGGCGGCATTGTCCACAGCAGACGCGCCGACGCCGATGACGGCCACCCGTTTGCCATTGAGGCTGTCAAAATCGATGTCATCAGCGCTATGCGCCCACAGATGACGGGGCAGATCCTTGATAAAGGCCGGAATGTTCGGCCCCCCGGTGCCGTCTCGCCCGGTGGCAAAGACCAGCTTGCGGGTCAGGATCGTACCCGTTTCGGACCCCGACACCGTCAGTCGCAGCAGATCGCCGTCGGGCTCCACATGATCGACCGAGATGCCGTTTTCGACCGGGACATCCAGCGATTTGCGGTACCAAGCCAGGTACTCCATCCACATCGGGCGCGGGATCTTGTCCAGCGCGTCCCAGGCCTCTGTTCCGAACTGCGCGCGATACCAGGCCTGAAAGGTCAGCATCCCATGCCCGAGCGCCGGCCCCGTCAACACCTTGGGCGAGCGCAGGGTTTCCATCCGGGCATAGTTCAGCCATGGCCCTTCACGCCCTTCGGCAGAGCGGTCCAGAACGCGCACATTGCGAATACCCGCCGTGTTCAGGGCAAGCCAAGCGACCATACCGCACATTCCGCCACCGATGATGACAACGTCACTCACACCTTCGCGCTGGGGGACCCAACCCTTGCCGGGATAGCACAGAAACTCAAGCTCTTCCCTGAGGCGCGCCTCAAGCTCAGGCAGACCTCGGCCGTCTATGGGAGAGGGATCCATCGTTTTCATACGGTCATCCTACGGAAAATTGGAGATTTGGTTCAGCACCGGTCCTAGCCTTTGGCCCAGACTGGATGCAGCTCGTCTATTCTGAAGTCATGCAGATGCGAATGCAGCGACCCTTGGGCCGGAACGGCGTTCAGATGCGGGTGATCCTCGGCAAGTTCGGGATGGCTGTGCGTGCGCTCCAGCGGGTCATGCGCTGGCCAGACGACCATCGCAGCCGCAGCAACAACGGCACATGTGAGTGACAGAATGAGCAACGCCCACTCCAGAGAAAGCTGCGCCGCAAGCCAGCCCGCAAGCGGATAGGCAATCAGCCAACCCGCATGGCTCAGCGAAAATTGGGCCGCAAAGACCGCAGCACGGTTGCCCCGTGTCGCAGAGCGCGTGATGATCAAACCGCCCGGCGTCAGCACCAGCGACGATGCAGCGCCGAAAGCAACCCACACCGGCGCAAGCCCGGCAAAGGGCAGCGATGGCAGGACCGAGAAGCCGACACCGATGGCCGCAAATCCAAAGGCGCCCAAAAGCATGACACTGCGTTCGTTCACCTTGCGCAAAAACCGTGCCGCACAGATCGCACCCAGCGCCGCGCCCAGCCCATAGCAGACCATCAACCTCGGATAGAAATATTCGGCATCTCCCAGACGTGCACCAGCATAGACCACCGAGTTCACCAGAACCCAGGCCATGGCCAGCGACAGAGAGAAATTCAGCAGAAACAGACCGCGCAGCCGTGGCGTGCGCCCATAGATCCAAAGCCCCCGCAACGCGCGCTTCAGAAATGGTCCTTTGCCTTCGGCCTCACCACGGGACGGAAACCGCGTGGAAAGCAGCGCAACGACCGACCCCAGAAAGGCCAACGCCGATGCATAAAACAGCGTCTCACCCGGCACCACGTTCAGCAATGTTGCCGCGATCACCGGGCTCAGAACGGATTCGAGCGTATAAGCGATACGAGACCAGGCCAGCGCCCGGGTATAGCTTTCTTCCTCTGGGAGCACATCCGGAATCACGGATTGGAACAACGGCGTGAACCCGGCGGCCAGTACAAAAAAGGCAAAGGCCAGTACCGCCAACTGCCAGGTTGAGGTGACAAGCCCCATGGGCAGAAGCAGCATCATGCGCCCGAAATCCAGCCCCACCATGGCCCGTTTGCGCGAAACCCGTGACAGCAGCGTCTCGGCCAGTGGCGCTAGCAGCACGTATGCCACCATCTTGAGCGCCAGCAACAGTCCCAGAACCTGACCGCCGGCAGCCGCACCGCCAATTCGGTAGGCCATCAAAGACAGGGCGACAGTCAGCAATCCTACCCCGACCAGCGAACAGATCTGTGCCGCGAACAAGCGGCGAAAGGTGGGGTCTGACAGCGGACTGTTCAAGAGGCAAGACTTTCTGCGGGGGTGCTTTCAGGGATGAACCGGGCGGTCGCAGGATCGGCCCGATAGTGGCTTTGATACTTTTCAGCCGCGCGGGCGAGATTGTCCACAGCACAAATGACGACATCTGCCTTCTCGTCACTCATAAGCGCCGACAGATTGAGCCGGACCCAACCCGGTTTTTCCAGCTCTTCGCCGCAGGCGATCGCATTTTGCATCTGCGCCGATCGCGTCGCGTCCAGCCCCAGCAATCTGTGCGCATAAGAACCGGCGCATGCACAGCCGCCCCGCGCCTGCACGCCATGCACATCGCTGAGCAGACGGGTAAAGAACTGATGGTGGACATGGCCACCTGCACCGTCGCGCACCCGGAAGGAAAAGATCGGCAGGGACTCTGCGTCGGTGTTGCCCAGCAGTTCGATCCGTGGGTTCTGCGACCAGACCGCCAGCGCACGGGCGCGCAGCATGGCCTGCCGCTGGCTCAGAAAGTCCTGCCCCAGCGCCTCTTTCACAAGCAGAGCAAGTGCGACGCGAATGTCACCAACCACATTCGGCGTGCCGCCCTCTTCGCGATCACTTAGCTTTGACGAATAGCTATGCCCCCAAGGCGATACGAAACTGACAGTGCCCCCGCCGGGCAGAGTCGGTGTCGTGCGGCAGGCAATGGCGTCCCGCAGGATCATAACGCCAGAGGCACCGGGCCCACCGGGAAACTTGTGTGGTGAGAACACGATCGCATCTTTGGCCGCATCAGTGCCTCCGCCCATTCTCATGGTCATATAGGGCGCACCGCACCCATAATCCCAGATTGCCAGCGCGCCGTTCTGCTTGAGCAGGCGCGTCACCGCATCCACATCTGTCGTGATCCCCGTCACGTTCGAAGCTGCCGAAAACGAACCAACTATCAGATCTGCGCCTTGCGCCGCCCTCAGCGCCTCCTCCAACGCGACCAAATCGGGCCCGCCTTGCCCAGCTTCCGGGATCTCGACGACCCGCGCCCCGCTTTCCCGCCACGGCAGAAGGTTCGAGTGATGTTCATAGGGGCCGACCAGCACGACAGCGCGCCCGCCCCGAGCAGCCATTGCGGCAATATCCAGCAACCCGACGATGCGGTTGATTCCAGCGGTCGATCCGGATCCGGTAAAGACCACGCTGGTTCCTTGCCCCGCACCGGTAATCCGCGCCACCTCCGCCCGTGCCGCCTCGCGCAGACGCGTTGTATAGGCGCCACAAAAGGAGGCCTGCGTGTGGCTGTTGGCGTAAAAAGGCAGCACCTTTTGACGGATGAAATCCTCGACCTGCACCAAGGCGCGCCCCGAGGCAACGTAATCGGCATAGACGAGGGTCTGGGCGCCGAATGGGCCTTCGATCTCCATATCATCGCCGATCAGACCGTTTCGGATACGATCCAGAAGGTCAGGCGCAGCAAGGGTTTTCTTGAATTCGTTGAGGGGGGACATCCCAGCTCCGTCACTTTTGGCAATTGATGCAAGATTGACACGTGAAACTGGATAATGTTCACCTGATTTTGCCTTGATAGAATTAATATTCGATCATATGATCGCAAAATGAATGAAAAATTAGATCATATAGATTTACGAATTCTAGAAGAGCTTCAGCGCGACTCTGCGCAATCGCAGCGCGCCCTCAGTGACAGGGTCGGCCTGTCACAGAATGCCTGCTGGCGGCGCCTGAAGGCACTGGAAGCAGCGGGCATCCTGCGCAACCGCACCGTGGTTCTGGATCGCAAGCAACTCGGCTTTGGGCTGGTGGTTTTTGTGATGATCAAGACGCGCCATCACTCGGCTAGCTGGCTAAAGCAGTTTCGCCAGCATGTTTCGACTCTCCCGGAAGTGATCGATTTTTTCCGCATTGGCGGCGACTACGATTATCTGCTCAAGATCGTGACAAGGGACATGAACAGCTATGACGATGTCTACAAACGGCTGATCGAAGATATCGAGCTTGAGACGGTCACCTCGTATTTCGGAATGGAAGCAATCGCCGAACAGCGGCCGATCCGGCTGACCTGATGGCATTCAGCGATTGGCCGCGCAAAGAGAAGCGGGCAACGGTGACTGCCAGACCCACTTACTGAAAAGCCCCAACGTCCACGGAACGTGGCTGCACTCTTAAATGACAGTTGATCAAAATGGCCCAGCTGTCGGAGTTATGTCCTCTAAAAAGCATGCCCTGCCTCACGAACCAACCCTCCTTCTGGAGGGACTCCACTCATGCTGTGACACACAGCCCACAGTGCGTCAGAGACGGCGGCATGACTATTGCGCGAGCACTGTGCCTCCCCTACTCAGTGCAATTCGAACGGCCCGCCTTTCTGGGGCTGGGGCTTGAGGTCCCGAAGTTCGACGTGTCCAGAATTGGACGACACTCCGCGAGGGTCGTCCAAAAAATCGTTGAAGAATTTTGCCTTTGACCTGAATCGTCTGGGATTCCCATTTGGTAAGTTATCTGCTTCACTTCCGGCAGGAGGTGAAGAATGGGCAGACCTTTCTCAATGGATCTTCGCGAACGAATATGTGGGTATATTTCTGCCGGGCATTCTCCACGCGCAGCTGCGCGCGTGATCATCAAGTTGCCACTCGATGTCATGCATCAGCTCATTCATTAGCATTTCCCCAAGCCGGTTGCCTTTATGCTTTACCCTCGTAAGTCGAAAGTTCCCTTCTGGAGACAGGATGCAGACGACGTTGATTATGTGACCGCCCCCTGACGGCATAAATGTGTCAAGGTTGGCCTGCGATGATCCACAACGGAGGGCTGTCATGTCGCAGATTATCACGGTCGGGCGTGACCTTGCGAAGGAAGGATTCCAAGCCCACGGTACAGATGACTCCGGCAGAGCGGTCCTTCGCAAGAAAGTTAGACGGGATGAGGACCTTGATTTTTGGATGGCTCACTGTTCAGGCCCTTGGGGAACACGGCGGCTGATCAAACTCTCGAATGGTCCATCACGACCCAGCCACTTGCGATTCAGCCATAAATGGTGTGGCGGGCAACGGCTCCTTCATGCCGCGCGAGCCGAATTCAGCATAAGACAAGTCACATCTCATGGTAACTGGCCGACTAACTCAAGCAACTGCCCTCGCCGCAGTTTCATACGCAAGACCCCTCGAGTTGCGCCGTCAGCTCCATGAACCTGAAACACATCCTTTACCAGAGGGAGCCCCACAGTGAGAATCTCCGGCATGACTGTCATCCTTTGTGGATCATTCCAGGCCCACCTTGGCAAATTGATGCCGTCGGGGGGCGATCACGTCATAAATGGCCCTTTCACCTTCATAGCAACTACAACACAAGCCAGCCGAGCAGGAGGGCATAGAGGATGGCGGCGGCGATGAAAATCCAGCCCCAGGCCATCAGTCTTCCCACACAATGTAACGCATGGCGTTAAGATGTCTCAAGGTTTCCATTCTTACGTCTTCCGCATCTGGCCGACGCCGGGGCGGTGAGTTCTAGAGGCTGTGGGGCGTAACCGCAGCAAGCCTAATAGCGAGGGCAAGAGCCACATTGGCCTGAGGAGCCGGAGAGTTTTGTGCGAATTGAAGCGCAAAGTTAAACTGCACATCCCATCTCTGCACAGGCATTGCCACCCCGAGTAGGGTCGGTTTGGTCTCATTTCTGCGGTGCCACGGGGAACCCTGCAGGGTAGGGCAACGCAGGTCGCTATTTTGCTATCTGAAATGCTGCGTCTGGCGACGAGGCGCTGCACGGTAATCAGATCGCCAATGTACATGTATATATGAATACTTTACGCAATTTAGGAACGAACGTCTTCATAAAACTGCAATTGTATTAAAAATGGATTAAAGCGGTTTGATTTTAATCTGAATCGCGTGGGATTCCCATTTGATCATTTGTCTGATTCACTTCCAACAGGAGGTGTTGGATGGGCAAATCGTACTCAATCGATCTTCACGAGCGGATCTCGGGCTACCTCGCCGCCGGTCAGTCGCGACGCGCAGCGGCGCGGGTGTTCGGCGTCAGTGCCAGCACGGCTGTCAGGCTTGCGGCCGAGTCTCGCTGTAGGGGCGTCGTTACGCCAAAGTGCCAGGGCCGCGCGCCCGGGACTTCGGGCAAGCTCAAAGCGCACAGTGCGTTCCTGGTAAAGATCGTCAGGCCGAAGCCCGACAACACCGTAGCGGAGCTGGCTGGGGCGCTGCAAGAGACATATGGCGTGTCGGTGCTGCTCTCTTTGATCCATCGGGCGCTGATCCGAGCCAGGTTCTCAGATAAAAAGGCCTTATCGCACACAAAGAGATCGCGTTTTGCACTGAGGGCGTGAGCGGTGGCTCTTGCACGTAAAGACGAGTTAGTCGACATTGAACAACGCCTACGCGGCGATTTGCACTGCTATTGATCGGTTCGTGAAGGCGTTGATCACCATTGGTCCCTTTGAGCGGGCGGAGCGCGAGGTGCCCATCGGTCTTCATGTGGCCAATTTCCGGCTCGATCGCGCTGCGCCGTCGGAGCTACGCTTTCAGCCCATCCGTCAGCCCGCGGCGCATGCCGGATATCAGAACTCGGGTCTTTGCGACGCCGTGTCCGCGCTAGCCACGATCGACGACGGCGAGGTCCGGGCGGCGGTCCGTGAGCGTCTCGACCTGTTCCAGGGCCTCGGCCAGGGTGTGACCGTCGTACGGATTACCTGGCATGGCGCGCATGCCAACGACGAGCCCTTCATCGATAGTGGTGGCGAGGCTGACCTTGCAGCCGAACTCGTAGCGCACCCGCGCCTTACCTTTGGAGATTCAGTCGACGTCAGGCTCATGCAGGGCGTAGATCTTGCCCCTTCCCTTCGGGGCCTGGTGCAGAAGCTTTGAAACCCGCGCCAGCATCTCGGCCACGTTGTCGCGCATTGTACCCGCTGGGATGTCGTCCAGCCGCTGACGAATGTCGCGCATGGCACGGCCCTCATATCCGCGCAGCGTTCTCAATGCCTTGCGCATCCGCTTGTATTGGCGCGCGTGCGCATACCTGCCGATCTGCATCGCCAGCCGCGGTGCCTTGCGCGCATAGGTCTGGCGCAGGTCGAGGCCGAGGTCTTTCGCCAGCGCGACCAGTTTCACCCGTGCCTTCTCGTAGAGCCGGGCGTGGGTCCTGTAACGGCTCTTGCAATCGAGACGTTTGCACCTGACCTGGTCACCTTCAAACGCGGTCTCGACCGAACTACAGCGCTTTGTATTGTATCTGACGCAGTTACATCGCAAGGCGCGTTCGACCGAAGGGAGAGGCAGCGTCTTGCGATTCAAATCAAATGCAAAGTGCTCTAACTGGAAGATCGGCAAATCCGACGTCAACGTCCTCGTGCTGGCCGTGGTTACCGAGCGCTGTGGTCATCAAGGGCACCGGACGTGCGCCCGGCCTCGATGGTCTTGGTGAGCAGCCAATCGGCCCCTTCCTCTCCGATCCGCTTGCGCCGGCGGGTCAGCGAGGAAGGATCGATGGGCGGACGGTGCTGAAAGAAAACCTCGCCGGTGAAATGCTGGTGGTAGGGATTTTCGACCCAGCGGGCGACAACAGCTTCGTCGGAGAGGCGATAGGCGTGCTGAAGATACAGCAGCCCCGCGACCAGGCGGGGCGATGTCGCTGGACGCCCTGTTGTGTAGGGAAAGAAACCAGCCCATTCCGTCTCGAAGAACTCCCAGTCGATCAGCTTTTCCAGCATCGCCAACTCATGGCGCAGATCGATCATGTCGGTCAGGCGAGGACGCAGGAGATCATCCTGCTCTTCATCGCAGCTCCGGAAATTGCAAGGTTTCAGGACCCAGTATGCGAAACCCTGCAATTTCTTGCTACAGTTCTTCCAAGATCGCCAAATAAATTCAGACACTTGCGACATATTCAGGGCGAACGACCGAGAGTCGCGTAGTGTGCCCGAATTGAATTCTGCGAGTCAAAGCTCTTCTACCTGATCTCAAACGCCGCTCGGGTAGCAGAGCTTGATCAGGTGATCCTCCGTAAAATTACAGGTCACTTTGGGATTCTCGGAGAACATGTATACTTGAAGTGAAATTCCATTACCGAGCCGAAAGCTCCCTAAAAAGTGTCGGTCAATGCACATAACGAAGTACAGGCAGTTCGCCGGCCCAAAAGACGGTTACCGAGGCGAGGTAGACCGTATTATGGCACTAGAATATGATCATTTCCTGAATGTGGCCCTTCGAGTTTTTGGAGTGCCTCTCGCAGGCATCCTTATATCGGTTTATACTAATTCTATGATGTCTACCTATTGGAGCATCCTCTACGTTTTATCTTATATCGCCATATGGGTATATGCCAAGAAGTTAAGCGCCCAAGTTTCTGTTATTCAATGCCGCGTTACACATTTATTAGTCCTGTTGAATACGACTGCTTACATTTGGTTTCCGGCATGGACATTCAGTCAATTGGATAGAAATTTATTCCTTGTGGGCGCCGGTTTGATCGGAGCTCAGCTTGTCCAACTTGTTCATAGGGCAGACACGTCTTCATTTTTAATATTTGGGAATATAATCATTGTATTTATTGGAATGTTAGCATTTTTTGGATTGGTGTTGCCTCAAATTTCCAGTCCCTTAGCATTGTTCGGTATCGTTGCAAGTTGGCTGGCGCTTTTGGGAGTTCTGGCCCAGTCAATGTTGGGGGCGCGAAAAAGAATAATGGCAAAGAATGCCGCAGACAATCAAGCCTTTCAGGCACAAAAACTTGCGTCCATTGGGCAATTGGCAGGTGGTGTTGCCCATGACTTCAACAACATCATCACCGCGATTTCCGGAAACCTTGAGCTTTATGAAGTTCTGGCGGATGATAACGAAAAAGATCAGGCGGTTGCGGCAGCGCACGAAGCAAGCCTTCGCGCTGCCAAAGTTGTGAAACAAATTTTAGTGTATGCGCGTCAATCACCTCTAAGATTTACGATGATCAACGCGAATGCGCCGCTTTATAGTTTGAAAATTCTGACGGATCATCTCATTCCTTCCAAGGTCAGCTTCACTATCCACCCTCTTACCGAGGCCCCCATGATCAATGTGGATGCCAGTCAGATCGAGACAGCGCTCCTTAACCTCGTGCTCAATGCGGTTGATGCAACACCTTCCGGCGGAAACATTTCGCTTTCGGTTCACATCGTCGAAACAAAAATGTCCAAGCATGTTGCGGGCGGTCGATCCCTGGACAGTGGAAGCTACGTTGCCTATAAAGTGGTCGACAGTGGTAGTGGTATTCCACAGGATGTCCTTAAATTCGTCATAGACCCTTTTTTTACGACAAAGGGTGTAGGTAAGGGAACCGGACTTGGTCTCTCGATGGTCTTTGGTTTAGCCGATAGCATGGGTGGCGGACTGGAGATCCAGACATCGCAATCCGGCACGACTATGACGATGTTCATCCCAGTATGAGTTGTTGCAAAGCTCACATGTTAGGTGTGACTTCCCCTTTCCCACTCGCGTCATCCCAAGCGGACGATATAGACGCTGCCGTAGGCGTTGAAGCGGTTCATGAGTAAGCGCGATGCCGCCCCCCTCCTGCCATTGCTGAAGTGGACCTGTCATGCCGTGCGCATGTGCGTCATTGGGGTGTTGAATTTTGGAAAGAGACGGCAAAAATAATGGGCTGCTTATTCTTTCGCTTCCCCTCCAAGGGTAAAAAAAGAATAAAATGTGGGTACAGGATAAATCTTTTGTGCAGCGCCAAGGCGCCTGGGTGTTTGTTTCCGTGCTGTTGATTGTCACTGAGAATTGAACCGGCATTGTCACCGAGACTTGACCCACCCAATTGTTATGTTCTTTGCGTCATTATGGGGGCGTGTCTGCCACGCAGCCGGGATAGAGAGTGCTGAAAACGATACCCGTCTCGGCATTGTACCGTGCATCAAGCTCGCGGCTCATGACGTTGCCCCCAACTTTTATCCAGCGTGAGCGAGACTCCGGGTTTGAGTTTTGCCGAT
>NZ_AWWI01000178.1 GCF_002760615.1 Puniceibacterium antarcticum | reverse complement strand
GCTCTATGTCCAATAACCTTGCGTTATCGGACGTAAAAATGATATGCTCAAAAACATGGGTTGTCGCTTTAGTTTCATGGCCGGACTCGCCCAAAATCAGCCCTCTCGTCCTCGAAGTTTCCATTCCATCGGGGGACTGGGCTCTTGCTCAATCGCTGGACTCGTCTTGTGACGATGTCGATCGGGTCCTCTCCCTTGCTGATTGCTGCCCTGCGCCCGTAGGGTGCCCGCGGGATCGGCGCGGCACGTCTGAACAACCGCGCGGCCGCCTCAGGCATTGTCGCCATTGGAACCATCCGTTCTCCAAAGAGATCGCCAAGGATAACCAGCGTCAAGACACGCCATCGTACGGAAAGATGCTGGAGCGGGGCCGGCGCGCCTACGGCGGCTCGGGCCTCGAAAGGACAGTTCCATCCCTCTTGATCGAACCAAAGCGCCAAGACAGGACGCGCAGCACCCGCCCGATCAAGCGGTGCCCATAGCGCGCGTATTGTCCGCTCCAAGAGAGCCAGGTGACCCTTATCACCATTGATGATCCGCTCGACCTGCCGCTGAAACGTTAGAGTGCCCTCTGTAAATGCCGTGTCTGCACGATCCGCCCGCGCCCCTCCCCTGCCTGTGAGAAGACACTCGCATTTGGCGCAGAACACCCGAAGCAGACCCGTGCGCAACCTGAACGAAGTCCGCAGGTGGGCACCGCATTCAAGGCAGCGGTCCCGCAGCATCTCTTTGTGAACCGGGCAAACAACCCGTTCAACCAACCTCCAATCAGCCCGAATATAGGCGTCCCGCCCCACCGCGACATCCGCATCAAAGCAGGCAAAACATACGGATACACCTCCCCCTCTCGCACTCGAAATCCAATCGCGCGGCCGGTTGTGGTGCCTAAATTTCAATGAAAGGCGTTCGAGGCGCGCAGGATCGATCCTGCAGCCCCGCGCCCAAATCTTTAGTAGTTCCGGGTCAGGCGCTGTGTCATCAATCTGGCGTAGCAACGGTAGGGTATCCCTCTGCCCTGCCATATACGCCGTCATGTCAGGCACCTCCAAACCATAGCGAGAGGCGACCCGGACCATCCAAGAGGAGAGCAATTCATCCCGAAACGGGCGCGGCGCAACGGGAAGCCGGATCGCTGCTGTCATGCCGAAGCCTGGGGTTGCGGGGTTTGGCGCGGCCGACGGCGATTGCTCTGCGTCATCGACACCAGCGGCAGTACTAGATCATCTCCGAAACTCTTGGCGTCGAGTCTCTCCCGGCCAGAGTGAACGGCTGCTTCCGCCGCGGTCTCGATCAAACGGAATATGCGCGCCGTTACACCAGAGGTCAGCGCATGGACCCGTGCCCTGGTCGCGGTGCCCGTCAGATCGGACGGCTCGCGCAGCGGCAGGATGTGCCCGAGGCTTTTCAGAAGTCCGGCAAAGACGGCATCGTTCTTCCAGGGCTTGAGGTGAAACGCTTCGAACCGCTCCGCCAATTGCGCATCCGTCAGCAATGCCTGGCGGGCGAGGTCGGTCCCTGCGCAGACCAGGGGAATCCGCAGATCGTTGGCGAGGAATCTTATGGCATTGAGGAAAATCCGCTGCTGCCTATATGTCCCGGCCAGCATGCCGTTCACCTCGTCGAGAATGATCATCTTCGCCCCGACCGTTCGCAGCAGCGAGCGGCAGACATCTTTCTCGCGGGCCAATGTGCCCCCGGCCATTGCCGGCGCGCCCATACTGGACAGCAATTCGCGGTAAAGATCCCGCTCGATCGGCTCGGAGGGTACTTGTGCAACCACCACTGGGCGATGATCGACGCCGGTTACCTGACAGAACTTTGGCGGGTGATCACGTTCAAACTTGCGCACGATCTTGGTCTTACCCATGCCTGTGTCGCCATAGATCAGCAGACAGGGCATCCGGTCGCGCGGCGGATAGGTAAGCAAGTTTTCAAGGCGTCCAAGCGCCAATCCCGCCTGATCGAAGCCGATCCAGCGGTCAGCCCTGATCCAGGCAATACGCTCTTCGTCCGAAAGGGCAGCGAACCGTCGATAGTTCGGATCGAGATGTGCGAACTCCCCTGCCCCGCTCACGACCATTCCTCCACTTCGAAACTGGGCACATTGAGGATGTCACCAGATTCTGCATGTTCAAGGTCGTTTTCTTCGATCGCGGCAGGCTCGACGTTAGCCAGTGCCCGATCTCGCCGTTCCGCAAATCGTCTGGCTTCCCGCGTTTTGCCTGATGCGGCATCAACCAAGGCCCGCTGCTCTTCGATCACTGCGAAAATCAGCTCTTCGTCCTCTAGCGATCGACCCCGCTGGCGCAGAACTGTCTGCGCGCGGCGATGCTCTGCCAAAGTGATCGGAGGGTGCCGCAGATCGGCAAACCGCACAGGGTATCGCTGACCATCCGGGCCCCGCACGAACACGGTGGACAGGTCCCGTGGATCGTAGGACACACGCAACTGTCGCCCCTGCCTGCCAGCCCAAATACTCAGAACATCGTCCCAGTATCTTAGGCCGAACAGGTGGATACCATCGCGGCGCACCATACGTTCGACAGCAGGCAGAAAGTCGATCCGAAACCCTTCTGGATCATAGGGGTGTCGCAAGGCCGCATCGCGTCTCTGAACGGCCTCCTGCCAAGCCGCAATCGGTGGAATACCCAAGGATCGGTGCCGTTCAGCATGATAACGGGTGATTTCAAGAGCAAACCACCGCTCCAGCTCATCCCGCGTCATCGACGAATTTGCTACAGAGTCATAGTCACCACGGTCTTTGATGTTGCTAAATGTCGACCCGGGCAGCAAATGTGCCGCCCCCATCATCGTTCCGATCAGCCGCTCGATATGACCGCCGTAATGTGGCGATCCGATCGGTCGGTACTGCAGCGAAATCCCATGTTCTTCAGCACCACGCCGCATTGCCTTTGAGCGGAACTCCTTGGCGTTATCGACATGAATGGTCTCAGGTAACCCCGACGTCGGCCAGTTTGCATCAATGCCCAAACCGTCCAGCCAATCCAGTTTGGGCTGCACAAGATGTTGGACCGCCAAAGAAACCGACAAGGCTGATGGCGGTTCCAGTGTCAGATAAAACCCAGCAACCATACGGCTGGCAATGTCGATGGCCAGCGTCACCCAAGGCCTTTGCAGGGGCTTGCGGTGGGAACGGTCTACAACGATGACATCCACCAAAGTGTGATCGATCTGGACAACCTCGAAAGCCCGCTCAATCCGATAGGTTCCGGCGACAGGATGATAACGACTACGGGCTGCCTTGGCCCCCTCGCGGGCCGCCACCAATTCGGCAGGGTCTATCGCGGCTACACGGTCGCGGACAGAGGTCCAGCACGGAGCGCGCAGGCCCTGTTGACCGCAACGCCTGCGCACTTCCTTGTACAACGCATTGATGCTCGGCTTCTGACGGGACTTGAAGAAGTCCTCAATTGCCGCTGCAATCACGGCCTCGATCGCTGCCGGCAACCGCCTGCTGCCCGTTTGGGTCCCCGGCGCGCCTGTCAGGAGAGAACTGGTGATCGGCCGCGCCTTATAAGCTCTGATTAGATCGTAAAGACGGGATCGTTTGAGACCAAGTTCCCGGCAGGCCGAGAGGAATTCGCGGCGATTAGGTTTGGCCATGCTCGCCAGCCTTCGTATCACTCCTTCACGCGCAACCGCCTGTTCCCATGCCGCATCATCTACGGCGTTGATGTCTGAGCGATCCACCATGGCCAAAACCCACAAAAAGGTATCTTATGTCCGATAATGAAACTATAATCCGGGAATGAAACAGAAACATGAATATAATAATATCAATGGGTTAGATTCCAATGATGAAACAAGAACGACAGGTTAGTCTCACAAATAACAGCACCAAAATCGCGGGTTCTTACGGGTCTGAGTCTGAGATTTCGAGCTCAGCACCTAATACCGCGCCGAACAGTGACGAGCGCGACGAGAGAACCTCTCGGGACGGAGCCTCAATCGCTCTGCCCGCTCATGTGGCCGGCTCCGGCTCGCTCGACCGGCTGATCGACACCGCCCGTGGCTACGCCGAGGCCTCGACAGCCGGGAACACGAACAAGGCCTATGCGGCCGACTGGAAACACTTCAGCCGCTGGTGCCGGTTGAAAGGCACGGAACCTCTACCCCCTGCGCCCGAGATGATTGGACTTTATGTGGCTGATCTGGCTGCACCAACCGGGAAGGCCCCTGCCCTTTCGGTCTCCACGATCGAGCGCCGTCTCTCGGGGCTTGCCTGGAACTACAGGCAGCGCGGGTTCACTCTTGATCGCAAGGACCGGCACATCGCCACCGTTCTGGCCGGGATCAAACGCAAGCATGCGCGCCCGCCGGTCCAGAAGGAAGCGATCTTGCCTGAGGACATCCAGGCCATGGTGGCCACCCTTCCTTTCGATCTCCGCGGGCTTCGAGACCGGGCGATCTTGCTTCTGGGCTATGCAGGCGGCCTGCGCCGGTCGGAGGTAGTCAGCCTCGACATACACAAGGATGATACACCGGACACCGGCGGCTGGCTCGAGATCTTCGACAAAGGCGCGCTGCTGACGCTTAACGCCAAGACCGGGTGGCGCGAGGTCGAGGTCGGGCGCGGCTCAAGCGACCAGACCTGTCCCGTCCACGCGCTTGAGCAATGGCTACACTTCGGAAGCATCGACTTTGGGCCGGTCTTCGTGCGCATCTCCCGGGATGGCAAAAGCGCCCTCGAGGCGCGCCTCTCCGATAAGCACGTCGCGCGACTGATCAAAGCGACCGTTCTAAAAAGCGGCGTCAGGTCCGATCTGCCGGAAGCCAAACGGCTGGCAATGTTCTCCGGCCATTCCTTACGCGCCGGGCTCGCCTCGTCGGCAGAGGTTGATGAGCGCTATGTTCAAAAGCAACTCGGCCATGCGTCGGCCGAGATGACCCGGCGCTATCAGCGCAGGCGCGAAAGGTTCAGGGTGAACCTGACCAAAGCCGCAGGGCTGTGAAGCTCAGGAATCTTGACGCGTTGGTGAAGCGCTAAGATGAAATTCCAGCGCTTCAGTTTCAGCTTACTGCTTCAATTGAAATCGGGAGCTAAACGCGACAACCACAGGTCGTCCTCAGACGCCTGTTCGACCTCCTCAGCATCAATGGAGAGGGCGTCGGATTCATTATACGCTGAAGGGGTTCTAGGCATCATATGTGCAAAATACTGCTATTTTGCATTTTACCCAAGGGTTTTATCAGAGCGCGCCTGTACACCTTATTTAGCACGCGCGCGATGGTCTGCGAGAACTCTCTGATCGCCCTCTGCGTATGGAAACCAAGGGCTTTCCGTTGAGCAGGGCCACAGTGAGCGCCCTTGCATTCGCTTATAAACGGTCGTTTAGTAGCGATGTATGTAACTGCAAAAGACTGTTTTGATGCCCCTGATCGGTTATGCCCGCGTATCGACCGAAGATCAGACCCCCCTGCCCCAGTCGCAGGCCCTGAAATCCGCAGGCTGCGCCGAAATCCATGAAGAACAGGCCTCGGGCGGCAATCGTGCGCGGCCGGTGCTTGCGCGGGTGTTGGAGCGCATCGGCAAGGGCGACACGCTGGTGGTCGTGCGGATTGACCGCCTCGCGCGATCCCTGTCGCATCTGCTGGAGGTGATCGAGCGGCTGGAGGCCAAGGGTGCGTTCTTTCGTTCCATTCAGGACCCGATCGACACCGGATCCCCGCAAGGCAAGTTCACGCTGCAGGTTCTGGGCGCCGCGGCCGAGTTTGAGCGGGCGCTGATCCGGGAACGTACCAAGGCGGGGCTGGCGAGCGCCCGTACCAAGGGCCGGGTCGGCGGGAACCCTGGACTGCGGGCCAAAGACCCTGCTGCTCTTCGCAAAGTGCGGCTGGCGCGACAAGACGGCTACATGGAGCGTCTGAACGAGACGGCACAAGATTGGGTGCCCCATGTGCGCCGGTTGCGACCCGACTTGGCCTGGGAAGACGTGGTGCGCATCATCAACGGCCCATTGCCCGAGGCGCGTCGCTGGACCCAAAGCCGTCTCTTGCGCGCTGTGAAGGCCTATGTCCGCGACGGCTTCCTGCCTGCTGAGGTGCTGGCCCGCGCCGGGCGCCGCGAAACCGACGACCGTCTGCCCGCCATCGTCGCCGGCATCAAGGGCGCGGACCCCGACATCACGCTTCAAGCGATCTGTGAACGGCTGGAATCTATGCGCGAACGCACGCCCCGTGGCCGAACGCGATGGCAGCCCTCATCGGTCAAGATGCTGTTGGAGCGAGCCGAGAGACTGGGAATGATTTAAGAGACTCAGATTCGTTCCTTGGAAGCAAAACCGCCTATGTGAATCGGGTACATCTTGCGTTTAAGAGATGGCAGCAGCACAAGCACTTGACGCGCTGGATCCGCGAAATAAGATAAGTCATTGTAAATAAATGATTTCACCGGATACCGGCCCACCATTTGAAAAAATCCTTGCCTGTCAAACGCTTTCCTGACATTTTTGCGGAAGAACGCTAACCATCAGTTTCCGGCGGTTTTGCGTTCCTTCTCAAGATAGACCCGGAAGACGGGCAGCGGGACGGGCATGAACGAGCAGCGGATCAGAATGGATCAAAAGATCCAAACGATGGCGACACGTCTAAGCAAATCGCTTGATGTGAATATGCGCAAGTCGTTTCTACCTGATGAACGAAAGGCTCTCAGACGCTTCTCATCCACGGAAGTTGCCCAGATCCTCGGGGTAAGCCAAGATTTTTTGCGGAAGATGTTTTTCGAGGACAAGCTCGATCTCGGTGAAATCGAGACAGACGCCCGCGGCCGCAGGTTCTACACTGCAGAGCAAATCGATATAGCGCGCCACGAAATAGCCCGGTCAAGCACCAAGTTCCAGCATATCGTTCCTCGTCGTCGGGATGGGGAGCATATCCAGATCATTTCGATCGCCAACTTCAAAGGGGGCGCTGGGAAGACTACAACGGCAATCCATCTGGCCCAAAAGCTTGCCCTTGATGGTTATCGAGTTCTGGCAATCGATCTCGACCCACAAGCCTCCATGACCACCATGTTCGGTTTCCGGCCGGAAATCGACTTCCCTGAGGCCGGAACGGTGTACGATGCCCTTCGGTACGAGGACCCTATCCCATTTAGAGACGTTGTGCGCAAAACGTATTTCCACAACCTCGATCTAGCCGCGGCCGGCTTGTTGCTCTCTGAGTTCGAGACCGAAACCGCACACGCCCTTCGAAACAATATCAGGCCGCCGTTCTATCAGCGGCTTGCCCTTTGCATTAATGAAGTCGAGACAGACTACGACATTGTCGTTATCGACTGCCCTCCGCAACTCGGGTTTACCACACTATCGGCTTTGGTAGCGTCGACATCCCTAGTCGTCACTGTCATTCCAAGCATGCTTGACGTCGCCTCAATGGCCCAATTCCTGCAGCTCACATCCAGCCTCATGGCAACAATTGCTGATGTGGGCGCATCGCCCGACTGGGACTTCATGAGATTTCTAATCACTCGTTTCGAGCCCAATGACGGCCCCCAAACCCAGATGGCGGCATTCCTGCGGACCATGTTCACGGATGACGTTCTTACTCAGCCTTTCTTGAAATCCTCCGCAGTCTCTGACGCTGGGCTCACGCAACAGACACTGTTCGAGATCGCCAGAACGGATTTTCATCGCCAGACGTACGATCGGGCTATCGAGTCCATCAACGGGGTTGTGGCGGAGGTCGAAGGGCTCATCAAAACGGCATGGGGGCGTAAGTAATGGCCCGCAAAGTCACATTCGACATTCCCGAGGATGAAGAAAAGCAGCAGAGCTCGTCGATTTCTCCGACTCGAACCCAGTCACGAGCCCCTGCCCTTTCGGGAATGGCCCGTTCTCTTCAGGATGCGGCACAATCTTCAATTCAAGAAATCAGTACCGACCTTATTGATGATTCCGAGTTCCAAGATCGTCTGGCCCTGGATGACGAAGATGACATCAGGGAACTGGCTGAAAGCATTGACAAGCAGGGACAGCTTATCCCGATACTTCTGAGCCCCGAAAGGGGCCGGTACAGGATCATCTATGGGCGTAGGCGATTAGCGGCCCTTCGACTTATTGGCAAGCCCGCAAAGGCTCTCATCAGAGGCTTGGATGAGGATCAAGCGATTCTTGCACAAGGCCAAGAGAACAGCTTCCGAAAAGACCTCAGCTGGATCGAGAAAGCCCTGTTTGCACGTTCTCTCATAGAGTCCGGCAAGGATGAGGGACTGGTCTGTGACGCCCTCAACATCGATCAGAAAGCCAGGAAAGCCGGTGACAAGCTCACGGGACTTGCTCGCATGAAACAAGTCACTTCCTGTATTCCGACTGAACTCATCCAAAAGATCGGGGCGGCACCCGGGGTTGGACGGGATCGTTGGTATGCTGCCGCAAAGTCTTATGAGAGCCTTGGCTTCTCAGGAGATGAAGGGTTTCCGGCCGGAAACCGAGAATTCCATGATGCTCTCATGGAATCCAGAGGTTCAGGCAAGACCTCCGACGAACGCTTTGCGATCTTCGAAGGGCTCCTGAAACAGCACAAGCCCCCTGCCCCATCGGCAATCAAGACAAAACTCGGGATGGTGAAGGTCACCAAGAGAAACGTGATCATAACCGTCAAGAACGGAGATGACGGGCTTCATAAGTGGATCTCTGAGAATCCAGAGGCCGCTCTTCTCGCGTTGGCGAACGCGAAGGCCGCTGGTCCAGGGCAGATCATTACCCCAGAGAAAATGGAACCCATAGGTAACCCAGTCTCCGGCAGGGATCAGGATCTTGATGGTCCTGACATAGAAGATAACGAAAACTGAGCAGAAAGGAGGACAGGCCAGAAAAGGAAAGACCCCCCGAAAGCAGTGCTTCCGAAGGGCCTCGATTAGCTTAGACACCTGATTGATACCCCGAAGCCGAATCGTTTTCAACACCGTTCGCGGTGAACGGGGAAGCTTTTTCAGCCGATATCATCATGAGACAGGTATTTTCTCACACACCCGCCTTGGCGGAACGCTCTTCTGTACCCGGTACGAACCCGTACAGGGTCATCGAGCCGATCCGAGCGCTTCGCAAAGAACTCGGTCTGACACCAAATGACCTAGTAACACTGCAGGCCTTGATCAGCTTCATGCCGAAGAAGGCCGGACAAACAGCTCCAATGACTATCGTCTTTCCCTCAAACGCATCATTGTCTGAGAGAACGAACGGCCTGAACGAGAGAACGATTCGACGGTGTATCGGACACCTCGTGGATGCCGGGCTGATCCAGCGCAGGGATAGCGCAACCCGCAAACGGTTCCCTCTTCGCTACGGTGGATTGATCAGAGATGCCTTTGGCTTCGATCTGCAGCCAATGTATGATCGGGAAAGAGAGCTCACCGAACACGCAGAACAGCTTGTGGGCGATCAGGAAAAGCTACGGTCTCTCAAGGCGGAGGCACTGGCTCTTCGTGTCGAGGCTTTGCGCCAAGCAAAGGATGTTGAGACTGTCTCATTTCTCCAGAACGTACGAAACATCCTACGCCGTGCAACTCTCAAAGCCGACGAAATCATAGAGCTTATCAAGAGGCTGGCAGAGTTGGTCGGAGCGACTATCAGAGAGTTTCCGGCCGGAAACCATGACGCTCAGGAAACAATGCCCGACCAAATGTCCGGCGACGACGGACAAAATGTCCGGCACGTAGAACCCACAAGATTGAATATAAAAAAGGATAGACCAGAGGTGCAGTGCGCATCTGGTTTTCAGGAACGCAGAGATCCAACAATTATGGCTTGGGCGGACCTGAAAAACGTATCGGACTTCTTCCCGCATGAACCAAGAGATCATCAATCAGTTCTTGAAATATTGGCCGATGTCGGAAAACTGCTAAGAATAGAACAAGGCAGGATCTTGAAACACCTTAGAGAACAAGGTCCAGGGCAGCTCCTTATTGCACTCGACGAATTAATTCTGAGAGCCAGCACAGGACAGGTGAAAAACAACAACGCCTACCTCGACGCTATGATGAGGCAAGGAAACTGATGCTCTTGCCACATAAACTCGACCGGCCGCTGAGTCTGCTTACCATCGAAGATCAAGAGACAAATGCGGCACACTTCAAACCATACGATCATCAAGAAGAAGAATGTTGGTTTGAAGGTTAACCCAGATCACCCGCGTCAGGTGCAGGTCTGGGAAGTGATCAACTTATCATGGAACAAGAAGCCATTCCAGGTTTGCTAGATGTTCACAGACGCCTCGGCCCAGGTGGCCAACCTTACCGCCGTCTTTGTCTGTGTTAATGCTTATAACGCTGAGGGTGGCACAATTCTGCTCGATTGGCTGGTGACGGATGAAGAAGCGACCCATACCAAACTACTCTCCGAGTATCAGGCCTTGGAAAAAGAGTACACTAGACAAGATGAGCTCCCCCCAAGATCGATACGCAGCTTGGCGTGTTGGAAGCAGAGATCCAAAAGTTCGAGATCCGGCCGATAGCCTTCAATCCGAAAGAAATCGGACGGGCAGGGGCGTTCGTCACGCTCGATCGCTACGGCGCGCTGGCAGTCTATCGCGGCTACGACCACCTGACCTCGGACGAGTCCATCGAGGACGGCATCATCGCCAATGAATACACCTTCACGGAAGGAAGGCGGCGGTTCGGATGACGCATGGGAGGGCTCAACCCATCTCTTGCAGAATATCCAGAATGTATGTATATTCTGCACGAATGGAGACCCAGATCATGCAAGAGCTTCCCGAGTTCAAGGCGGCCGACCTGACGCGGCACACCAGTGACCTGTTCGACGCGGCCATTCGGTCGCCGATTGCGATCACCAAGCACCGCAAGCCTAAATTCGTGCTGATGAGCATGGATCAGTATCAGCAACTCACCCGGGGGGCTACGCAGCAGGCTCATATGGTTGACGAGATGCCCGAGGATCTCAAGGCGCTGATGATAGAAGGGCTCGAGCGGGATTTGACGCAGTCTGATGACTAAGCCGAATGCTGGAGAGGTTTTCCGCTATCCGTTCTTGTGGAAACGCGAACAGATGGCCGGTGAGACCGAGGGCCGCAAGACGCGGCCTGTTTGTATCGCCGTCACTGTCGCCAGGTCCGATAGCGAGACCGTGGTGTTCATCCTGCCGATCACCACGCAGCCGCCCTTGCCCTCGCGCAAGTTCATCGAGGTGCCACAGATCGAGTCGCAGCGCGTGGGGTTGGAAACCCATGTTCGCAAATGGGTCATGCTGGACGAGATCAACACCGATATTCTGGAGCGGTCCTATGTCTGGGAGGACCGCACACCCATCGGCACCTTCAGTTCCGTCTTCACATCCAAGATCCAGTCCAGCCTGATCGCGCTTGCCAGATCGGGCGGGGCATCGGTTGTTGATCGGCTGAAGTAATCTCGATCACCGCAGGGTCTGCCCAGCTTCACTTGTTCCCGTCGATCCACTTCGACATCAGCCCCTTGTCGCGGAAACATTCGTCCGGCACGGCGCGGCGCTTTATCCGGGCGAGGCGTTCGGCGAAGGCGACCTGCTTTGATGTCGGGCGGCTGTCCTGCGCACCCGGGTTCATCTTGGCTTGTGCGTCGATCCAGGCGCTCAAGGAGCGCCGATCTTGCTGAACCTCCCACGGCAGAAGCGTCTGGTTGCGCAGTGCCAGTGCGCGCGCATAGGCAATCTGCTTTGGCGTCGCGGGCAGGGCGTAAGTGGTGCTTTCCATCGGGGAACTCCCTTCTTAGCTGGGCTTTCAGGATAGAACATAACAGGAACAAAATCAAGCCACCTGCGGAAATCATGGGGTTTGAGAGGAAGAGGAGGGCCGGGGAAGGTCAGGCCTTTGCGGTGCCCGAAAGAGGGTGTCCGGGCCTGACCCTGTTCCTCATTGGGTTTTGATACCGGAAAGTGCTGGATCCTAGGCTCTTATGAGCTTTTCATTTAACATTCTCCGGCATCAGCTCCCCAAAGAGTGAAAGTGTTCTTCGGGTTTTGTGACTGACGGATGAGGGCCTTTGGGGTCCCTCGGATGGGTCCGGGCCGGGTTCCGGTCTGTGTTTGCCGATGAAGGACACTCCCATGCAAACAGGCGTCTTGCGCGTGTTGCGCGCGACCGCTGCCTCGTGGTGGCGACACAAGGAACTACGCCGAACCGGCCAGACGGGGCAGGCACAACGGCTCGAGCGCGAGACCGTACTGCGTGACCTCGGCTATCTGAAGCAGGCGGCGACTTTGCCAAACGCGCATGTGATCTGCGGAGAGGGCGGGACATTCATCCATCTTGGTTGGACCACCGTGTCCACCCTCGCGCCGATCGAGCGCTTTCCATTGGCCACTCTTGCGGTCGCACGAGGGACCCCGTTCATCGATATCCGACCCGTCACCGATGTCATCGCCTTCGCCAACTTCCCGCGCGTGACGCGCGACGGATCGATCGACCCTGAACCTTGCGGTCCTGGCTGGTCCGTCTCGCTGACCACCTACATCGACAGGGTCGAAGCGCTCGGCGCGCGGATCGCAAACGATCCGCGGTCCCATCAGTCAGCCTGATCACCATTTCCTCTCACCAAAACTCGAAAGGAGGCCAGCCATGGCCCGATCCCGCACGCCCAAATTCGATGCCTCCGAGGTCATCACAAACGAAATCATCCGCATCATCGAGCGCGGCGTCCTGCCGTGGCGCAAGCCCTGGACCGCAGGTAGCAGCTCTCGTCCCCTACGCGTGGGCGGTGAACCCTACCAAGGGGTCAACAACTTTCTGCTGACGATGCGGACCGTGATGGCGGGCCACAGCTCTCCCTTCTGGATGACGTTGCCGCAGGCCAATGCGTTGGATGCAAAGGTCCGCAAGGGCGAGAAGTCCTCTGTCGTCGTTTATTACGGCCAAAGCCGGAAAGACGCTGACGGCGAAGACGATCGCAGCGACAGCGATGATCGCTCCGAGGAAGCCTGCATCTTTCGCTTTCAGAAATCCTACCGCGTGTTCAATGCCTGCCAGATCGAGGGCCTGCCCGAAAGCTTCTTCCCCGACCCGGAGCCAGCGCCCGAACATCCGCCGTCCGAGCCCATCCCTCACATGCAGGCGTTTTTCGATGCCATCGACATCACAACCGTCTTCACGGGCACGGAGGCGT
>NZ_AWWI01000177.1 GCF_002760615.1 Puniceibacterium antarcticum | reverse complement strand
TATCCTGCGAGCGCCTTGAACTGCTGGACGGGGGGGATTGTTCTTTCCCGGCGAGTTGACCTTTTCGGATCATGTGCGCGGTTTTGATCCCGGCAAGGGTCGCTTGCGCAGACGCAAAGGATTTGAAGCCCTTCATCTGCCGAGTGATCCGCTTGATGAACCGATGATATTGTTCAGGTATTTGACCTGTAGAATTTCAATGAGCCAGCACCAGCCGCTTAGCAGGAGCAGCAGGTTCATGTTTTCCAGCCCAGCAGCATTGGCACCGCTCTTATCGATGACGACCCGATCCGGCCAGCCATTGTTGCGGATGGTGCGCGCGAAAAACCGGGTGGCGGCTGCTTCATCGCGTGTTTCCGACAACATGAAATCAAGCGTATTTCCGAACTTGTCGACAGCCCGATACAGGTAACACCAGCGGCCCTTCACCTTGATGTAGGTGTCATCCATCGGCCAGGAACGCGCGGGCTGCGCTTTTCGCTTCTGTGCCTTGGACGCGATCTGTTCAGCGTATTTCTCGACCCATCGGTTCAACGTAGCATGGTCGACCTCTACTCCGCGCTCAGCCATGATCTCTTCAAGATCACGATACGACACCGCAAAACGGACGTAGAACCAGACCGCAAACAAGAGCACATCCTTCGGAAATTGGCTTCCCTTAAAATCGACCAGCACAACCTCCGCCTCTCGTCATCCAGCCTCAAAGGTAAAGCCCACCGCAAAAAGCACTCAAGTCACGAAAGCTTTGCGACAGAACC
>NZ_AWWI01000176.1 GCF_002760615.1 Puniceibacterium antarcticum | reverse complement strand
GCTCAGTTACCACATTGGATTAACCTAGTGAATCCCACGCAGGATTTGTGCAACAAGGCCGGTCCACCCAGAAAAGAGATCCCGAAATAACGTGCCGACAATTGCGCAAAAGACTGTAAAAAAGATACCCCGAAAAAAAGCGAGGCCAGAGCGCACAGCTCCGGCCTCGTCGGCACGATAAGGGTCCGGGCTCCTCTCCCATTCCCTCTCACACGCCGTATCCTCTGCGAATTGACGACTCGGGCTGCTGCCACGCTGTCGTTTCCGCGATATCACCGTGTCAGTTCGGACCGGTTTCCAAAACCGATCAACCCGCTTTGGCTGACTGGCCAGTTTAACCAGATCCGTTTACATAACGGTTACATTTTGGACATGCGCACATCAACCTGTCAAAATAAATCTCACTTTAACGGCAATTTAATTTTCAAGGCGGCGCGTTGAAATAAATGGCTTGCACGAGATGCGGAAATTTCAATCAAACGCCCGCATTTCAAGCGCCATTTCGCGCAAAATGACCGGGTGTTTTCAGCGGCCTGTCCGTCGCTCGCGCGCGGCACCTTTGCGTTTGTATGCCGTCGAACCCCGCCGAGTCGAGATATCTTGCAATGATTCTCCTGGGCGCCCCGCAGCGGTGCGGAGTGCGCTGCTGACGCCTGCGCAAATTGAAACCGGCACGGCCCTTTGCCACAGCTGCGGACAGAAAGGCCGCATTCCCGGCTCGGCGGCCCCATACCAGCCAGCCATACGCAAACCATACGCTTTCCATACGCCTTCCATATGGCGTTTTCCGCCTCTGGACCGCCCCGCCGAAGCCCCCTAACGTGCCCTCATGTTGCGCTATGCCCTCACCCGCCTGACCTCTCTTGCGATCAGCCTGCTGGTCGCCTCGGTGGTCATCTTTCTGGTGGTCGAGGTGGCCCCCGGCGACCCCGCCAGCTACATGCTCGGCCTCAATGCGCAGCCCGATACGCTAGCCGCGCTGCGGGTCGAACTCGGGCTGGATGTCCCAAAAATAACGCGATATTTCAATTGGATAACCGGTATGGTGTCCGGCGATTTCGGCATGTCTTACACCTATCGCACGCCCGTTTCGCAGATGGTGGCAGACCGGCTTTGGGTCTCTCTGCCCCTCGCGCTCTACGCTCTGGGTCTGGCCGTGGTCATTGCCTTTCCCGCCGGACTGTTCGCCGCCGCCCGTCGCGGAAAACCCTGTGATATCAGTGTGATGGGCGCCACGCAGCTGGGCATCGCCCTGCCGAACTTCTGGTTCGCCATGCTGCTGGTCCTGCTGTTTGCGATCAACCTGCGCTGGTTCGGTGCCGGCGGCTTCCCCGGCTGGTCCGATTTTCCCATTGGGATCAAGGCGCTAACCCTTCCCGCCGTGGCCCTCGCCTTGCCACAGGCCGCCATCCTGACCCGCGTTCTGCGCTCTGCCCTGCTCGATACACTGGACGAGGATTACATCCGCACCGCCCGTGCCAAGGGCCTGTCCCGCCGTCAGACCCTGTGGCGCCACGCCCTGCGTAACGCCTTGATTCCAGTGCTAACTATCATAGGCTTGCAGTTCTCATTTCTCCTAGCCGGGGCCATCATCATCGAACAGGTCTTCTACCTCCCCGGCCTTGGACGGCTGATTTTCCAGAGCATCAGCCAGCGCGATCTGATCGTCGTGGAATCCGTGGTCATGCTGCTGGTGTTTGCGGTGATCCTCGTCAACTTCCTCGTCGACCTCGCCTATGCCCTCGTCGACCCCCGCCTGCGGTCCCGCGCATGAGGCTGTCCCTCATCCTCGGCGCCACGCTCACCACGCTGTTTCTCGGCGCCGCGCTGCTGTCCTTTGTCTGGACACCCTACGGCATCACAGGGGTGGACATCGCCGCCCGCCTGCACCCGCCGGACATGACTAACCTCTTGGGAACAGATCATTTTGGCCGCGATATCCTCAGCATGATCATGGTCGGCGCGCGCACCTCCATCGCCGTGGCACTGGTCGCCGTGGGCATCGGCATGGGGCTTGGCGTGCCTCTCGGCCTTGCCGCCGCCGCCCGCTCCGGAGGCCTTCTGGACGAGCTCATCATGCGAGGCAACGACCTGATCTTTGCCTTTCCCAGCCTCGTGATCGCCATCCTGATCACCGCCGTTTTCGGCCCCGGCGCTGTGAATGCGATCATCGCCATCGGCATTTTCAACATCCCGGTCTTTGCCCGCCTGACGCGCGGCGGTGCCCTGTCGCTCTGGCAGCGCGACTTCATCCTCGCCGCCCGGGTGGCCGGCAAATCTGCCCCGCGGATCAGCCTCGAACATATCCTGCCCAACCTTGCCAACCTGTTGATTGTGCAGGGAACCATCCAATTCTCGCTGGGTATTCTGGCCGAGGCTGGCCTGTCCTACGTCGGCCTTGGCGCGCAACCGCCGATCCCCTCCTGGGGCCGGATGCTGGCCGATGCGCAGACCATGGTGGCGCTCGCTCCGCATGTGGCGATCATCCCCGGCATGGCGATTGTGCTCATGGTCCTGGGCCTCAACCTGCTGGGCGACGGGCTGCGCGACGCGCTCGATCCACGGCTGAAGGCCCGCGCGCCATGACCCTGCTCGACATCCGCAACCTGACCCTGTCGATCAGCGGCACACCCATCCTGCGCGATCTGTCGCTGACCATCGCCCCGGGCGAAATCCTTGCCCTCACCGGAGAATCCGGCTCGGGCAAGTCGATGACCGCCTTCGCCACCATGGGCCTTCTGCCGCAAGGCTCTGAAACCACGGGTGAAATCCTTCTCAACGGCACTGACCTGCTGGCCCTCACAGAACCGCAAATGTGCGCCCAGCGCGGCCGCAGGATGGGCATGGTGTTTCAGGAACCGATGACGGCGCTGAACCCGCTGCAGACCATCGGCCAGCAGGTGTCCGAAACCCTGCGCCTGTCGCGCAAGGGCGAGGCCGCGATGCCCCGCGCCGAGGTCAAAGAGCTGCTGCACCAGACCCTGACCCGCGTCGGCCTGCCCCCGGACAAGGTGCCCGCCACCCGCTATCCGCACCAGCTTTCGGGCGGTCAGCGCCAGCGCGTGGTCATCGCTATGGCCATCATCCGCCGCCCCGCCCTGCTGATCGCAGACGAGCCGACAACCGCGCTGGATGTCACCACACAGGCGCAGATCCTCGACCTGCTGCGTGATCTGGTGCAGGACTTCGGCATGGGCCTGCTGATGATCACCCATGATCTGGCGGTGGTCAGCCAGCTTGCCGACCGCATCGCGGTGATGCGCAAGGGCGAGATCGTCGAACAGGGCGCGACGCAGGCGGTGTTTGCGCAGCGCCGCCACCCCTACACCCGCGCCCTGTTCGACGCCTCGCGCCACCGCGCACAGCTTGACGAAATTCCGGCGCAGGCACCGCTTTTGCAGGTCCGCAACATCAGCCGCAGCTACCCGATGAAACGCCCCGGCCTGTTCCAGCCCCGCCCGCTGTTTTCTGCGCTCAAGGATGTGAGTTTCGAGATCCGGCGCGGCGAACGCCTTGGTCTTGTTGGAGAAAGCGGTTCTGGCAAATCCACCCTCACCCGCGCGATCCTTGGTCTCGATCCCATTGACGCGGGGCAGATCACCCTCGATGGCACCCCGGTCAGCGGCACGGACCCCACGACCCGGCGCAAGATGCAGGTGGTGTTTCAGGACCCCTACAGCAGCTTCAATCCCCGCCACCGGGTCGCGCGGCTGATCACGGAACCCTTCCATCTGATCGACGACGCCCCCACCGGTGCGGCGCGGAACACAGCTGTGGCCGAGGTGCTGACCGCTGTCGGCCTGTCCCCACGGGACGGTGACAAGTACATCCACGCCTTCTCGGGCGGGCAGCGCCAGCGCATCGCCATCGCCCGTGCACTGATCACCCGCCCCGATCTGATCCTGTTTGACGAGGCTGTCTCGGCACTTGATGTCCGCGTCCGGGCGCAGATCCTTGACCTGATCGCGGATCTGTCGCGGCGCTATGGCCTGAGCTATCTGTTCATCGGCCACGACCTGTCGGTGGTGCGCGGGATCACCGACCGTGTGATGGTGATGCAGGCGGGCCAGATCGTCGAACAGGGGCCGACCGAGCAGGTGTTTGACGCACCCACCCATCCCTATACCCGCAAACTGATCGCCGCCGCCCCGCGCCTGCCCGACTTTGGCGCCTGAACCCCACGGAAAGACCCCCAAGATGCAGCCCGGCCCCCTGAACCTGATCACCGACATCCCCGGCCTCAAGGTTGGCAATGCACAGGACGCGGCGCTGAACTCTGGCACCACGGTCCTGACCGCTGATGCGCCCTTTGCCTGCTCTTACGCCGTGCTGGGCGGTGCCCCAGGCACGCGCGAAACCGATCTGCTGGAACCCGACAAATCCGCGCCGGGGGTAGATGCGCTGGTCCTGTCGGGGGGCAGTGCCTTTGGCCTCGCCGCCGCACAAGGGGTGATGGACGCACTGCACACCGCGGGGCGCGGTTTTGCGGTGCACAGCGCCCGCGTGCCGCTGGTGCCCGCCGCAATCCTGTTTGATCTGCTGAACGGTGGCGACAAGGCCTGGGGCGAAAACCCTTATCCTGCGCTTGGCCGCGCGGCGCTGGCGGCGGCCCATACGCGCTTTGCCCTGGGCACAGCAGGCGCCGGGACGGGCGCGCAGACGGCGATGCACAAGGGGGGCCTTGGCTCGGCGTCTCTCGTGCTCGACGATGGCACCACCGTGGGCGCGCTGGTGGCAGTAAATCCGCTGGGCAGCGTCACAACCCCCGCGGGGCGAAATTTCTGGGCCGCACCGTTCGAGATGGGCGCAGAGTTCGGCGCTTTGGGCCCCGATCCGGCGCGCGGTTTTCAGCCCCCGCCGGACAGCCGCAAACTTGCTGCCATGGCCGCCCTCGGCAACACCACAATCGGCATCGTCGCCACGGATGCGGCGCTGGACAAGTCCCAGCTGAAGCGGATGGCTGTCGCCGCCCATGACGGCATTGCCCGCGCCATTGTGCCCGCCCACAGCCCGCATGACGGCGATCTGATCTTTGCCGTCTCGACCGGGGCTGTGGAGCTGACGGCTCCCCCCACGCAGCTGACCCAGATCGGCCATGCCGCCGCAATATGTCTGGCCCGAGCCATTGCCCGCGCGGTCTGGGAGGCGGTGGCAGCGCCCGGCGATCTGCTGCCGACTCTGCGGCAGGATCTTGGGCGGGTCTGAGGCGGGCGTGCCCTACTTTCGGTGTCGCGTTTCATGTGGCGCCGCGCGCAGCGCGCGCGTCGCTGTGCCTCCGGCGGGGATATTTAGGGACAGATGAAGGCGGGGCTCAGCGCAGGATCGGCGGTTTTTGCGGGTCCGATCCAGGGGCGGCCGGGGATAGGGTGTTGCGTTCCGCAGGCTGTGGCAGATCAAAGCGCAGCCCAACCCGGGCCAGCTTGGCCGTCAGCGGATCGCTGTCGGACAGGAAAACAACATCCAGCGCGCCCGCTTCGATCCCTGAAAAAACCAGCGCCTCGTTCACCGCCCGGGCCAGTGCGGATTCCGCCCCGGGCGCGGTGCCGGTCAGACCCAGCAGGTGACCCCGGCTGTCGTCGTCATAGACCACGGCGGCCAGATAGGCCTTGCGCGCAAGGCCCGAGGCGAGGCCGAGCTTTGTGTCGAGCGCGGTGATCAGACTGTCTGGCAAGCCTTTGGGGGCCAGCACCTCGACCGGTCTGGCCTCAGATTCCTCAGGCCCCTCACCCAGAGTCTGCACCAGCCAGTCGACCGCTGATCCCGGGATCAGGAACGAAGATGGCGCAACGTCGAGGTTCAGACCAAGGCCGATGTCCTGCCCCGTGAGCATACCGGCAATCGCGCGCCCCGACAGGGCAGCATAGGGCGCGGCATGGCCGGTGAAGGCGGTCAGGCGCTCCTCGCGGTCGAACACCAATACAAAGCGGCTGTCGGACAGTTCGAACAGCTCCGGCGTGACATTGTCGCCCTCGGGTTCCTGCGCCAGCAGCAGGAACAGTTCGCCATCTGCCAGCCGTTCATAAAACCGTAGGCGTGCCGAGGCATCCTCGGGCGCGGCCTCCATCGCGGCATGGGCCACATCCAGCGGGGTGTCTTCGCTCATCACATCTCTCCAAGTGCCACATTCACCAGGATGCGCGGATAGGTTCCGCGCCATCTTGCTTGGCCCCTGCGGTATTGTGTCAGGGCGGAGCCGGCAAGGGCGAAGGCACGGTCAGATGGTCACGCCAGCGGACCGTGACCGGATCGTCTGCGCGACGATGCCTGCCTGCTCACTCCGCCGCCGTGATCTCGACCCTGACCGAGGCATACCAATCCGCAGCCGCCCGGATGTCCTGATCCGTCAGATCGGCGGCGATGGCCGACATGACAGGATGCGTGCGTTTACCGCCGCGAAACGCCTTGAGCTGGGTGTCGATATAGATGTTCGTCTCACCCGACAGATTCGGCACATCCTCGGCCAGACCGATGCCGTTCTCGCCGTGACAGGCAACACAGACCACGGGCGCGCCCGCCGCATCTGCGGTCAGTGTCGCGGTCACAGTATGATCTGCATACCAGGCGGCCAGATCAGCAATCTGCTGGTCGGTGAGGGACTTGGCAACGACGCTCATCATTTCGTGCGTGCGGGTGCCATCGCGAAACGCGGTCAGTTGAGACATGATGTAGGGGGCCGGTTCCCCGCCGATATGCGGCGCGATGGGGATCTTGGCATAGCCGTCGATCCCGTGGCAGGTGCGGCATTGCCCCGCAAGCTTGCGCCCTTCGGCAGGGTCACCGGCCGTCTGGGCGGACACGGCCCCGGCGAGAAGAATCCCGCCGAGGCTGAACAGGGTTGCGCGGATCATTGGCCGTAGCTGATCCGATAGAGCGCGCCGGTCAGGTCGTCCGAGACCAGAAGCGAGCCATCGCGCAGGTTCGCCACATCGACGGGGCGGCCGAGGTATTCGCCGTTCTCGTCGATCCAGCCTTCGGCAAAGGGTGCGGTGGTGGCGTTGCCATCCGCATCAAGCGTTGTCACCATGACCCGTGCGCCAACCGGCGTGGTGCGGTTCCAGGACCCGTGCTGGGCCGAAAAGATCGCGCCCTGATACTTTTCCGGAAACGCCTTGCCCGTGTAGAACACCATGCCCAGATCGGCCGCATGGGCCACGGTTTGTGACGCTGGCATGGTGACCTCGACAGGCACCTCTTCGCCCTTGTATTCGTTCGTGCGCGTGTCGCCGCCGCCAAACCACGGATGGCCATAATGCAGGCCCACGGCGGTCATGTGGTTGATCTCGCCCGGCGGGATGTCATCCCCCATGCCGTCGACCTGATTGTCAGTGAACCACAGATCGCCCGTGGCGGGGTCAAAGTCCTGGCCGACCGAGTTGCGCACGCCCTGTGCGATGACTTCGCGGCCTGTGCCGTCGGTGTTCATGCGGATGATCCCGCCGATGCCGGTGTCCAGATACTTCTGGATCTTGTCGGGGGGCGTCACGTTGTGCGGCTGACCAAGCGAGATATAGAGCTTGCCATCCGGGCCGATGTCACAGACCCGCGCTGTGTGGTTGAAGCTTTCTTCGTCGGTCGGGATCAGATCGCCCTGTTTCACAACCTGACCAACCGCGACGTCGGGGGATTCATAAAAGAACTCGGCTGCCGGGAAGACCAGAACCCGGTTCTGCTCGGCGATATACAGGAACCCGTCCGGGCTGAAGCAGACACCGTTGGGGATGGTAAAGGTCAGCGAGGGCGCGAAATCCTTGACCTCATCGGCGATGCGATCCTTGTTGCGGTCGGTGACGGCCCAGACCTTGTCCTTGCGGGTGCCGACAAAGGTCACGACACCCTGCGGACCCACGGCGATGTGGCGGGCATCTGGAACGATGGCATAAAGCTCGATCTTGAAGCCATCGGGCATCTTGATCCGGTCGAGCGTCTTCTTGATCCCGTCGGCATAGGCGCCGGTCTGGTCGACCATGGTGAAATCTTTCACGCCGGTCGACTGCATGCTTTGCAGCCGTTCTATATTGGGTGGCAGTTCCGCGCTTTGCGCGGCGGCATAGCCAGTGGTCATCGCCAAGGCCGCGATGGACGAAAGCAGTTTCTTCATTTGTGTCTCCTCCCAGAGTTTCTGGCGGCGGGCCGGTTCGCGCGGCCCGCCGCCGCTGCAGATCGCCCCGGGGGTTACAGGTTGCCCCTGGTCATTTCCCCGGCGATATGGTCAGCCTGCCGGATCGCCAGCGCCACGATGGTCAGCGTCGGGTTTTCCGACGCCCCCGTGGTGAACTGCGATCCGTCCGACACGAACAGGTTGTCGATGTCATGGCTGCGCCCATTGCGGTTCACCACGCCATCACGCGCATTTTCCGACATCCGGTTGGTGCCAAGGTTGTGCGTCGACGGATAGGGCGGCGTCGGCAGGGTGCGTGTGGCCCCCATCGCGTCATAGATCGACTGCCCCAGCGCATAGGCATGGGCACTCATCGCCTTGTCATTGGCATGGTCGGAATAGTTGACATTGGCCACCCCCATCCCGAACTGGTCGGTGACGTCACTGTTCACGGTGACGCGGTTGGTTTCCTGCGGCATATCCTCGCCCACGATCCACATGCCGGCCATGTTTTCGTAGGAATCCAGCGCCGTGGTAAACTCACGCCCCCAGCCGCCCGGATCAAGGAAGGCCGCCATGAACGGCAGGCCCAGGCTCAGAGTTTCAAGCTCGTAGCCGCCGACGAACCCGCGCGTGGGATCCAGCCGCGCTTCGTCCTGAAGGATGCCCGCCATAGTCGTGCCGCGCCACATCTTCACCGGCTTGTCAAAGATGCCATAGACCGAACCGGTCAGGTGGCGCATATAGTTGCGCCCCACCTGCCCCGAGGAATTGGCAAGGCCATCGGGATACATCGCAGAGGCCGAGTTGAGCAGGATGCGCGGGCTTTCGATCGAATTGCCCGCAACGCAGACGATCCGCGCCATCTGCTTGTGTTCCACACCGTCCTTGTCAGCATAGACCACGCCGTTCACGCGGCCATCGTCACCATGTTCGATGCGCAGCACATGGGCACGCTCGCGCACCTCAAGGTTCCCGGTCGCCTCGCCGCGCGGAATGTCGGTATAGGCCGACGACCACTTGGCCCCCCATTTACAGCCCTGAAAACAGAACCCAGTCTGCTGGCAGGCCATCCGCCCGTCATAGTCGGACGAATTGATCGCCATGCGCCCGGTGTGGACCTCCTTATAGCCCAGCTTCTTGGCGCCCGCCTCGAACACCTTGAAGTTGTTGTTGCCCGGCAGGCCTGCGCGGTCGCCGGTGCGGGTCACACCCAGCTTGGTTTCGGCCTTTTCATACCAGGGCGCCATTTCTGCGCCGTCGATGGGCCAGTCGAGCAGATTGGCCCCCTGCACCGCGCCATAATTGGTCTTGGCCTTCCACTCATGTTCCTGAAACCGCAGCGACGCCCCGGCCCAATGGGTTGTGGTGCCGCCAACGGCCTTGACGATCCAGGCGGGCAAGCCGCTGAAATCCTTGGCCACACGCCAGTCACCCGACGTGGTGCGCGGGTCAAGCCAGGCCAGCTGACCAAAGCTGTCCCATTCGTCGTTGATGAAATCCTCGGGCAGATAGCGCCCCCCGGCCTCAAGCGAGACAACCGAGATGCCTTTCTGCGCGAGTTCGTTGGCAAGGACCCCGCCGCCCGCGCCGGTGCCGATGATGACAACAACGCTGTCGTCGGTCTTGTCAAAAGGTGCAGCCATTTTTGTCGTCCTCCCTCAGCCGATCCACGAAATGTCGTCAAAGCCACGATTGATATAGCCGCCCTTGGAATAGGACTCGCCCTCGTAGCCAAAGATCGGCCAGACCGCCTTCTGGTTATAAAGGCCGGTCACCAGCCCGCCGCGTACCTTCTGGAAAAACGCGCTGTCCTCGATCGCGCGCAGGACATCCACGCGATCACGTTCCCAACCGATATCAATGTAAGAGCCATGCCCCTTGCCGCGTGCGACACCATTCAGCATCTCGATCCCGGCTTCGGTGTCATCAACGGCGTCGGGCACATCATAACCCTTGACCGCGGCGGCATAGAATTCATCCGCAACCTTGTCATGGGGATAGATATCGCGCGCCATCTGGATCAGCGTCGCCATCGTGTCGGGTTTCAGGGCGTTCATCTCGGTCGCCCAGGCCGCGTCAGCGCCAGACACAAAGTTCACACCGATCACAAATCCCGCCCCCGCCGCCACGCCGCGCGAAAGAAGCTGACGGCGCGAAAGCCCCTTCAGGTTCGTTGTTCTGGTCATCTCCGGTTCCTCCCTATGACCTTTATATGACCGGGCGTGATCCTCCTTCGCGCCCGGCTTCGTCTATCTTTGGCTCATGTGAACCGTCCCGACCGTTCCAGCACCTCGATCTGATAGCCATCGGGATCGGCCACAAAGAAAAAGCGCCCGACCAGCGTGCCGCTGGGAGCAAATTCAACAAGTTTGCGGGGGTTCAGGCCCTCGGCCTCGAAACGCGCATGTTCCGCGTTCAGATCCTCGACCGATACGGCAAGATGGCCATAGCCATTGCCCAGATCATAGGGCTCGGTCTGGGCCTTGTTCACGGTCAGCTCAAGTTCAAAGCCGGTTTCAGAATTGGACAGATACACCAGTGTGAATTCGTCGAAATCCAGCCGATCCGCGACGGTCAGGCCAAATGCCTTTTCGTAAAATGCACGCGAACGATCCTCGTTCAACACGCGGATCATGCTGTGGATGGCCTTTGCCATGTCACCTCCTGCAAAGAATGGTCATTTCGGATCAGGATAGGAGGGATGAAAACCAGCCGGGTAGTAGGGCGTTACTACATCGCGCTTTGCCGCTATTCTGCCGCCATCAGGACCTCTTCATGCGCTGTCTGCGTCGCGGCCTGCTTGGATAGGAAAATCAGGCAGGTGGTGCGCAGAACAGAGGTAAAGTTCTGCGGCTCTCCCTTCAGCTGAAGGATCTCACTGTGCAGCGTCGACAGGAACTGCGGGGTCGAGGCCCCGTCACCCTCTGCAATTTCGTCTAGAATGGCCCAGAAGGCGTTTTCCAGCCGGACAGAGGTGCTCTGACCGTTCAGCCTCAGCCGCCGCGTGGTCGAAGCATAGCGTTCGGGATCCTGTCCCGCAAAGACCTGGCACATGAATGTTCCTCCTCCTTCGTGTTTCCGGTTGTTGACGTGATCCACTGGAAAAGGAGTATGAAGCAGTCGGCAAATCTTGTCTTTGCGACCAAATGTGAATGGCGGGGCCTACACTACCCCTCCATAACCCGGGAACATGCCTCTCAGCCCTACACCCCGGGCGGCATGAAACTCGTGCGCGGCGTCAGGCCGCGTCCAGCCGAATCCGGCTGTGACCATCGAAATAACGCAGATCGCCATAGCATGTCTGCCGCTGGTGACGCCGATCCTCAGCCGGTGTCTGGTGCACAACAACCGCTACAAGGTCCTGAATGCGCCCCCCAACCGGTCGCTGGATGAAACCGCCGAACGGCATGTCCCGATCCTCGCAGCGCCTGAGGCGCGGGATGTGCCCCGGCTGCACGACCTTCTGTCCCAAAACATCGCCACTACTGTCGATGCCGTCCCGGACCTGACAGCCCAGATGCAAAGGATCAGACATGAGCCTCCTCAGCAAGACCATTGCAGATACTGGATCGTCTGGAGATTGAGGATAGGGGACTGGCGGATCTGACCCTGCCTTGCCCCGCTGCCGGCCGGGGATGACGCCCTGTCGCACCTGCGGTCGCTCTACCTGAAAGCCACCGCGCTGGACCCTTTGCGCTCGGATACAGATCTAATGATCGCGCGGCTGCGCGCCCTCTGGCGCAGGGACCGCTTTGATCTGATGGGCGGTGTCGTGCACGGCTTCATGCAGATGGGCGCCGCACTGCCAGAGGCCCGGGAAGCCTTTTCCAACTGCGGGGACGTTTTCAAGACCACGACCGTCTGAGCAAGGCTGACCTCGGATGCGGGTGTCGCTGGGACAGAATGCGTCGCGGATCTGTTCCAGAAGGACAAGGTGTTCCCGCCCTCGGCCCCCAATGAGAGCTTTCAGGAAATCATCGGCGCCTTCAAGGCGGGCAATACCGCAATCACAATCCACCACAGCGGATCGGCCAACGGCATGGTCAAGGCATTGGGCGGCACGGTCGCTGCGGCCATCGTGCCAGAATGTGGCGGTGGCCGCTGGAGCGCCTTTGGCGACGCAAGGACCGCCGTGATGCCCGGCGCCGAAGACAATGAAGACGCCTGGAAATGGATCAGCTTCCTGTCCTAGCCCGGAAACAACACTTGGTTCAACGAGGCGTCAGGGCAACTGCCGGTGATCAAAGCCGACACCGAAAGCTGGACACCGCAACCGCAGCGCTCTGTCAGGCGACGGTCGACAGCCTGCCGCTTTATGCCTTCGTCAATGCGCACTAACCCCGACTTTGGATATGAATCAGCCATCACAGTGCTCTTCACGCTGAGGCTCATGCTGATTGTCGTCTTCTATGTCCGCCGCATCGGAAAGGCGGTGTCTTGATGGCCCTGCACAAACGCTGTCCCGTCAAACGCATCCTGAGCGTCTATCTGCCCATGCTGGTGATCCTCACCTTCACCCTCGGCCCGTATATCGGCTGCGGTCGTCATGCCCGCCAGATGCTGCCGCCGTAGCTGGGGCGCAACTACATCAGGATTGCCGCCCTTTGCGACCGTGACGCCGCAGCACACCGGGGCGGAACACGGTGTGACGCAGCTGTCTGACGACTTCAACGTGATGATCCGCGCACCGGGGCTGGACGCGGTCGGCCTGGATCTGTACCGCGCCGCCAGCAGGGCCGCTCCCAGCGAAAGCGGAACGCTTTAGCGGCGCGCGAACCAGGCGGGTTCGGGCGTTTCAATGCCGGTCGGCTGCTCGTCCTCGACCTTGCGCCAGACGGTCTTGTCCATGGGCGTCACATGCGCATCCCGCCCCTTGGCAAAGCTCTGACCGTGCACGATGTCGCGGTACGCTGCGTTCAGTGCCATGGCACGACCCTGCGACGGGATGATCAGCGGTGCGATATCGTCGTGGATCTGCGCCGCCTTTGCGTCGCTCAGCTTGCGGTTTCCATCCAGCCAGGCCTCGATCACCTCGCTATTGGCGCGATATTCGTCGCCTGCCCCGTTGGTGCGCAGGTAATGGACGTAATCGCCCATGCCATCCGCGCGGATCAGATCCGGCGTGCCGGACAGGCTTTTCTGGCTCCAGTGATACCAGCCATCGCGCAACGATCCGGCGGCCAGCTTGCGGGGAAAGGCAAAGGTAGAGTCATCCACCGTCCCGACGCCCCCGTGGCAGCCGGTGCAAAACACGGTTTCCTCGAAACTCTGCGGGCGCAAGTCACCTGCGGCATCTTCGATGAACCCCTGCAGACGCCAGCCATTGCCGGTGGGAATGCCAGCCTCGGACGAGCCAAAGAACTGCTTGGTGCGATCGGGAAAATCGCTGTCCTCTTTCTTTTCGCCCAGCGCGCTGTCTTCAAGGTCGGCATAGGTCTGCCAGCGCGATTTGCGCATGTAACGCAGCTCTTTCATCCGGGGCGCCATGGCCACCGTGTCGCCCTGCGGATCAAGGTAGCGCACGGAATGCAAGAATTCGGTCCCATAGGGATAGAGCCCGGCGGCAAGCGGTGCCTCTGCGCCAGACAAAGTCCCTGCAAGGCCCGCCCAATACATCATCTCACCATCAAGGGGCGCAAAGGAAAACACCACCTCTGTCGCGCGCCCCATAACGCCATCCCGGTCCAGATCGACCCCCATGGCGGTCTCATCCGTTGGCTCGATCGCCACATCGGCCCGCCGGATCAGCGCCTCAGTGATCGACAGGTTGGTCTTGTAGACCTCCAGATCTACAGCCCCCGACGCATCCTGACGATAGGCCTGAGGCAGGCGGATCAGCACATCATCACCCGACCCGTTGGTGGGCCAGAACCCGCCCGGCAGCGGCTGATAGGCAAAGGCGCGCCAACCGCTCAGGCGTCCATCCGGAGCGTGATCGAACCCTTCCTCGTCAAAGGCGAAATAGCTGTCGGGCACATAACCCGCCCATTGACCATCGCCATTGCTGTCCCAATCCACCGGCACCTCTGCCAGCTTGGCAGCCAGGATCGGCTGGCCATCCGTACCCAGATAATTGTCCTGCTCCACATAGGCCTTGATCTCTGCGGGGTCGGTTGCGGCAACAACGCCAGTGCGGTCCACAAACAGGTTGGTCCAGGGATTGACCAGCGCGGGCCCCGGCATCGCATAGCTTTGCTGCAGGACCGGATCATTGACGAAATTCGGGCGGCGCGCGCTCACATGGCAGGTCTGGCAGGGGTTGTGGGCGACACCGGCGTCATCCAGCGTCTTGGTATAGCACTGCGGCGGAATATAGGCCGTCGGATTGTCCAGAGTGGTGGTTGTCAGATCAACCGCCATAGACGACCCGGAACTGAGCAAAAACGCAAAGACAGACAAACGCAGCATATTTTTTCTCCGCAGAAAAGATCCTCAAGAAAACGGGGCCCAGAAACCCGGGCCCCGAACTGTCAGCGGTTTAAAACGCACGCTTACAGCGTTTGGGATTAAATTTGGATCGGATGTTCGCTGTCTCTCCCTTTGGTCGAACGCGAAATCCGATGCCCATTGTCTGAGGTTAAATCCGAAACGCTTTAGTTGCCGAGGGCCGGGAACGGCCCGATGTAGCCGACATAGGCGCGGGCATCGGCCGCATCCGTCAGCTTGTCTTCGTCGGATTCACCATAGGGGTGCTGGATCACGGCCATCAGATAGCCGTGGCCGTTGACGTCCGGGTACCAGTAGGGCGACGTGGTTTCGGAACCGTAAGGTGTGGACAGGATGCGAGTCAGCGATCCGTCCTCAAGGTTCATCGACCAGATCACATCGTTCTGATGGCCCGAACCGGTGTCTTCACCGATGATCACCGTGTTGTAGCCCGGGATGTAGGTCACGTTGTCCGGGTTCGCGATGCCGTCGATGTCACAGGTGTTCACCTCGGCCGCAGCACCACACATGTTGTGGGCCGGATCGCAGGACGGATCTGCCGCAGCGGCAACCGCTTCCTTGCTCATCGGAATGCCGGCAACCAGACCCTTCATCGATGTCGCTTTATAGTCCTCGTCAAGGTCAAGCTGATAGACGGCACCGCAGCTGTTTGCCTCAAGCTGGATGTCGTCACGGCCACCCTTGTCGCCTTTGGAACCGGCTTCCATGGCTTTGCCAACTTCCGAAATCGACAGATAGACCTTGTTGTGATCAGGATCGTAGGCAATGCCTTCCATCTTGCGGAACTCGGTGGTGGCACCCATCATCGACGCGAACCGGCGGGTTTCCAGACGCGAGGCAAGCATCTCCATGCCCGGCTGCACCTTCAGGCACTCGGCAGCGCCTTCGGCATTCGACGACAGGAACCCTTCGGGGCAGGTGCCATCTTCGTTTATGTCGGCAGTTTCGAACAGGTCCGAAAATTTGGCATCCGCTTCGATCCCGGCCTGAACATCCGCGTCTTTCGCATGACCAAGGTCAACCCATTCCAGATCCGCTTCGCCCACGCCCTCTGCCGAGGTCTGAACCCATTTCGCGGCGTAAAGCCTACCAGCGCTCAGGTCCGCCTCGGTGTCCGCGACAAAGCGGAACAGACCCACGTTGGTGCCATCGTCCGAAATATACGCCGTTTTCTGGTCGGGCATGACTTTCGCCAGTTCGACAGCCACGCGACCCATCGAGAAATGCTTGTGCGCGGTGGCAGAACCATCTTCGGTCACGGTGATTTCGGTGGGGTATCCATAGCGATAGGGCTTATAGGTAGCGCGGAATTCGTCCAGCGTCATCTTGGAAGGATCGACACCTTCATAACGCACCATCGGAAAATCGTAATCGTCGATATCGTCCAGGCTCGTGGCCGCTTCGATGCTGCGCGCATCAGCAGGGTATTCTTCGGACCCCAGATGGGTGTTCCATGGGGTCACGGATCCGGCGCAGGGCACCCAAAGACCGCCATAAGCCGAGAAATCAACCGGCTTGGTCGAGATGGCTTTCAGATTGCCGTCGGCATCCTGCGACAGCTCGCTGATATACATCGCACCGGGACGCGATTCAAAATGGGTGACCGAATACAGCTTGTCCCCCACCGGCAGAAGCGAGGTAAAATCGGCATCCGCCGAGATATGCTCAGAACCATCTTCGGACATCACGATCTTGCCGTCGCGACCGGTCAGCCCGGCAAAGGTGTTGCCGGCGATCTTGTCGCCAGAGCGTGCCAGCACATGATACGCAATCGGATAATCCTTGCCATCTATGGTCACGCTGTCGGTCGCGATCGCGGCGCGTTTGGCCGCATCTTCAGCGGCAAAAGGCACGGGGCTGAAGGCAAGCTCGCCCGCATGTGCAAACATGGGCATCATGACAAGGGCGGTGGCGCAGAGGAATTGGCTACGAAAAGACATGGCTGATCCTTGACTGGGTGATCCTGCCTTCTGTTAGTCCCGCGATGCGACAGCTCTGTGAACGTCCCCGCTACTGTCACGAAACACGCGCCCGAACGCAGCCCGCGTGCCCCGTGACGGGATCAAATGCCGTCCTTTCAGGCGCTAAACCCTTGAGGATGCGCCACAGTTTCCTGCGGCGCATCTGGCATGATCACTCGGCCTCAAGTGTTTCAAAACGCAGACCCTTTGCGCTGCGCTTGGAAAATCCTTCCCAATAGGAATGCGCGGCCGCTGGCACGCCGTCTTCGGATGTCGCCCAGACGCCGTCCTCCGCCGCCTCGACAAGGGACAGATAGCGCGCCTTGTCGCTGTCACCCTTCAGGTGCAGATCAAGGAAGGCCGTCGTGAAATGCTGCAGGATGTTGTTCATCCGCGTCGTATCCCAGACCGCATCGGCGTAGTGCTCGAACGGCGCCCAGCCCAGGCTTTGTGACACCGCCCAGGAATTGTCCGGCGCGGGCATTGGTGCGGCGGCATTGTGGTTTGCGGACGCAAAGGTCAGCAAATGCCGCCGGGTGCCGATTGTCTCGTGAAAGATCTCGCGGATCGCCGGGTATTCGGACACATCATCCGCGCTGCCCGCAACCAGCATCAGCGGCTTCTTGAACTGCGCCAGCCCTTGCGCATCCCAGAAATCCCGGTTCCGCCCCCAGGGGCCGATGGCAACAACGGCCTTCACTCGCGGATCGACCAGATCGCCGTGGGATGCGCTGCCCGACAGGTGCCGCCGCAAAAGCTCCTCCGGCGGGGCATAGGCCGCAGGCTCGGTGCGGCTCACCGCTGTCTGGGACAGACCCGCGCCGCCATAGATCAACGCGCCGTAGCCACCCATGGAATAGCCGACAACACCCGTGCGTTCGACATCGGTGATCGCGCCGATCTGATCCTCAAGCGCGGCCATGCTGTCCACCAGAAACGCCTGATCTATCGGCCGGTTCACCAGCGTCGATCCAAAGACGCCAAGATCGGAATAGGTGCTGTCAGGGTGATCCGCAGACACTGTGACAAACCCTTTGGAGGCCAGATTTTCGCCCAGATGGCTCATCAGGTACCGGTTGCCCGGATAGCCGTGCGAAATCAGCACCAGCGGAAAGGATCCCTTGGCCGGGGCCGCATCCCGTGCGGCCATGCCCGTCAGGGTGACCGGCGTTTTGCCATCACGCAGAACCGTCTGATAGGTGCCGCCCGGCTGGGTGCCCTCGGCCGCCGGATACCAGACCTCGACCGTGATGTTGCGGTCATACCGCAGCGGTGCGCCGTCTTCGGTGGCGTTGACCACATCGATCCGTCCGGGATCGGTAAAGGTCATCGTGCGCACGCCCACGGTGTAATCGCCATGCGCCGCCAGCGCGGGTGCGTCCGGACGTACCAGATCAATGCGGTTTTCTGCCTGCAGAAGGGATGGGATACCTGCCGCAAGTGCCGCGACGATGGTGGGGAATTTCATGCAACCTCTCCTCGTATTCACGAAGATTGGTACCGGCTCGGATCGGGCACGACAACCAGATCCACACGTCAAAATTGCGCCATTGCCAGCACGCAACAACGCTCGGAACCTGATTTCTGACAGAAAAGGGCCGAAACCGGTGGTATCGGCCCTCTTTTTCGCTCGGCTCAGCGTGTTGCGGTCTTTTCGCCCACATCCCAGAACACCCCGGCCATGACGCGCAGTGCATCGCGGCAGACCGATTTCAGCACATGCTCGTTCGGCGCATGCTGCGAACAGCCGCGATAGGAATGCGGCACCCAGATCGTCGGCAGCCCCAGGATATCGGTAAAGCTGTCATTGGGCAGCGATCCGGCCAGGTTCGGCAGCACATGCAGCGCGCCGCCACTGGTCTTGCGGATCGACTGGCCGACAAACTCGGCCCAGGGGTGCGCCGGATCCAGCCGCGTCGCGGCAAAGAACCCCCGGTCATGCGCGGTGATCTGCACATCCTCGAACCCGTTCGCATCCAGATGACGGCGCAGCGCGGGCACCACATCCTCGGGTTTCGTGCCCACGACATAACGCAGCTGACAGGTGGCGCGCGCCCAGCCGGAAATCGCATTCACCGGCGCGTCGGGCACACCCGACACCATGGCCAGCACCGCAAAGCTGTTCCAGCCGAATACCCGTTCGGCCGGTGTCAGGCTTTCTTCGCCCCAGTCGGGATTGACCGCCGGCCCCTCTCCGCCCGCGACCGGCAGATCCTTCAGCGCCGCGCGTACAGATGCGGTCAGGCTGTCGGGGCGCCATTCCGGCACCTTGATCTGTCCGCGCCGGTCGGTGATCACCGCCAGCGCATGGGCCAGGATCATCGCAGGATCGGACAGCAACCCGCCCCAGTTGCCGGAATGATGCGCACCCTCATGTGTCTCCACCAACAGATCAAAGGTCGTGCCACCGCGCGAGCCCATGAACATCGTCGGCACATCGGGCTGCAGGCGCGGCCCGTCCGACGCAATCAGCACATCCGCCGTCAGCCGGTCCTTGTACTGCGTGAACACCTCGGGCAGGCCGACCGATCCGACCTCTTCGCTCATCTCGATCACGATGCGGACGTTGAATCCCAGACTGCCGCGCTCGGCCAGAACCGCCTCAAGGGCTGCGATGTTGATCAGATGCTGGCCCTTGTTGTCCGCCGCACCACGACCAAACAACCGCTCCCCCTCTTCGATCAGCACCCAGGGTTCGATCCCCTCGCGCCACATGCCCTCTTGCCCGCGCACCGTGTCGCCATGGCCATAGGTCAGCACCGTGGTCAGCCCGTCACCCTCGTGCCGTTCGCCAATCAACAGCGGGCCACCGCGCGGGTCGGGATTGGCGATGATCTCGCAGGTGAACCCCATGGCATCCAGACGCGGCAGCATCGCAGCCTCAAGATAGCGGCGGCATTCGGCGCGCGCCGCGTCGGCGGGGTTCTGGCTTTCGGAACGATAGGTCACGAGGTCAGAAAGCTCCGACTGGAACGTGCCCCGGTCGAAATAGTCACTCACATGTGCAATGGCAGCATCGCGGGTCATTCTGTCTTTTCTCCGTCTTCCAAAGCGGCATCGCCCCAGGGCGACATGATTTCCGTACAGCCGCTGTTGCGGCCCGCATCGCGCAGCACACCCGCCGGGCAGGCAAAGGCATAGGGCAGCACGCTGCGGCGCGTGGTGCGCAACGGCGCATCCGCCGCCAGCCGCTCGAGTACTGCCGCGGACAGCGTGTCATCCGCTATGACAGCGTCCCCACCCGACACATCGATGCGCGGATGATGGAATGCCTGCTCTAGGCTCATGCCCTTGTCGACCATGAACGACGCAAGCTGCGCCACCGCCCCGACAATCTTGCGCCCGCCAGAGGCGCCGATGGCAAAGCGGCGCCCACCCTGTTCGCCCAGGATCGGACAGACATTCATCAGGCACGCCTTGTCCGGACCCAGCGAATTCGGCTTGCCCTGTTCGGGATCGAACCACATGATCCCGTTGTTCATCAGGAACCCGGTTGTGGGCGACACGACACGGCTGCCAAAGATCGAAAGCAGGGTCTGCGTGTGCGACACCATGTTGCCCGCGCGGTCCACCACCGAAAAATGCGTGGTGCAGCCGGGCGCCTCCGGCACCTCTCCGGTGTCGCCCATCTTGCCCAGACGGGCGGCATACGCGGCGCGCAGGCCATTGGCATAGGCGGCATAGGTGGCCGGATCACTGCTCAGATCGGCGCCTTCAAGCTCGGCCATCACATGGGCAAAAGTCGGCCCGGCGGTCAGCCCCGGCATGACGTGATAGGCCGCATCGCGGTAATCAACCCGCAGCGGTGCCCCCATCCAGGCGCGATAACCCGCCAGATCCTGCGCGCTCAGCGAACCGCCCTTGTCCTGCACATCCCGCGCCATGGCCTGCGCCAGATCACCCTCGTGGAACGCCCGCGCACCACCGCGTGCAAGGATATCCAGACTGTCGGCCAGCCGCGACTGATCCAGCCGGTTTTCCGGGATCGCGGTCCAGCCGGACCCCTTGGGCCACTGCCCCTCATCCAGAAACAGCGCAGCCGCATCCGCATCCTTCGCCAGATCCCGGGCGCTCGACGCGATGAGAAGTGCGGCGTACCAGTCCACCAGCATCCCCTCTCTGGCGCGGGCAATCGCGGGCTGCAGCAGATCAGACCATGGCATCCGCCCCCACCGGTCATGTGCCTGGCCCAGACCATCCACCGTGCCCGGTACGGCAATGGCTTTTGCCCCCTGCACGTTGCGGTCTTCCGTCACCCGCTCCCAGGGGAACAGATCGCCTGCCTTGCCTTCGCCCGACAGCGGATAATCCTCGATGCGCAGGCCCTTGGGGGAGCGCATCCCGAAATTGATCGCCACCGCCTCACCCGTATCCGCACGCCAGTGCAGCGCCGCACCACCGCCCGCAGGGCCGCTCATCCAGGGTTCAAGCACCCCCACAACAAAGGAACAGGCCACTGCCGCATCCACCGCATCCCCCCCGGCCCGCAGCACCTCGGCCCCGGCCTCGGCCGCCAGCCGGTGTTGCGAGGCGACAACGCCGCCTGCGGTTTCGATCACGGTCTTGCGGGTGCTCTGGGTCAGCGACAGGGAAGAGGTCATGGGTCAGGCGGCGTCCTTTTGGTACATGGGGCTTTCGGGGTCGTGCAGATGGCATTCGACGCGCCCACCCTCGGTGTCAACCGGACGGGGCGCAACCTGTTTGCAATGCGCCGTCGCCAGCGGGCAGCGCGGATGAAAGGCACATCCCGACGGCGGATTGATCGGGTTGGGATAAGCCGTGCCAAGCGAGGTTTCGGGAACCCCCTTGCCCGGCTCCGGCGTCAGCACCGAACTCAGCAGCGCCCGCGTATAGGGATGGCGGGGCCGCTCGAACAGATCCGCCACCGGCGCCTCTTCGACGATCCGGCCCAGATACATCACCGCCACGCGCGTGGCGAGGTGTTCAACCACCGCCAGGTCATGGCTGATGAACAGATAGGTCAGGCCAAAATCGCGCCGCAAATGCGCCAGCAGGTTCAGGATCTGACTTTGCACCGACACATCCAACGCCGAGGTCGGCTCGTCACAGATCACGATTTCGGGCCGCATCACCAGCGCGCGGGCGATGGCCACGCGCTGACGCTGCCCCCCCGACATCTGGCTGGGATAGGTGTTCATCACCCGCTGCGGCAGGCCGACAACCTCCAAAATATCCTTTACCGCCTTGCGCTGGCTTGCACGGTCGCCAACCCCATGCACCCGCAGCGGCAACGAGATGAGGTCATAGATCGACTTTCGCGGGTTCAGCGACGAATAGGGATCCTGAAAGATCGGCTGCAACCGGCTGGCCAGCGCGCGCCGGTCCAGCCCATGCAGCTCTTTGCCCTCGACCAGCACCTGGCCCGAGGTCGGCTTTTCCAGCCCCAGCAGCAGCTTGGCCAGCGTGGACTTGCCACAGCCGGATTCCCCGACCAGCCCCAGCACCTCGCCCTTTTCCAGCGACAGCGTCACATCGTTCACCGCCGTCAGCGGCTTGCGCGCACCGAACAGCCCCTGCTTGATCGTATAGGTCTTCTTGACCTGATCGAGCTTCAGAATGGCGTCGCTCATGCGGTTTCCCTCTCGGCAGAGATCGCCCCGTCGGCATGGACGCAGCGGAATTGATGGGGAACCTCGCCGCGCACCGGGATCTGCTTGCGGCAGGTCGGCTGCGCATGGGCGCAGCGGGTGCGAAAGGCGCAGCCTGTCACATCACCGATCAGCGACGGCACGATGCCCGGAATGGTGCCCAGATCCGCCCCCCGTGCCGTCTTGCCCGGCTGCGGAATGCAGCGCAGCAAGCCGCGTGTATAGGGATGACTGGGTCGGGCGAACACCGGCCGCGCCGGTCCGGTTTCCACCAGCTCGCCCGCATACATCACCGCAACCTTGTCCGCGACCCGGGCCACGACCCCCAGATCATGGGTGATCAGGATCATCGCCATGTTCATCTCGCGGGTCAGTTCGACCAGCAACCGCAGGATCTGCGCCTGAATGGTCACATCCAGCGCTGTGGTCGGCTCATCCGCAATCAGCAGATCCGGTTCGCACATCAGCGCCATGGCAATCATCACCCGCTGACGCAACCCACCCGACAGCTGATGCGGATACTGGCCCAACCTGCTCCCAGCCGAGGTGATGCCGACCTTTTCCAGCAGCTCGACCGCCCGCTCCCGCGCCTTGGCCCGCCCGACGCGGCGATGCAGCAGCAGCGCCTCCATCAGCTGATCGCCGATGGTATAGGCCGGGTTAAGCGAGGTCATGGGTTCCTGAAAGATCATCGCCATGCGGTTGCCGCGCAGGCTGCGCATGGTCTTGCGCGATGCCGTCAGCAGGTCGATGTCATCAAAGCGCATCACATCGGCGCTGCGCTTGATGCTGTTGCCCAGCAGCCCCATCAGCGCGAGCGAGGTCAGCGATTTGCCCGACCCGCTTTCGCCTACGATGGACAGCGTCTCGCCGCGTTTCAGATCAAAATCGATCCCGCGCACCGCATGCAGCGTGCCGCCGCCTGCCGGGATATCCAGGGTGAGGTTCCTGACCTCCAATAGCGTGTCCTCGGTCATGGCATCAGCTCCGGTTTTCTGGGGCGGTGACATCGCGCAGCCCGTCGCCCATCAGGTTGATCGCAAGCACCAGCACGAACAGCACCGCGCCGGGGATCAGAACAAGCCAGGGTTCGAACAGCATCATGTTCTTGCCCTCGCTCACCATCAGCCCCCAGGACGGCGTCGGCGGCTGCACCCCAAGCCCCAGAAAGCTCAGCGTCGCCTCAAGCAGGATCGCATGGGCCATTTCCAGCGTGATCACCACGATCAGGTTATTGAAGATGTTGGGCATGATCTCTGTCAGAAGGATCCGCGGCGTCGATGCCCCGACCGCCCGCGCCGCGGCGATATAATCGCGCCTGCTGATCTGCAGGGTGGACGCGCGCATGACAACCGCAAACCGGTCCCACAGCAGCAGACCCAGCACACAGATCACGACGGTCAGCGACCCGCCCAGGATCGCGACAACCGCCAGCGCCACCAGCACCACCGGCATGGCCAGCCGCACGTTGATCAGGAACGTCACGAACGCATCGACCTTGCCGCCGAAATAGCCCGCGGCCACCCCCATCGTCGTGCCGATCACCCCCGAAATCAGCGCGGCAATCGCGCCGATCATCAGGGACACCCGCGCGCCATAGATCAGCCGGGACAGGTAGTCGCGGCCCAGATGGTCGGTGCCCAGCGGATGGTCCCAGTCACCACCCAGAAACACCGGCGGCTCCATGCGTGTCATCAGGCTTTGGGCATAGGGGTCGTGGGGTGCCAGCAGTGGCGCAAAGATCGCAACCAGCGCCAGCAGGCCGACAATGCCCAGACCCGTCAAAAGGCCCAGATGCCCCTTCGCGCGTTGCTTGAGCATCTCGCGCGGGCTCGGGGCCTGAAATTCCTGGGTGAGGGGATCGGTGATGTCACTCATATCAGGCGCTCCGCATCCGGGGGTCCAGCCAGGCGTTCAACACGTCGGCCAGAAAGGTGAAGGTGATGTAGAACATCGAGAAGATCAGGATCAGCGCCTGCACCGTGGGCAAATCGTTGCGCGCGATGCTTTCCCAGGCCAGATAGCCCGCGCCATGCAGCGCAAAGACCGATTCAACCACGATCGAGCCGCCCAGCATGAATCCCATCTGCACTGCCGCCAAGCTGACCACCGGAATGATCGCATTGCGCAGCGCGTGTTTGAACAGCACTCGGCCCTCTCCGGCGCCCTTGGCACGGGCGGTGCGGATATAGTCCGAATTCAGCACATCCAGCATCCCGGCCCGCGTCAGGCGCATGATCGCCGGCATGGCGTAATAGCCCAGAACGATGGTGGGCATGACAAAATGGCGCCAGCTCTCGGCCCCCGAAGGCGGCAGGATCTGGAACTTGATCGAAAACAGGACAATCAGGATCAGCCCGAACCAGAAGGATGGCAGGGCCTGCCCCGCGACCGACAGAAACAGCGCCAGCCGGTCGATCATCGAATTGGGCCGGATCGCCGCCGCCACGCCCAGCGGCACAGCCGTCAGCAGCGCAAAGGTGATCCCGCACAGCCCCAGCAACATGGTCACCTGCAACCGGTCGGTGATCAGGCTCGCCACAGGCAGCTTGAAATAATAGCTTTCGCCGAAATCGCCCCGCACCGCCGAAAACAGCCATTCGCCGTATTGCACCATCATGGGACGGTCAAACCCGTAAAGCGTGCGGATCGCCTCGATATCCTCGCCACTGGCGGTTTCACCGGCAAGGGCCGCAGCGGGATCTCCCGACAGGAACAAAAGCGAAAAGCTGATGAAACTGACGGTAAAGGCCACCAGCAGCGCCAGCCCCAGTCGTTTCAGAATGAAGGGAAGCATGGGATATACCTCGGGCGTGCCACGGAAATGGGTCCGGGCCAGACGCGTCTAGGGTTTCGGTAAACGGTGGGGTGGGCAGGGCACGCAGGCGCCCTGCCCCGTCAGATCTCAGTTCCAGCTCATGTCCACGAACCGCAGCACTTCATCGGCTGTCGGCTCATAGGCGACTTGCTTGGTAAAGACGTAGTTGGTGTTGTAGCTGAACATCGGCGCCCAGAAGGCTTCGTCCGCGATCCGCTGCAGCGCAAGCTTGTAGTTTTCCTTGCGCACGTCGGGATCGGTCGAACTGTCGGCAATGTTCAGCCATTCCAGCACCTGATCGTCCCGCGTGCTGTCCAGTGAGCCGTGTTTGAAGAACTGGCTGACCATGGCAGAGGCATCGTTGACCGAATAGCTGCCCCAGGTCTGGAACGACAGCGGCGTCTTGCCGTCCATGTTCAGCTCGCGCAGCGCAGAATACTGGAGCATCCGGAAATCGGTCTTGATGCCCACGGCGTTCAGGTAGCTTGCAATCGCTTCGGCATATTGCTGGTCGCGATAGGCATAGAATTCGGTCGTGAACCCGTCCGGATACCCGGCTTCCGCCAGCAGTTCCTTGGCGCGTTCGGGGTTGTATTCGAACTGGCGCACATCCTGCGCACAGCCGAACTGGCTGGGAAAGCAGGCGGTATAGATGACTTCGCTTTCGCCCTTCAGCAGGGCATCCACCAGCTCCTGGCGGTTGATCGCATAGTTGACCGCCTCACGGACTTTTTTGTTGGTAAAGGGGTTATCGGCGCCCGAGCGGCCCGCCGAATCCATATCCAGATAGCCCACCCGCATGGTCGAGGCATTGGCGACGGTGAACTGATCCATTTGCGCCAGCTTCTCGGCCTGATCGGTCGGCACCTGCCAGATGAAATCCAATGAGCCTGAAAAGATTTCGGCCATCTGCGTGTTCACATCCGGGATGGTGCGGATGTCGATCTTGGCGATCTGGGCCTCACCCTTGGGGCTGTCGTGGTAGTTTTCGTTCTTTTCCAGAACAAAGTGCTGGCCCGGCACCACGTCTACCACCTTGTAAGGGCCGGTGCCGACGGGCTTCAGCCCCATGCCGGACGGGCCAACCTCGGCGTAATACTCGTTGGGGTACATGGACACCGGACCCGACAGGAACTCGATCGCCGCCGGAAACTTTTCCTTCAGATGGATGCGCACCGTGTAGTCATCGATCTTTTCGGCCGATTCCATCCAGTTCACGTTGCGCTGCGTCTTCACGCCGTTCTCTTCTTTCGCGACGTAATTGACGGTGAACACCACATCATCGGCGTTGAACACTTCGCCGTTGTGAAAGGTGACACCTTCGCGCAGCTTGAACTCCAGCGTGGTGTCGTCGATCCAGTCCCAGCTGGTGGCCAGATTGCCGACATATTCATTTGTCGCGGGATCGCGATAGATCAGGCCATCCCAGACCGCGCGCTGCATCACCACGCCTTCGCGTGACGAGTTGAAGTAGCTGTCGACGTTTTCCAGTTCCTTCGTGAAGGCGACATTCAGCGTGTCGTCAGCCTGGTTCGCAAAGGTCGGCATGGCAAGGCTGGCGGCAAAAGCAGCCAGAGCGGTTGTCTTGAGCAAAGTCCGGGTCATCTGTCTTCCCTGTTGGTGAACAACTCTTTGTCTTGCCGCTCGCATTTTATTGTATCACTATGCGATACGGCATATCGTCATATGATCAGTCTAAGCGCAAGGACCGGGGCGACGTCAACCCTGCTATGCCTGCGAATTTGAAGGAAGGACCAAAGCGTGCCCGATAAAGACGCAGACAAAAGCCAGAACTCGCTGTTTGTCGGCACCTTGTCGAAAGGCCTGCGCGTGCTGCGCGCCTTTGACGAATCGCACACCTCCCTGTCGCTGGCAGAGCTTGTGGCCCGCACCGGCCTGGACAAAAGCGCGGTACAGCGGCTTGCCTATACGCTGCATGTGGAGGGGATGCTGGACAAGGACCCCACCTCGCGCCGCTTTCGCCCGTCCCATGCCTGGCTTGAACTGGCCTATGCTTACTACTGGTCCGATCCGCTGATCGCGCGGGCCATGCCCAAGCTGGTCGCACTCAGCCGCTCCATCGGCGAAACAGTGAACCTTGCGCAGATGTCGGGTGATCACATCATCTATGCGCTGCGCCTGCCCAACCAGCGCACACAGTTTGCGGCCAGCATCGTCGGGCGCCGCCTGCCCGCCATCGCAACCGCCGCAGGGCGCGTGATGCTCGCCACTTGGCCTCAGCCCGAATGGGAAACCGCGGTCGCCACCTGGCCCATTCAGGCGGTCACTCCAAAAACCGTGACAGACCGCGAGGAGATCCGACAGGATGTGGAACAGGCCATGCGCAACGGCTTCACAATCACTGCAAACCAGATGATCCTGAACGAAATCAGCGTCGCTCTTCCGATCCGTGGGGTGGACAGCCGTGCACAGGCCGCCGTTCAAGTGTCGGTCTCGGCCCACAGCTTTGATTTTGACCGCGTCAGACGAGAGATCCTGCCCGCCCTGCAGGATACGGCAAACGGCATACTCGCCTGAACTTAGCGTAACTTGGCCCCTAAATATCCAAACGGGCAGCCCGGATCAGAACAAACCGGCTTCGCGCGCAATCAGCGCGGCCTGCGTGCGGTTGCCCGCGCCGACCTTGCGGTACAGCGTCTTCATGTGCAGCTTGACCGTCGGTTCGGTGATCTGCAGATCGCGGGCGATTTCCTTGTTGGACTTACCCTCGGTCAGACCCCGCAGCACCTGCAATTCGCGTGGGGTCAGCTTGCCCGCCAGCGGATGCGTCGGCGTTTCATCCACCGCTGTCATGAAATCGATCGGAGCATATTGTTCGCCCATGGCCATGAACTTGACCGCGTTGATCATGGATTTCGCGGGCAGCGTCTTTGGCACGAACCCGGCGGCACCGGCTTCGAGCGCCAGTTCGACGATCTCGCGCGTTGCGCTGCCAGACAAAAGGGCAACCCGTTGCCCACCCTTCAAGGCAAGCGCCGTCTTCAGCCCCTCCAGCCCGTTCATGCCCGGCATGTTAAGGTCCAGCAGGACAAGGTCATACCGCTCCTGCGTTTCGATCAGCTTACAGGCACCTGCAAGATCTGCCGCTGTGCTGGTTTCAATGTCCCCGTGTGATTGCAGAAACAGAACCAGCGTGTCGCGCAGCAAGTCGTGATCATCAGCAATCAATACGCGCATCGTTCTCTCCATAAGTTTACTGATTGGTAAACCCTGCACCGGGCCGGTGCACGTCGAAAATCCGCAAAGCCGCTACAGCACTTTCGATAGACCTTATATCCTCTAGGATAGCCCCCAGTCCCACAAGTAAGGAATCGTTAACCAAAGTCCCCTTCGGCTGTCCGTCCGCTTCGTTGAGCGAAATGGCGCCACGCGTCACCTTGAGCATACAGTATATGTCTCAGGGACTTAGCCAATGAAACACGCCGCACTCTCCGCTCTCGACGACCAATTTGACACCGTTGAACTGGGCCACGTCACCAGCCTCAATCTGGCGGCACGCGACATCGATCTGCTCACGCCCGCAAACCGCCCGGATGCCCCGTCCGCAGTGGCCGAACTCTTTGGCTTTCCGGTCCTGAACTCCGTAACGGAACTGGCACCTGTCCGCCCGACACGGATGGCGCGGATCTGGCGTGCGGTGAAAACCTCCCTGACCCGGACTTCCGTCGCCGATCTGCAGCAACGCTTTCTCGACATCACCGTGTCGGCAGGCGCACTGCTGCTCCTCTCACCGCTTCTGGCCATCACGGCGCTGGCCATCAAGGCCGACAGCCGCGGCCCGGTGTTGTTCAAGCAGACCCGCGTCGGCCGCAACGGCACTGCCTTCACGATCTTCAAGTTCCGCTCCATGTCCACCGATGCCGAAGCACGCCGCGCCGCGCTGATCGCGACCTCGGACCGCGACGGCGTCTGCTTCAAGTCGCGCACCGATCCGCGCGTGACCCGCGTCGGCCGCTTCATCCGCCGTTTTTCCATCGACGAACTGCCGCAGATTCTGAACGTGCTGCGCGGCGACATGGCCATCGTCGGCCCGCGCCCCGCCCTGCCCTGCGAAGTGGCCGCCTACCCCCAGCGCGCCCATGGCCGTCTGGCGGTCAAACCCGGCATCACCGGTGTGTGGCAAGTGTCTGGCCGCGCAACCATCGGCTTTGACCAGATGGTCGAAATGGACCTGTCCTACGCCGCCACGCGCACGCTGCAACTGGACCTGTTCCTGATCGCAAAGACCTTCGGCGCGGTCTTTTCCGGGCGCGGCGCCTACTGACTTTCGGGCCAAAGACCAGCATCCCGCCCAACGCAAGCAGCCAAAACAACCTGCTTTGGGCGATGTTCTGCGCATCTGTCAAAGATCTGACTCTCTGGCCTGTCAGGTAGCGTATAATCCCGCCATTCTATGTCTAAAATTTCGCAGCCTATACCAAAGAGTATGAGGCTATTCGTCTGACCCAATGCGCAAGAAACATTTTCGTGTTATGATGCCGTCATAGAATAAAGGATGCTCCGATGAACCGAGCACTATTTTACGCCGTTGTCATGACAGTTTTCACTGCCATCGCTGCCACGGCCCAGGCTCTTCCCGCACCTGCAGGACCGGTCATCCTGACCGTTTCCGGGGACATTGATGTCACAAATGTAGACGACACCGCACAGTTCGATCTGGCCATGCTCAACGCCATGGACAGCACGACATTCAGCACCTCGACAATCTGGACCAAGGGCACGCGCAGCTTCAAGGGCGTCCCCTTGAACGTTCTGGTCGAAAGCCTCGGCATCGAAGGCGAAACGCTGCGTGCGACGGCCGTCAACGATTATGCCATCGACATCCCGATCTCCGACGCTGTCCAGAACGGCCCTATACTGGCCTATGAAATGGACGGTCGCACAATGACCCTGCGCGACAAGGGTCCGCTGTGGCTCGTATATCCGTATGATCTGAATGCGAACTACAGAACCGAAGTGATCTACTCCCGCAGCATCTGGCAACTCGACCGTATCACGGCTCTGAAGTAAGCCCGACGCCACCCGGCCCCACGCCGGGTGTCCTTTATTTTAGCAAGAGCACTTTGTGATGCCGATCCAGAAGACGCAGATATCCCGGTTCAAGCTGCTGCTCGGCGCGGTGGTTGGTATTATCGGGCTGTCCGTTCTTTTTCTTCTGGCAATGAACGTCGTGCGGGACTTGCGTTTGCTGACATCGGCCAACTCGGACAACGTGCAGTGGACCCTGTCACAGGCCGAGGTGGAGTTTCTGGAATACAGGCTGGCCCTGGGCATTGCCTCGGTTCGAAAGGAACCAGATCTTGACCAGATCAGGCAGGAATTCGACATATTTTACAGCCGGATCATCACACTGGATCAGGCGTCGAATTATGAGGGGCTGCGCAGCCTGCCTGAATTTTCCAGAAACCTGGAGATTGTGAAAGCCTTCATTTTTCGCGCCGCCCAAGTGATCGACGGCACCGATGAAGAATTTGCTCAGGCCCTGCCCGAGCTGCTGATCATAACACGTGAGGCACGCGCCGGTGTGCGCACGATGTCAAATTCCGGGCTGGTCTTCTTCGCACAGGATTCAGACATCCGCCGGACCAAAATCGCTTTCACCCTGATCCAGATGGCCCTCGTCGTGGCCTTTCTGCTGGCAGCGCTTGTGGTGCTTGTCGTCTACCTCAACAATCTCAACATCCAGAACATCCGCAGACGCAGCGAAGTCGTGCAGATCAATGATCGAATAAAAGTTGTCACGAGCACCGCCCTGGACGCGGTCATTGTCACGGATTCTCATGGCCGGATACGTGATTTCAACTCTGCCGCCGAACAGATCTTCGGCTATGCGGCAAATGATGCCATCGGAAATGATGTCGGCGCACTGATCGTGCCCGACTATCTGCGCGAAGCGCACAACAAGGGCATGCAGCAGTTGCGTAAAAATGGCGAAAGGCATGTCGTCGGCATGGGCCGGATTAAGATGGATGGCAAGCGCGCCAATGGCGCGATCATTCCCCTGGAATTTGCCGTCCAATCCGCCATGACCGAAGAGGGCGAGATCTTCATCGCCTTCCTGCGTGACATTTCCCATCGGGTGAAGGCCGAACAGGATCTGGTCTCCGCACGCGACCGCGCCGTTGCGGGGGAAAAATCCAAGACGGATTTCCTCGCCACCATGAGCCACGAGATTCGCACCCCCCTCAACGGTCTTCTGGGCAATCTGTCCCTGCTGCGCGAAACCCGGCTCAGCGCAAAACAGTTCCGCTATATCCGGAATATGGAAACCTCTGGCCGGCTCCTGATGAGCCATATTTCGGACGTGCTGGACATCACCAAATACGACGCGGGCAAACTGCGCCTGCGCCCCATCTCGATGAACATCTCCGCCCTGCTGCAGGACATCGTCGACAGCCAGAGCGGCGCCGCCATCGCCAATGACACAGAGTTGGACTGGAACTGGAACGGCCCGTCGGTCGACTGGATCAGCGCGGATCGCGACCGCATCCAGCACATCCTGATGAACGTCGTCGGCAATGCAGTGAAATTCACCCGCAACGGCCGTGTCACCGTCGAGGTTGAGATAATCAATGACTCCGCTGATGTGTGCGAACTTCAGTTCATCATCAGCGACACCGGCATCGGCATGGATTCGGAACTTCAGTCCCAGATCTTTGACGATTTCATGACCGGCGACAGCTCTTATGACCGCGAAGTAGGTGGCACCGGTCTGGGTCTGGGTATCGCGCAGCGCTTCGTAAAGGCGCTTGGGGGCACCATCGAGGTTGAAAGCATCCTTGGCGAAGGCAGTGCCTTCTGCATCCGCTTCCCGGTCAAGGCGATCGCGCCGCCAGAAGCCGTGATGCAAAGCATTGCGCGCGCACGGAAATCCCCTGCAAGCAACATCCTTCTGGTCGAAGACAACGAAATCAATCGCATGGTCGCCCGGGAAATGCTGACCGCCGCCGGTCACAAGGTCACAGAGGCCCGCAACGGGCAGATTGCGGTAGATCTGGCAGAAACCGAACACTTCGATCTGATCCTGATGGATATCAGCATGCCGGTCCTTGACGGGCGCGAAGCCACGCGCGCCATCCGCGCCGGGCAAGGCCCATCGTCGCAGACCCCGATCATCGCACTCACCGCCAATGCGATGGCCGAAGAACAGGCCGCTTTCCGCAACGATGGCATGAACGATATCCTTACAAAGCCGCTGACCCAGAAGGGCCTGATCCGCATCGTCTCGAATCACGTGGCGCACAAGATCGGCAAGACACAGACGTTGGCACCAGAGAGTCCCGAACTGTCCCAGACGATTTCAACCGCCTATCTGGAGGATCTGCGCGCCACCCTTGGCGTCAAACCCCTGCAGTCACTGCTGGACCGTTTCATCACCGAAACCGACGAAATCATGGATGAGCTGTGCGATCATGCGCACCATCCCCTCGCAGAGATCGCCGCCACAGCCCACCGCCTTGCCGGAAGCGCGGCAGCCCTGGGGGCCCTTGATCTGAGGACAGCACTGGTCACGGTCGAACAAGCTGCCAAGGCGCATGACACCGCCCGCTTGGTCGCGGCAATAGACACCCTGCCCAAGATCTGGACCACAACGCGCCCCCTGATGCAGGCCGAACGCCGCCGCACCTCCCGCACCGACGCCTGATCCGTTTTCGCCCCCACGGCAGGCACCATCTGCCTGCCCAGCCGCCCGAAGGCAGAGGCCAGGGACATCCCGGCAAAGTCAGGCAATAAACGCTTCTGGAGCGTCCCACCTTTAACCTGAAACAGACTCATCGCGTGTTCGCGTCGCAGGCGCAGCCCACAGGCAGCGAACAAGCGATGAAAGTTTAAGGCGGGACGCTTCAAGTCCGCGATGTCTCGTGCTCAGCTCGGAATTGGGGCCTTGAACACGAAAAACACACCCGCACAGATCAGGCTGAAACCGACCAGATGATTGAGGGTCAACCGCTCGCCAAGGTAGAACACGGAAAACCCCGCAAACACACACAGCGTGATGACTTCCTGCATGACCTTGAGTTCGGCAGTCGAATAAACGGCGTGTCCGATCCGATTGGCAGGAACGGCAAGGCAATATTCGAAAAACGCAATCGACCAGCTGACGATGATGACCAGAAGCATCGGGCGGTCGGTATATTTCAGATGCCCGTACCAGGCGAAAGTCATAAAAATATTCGACCCGATCAACAACAGGATGGGCACAAGCGCGGGGGGAAGGAGGGTCATGTCGTCATCTTTCTGCTGCCGTCCACAGATGCCGCGCGGCTTGCCGCCGCGCGCAACCAAACAGAACCGCCAGTCCGGTCGGGAAATGACCGGAAGGCCCACCTGCAAAACACCCCATATCCCGCCCCGGCCCATGCGCCACCAGCGTCGCGGCGCGCACGCGAACCGGGCTGGAGGTTACGAGAATACGGAAAATAGCGGTCACGACGCTGTAGGGATCTGGCATGCTGCGCGGTCTCTGGTTCCGCAGACAGAAATATCACCATATCTCGGCTTGAAAAGCCCGCAAAACGCCTGATCCAGATCGTCGCCAAATCCGCGCATCACAGCCGCCTGAGGAAGAAAAAGAGGATGGTGTCCACGGCGGGATTCGAACCCACGGCCCCAGGATTCATACCACTTCGGCTTTCACCGCCGCCTTTGCGGGCGTTCGTGGTCTGGACTGTCCCTTCACCCTAGACATGGCGTCCTTAGGTGCTGCCCATCCAGTCTCTACACCTTCCCCTTGCGGGGCTTGGCTCGGGATTGGCAAGGTGCAAGCGCACCGTAGCGTTCCCCGAATTTGAGCAGATCCATTGCGTCGTTTCCGGTCGCAACGCCCAATTTATAACTAGGAATCCTGTGCTCTATCCAGCTGAGCTACGCAGACACAATCCTCTTGGGCGGTGATATACAGGCCTTACCCTCTTCCAGCAATACCCTATAGCGCCTCGCCTTTCACCTGAAACACACTCATCGCTTTTCGCGTTGGCGGCGCAGCCGACACACAGCGAACAGGTGGTCCCGTTTAAGGCGGGATGCCCTAACGCCCCTCCGCTGCACCCGGATGCCCCCGCCGGGCATTCGCCCCCGGCGGACGGATTATCTTGTGCCCGCGCAACCCAGTACGTTAACGTCACGCAACACCAGCAACAGGACACTTGCCCCTTGGCACACGACGATCATCGCCCCCTCACCCTCCGCGACGTGTCCGAAGCTTCGGGCGTGTCCGAAATGACCGTCAGCCGCGTGCTGCGCAACCGCGGCGATGTCTCGATCGCCACCCGCGAAAAGGTGCTTGAGGCGGCAAAAACCCTTGGCTACGTGCCCAACAAGATCGCAGGCGCGCTCGCCAGCCAGCGCGTGAACCTTGTCGCGGTGATCATCCCGTCGCTCTCCAACATGGTCTTTCCAGAGGTGATGACCGGCATCAGCCATGTGCTGGAACAGACAGACCTGCAGCCGGTGTTCGGAGTTACCGACTATCTACCGGAAAAAGAAGAGCGTGTGCTTTACGAAATGCTCTCCTGGCGCCCCTCCGGCGTGATCATCGCCGGTCTGGAACGCACCGATCCGTCCCGCGCCATGCTCAAGGCCTCCGGCATCCCGGTGGTCGAGATCATGGATGTCGACGGCACGCCAGTCGATGCCATGGTCGGAATCTCGCACCGCCGGGCGGGGCGGATGATGGCGCAGGCGATCATGAAGGCGGGCTATGAACGCATCGGCTTCATGGGCACCAAGATGCCACTTGACCATCGCGCGCGCAAACGCTTCGAAGGCTTCACCGAAGCTCTGGCAAAAGGCGGTATCGAAATTGCCGACCGCGAATTCTACTCCGGCGGATCGGCCCTCGCCAAGGGGCGCGAGATGACACGCGAGATGCTCGAACGCACCCCGGACCTCGACTTCCTCTACTATTCCAACGACATGATCGGCGCGGGCGGGCTGCTCTACCTCCTGGAACAGGGCATCAACATCCCCGGCCAGATCGGCCTTGCCGGCTTCAACGGGGTCGAACTGCTGCAAGGCCTGCCCCGCCAGCTTGCCACGATGGATGCCTGCCGACTGGAAATCGGCACCAAGGCCGCACAGATCATCGCCGACCGCGTCGAAAACCCCGACGCCCCCTATGATAAGATCACCGAACTCACGCCGACCATCACCTATGGCGATACGCTGAAACGGCGCTAGGGCGTGATCCCGACCCTCGACAACCGCGCCGCCCGGCGGCTGTTCCTGCACAAACACGCGCTGGCCGAGGCCCCCACCGGCCCGTCCCGGGGCGCGGATCTGCTCGCCCTGATCCAGCGCCTTGGCTTCGTGCAGATCGACAGCATCAGCACGCTGGAACGCGCGCACCACATGATCCTGTTCGCGCGGCGCGCCACGTACCGCCCGCAAAACCTCGCCCCGCTGCTGGAACGTGACCGCTGCCTGTTCGAACACTGGACCCATGACGCGGCCGTGATCCCCACCGACTTTTTCCCGCACTGGCAGCTGCGGTTCCAGCGCAACGCCACCGCCATGCGCGCCCGCTGGAAATCCGACCGCCGCGCCGGGTTCGAGGAAAAGTTCGACACCATCCTGCAGCAGATCGAAACCCACGGCCCGGTCAGCTCGGCAGATGTGGGCAGCGGAGAGGAACGCTCCTCCGGCGGCTGGTGGGACTGGCACCCGTCCAAGACCGCGCTGGAATACCTCTGGCGCAGCGGCGATCTCGCGATCTGCCACCGCGAAAACTTCCGCAAATTCTTTGACCTCACCCGCCGTGTCATCCCCGCCGCCACGCACGGACACCGCCCCGCGCCGCAGGACAGCATCAACTGGCTCTGCGAGGCCGCCCTCGACCGGCTCGGCTTTGCCACCCCCGGCGAAATTGCCGCCTTCTGGGACACCGTCACCCCGGCCGAGGCCCGCACCTGGGCCACCGAGCAACGCGCCAAAGGCAGCCTGATCGACATCGACGTCGCAAATGCCGATGGCAGCCTGCGCCGCCACCTCGCCCGCCCGGATGTGCTGCAACAGGCCGAACAGGCCCCGACGCCCCCCAACCGCCTGCGCGTGCTCAGCCCGTTTGATCCCGCCCTGCGCGACCGCAACCGCACCCAGCGCCTGTTCGCTTTCCACTACCGGATCGAGGTGTTCACCCCCGCCGCCAAACGCCGCTACGGCTATTACGTCTTCCCGCTGCTCGACGGTGACCGCCTCGTTGGGCGCATCGACATGAAGGCGGACCGCAAGACCGCAAGCCTCGCCATCACCGCCCTCTGGCCCGAACCGGGCCTGCGCTGGAGCGATTCCCGTCACAAACGCCTCACTGCCGAACTCGCCCGCCTGCAACGCTTTGCCAGCCTCGACCACATCACTTTTCACCCGGACTGGATGCGCACACCGCCAAACTGACCCAGCATCATCTGCCCCAAAATATCCTCGGGGGGCCTGGCCGCAGGCCAGGTGGGGGCAGACAGCCCCCTCTGCCCTCAGCCACAGCCACAAACCATTGGCCCCCGCGCCCACCTGTGGCATCCCTGTGCCAACGCATCTGCCAAAGGCCCGCTATGACCTATTCCCGCTACGCGATCTACTACACCCTGCCCGACGGCCCGCTTGCACGCTTCGGTGCAGCATGGCTCGGCTGGGACGCCGCCACCGGCCAGACAACCCTGCCGCCGGACCTGCCCGGCCTGCCCATCCCGGCGCATGACATCACCGCCACACCGCGCAAATACGGCCTGCACGCCACGATCAAACCGCCCTTCCGCCTCGCCGAGGGCATGACCGCAGACCAGCTCCACAGCGCCTTTGCCGCCTTCTGCACAACCCAACCCAAGGTCACTCTCGACGCCCTCGCCCTCACTCACTTGGGCCGGTTCCTCGCCCTGACCCCGACCGGTGACACCACGGCCCTGTCCGACCTCGCCGCGCAGTGCGTGCAGCAGCTCGACAGCTTCCGCGCACCCCCGACCGACGCGGAACTGACCCGCCGCAAGGCCGCCAACCTCAATCCACGCCAGAGCGAACTGCTGGACCTTTACGGCTATCCCTATGTGATGGAGGCTTTCCGCTTTCACATCACCCTCAGCGGCAAACTTCCCCCCGACCAGCTCTCGCAGATCGACGCCGCCCTGCGCGCGCCCCTCGCCCCGCTCCTGCCCGCGCCGTTCGAAATCGACGCCCTCACCCTCTGCGGCGAAGACGCTGACGGGCGCTTTCATGAACTCGAACGCCTCCGCCTGCTCGGCTGAAACGGCAACAGATCAGGCCCGCAAAACCCTGCCCCTTGCCCGGGGCGGGCGAAATACCTACAACCAGACAACTCTGCTCCCTGCCTGCGCCGCAAAGGTCCGCCCCATCATGTCCCGCACCCCGCTCTGGCACGCCATCGCAACCAGCCTGACTCAGGACATCGCCGACACCCGCTACACCCCCGGCGACAAGCTCCCGACCGAGGCAGAGCTTTCCGCCCGCTTTGGTGTCAACCGCCACACCGTGCGCCGCGCCCTCGCGGACCTCGCCGAACAGGGTCTGGTCCATGCGCGCCGTGGCTCGGGCGTCTTTGTCACCCCGCGCCCGACAGATTATCCCATCGGCAAACGCGTGCGCTTTCACCAGAACCTGCGCGCCGCCGGCCGCCTGCCGGGCAAAGAGATGCTCTCCCTCGAAACCCGCCGCGCCGATGCGACCGAGGCCGAGGCCCTCGCCCTGCCCCCCGGCGCACAGGTCCATGTCTCTCAGGGGCTGTCCCTTGCCGATGGTCAGCCCATCGCGCTGTTCATCAGCGCCTTTCCCGCCGACCCGCTGCCCCACCTGCCCGAGGCGCTGCAACGCCTGCGCTCGGTCACCGCTGCGCTCACCGAATGTGGAATCCCCGATTACACCCGCGCCTCAACACGGGTCAGCGCGGTGCTGGCCGATGCCACTCAGGCCCTGCACCTGCGCCTGACCGAAGGCGATCCGCTGCTGCGTTCGGTCGCCATCAACGTCGACCCCGACGGGCGGCCGGTCGAATACGGCCTCTGCTGGTTCGCCGGTGACCGCGTCACCCTGACTCTGTCTGACTGATCCCACAGCGCAGACCTGCACCACGCGCCTTGACAGCCCCGCCGCAGGCCATATCCGGCGGACGCAGGCCTGTGGACAAAGCTGAAAGCCGCAGCATAACGGCCACTTGACGGTCAAAGTGTCATGTTTGCGATACATTCCTGCGTTACCCGTGGGGAAACCTCGCAACCCCCGGGCCGCCTCTGATGATGACCGCTCCGCTTTCCTTTCGCCTGACCGGCGCAACCGTCCTTCGCGACGGGCAGATGCTGGACCGCTCGGTCGCCATCGAGGATGGCCGCATCTCCAAGGGCCCCCTGCCCGAGGTTGATCTGCGCGGCTATTACATCCTGCCCGGCATCGTCGATCTGCATGGCGCGGCCTTCCTGCGCCACATGGCCCCTGATCAGACCCTCCACACCGCCCTGCGCGCCACCGACCACGCCGCCGCCGCCCACGGCGTCACAACAGCTTGGCTCTCGCAGGGCTGGGGCTGGTCCGAACAGGGCCCGCACAGCCCCGCCGCCGCCGAATCCCTGCTCGACGCGCTCGAAGACTACCGCCCCGAGGCGCTCAGCGATCTGCGCATCCAGATCGCCTGCGAAACCCACACCGTTGACACCGCCGAACGCCTGCTGGCCGCCGTGCGACGCCATCGCATCGACCACGTGATCTTTCGCAACTCTCTGCCCGATGCCCTGATGCACAGCGATCTGACCCCCGAAACCCACGCCCGGCTGGCGCAGGCAGAGGCGCAGAAACGCGCCGTGCCGCGCTATCTCTGTCGCTTGGCCGAAGCGTTCGACACCCTCGGCGTAAGCTACGGCAGCTATGCCGATACAGATGGCGAAACCCGCGAAACCTTCTCTATGATCGGGGCGAAGCTCTGCGTCTGCCCCACACGCCGTTCCGCCGCCGCGCTCGCCCATGCTGTCGGTGATCCGGTTGTGCTGCGCGCGGGCGATGTGACCAAAAACACCTCGCCCCTCTCGGTGACGGAACTGATCCGCTCACGGCTCTGTGATGCGCTCGCTTCGGACATCTCCTATCCATCGCTGGCGGCGGCGGCGTTTCACCTTGCGACCTCGGGTGTGATGACACTGCCCGCGGCCTGGGCGCTGATCTCCCAGCGGCCCGCCCAGATCCTGCGCCTGCATGACCGGGGTGTGATCGACTATGGCCGCCGCGCTGATCTGGTGATCGTGAACCGCGACACCCTCGCCGTCGAAGGCACGCTCAGCCGGGGGCGCATCACCCATCTGTCGGGCAAGGCGGCAGCACGTTTCATGGGCTTACGCGCCGATCTGGCCATGGCGGCAGAGTGATCATCCCCCGGCCTGCCACTACCCCCTGAGTGCCCGTAACCGCCCCGCCTCTCTGCACCTATCAGACTGCGCGCGAGCCTCACAAAAGACCCTGCCCCAAAGACGCCCGCCGTTCGCCCGAAACACAGAAGTCTCATCAAACCGTCGCAAAACCGTAACGCTACCGGGCTAGATTTTTCCCGTGGGAATGACCAAGACAAGCCTGCGTCCCACGGGCGAAATCATTTTAAAAGTCCTTTTCCACTGTTCCCATAAAGTCCCCAAGGGGTGGCCTCGGCCACCCCTATTTGACTCCAGTGCCCAAAATCCCCATGCCAGACCCTGCGTGGAGGTGGCGCCATCCGGACAGAAAAAAGGCGGCCCGCAAAGGCCGCCTTTTCCATCTTGCATCCGCAGCCAGGCTCAGTTCAGCGCCTTGTCCGTGATCTCATGGGTGAACGCGCCCTCGGGCATCGCGGTGATCATGCCACCTTCCATCGTGATCTCGGCAGAGCGTTCAAACGCCGCCTCGTCCAGCGTCCCATCCGACCCTTCGGTCAGCTTGGCAATCTCGCCCATCATCCGCTTCTGATGCTTTTCGGTCTGCGCGCCGGTCATGTCGTTCTCAAGCACGATCTCCGCCGCCTCATCCGGATTCTCTTCGGCGTATTTCCAGCCCTTCATCGACGCGCGCACAAACCGCACCAGCTTGTCTACCATTTCGGGATCGGCCAGCTTTTCCTCGGTGGTATAAAGCCCGTCCTCAAGGGTCGAAATCCCCTCATCCTCGTATTTGAACACCACCAGATCCTCGGGCGTCAGACCCGCATCGATCACCTGCCAGTATTCGTTGTAGGTCATGGTGGTGGCGCACTCGACCTGCTTTTGCAGCAGCGGATCAACGTTAAAGTTGATCTTCTGGATCGTCACACCGCCTTCAGAGCCGTCCGTCGCATAGCCCAGCTTGCCCATCCAGGAATAGAGCGGGATCTCGTTGCCAAAGAACCAGGTGCCCAGCGTGTGCCCGGGGAAATCGGCGGGCGAGGTGATGTTATGCTCTTTCAGGCAGGTCAGCATCAGGCCCGACTTGGCAAAGGGCTGCGCGATGTTCACGATCGGCGCACCCTTTTCCCGTGCGGCCAGCGCCGAGGGCAGCCAGTCCACCATCACATCAGCCCCGCCACCCAGCAGCACCTGCACCGGCGCGATGTCCGGGCCACCCGGCTTGATCGTGACGTTCAGGTTCTCTTCGTCGTAAAAGCCCTTGTCCAGCGCCACGTAATAGCCGCCGAACTGCGCCTGCGTGACCCATTTCAGCTGCAGCGTCAGATCGTCCGCCGCCTGAGCAGCCCCAGCCCACAGGCCCAGCGCCGCGCCGGCCGCGATTTTGAGATGTTTCATAAGATCCTCCATGTTGATCCTGTTGTTTTATTAGTCATGCCCGCCCTCTTTGGGACGGATGCCAAAAGGTCACCGCGCGTTCGATCAGCGCGACAGCCCCATAGAACGCCGAACCGGCCATCGCCGCCACAAGGATCTCGGCCCAGACCAGATCCAGCGCAAGCTGGCCAACGCTCGTCGAGATGCGAAACCCCATGCCCCGGATCGGAGAGCCGAAAAATTCAGCAACAATCGCGCCGATCAGCGCCAGCGTGCTGGCAATCTTCAGCCCGTTGAAAATGAATGGCATCGCCGCAGGCAGGCCCAGCTTGATCAGCGTGGTCCAGTAGCCCGCCGCATAGGTGCGCATCAGATCGCGCTGCATGCTCTGCGCCGCCAGCAACCCTTCAACCGTGTTCACCAGCATAGGAAAGAACACCATGACCACCACGATGGCCGCCTTGCTCTGCCAGTCGAACCCGAACCACATCACCATGATCGGCGCCAACCCGATGATCGGCAGCGCGGCCACAAAATTCCCCACCGGCAGCAATCCACGCCGCAGAAACACGAACCGGTCCGCCAGCAGCGCCACACCAAAGGCCGCAAGGCAGCCGATCACATAGCCCGACAGCGCGCCCTTGATCACCGTCTGGACAAAATCCTCCCACAGCACATCGGTCGAGGCGGCAAACCGCACCGCTATGGCCGAGGGCGGCGGCAAAAGCACCGGGGAAATCCCCAATCCCCGCACCAGCGCTTCCCAGATCACCACCAGCGTCAGGCCAAACACCACCGGCACCGCCAGCGATGTCGCCGTCGACTTTGGCCGCCGCGCCAGCCACAGGTTCAGCGACCAGCCTCCGGCCCAGAGGGCAAGACCCACGATAATCCAGATCATGCCATGCCCATCCGTTTCAACACCACCCGCTGCACCACGCCGATCAGCGCTACGGCCAGTGCCGCCAGCACCGCCGCCATGATCAGCGCCGACCAGATCTGGATCGTCTGGCCGTAATAGGACCCCGCCAGCAACCGCGCGCCCAATCCCGCCACCGCCCCGGTCGGCATCTCGCCCACAATGGCCCCGACCAGCGACGCCGCCATCGCCACCTTCATCGAGGTGAACAGATACGGCATCGACGACGGCAGCCGCAGCCGGAAAAACTCCTGCGCGCGCGACGCATTCCAGGTCCGCATCTGATCCAGCTGCATGGCATCCGGACTGCGCAGCCCCTTGACCATGCCGACAACGATTGGAAAGAATGACAGATACATGCTGATCATCGCCTTGGGCAGCAGCCCCGACAGGCCGACCGCGTTCAGCACCACGATGATCATCGGCGCAATCGCCAGAATCGGAATGGTCTGCGATGCGATCACCCAGGGCATCACGCTCATATCCATCACCCGGTTATAGACGATCCCCAACGCCAGCGCGAACCCCAGCACAGTCCCCATCCCGAACCCCAGCAGCGTCGCGCTCAGCGTCACCCAGGCGTGATAGACCAGCGAGCGTTTCGAGGTGACATTCTTCTCCACCACCGTCTGCCACAGCTCGACCATGACCTGATGCGGTGCGGGCAGCTTCGGCTTGTCCTGCGCCCAGGTGTCGGCCACCAGCTGCGCAAAGCTCAACACACGATCCCCCCGCGCCGCCACATCATAGGCCCAGGGCGCGTTCAGCCAGACGGCGGCGGCATACCAGATCACAAGGATCGCCCCGACCACAGTCAGCACAGGCACAACAGATTTCATCGCCGCCACTCCATCCGCAATTCGCGCAGTCCCGTCGGCACCCGCGCCTCAAGCTCTGACAGGGGCGAGGCAGGCCCCGGCTCCACCTCCCCCACCGCGCGGAACCCTTCACGGATATAAAACCTCTGCGCCGCCAGATTCGGCACATGCGTGTTCAGCGACAGAAAATCCCGCCCCGCCTTGACCTGATCCAGCAGGTGCTTGCCCAGCCCCTGCCCCCGGCGCGCACAATAAAATCCCCAGATATGCGCCGTCTCGACCTCGACCGAGATATACCCCTCGACCGGATCGCCACTCACCCAGATCTCGCGCACTGGCATGCCCTTGACCATCAGCGCCTCGATCTCCTCGGGCGGCAGATCCCGCACCATCCAGGGCGTCGCATCAATCCAGCCATTGACGATCCCCGCCATGGCCGGCGCATCCGCAGGCACCGGCCGCCGCACAGGGGCAAGGGCGGCCATCACGCGCCCGTCCCCGGCTTCTTCTCTTTCCAAATACGCAAAATCCGACACGGCAAACCGTGCGACCCCCGCAAACCGGGTGCCGCACCCCGCCCGCCCGCAAACCCAGACCCCAGCCATACGCGTTCCATACGCAAACCATACGGGTTCCAGACGGCGTTTTCAGTCATAGGCATGCCCGGCCCGCAGCCCTTCGCGCACCCTATGCGCCACCTCCAGAAACTCCGCTGAATCGCGGATATCCAAGGGCCGGTCGCGCGGCAGCGGGCTCTCGATCACATCGGTGATCCGCCCGGGACGCGGCGACATGACGACAATTTTCGTGCTCAGATACACCGCCTCAGGGATCGAATGCGTGACAAAGGCGATGGTTTTTTCCGTGCGTTTCCATAGCTCTAGCAACTGCTCGTTCAGATGGTCACGCACGATCTCATCCAGCGCCCCGAACGGCTCGTCCATCAGCAGGATATCCGCATCAAACGCCAAAGCCCGCGCAATGCTCGCCCGCTGCTGCATGCCCCCCGACAACTGCCAGGGGTACTTTTTCTCGAAGTCCGACAGCTCGACCAGCTCCAGCACGCGCTTGACACGTGCCACCTGATCCGCCCGGGAATATCCCATGATTTCAAGAGGCAGGCGGATATTCCCGCCAATGGTCCGCCAGGGATACAACCCCGCCGCCTGAAACACATAGCCATAGGCCCGCGCCCGGCGCGCCGCCTCGGGGCTGACCCCGTTCACCGTGATCTGCCCGCCGGTCGGCGTCTCAAGATCCGCCATCACCCGCAGGAACGTCGTCTTGCCACAGCCCGACGGGCCGATAAAACTGACAAAATCGCCCCTGTTTATATCAAGCGATACATCCTTCAGCGCCTCGACCGACCCATCCCCGGTCTGAAAGGTAAGCCCCAGATTTTGCACCGAAATCACCGCCTCGGGTTGCGCTGTGTCGCTCATGGCCTCAGCGCCTCTCAAACCCCGCTCACCGGGATTCCGCTCCGCTCCACCTTGCGCGGCGCGGTCAGCTCTTTCCAGGACGACAGCGCCTTGCTCACCGGCCCGCTGGGCGCGCGCTTGACGAATGTCCCATGCCCGGACTCGGCCAGCATCTCGCCATCCCTCACGGCAACCATACCGCGTGTCAGCGTATAGCGCGGCAGGCCCTTCACATGCTTGCCCTCAAAGACGTTGTAATCAATGGCAGATTGCTGATTGGCCGCCGTGATCGTCTTTTCCTTTTCCGGATCGAACACGACAATATCCGCATCCGCCCCCACCAGAATTGCGCCTTTTTTCGGGTACACATTCAGGATCTTGGCGATATTGGTCGAGGTGACAGCGACAAATTCATTCGGTGTTAACCGACCCGTGCTAACACCATAAGTCCAGAGCATCGGCAAACGGTCCTCCAATCCCCCCGTCCCATTTGGGATCTTGGTGAAATCGCCCAGGCCATAACGTTTCTGATCGGTGGTGAATGCACAATGGTCCGTCGCCACAACGGACAAGGATCCCGATTGCAGGCCCGCCCACAGGCTGTCCTGATGCTGCTTGTTGCGGAACGGCGGCGACATGACCCGACGCGCCGCATGATCCCAGTCGGGATTAAAATATTCGGATTCGTCCAGCGTCAGATGCTGGATCAGCGGCTCGCCCCAGACGCGCTTGCCCGCAAGTTTCGCCCGCCGGATCGCCTCATGGCTTTCCTCACAGGAGGTATGCACCACGTAGAGCGGCACCCCCGCCATATCCGCGATCATGATCGCCCGGTTCGTCGCCTCGCCCTCAACCTGCGTGGGTCGTGAATAGGCATGCGCCTCGGGGCCATTGTTCCCCGCCGCAAGCAACTGCGCCGACAGCTCCGCCACCACATCACCGTTCTCGGCATGGACCAGCGGAATCGCCCCCAGCTCGGCACAGCGCTTGAACGATGCATACATCTCGTCATCATTCACCATCAGCGCGCCCTTATAGGCCATGAAATGCTTGAAGGTATTGATTCCACGTTCTTTTACAACGGTCTCCATCTCGTTGAACACCTGCTCGCCCCACCAGGTCACCGCCATGTGGAACGAATAATCACAGGCCGCGCGGGTCGATTTGTTGTCCCACATCTGCAGGCCGTCCAGCAGCCCCTGCCCGGGGGACGGCAGGCAGAAATCCACCACCATCGTCGTCCCGCCCGCCAGCGCCGCCCGGGTCCCGCTCTCGAAATCGTCCGAGGAATAGGTCCCCATGAACGGCATCTCCAGATGCACATGCGGATCGATCCCGCCCGGCATCACATAACATCCCGTCGCGTCCAGCACCTCGTCGCCGCTCAGATCCTTGCCGATCTCGGCAATCACCCCGTTTTCGATCAGCACATCCGCCACATAGGTCAGATCCGCGGTGACAATGGTGCCGTTCTTGATGACTGTGGTCATGAAACTCTCCCTCTTCGGCGCCCGCCCCAGGCACCCCTGTCTTCATCTGCCCGTAAATATCCCGGGGGTCCGGGGGCAGCGCCCCCGGTCCGCCCCCCGAACCTACTCGACGATCCCGGCCGTCTCGATCACCGCATGCAGCAGCACATCGGCCCCGGCAGCCGCCCAACCCTTCGATATCTCCTCGGCCTCGTTATGGCTCAGCCCGCCCACGCAGGGGCACATGATCATCGCCGTCGGCGCCACCTGATTGATCCAGCAGGCATCATGCCCCGCGCCCGAAATGATGTCCCGATGTGAATAGCCCAGCCTCTCGGCCGCAGACCGCACAGCAGACACACAGCCCGCGTCAAAGGTCACCGGGTCAAAGCCGCCAACGCTCTCAAAGGCAATCTCCAGCCCCATTTCGTCACAGATCTTCTGGGCGCGCGCCTTCATCTGCGCATCCATGTCCTGAATGGTGGCAAGGTCAGGCGAGCGGAAATCGACCGTGAACACCACCTTGCCCGGGATCACGTTGCGCGAATTGGGATAGACATCGATATGCCCCGCCGCGCCCACGGCATGGGGGCCATGGGCCACGGCAATCTCTTCGACCGCTTCCAGCACCCGCGCCATGCCCAGCCCCGCATTGCGCCGCATCGGCATCGGGGTCGACCCGGTATGCGCATCCTTGCCGGTGATCGTCACCTGTGTCCAGGACAGCCCCTGACCATGGGTTACAACGCCGATATCCGTGCCCTCGGCCTCCAGAATCGGCCCTTGCTCGATATGCAGCTCGAACATGGCATGCATCTTGCGCGCGCCCACCGGCTCGTCGCCGCGCCAGCCGATACGGTCCAGTTCTTCACCGAATTTCAGCCCCTTGGCATCCTCACGCGCCTCGGCCCAGGCCTGGTCATGCACCCCGGCAAAGACGCCTGAGGCGAGCATGGCAGGCGCAAACCGCGTGCCCTCTTCATTGGTCCAGTTGGTGACGACGATAGGATGTTTCGTCTTGATCCCCAGATCGTTGAGCGAGCGCACCAGCTCAAGCCCCCCCAGAACCCCCAGAACGCCGTCATATTTGCCGCCCGTCGGCTGCGTGTCGAGATGCGAGCCGACATAGACCGGCAGCGCGTCGGGATCGGTTCCGGCACGCGTTGCGAACATGTTGCCAAGGGTATCCAGCCCCATGGTACAGCCCGCATCCTCACACCAGGACTGGAACAGCGCACGGCCTTCGGCATCAGCATCGGTCAGGGTCTGACGATTGTTGCCGCCCGCCACACCGGGGCCGATCTGGGCCATCTCCATCAGGCTGTCCCACAGCCGATCGCCATTGATTCGCAGGTTTTCCCCAGCTGCCGCCATTGTCCGTCCCCAGTCTTTGTCATCCTCCACAGCGGAAAGCCTTGCCTCCGCCGGAGATGTTTTTTACCATTTGGTCAAGCCACGATTGCAACGCAGCGACCCCCTGTCAAGGACTGACTAGGACGATCTCCCGGGCATCCCTTGTGCAAATTTTCAGCCTGCCCAATCGGGTGGCACACCGGAGAGCGAGATGCCCCAGACCGCCGCACCTGCCGTGAAAAAGCCCAGCCGCATCCAGCTGCGCAACCGTCGCAAGATCCTGGATGCGGCGCTGGACGTCTTTTCCCAACACGGATTTCGCGGCGCGACGCTGGACCAGATCGCCGAAACCGCCGGGCTGTCCAAACCCAACATGCTGTATTATTTCGACAGCAAGGAAGCCATCCATGTGGAGCTTCTGAACGCGCTCATGGCCGAATGGCTCGCTCCACTGGAAGAGATGCACCCGGACGGCGCACCGCTGGACGAGCTGCTGGGCTACATCACCCGCAAGATGGAGATGAGCCGCACCTACCCCCGCGAAAGCCGCCTCTTCGCGAATGAGATCATTCAGGGCGCCCCGCGCATCCTGCCCGATCTGAACCAGCGGCTGAAACCGCTGTTTGACGAGAAATGCGCGCTGATCCGGACCTGGATGGCGGCGGGCAAGCTCGCGCCGATGGATCCGGGGCAACTCTTGTTCTCGATCTGGGCGATCACCCAGCACTATGCCGATTTCGACGCACAGGTGCAGGTTCTGATGCCCGATGCCGACGCGGCGTGGGAAAGCGCCCGGCACCACGTGGACACCCTGTTTCGAAAACTGCTCACCCCTTGACCGGGCCTTGACCGGGGCCGCACAGTTTACCCCGTGTTTACCATCCCAGGCTCACTATCGTGGACATGCTGGTTCACTCCTCCCCTTCTGCGCAGATCGCGCCCCTCGATCAAGACAGGCCTGTCAATCACGCCTGGATGCGGCGCATCTTCTCCGCCAAGGCGGCGCAGACCGGCGGCGTGGTCCGCCGCAAGATGCGCGATGTGCACCGCGAAGTGGGGCGCGAGGCTTTTGTCGCCGAAATTCAGCGGCGCGGTTTTCACCTGCTCACCTGCGGCGATCAGTATCTGATCATCTGCCACGACGGACATCTCCGCGTGATCTGCTGAGAAAAGAGAAAATTCGAACGAATTTTCTTGTCCGCCCAACCCATGTTGCCCGAGACTTTTCGCACGAAAAGTCTCGGGACTGCGCTTACTCCGCCGCCGTGACCACACCCGGATTGTTCGGATGTGTGGTCCAGTTGGCATACTCCGGCTGCACGGTCCTGCCCGTGCGCGGATCGACCGCGCCTGCCGCCATCTGCTCCATCGTGATGCAATCCTCGACCGGGCAGACATTGACGCACAGGTTGCAGGCGACGCATTCATCGTCCTTCACCGTAAAGGTGCGGTCTTCGGACATGGCAATCGCCTGATGCGAGGTGTCCTCGCAGGCCGCAAAGCACCGCCCGCAGGAAATGCACAGGTCCTGATTGATCTTGGCCTTGGCGATGTAATTCAGGTTCAGATGCTGCCAGTCACTCAGGTTCGGCACCGCCTTGCGCACCAGTTCGGACGTCGCGACCATCCCCTTCTTGTCCATATAGTCGGACAGACCCGAAATCATCTCCTGCACCACCTTGAACCCATAGGTCATCGCCGCCGTGCAGACCTGCACATTGCCGGCCCCCAGCGCCATGAACTCCGCCGCATCCTTCCAGGTGGTCACGCCGCCAATGCCGCTGATCGGCAGATGCGCCATCTCGGGCGTGCGGGCAATTTCCGCCACCATGTTCAGCGCAATCGGCTTCACCGCCGGTCCGCAATAGCCCCCATGCGCGCCCTTGCCATCAATCGTCGGCTCCGGCGCAAAGAGATCCAGATCAACCGAGGTGATCGAATTGATCGTGTTGATCAGGCTGACCGCATCCGCCCCGCCCCGCAGCGCCGCAAGTGCCGGCTGCTTGATATCGGTGATATTGGGCGTGAGCTTGACGATACAGGGCATCCGCGTGTTCTGCTTCACCCAGCGCGTGACCATCTCGATATATTCGGGCACCTGTCCGACGGCCGATCCCATGCCCCGCTCGGACATGCCATGCGGACAGCCAAAGTTCAGCTCGACCCCATCCGCGCCGGTTTCTTCGACCAGCGGCAGGATCGCCTTCCAGGCCGCCTCCTCGCAGGGCACCATAAGCGACACAATCATCGCCCGGTCGGGATAATCCCGTTTGACCGCCTTGATCTCGCGCAGGTTCACCTCCAGTGGCCGGTCGGTGATCAGCTCGATATTGTTCAGCCCCAACAGACGCCGGTCGGCCCCCCAGATCGCGCCATAGCGCGGGCCATTGACGTTGACGACCGGCGGTCCGGCCTCGCCCAGCGTCTTCCAGACCACCCCGCCCCAGCCCGCCTCATAGGCGCGGCGGACGTTGTATTCCTTGTCCGTGGGCGGGGCCGAGGCCAGCCAGAAGGGGTTCGGGCTTTTGATGCCCACAAAATTCGTTGTCAGATCAGCCATATCGTCTCTCCCTCAACCCGCCGTTGCGCCCATCAGCGCGATGTGAATGTCCTCAGCCGCATCGCGCCCTTCGGCCACAGCCGTCACGGTCAGATCATCCCCGCCCGCAGCACAATCCCCACCGGCCCACACCCCGATGACCGAGGTGCGGCCAGCACCCGAAATGGCAATCTTGCGCCCCTCAAGATCCGGCAAGGCGTCACCCTCCAGCGTCTGGCCAATCGCCTTGAACACCTGATCGGCGGCAATGCGAAACCGCTCACCCGTGGGCGCCAGTGCATCATCGGTGTATTCGAACTCGATCTCACGCACCGCGCCGTTGCCATGCACCGCCACCGGGCTCGCGTTGGTGATGATCCGCACACCCTTGGCCGCCGCAAGATCCTGCTCGAACCGGCTCGCGTTCATGCGCGCCCGACCGCGCCGATAGACCATTGTCACATTCAGCGCGCCCAGCAGTTTCGCCTGCACCGCCGCATCCACCGCCGTCATCCCGCCACCAATGACCACCACATCACGCCCAATCGGCAGCCCCGACAGATCTGCAGACTGCCGCAGATCCGCGATAAATCCGACCGCATCCAGAACGCCCTCCTTGTCAGCCCCCGGCGCGTCCAGCCCATTGACCCCGCCCAGACCGATGCCAAGGAAAACGGCATCATGGTCCGCGCGCAGCTCCTGCAGGGTGATATCCCGCCCCAGCGCCTTGCCGGTTTCCAGCTGGATGCCGCCGATCTGCATCAGCCAATCCACTTCGCGCGCCGCGAAATCCTCAGTCGATTTATAGGCCGCGATACCATATTCATTCAGACCGCCCGGCTTGGGGCGGGCATCGAACAACACCACATCGTGGCCCTTCATCGCCAGCCGATGCGCGCAGGCAAGGCCAGCAGGCCCCGCCCCCACAACCGCGACCTTCTTGCCGGTGGCCGCCGCGCGGGTAAAGGGATGCACGCCTGTCGCCATCAACCCGTCGGTGGCGTAGCGCTGCAAACGCCCGATATCGACCGGCTTGCCCTCGGCAATCTCGCGCACACAGGCTTCTTCGCACAGCGTCTCTGTCGGACAGACCCGGGCGCACATGCCCCCCAGAATGTTCTGGCTGAGGATCGTCCTGGCCGCCGCATCCGGTGTGCCCGTGGCGATCTGGCGGATGAACAGCGGGATGTCGATATCCGTCGGGCAGGCCGTGATGCAAGGCGCATCATGGCAGAAATAGCAGCGATCCGCCGCCACCAGCGCCTCGTGATCATCGAGTGCCGGATGCAGATCTCTGAACCCGGCGCTTAACTCCGACGGATCAAGCCGCCCCGCCGTCACCCCTTGTGCATAAGCTTTTGCGTGCATGTCTCACCTCCGCTGTGCTGTTGAGAAAAAGCTGGCACAGGTGATTTTTTTTATCAACTGGTAAAATTTAGGCGAAATGGAAACGCGCGTTGTCTCTCTTCGCGCTGAAAAGCACCGGATCGGGGACTGGCAAACAGAGTTTCTGGGCACAGCCGACCAACCCGTTCACCGCCCAAATAAGATTTGGACAACAACTGAACATGGCCAAAGCTTAAATTTTCACTACTCCAGCCATGCACAAAGCTGCCATCGGCTATTCGAAACCTGGGGTGGTTGCTGCACTGCAGCGAGGTTATCTAGGACTCAACGGGGGGACATACAGTTAGGAATTCAACCATGTCTATCGCAGCAACAACATCGACCTCCACTTCCATCGGCCACTCTGTTGGCAACTTTTTCGAAGGCATTCTGAACTTTCTTGTGCGCATTGCCGAAAGCAACGGTCGTATGAAAGCAGTCGAACGCCTGAACGCGATGAGTGACGCAGAACTGGCCGCACGCGGCCTGCAGCGCGAAGATATCGTGCGCCACGTCTTCCGCGACATGTTCTACGTCTGAGGCATCAAGCCTCAGACCTACCACCGGAACTGAAAAAGGCCGCATCCAGAGGATGCGGCCTTTTCTTTTGTCACGCCCCGCTCACGCGGGAACCGCTGCTGCCCGTGGGCAGCAGCGGGCGCGTATCAGTTCTGTGCGTAGTATTCGATGACCAGATTCGGTTCCATCAAAACCGGGTAGGGAACGTCAGACAGGCCAGGTGCGCGCACGAAAGTGCAAACCAGCTTGGAGTGGTCGACTTCCATGTAATCAGGCACGTCACGCTCGGTCAGGCTCACAGCCTCAAGGATCGCGGCCATCTGCTTGGACTTCTCGCGAACTTCGATCACGTCACCCTCTTTCACGCGGTACGAAGGAATGTTCACGCGCTGGCCGTTCACGGTCACGTGGCCGTGGTTCACGAACTGGCGTGCGGCGAACATGGTCGCAACGAACTTGGCACGGTATACGACGGCATCGAGGCGACGCTCGAGCAGACCTATCAGCATCTCGCCTGTATCACCGCGCTGACGCTCCGCATCCCGGAAGATGCGACGGAACTGCTTTTCGGTCAGGTCGCCGTAGTAACCCTTGAGCTTCTGCTTGGCGCGCAGCTGGATGCCGAAATCGGAAAGTTTGCCCTTGCGGCGCTGGCCGTGCTGGCCGGGGCCATATTCACGGCGATTCACGGGGGACTTCGGACGACCCCAGATGTTTTCGCCCATGCGGCGGTCAATTTTGTACTTGGCAGAGGTGCGTTTTGTCACCGTCTGATCTCCTTCTAACATGTATGCGTGATCCGCCCTTACAGGCGTCTTCAGCACGGGAAGGGCGTTGTCCTTTGGGCCGAAGCCCCGACAGGGTCACTCTTGCGAGAGCCACCAACACCAATGAAAGCGCGCTTATATGCAGGCCCGCGTCAGAGTCAACCTCTGTGCGCCACAGCTGATGCATTCTGCGCGCGATTTGAAGAAAAACAGAGAATTTACTGATCCTTAAAGGCTCGCGCGCGAGTGTACGTCTGAGTTCAAACGGGGCTGTGAACCATGCAAGGCAATAAGAACGGCCCTTTCGTGCCGACGAATGCACTGGACGCAGCTGGTCAGAAACGTGACGAACACACCCTGTCCATGGTCCAAGACGCCATAAAACGCCAAAATGTCATGCTGGCCTATCAGCCAGTCGTGCAAACCCTCCAACCAGATCGCGTTGCCTATTTTGAGGCGCTCATTCGCGTAGTGGACGAAACGGGACGCGTCATCGCCGCGAAAGAGTTCATTGATGAAATCGAAGCCTCCGAAACCGGCCGGATGCTTGACTGTCTCGCGCTAGAAGAGGGGCTGTGCACCCTTGCACGCGAACCGGAACTTCGGCTTGGCATCAACATGTCAGCCCGCTCTATCGGCAATAGGGGCTGGCAGCGCATTCTGGACCATTGGATCGAAAGGGATCCGACTGTTGCCGAACGCCTGATCCTCGAAATCACGGAAAGCTCCGCCATGGGAGCATCCGATCAAGTTGTGCAGTTTATGACCAAACTGCAGTCCTGGGGCATTTCCTTTGCCTTGGACGACTTCGGCTCTGGTTTCACAACCTTTCGGCATTTCAAGCAGTTCACCTTCGATATCCTCAAGATCGACGGTCAGTTCATCCGTGGCATCGCCAATGACACAGACAGTCAGGTCATCACCAGGGCGATGGTGTCCATCGCGCAGCATTTCGATATGTTCACGGTGGCCGAATTTGTCGAACACGCCGAAGATGTCATGTTTTTGACAGATATCGGCATCGATTGCCTGCAGGGCTACTATTTTGGTGCCCCAACCCTCTCGCCTCACTGGGGAAAAGACCTGCGTCATCAGGCGTAACCGGGTCTGCCCCTTGTCGCACCCCACCTCAATGCCCTATTGACGACAGGTAAGCGCAGAGGAATGCTGATGCCCTGAGGCAAGGCTCCAGGCCCTCTGCCATTGATCTGGTGGAGGACACACATGACCAACGTCGTAATCGCATCCGCAGCCCGAACTGCCGTAGGCAGCTTTGGCGGCTCTTTCGCAAACACGCCCGCGCATGATCTCGGCGCAGCCGTGCTCGAAGCGCTTGTCGCACGCGCAGGAATCGACAAGAGCGAGGTGTCGCAAACAATCCTCGGTCAGGTTCTGACCGCCGCTCAGGGCCAGAACCCGGCCCGTCAGGCGCATATAAACGCCGGCCTGCCGCAAGAAAGCGCGGCCTGGGGCATAAATCAGGTCTGCGGGTCGGGCCTGCGCGCCGTCGCTCTGGGCGCACAGCACATCCAGCTTGGCGATGCCGACATCATCTGCGCCGGCGGCCAGGAAAACATGTCCATGTCCGTCCATGCCGCGAATCTGCGTCAGGGCCACAAGATGGGGGACATGACCTATATCGACACGATGATTCGCGACGGTCTCTGGGATGCTTTCAACGGCTACCACATGGGCCAGACTGCCGAAAACGTCGCCGAAAAATGGCAGATCAGCCGTGAAATGCAGGACACATTTGCAGTCGCAAGCCAGAACAAGGCCGAAGCCGCCCAGAAGGCCGGCAAGTTCGACGACGAAGTGATCGCCTTCACCATCAAGAGCCGCAAGGGCGACATCCTGATGGACAAGGACGAATACATCCGCCACGGCGCCACCATGGAAGCCATGGCGAAACTGCGCCCCGCCTTCACAAAAGACGGCACTGTCACTGCGGCGAACGCCTCTGGCCTGAATGATGGCGCTGCAGGCACCCTGCTGATGACCGCCGACAACGCCGAAAAACGCGGGATCGAACCGCTCGCGCGCATCGTTTCTTTTGCCACCGTTGGTCTTGACCCGTCGATCATGGGCGCGGGGCCGATCTATGCGTCGCGCAAGGCGCTGGAAAAGGCCGGCTGGAAGGCCGAAGATCTGGATCTGGTCGAGGCGAACGAAGCCTTCGCCGCTCAGGCTTGCGCCGTGAACAAGGACATGGGCTGGGATCCGGAAATCGTGAATGTGAACGGCGGAGCCATCGCCATCGGTCACCCGATCGGCGCATCGGGTGCGCGCGTCCTGAACACCCTGCTTTTCGAGATGAAGCGCCGCGGTGCGAAAAAAGGCCTCGCCACGCTGTGCATCGGTGGTGGCATGGGAGTCGCCATGTGCGTCGAACGCCCGTAACCCTCTATCGGAATGAATCAAAATCGGGGCGCTCACAGGGCGCCCCGATTCATGCCCGCTCCTTGTTGCCGGAAAAATCCAGAATTGCCGCACTGCGGCGTTGTAATATTATTGCGCACACCAGATCGAACCGATAGCAAAGTTACCAAGACTAGCCAAAACAGGAGGATAATATGGCACGAGTAGCACTGGTCACTGGCGGCAGCCGTGGCATTGGCGAAGCAATTTCCAAGGCGCTCAAGGCCGCAGGATACAGCGTTGCCGCAACCTATGCTGGGAATGACGAAGCCGCAGCAACCTTCAGCGAAGCCACGGGCATCAAGACATACAAGTGGAACGTCGCCGATTACGATTCGAGCGCCGAGGGCATCAAACAGGTCGAGGCAGATCTGGGCCCAATTGATGTGGTTGTGGCCAATGCCGGTATCACCCGCGACGCTCCGTTTCACAAGATGACCCCCACTCAGTGGAAAGAGGTCATCGACACGAACCTGACCGGTGTGTTCAACACCGTCCACCCGATCTGGCCCGGGATGCGCGAGCGCAAGTTCGGCCGCGTCATCGTGATTTCGTCAATCAACGGACAGAAGGGCCAGTTCGCTCAGGTGAACTATGCCGCGACCAAGGCGGGCGATCTGGGCATCGTGAAAAGCCTCGCTCAGGAAGGCGCGCGCGCCGGAATAACCGCCAATGCGATCTGTCCGGGCTATATCGCCACGGAAATGGTCATGGCAGTGCCGGAAAAGGTCCGCGATTCCATCGTTGCACAGATCCCCACAGGCCGGTTGGGCGAACCGGAAGAGATCGCACGCTGTGTGGTTTTCCTCGCGTCGGACGACTCGGGCTTTATCAATGGCTCGACCATCTCGGCCAACGGCGGTCAGTTCTTCGTCTGACAGCACAGCGACCAGATCGCCAAAGACATCGCCCCGGCCTTTTCAAAGGTCGGGGCTTGCTTATGTGCGGTGACGAACAAGCTCCCCGCGAAATACTGCAATTGGTGCGTTAGGCAGAGCACTCTATATCCCGTTGCAACAGGATAGGAGACAAACAGATGCTTAAACAGATCCAGGGCCTGCACCACGTGACCTCGATGGCCAGTGGCGCCCAAAGCAACAATGACTTCTTTACCAAGGTTCTCGGCCTGCGCCGGGTCAAGAAAACAGTCAACTTTGACGCACCAGATGTCTATCACCTGTATTACGGTGACGAGACTGGCACGCCCGGCACCGTGATGACTTACTTTCCCTTCCCCCGCGCGGCCCGTGGCCGTCCGGGTGCGGGCGAGGTCGGGATCACCGCCTTCAGCGTGCCCAAAGGCGCCCTGCATTGGTGGCAGGACCGTCTGGCCACCTTCGACGTGAAAGGTGTCAAAACCGAAACCCGCTTTGGCGAAGCGCGCCTGCTCTTCGACGGCCCTGACGGCGACGGCTTTGTTCTGGTCGAGGTTGACGGTGACGCCCGTGCCCCATGGACAGGCAATGGCGTGCCCGAGGATGTGGCCATTCGCGGTTTTCATTCCACTGACATGCGCCTGCGTGATGTGGGCGCCAGCACAGAACTGCTGCGCTTCATGGGGTATGAGACGCTGGAGACCGCCGATAACATCACCCGCCTTCACATCCCCGGCGGGAACGAGGCGAATGTGATCGACCTTACGCAGGTTTCGGCCGCGCCCGCCGCGCAGGGGGCCGGATCGGTCCACCACGTCGCCTTTGCTGTGGAAAACCGCGCCAAGCAGCTTGAGGTGCGCAAGGCGCTGATGGACACTGGCTATCAGGTGACGCCGGTGATCGACCGCGACTATTTCTGGGCGATCTATTTCCGCACCCCCGGCGGAGTGCTGTTCGAGGTGGCGACGAACGAACCCGGTTTTGACCGGGACGAAGACACCGCCCATCTGGGCGAGGCGTTGAAACTGCCGTCGCAGCATGAACACCTGCGCGACCAGCTGGTCAGCCAGTATCTGGAGCCGATCCATGACTGACTATGTCTTTGCCGAAACAAAGGGGGCGCCCGGTGCGCCCCTGATCTTTACCTTCCACGGCACAGGCGGCTCTGAAACGCAGTTCCACGCGCTGGCCAGCCAGATCCTGCCCGATGCACACGTCGTCTCGCCCCGTGGAGACGTGTCCGAGGGCGGTATGGCGCGTTATTTTCGCCGCACGGGGGAAGGTGTCTATGACATGGCCGACCTCGCCCGGCGCACCAAAGCCATGGCCAGCTTTCTGCAAGCGGCCAAGGACCGGGTAGGGGCAACGCGCGTGATCGGGCTGGGCTATTCCAACGGCGCGAATATCGCCGCCTCGGTGGCCTTTGACGACCCCGAGATCTTTACCGACCTCGCCCTGATGCATCCGCTGATTCCATGGGATCCGACCCCGCAGCCGGGATTGAAGGGCACCCGCATCCTGATCACCGCGGGCGAGCGGGACCCGATCTGCCCTGCACCGCTGACAAAATCGCTGTCGCGGTATCTTGCCGATCAGGGTGCAGAGATCAGCGAGCATTGGCATTCAGGCGGACACGAGATCGTACAAGCGGAAATAAACGCCCTTGCCGATTTTATCACGGCCCGCTGAAAGACCGGTGATACCTGTACCCTGCCACAGGGGATGAAAACGCAAAAACGCCCGATCCATCGATCGGGCGTATCGTAACGGGTAAAAAATTTCACAGTCAGGGCCCGGCGCATCCAACGCCGGACCAGGCTTTGATCAGTGCATCGTCTGGGGGGACAGACGGGTGATCTCTTCCTTCAGGCGCAACTTTTTCTTTTTCAGATCGGCAATTTTCAGGTCGTCCATCCCCGGGGATTTGTGCGCCGCCTCCACGGCTTCCGAAAGGGACTGGTGCTTCTTCTTCAGTTCCTGCAGGTGCGAACTCAAGCTCATGTGGACCTCCTGTGGTTGGTTGGACTCTCAGTGCAACACAGTTTTAAGAGTCTGTCACGCATTCGTCGCACTCGCGGGTTAACGAGGCATTAATCCGCCTGCCGTTACGTCACCCTCATCTTGGAAAGGGCAGATCAGCGCCGTCACGCAACACGGTACGGATCAGGGGCACATAGCTTTCGACATCCCCCAGATGCTGATCCCCTTCGTGCAGAATCAGCGGCGCATGCAGGCGAAACACGCCGCGACCAGCCTTGCGGCCCCGCACCAGAATAAGCCGGGGATCACGCCCGGCGCGCGGGGCCAGCGGCCAAAGCTGCACAGATCCGAGATGTGCAATCATTCCTGCGGCAAGGTCGGGCAGGCGTTCAGCGCTCTGGATCATCGTGACCGTGCCGCCTGGGGCGGTGCGCCGCGCGGCAATCGCGACCCAGTCTGCCAGCGGACTGCCCTCAGCAAGGCCCGTCTCGCGCCCCGGATCGCTTGCCGATGTGCGCCGCGCCGGATCGAAAAAGGGCGGGTTTGCAATGACATGGGTGAACTGCATCTGCGACAGCGGCGCTGGGAGGGCGTTCAGATCCGCCGTCACAATCTGTGCCTCCAGCCCATTCAGGGCGGCGTTGCGATCAGCCAAGGCCGCATAGCCCGGTTGCAACTCTGCCCCCCACAGTTGCAGCCCTGCCACGCGACTGCCCAGACACAGCAGAGCCGCTCCCGCGCCACAGCCCAGGTCCAGCACCGATTCCCCGGCGCGGGCAGGCACAGAGGCGGCCAGCAAAACGGGGTCAATCCCCGAACGATAGCCCTGCCGCGGCTGGAACAGCCTTAGCCGACCACCCAGAAAGGCGTCGCAGCTGAGCCTGTCATCGGAAAATGTCTGCGCCTGCACCGCTCAGCCTCTTTCAAAGGAAACCCCGTTCATCCGCAGGATTCGCACGGCATCGCTCAGGTCATCGGTTCGCACCATCAGCCGGCGCGGCAATATGCCAATGGACCCTTCAAGGACGCTCATGTTTACGTCCAATTCAAAGCTGTCTATACCCTCGTCCTCAAGAAGAGCGCGGGCGCGCGGGATAAGCGTGATGTCATTGGTGCGCAAGAGTTCTTCCATAAGTCCGATGTAAGGGCGGGTCGGCACGATGTCGAGCCTGTCCGGGAGAGATTGATGAGCCTGGACGAAGCTGTCGCAAAGCCGCACGAGCGGCTAGCCAAGGCACTTGCGGGGGATCTCGACGCGGTCAACGCGCTGATCCGCACCCGCATGGCCTCTGAACACGCGCCCCGCATCCCCGAGGTGACGGCGCATCTGGTCGAAGCGGGAGGCAAACGCCTGCGCCCGATGCTCACACTCGCCGCCGCAAGGATGTGTGGTTACGCTGGCCCCTATCATGTGCATCTGGCCGCGACGGTCGAATTCATCCACACGGCAACGCTACTGCATGATGATGTCGTCGACGAATCGGGGCAGCGGCGCGGGCGTCCCACGGCGAACCTGCTCTGGGACAACAAATCCAGCGTTCTGGTGGGCGACTATCTGTTTGCGCGTTCCTTCCAGTTGATGACCGAGACTGGCAATATGCGGGTTCTGAACATCCTTGCGGATGCCTCGGCCACGATCGCCGAAGGCGAGGTGCTGCAACTGACCGCAGCGCAGGATCTGCGCACGACCGAAGATATCTATCTACAGGTCGTACGCGGCAAGACGGCGGCGCTATTTTCAGCGGCGACCAAGGTGGGTGGCGTCATCGCAGGTGTCGACGAAGACCAGATCGATGCTCTGCATGCCTATGGCGACGCCTTGGGAATCGCCTTTCAGATCGTGGACGATCTGCTGGATTATCAAGGCGATACCAAGGCAACTGGCAAGAATGTCGGCGACGATTTTCGCGAACGCAAGCTGACGCTGCCGGTGATCAAGGCGGTCGCGCTGGCGGATGAAGCGCAGCGTGCCTTCTGGAAGCGTGTCATTGAAAAGGGCGATCAGCGCGACGGTGATCTGGAACACGCCATCGACCTTCTGAACCACCACGACGCGCTCGAAGACACCCGGCAAGAGGCGCTTGGCTGGGCCGACAGGGCGCGCGCAGCGATGATGAAGCTGCCGGAGTCAGAACTGCGCGACATGCTCATCGACCTGTCGGATTATGTGGTCGCACGCATCAACTGATGCACAACGAAGCCCTTTGGAGCTTGCCTTTACAGGAGCGTGCCGGACGCCGCCCACCAGCTGGGCCGTCTGGCTTGCAAGGTCGTCAGCGCCGCCGCCGCACCGGTTCCAGGGGGGAAAAGCCCAAAGCAAGTCGCCCCTGAACCGGACATGCCGGAATAAAGCGCCTGAGTTGCGCACAGCGCCTCCAGCACCTCTGCTATCACCGGCTGGACGGCTACAGCCGCCGCTGTCAGGTCGTTGCGCTGCCCTTGCAGCCAGTCGGCAAGTGTCTCTGCCGAATCCCATATGGGCAGATCTGCAGGCATCGCCGGATTGTCGCGGCTTTGCAGCGCGCGGAACACCTCTGGCGTGGACACAGCCACACCGGGATTGACCAGCAGGATGTCACATTCTGGCAGCCTTTCCACAGCGCTCAGAACCTCTCCGACGCCTTGCAAACGCTGCGCCCGGGTCTGCATGCAGACGGGCACATCCGCCCCAAGGGCCAGCACATCCTCCGGCACCGGCAGATTCCAAATCGCGCACAACGCCCGCAAGCTCGCCGCCGCATCGGATGACCCCCCACCGATCCCCGACGACGCTGGAAGCCGCTTGGTCAACGTGATCTGCGCCCCCCGTGCAGGGTTCAGCAGCCGAGCCGCCCGCAGTACGAGGTTGCTGTCATCCACCGGCACACCTGCGGACATCGGCCCATCCACCATCAAGCTCAGCTTTTCAGCGGCTTGGACACGCACGGTGTCGCCTATATCGGCAAAAACCACGAGAGAATCGAGCAGATGATAGCCATCCGCCCGCCGCCCGGTCACATGCAGGGTCAAGTTTATCTTGGCCGGGGCGAAAGATTCAGTTGCCATCACTTTCCGTCGCAACATTCAGCGACGGTGCGCCCTCTTCGGACAGCACCTGATCCAGACCCACCTCAAGCTTGCGCCGGATCCGCTCGGGATCTGCCTCTTGCGTCATCTGATCGAAGGCCACAAACGACAGCGCGCGGCGCCACTGGAACCGCGCCTCAAGCTTACGGCCCACCGCCCAATAGACATCTCCCAGATGGTCATTCACCACCGGGTCCACTGCCATCAGCTCGGCCGCGTGTTCCATATGCCCGACCGCTTCATCGTAGCGGCCCATCCGGAACAGCGCCCAGCCCAGAGAATCGACGATGTAACCCTGGTCCGGCTGCGCTGCGACAGCACGTTCAATCATGGCCAGCGCTTCATCCAGTTTTTCTTGCTTTTCCACCAGCGAATAGCCCAGATAGTTCAGCACCTGCGGCTGTTCGGGGTTTAGTTCCAGCGCCTTGCGGAAATCCGCCTCGGACGCGTCCCAGTTGCTGAGCCGTTCGTTAGCAATGCCGCGCGCATAATACAGGAACCACTGCGCCTGATCCGGCATGTCATAGGTGCCGATGGCGGCGGTATAGGCCTGTACCGCCTCGTCATAGCGTTCAAGCTGGCGCATCACGTCACCCAGCGTCGATTGGACCACTGCAAGGTTGCCATGGGTCTCAGCCAGCTGCGTCAATACCTCGACGGCGGCATCCACCTTGCCGTCCTGACGCAGGGCTCCTGCGCGCCCCAGTTCGGCGGCGTAATAGGTCGGCACGTCACGGGGCACCTTCTTGAAGGCCTGCACCGCAAGATCATACTGCCCCATCTTGTCCAGCAGTTCGGCGGTCAGCAAAAGCGCATCCACATGATCCGGACGCAGATATTCCGCCACCCGCACGTACATCAGCGTGAAATCATCGTTCTGTTCATTGGAAAGCGCCCCGGCCAGCGTATAGAACACCTCGGCTAGGCCATCGCGCGCGCTTCGTACATGGCTAAAGGGCAATATCCCGCCAGTCTCTAGCGCGGCGCGCAACTCGCCCAATCCGGGATCAATATCAGGGCCGAAGGCGTCGTCGATCAGCGTTATAGCCTCTGCGTCACGGTTCAGCTGGCTCAGGATCTCGGCCCGGGCCATCACAGCGCGACGAGTCATCTGCATGGCCCCCATGGCATTGCTGTCAAAGATCGCCTCTGCCCCTTCGAAATCCCCGACAGAGGCCAGCGCCAGCGCCTTGTGATACGCCGCAAAGGCGCCGAGACCGTCGGATTTGGCAACTACATCGAACTGCACCAGCGCGGCGCTCATGTCACCCTGCCCCAGTTCGGCCCAGGCCTTGGCCAGCCCGTCGACCAGCGGGCCGACGCCCTTGTTGTCAGAAATCTGCTTGAGGATGTCGGAATAGTTCTCGGCAGCGCCATATCCAGCCATCTGCGCCATATAGGCGATCTGGCTGGCCATGCCCTGCTCTGTCATGCGGTTGGCAAAGCTGACGGCCCGTTCGAAATCGCCCACGGACATGCTGGCCAGAACAGCGCGTTCCAGCAGATCCCCGTTGGACGGATCAAACAGGATCGACTTGCCGTAATATTCTGCCGCCGCCTTGTAATCACCCAAATAGGTCGCCTGTCGCGCTGCCAGATAGTCACCGGCAAGACTGTTCGCCGATCCCGCCAGCGGAAGGCCCAGTGCAACGGCGAGAACCGCGCCCTTCAGCATGTGATGTGCCCAATTGCTCAACTGCCCGTCTCCGCCATTATATCTGTTCGCCAAAGCGTAACGGTTGCAGCCCAAGCACGCAATGCAGCCGACGGCAGGGTGTGTTCACAGTTTAGAGCAATATCCAGCTCCCCAATGCCGACCTGCACAGTGCCTGCCCGAAAGCAGCGCTGTGCAGGTCGGACAGGCATGTCGCCCGGGGCCGATCACATGTTTGGATAGTTCGGCCCGTCCCCGCCCTGCGGAACCGTCCATTCGATGTTCTGGGCAGGGTCCTTGATGTCACAGGTTTTGCAATGCACGCAGTTCTGGAAGTTGATGACAAAGCGCGGCTTCTTGCCCTCTTCGCGCACCACCTCGTAAACCCCTGCCGGGCAATAGCGCTGCGCCGGTTCGTCATAGCCGGGCAGGTTTTGCCCGATCGGGATCCACGAATCCTTGAGGTGCAGGTGAGCAGGTTGGCTTTCCTCATGATTGGTAAAGGAAAAGGCCACGTTGGTCAGACGATCAAACGACAGCTTGCCGTCCGGCTTGGGATAGTCGATGGGCTCGAAGAGGCTGGCCCGCCCAGTCGCGGCAGCATCTGTTTTGCCATGTCCCAATGTGCCCAGCAGCGAAAACCCATAGGTGTTGGTCCACATGTCGATACCGCCCAACATTAGCGACGCCGTGAGGCCAAGCTTGGACCACAGCGGCTTGACGTTGCGCACCTTGAACAGGTCCTGCCCGATGGCGCCCTCGCGCACTTCGCTTTCATACGCGGTCAGCTCATCACCGGAACGCCCTGCCTTGATCGCATCGAATGCGGCCTCGGCGGCGGCCTTGCCGGACAGCATGGCGTTGTGGTTGCCCTTGATGCGCGGCACGTTGACCATGCCCACAGAACAGCCCAGCAGCGCCACGCCGGGCGCGACCATCTTTGGCATGGACTGATAGCCACCTTCGGAAATCGCCCGCGCGCCATAGGCCACGCGCTTGCCGCCCTTCAGCAGTTCGGCCACCATCGGGTGGTGCTTGAAGCGCTGGAATTCCATGTACGGATACAGGTACGGATTTTCATAGTTCAGATGGACCACGAAACCGACATAAACCTGATTGTTGTCGATGTGATAGATGAACGACCCGCCCCCGGCATTGCTGCCCAGCGGCCAGCCCATGGTGTGGGTGACGGACCCTTCCTTGTGCTTGGCGGGGTCGATCTCCCAGATTTCCTTCATGCCAAGCCCGTATTTCTGCGGCTCCTTGCCCTGGCTCAGGTTGTAGCGGCCAATCACCTCTTTGCTCAGTGACCCGCGCACGCCCTCGCTCAGAAAAACATATTTGCCGTGTAGCTCCATCCCCGGCTCATAGCCCGCGCCCGGCGTGCCGTCGGGGTTCTTGCCGAACTCACCGGCGACAACACCCTTGACCTCGCCATGTTCGCCATAGACCAGCTCGGAACAGCTCATGCCCGGGAAAATCTCGACGCCCAGCTCTTCGGCCTGTTCGGCCATCCAGCGGCAGACATTGCCCATTGAGACGATGTAATTGCCGTGGTTGTTCATCAGCGGCGGCATGCCGGCATTCGGGATCTTGATCTTGCCCTCGGCGCCCAGCATGAAAAAGTTGTCGTCCTTGACAGGCACGTTCAGCGGCGCGCCCTTTTCTTTCCAGTCCGGGATCAACGCATTCAGTCCGCAGGGGTCCAGCACCGCGCCCGACAGGATATGCGCCCCGACTTCGGACCCTTTTTCCAGAACGACCACGTTCAGATCCGCATCAAGCTGCTTCAGCCGGATCGCCGCCGACAGGCCCGCAGGCCCAGCTCCGACGATGACCACATCATATTCCATTGCTTCGCGTTCGATTTCAGTCATGTGCGGTGCCTCCCTATGGTGATCCAGGCCTTCGTGAACCCTGAAAAATCTTTAGAAACCGGCTAAACCAGTGCTCAGACCAATTCAATCGCGACACAGCGGAAAAACCGCTGACGCGACCAATAAACACGCCCCGTCAACAAGACTCGGCGCAAATCATAAGCACCGCTCCAGACCCTTTGCCCCACCCGGGTGCCCACTCCAATACCCTGCCCGCAGATCGGCAGCAGTCCGCAGGTCGCGCAATTGCAGCTTGCATTCTCGGCGCACGGATGCACAGTGAGAGGCTATTGTGAACTTACACCCACCGCCGCCCCTCACGGGGCGTGCGGTTCGTTTTTTGGTAGGCCTATGGAAAAGATACCGATGACCCGCGCGGGTCATACCGCGCTTGAAACCGAATTGAAGACGCTCAAATCCGTTGAGCGTCCTGCCATCATCCGCGCCATCGCCGAGGCGCGTGAACATGGCGACCTGTCGGAAAACGCCGAATATCATTCGGCCCGCGAAAAGCAGTCCTTCATCGAAGGCCGCATCAAGGAACTTGAAGGCATCATCGGTCTGGCCGAGGTCATCGATCCCAAGACACTGTCCGGTTCGATCAAGTTCGGTGCCACGGTGACCCTGGTGGACGAAGACACGGACGAGGAAAAGACTTGGCAAATTGTCGGAGAGCAGGAGGCCAATATCGAAAAGGGCTTGCTGAACATCCGCTCGCCCATCGCCCGTGCCCTGATCGGCAAGGAAGAAGGCGACAGCGTCGAAGTCCGCACACCGGGTGGCGAGAAGTCCTACGAAGTGCTCAAGATCTCTTACAGCTGACGGATTGGGGCCGATGGCCGATAGCAACGATGTCCGCAAGGCACCCTTGGGTCTTTATGACCTGCCCGAACGCGGCGGCGTCACGGGAATAGAACTGACGGCGCTCGCGTGCAGCCTGATCTGGCTGGGGATCTCGGGCGGGTACTTTCTGTTGGCCGACGCCGAGGGCACGGACGGAATCCGGGTTCTTCTGACGATGATGACGCTTGTCCTGCCGGTCGCGATGATCTGGGTTGCGGCCACCGCCGCCCGCGCCAGCCGCGTGATGCGCGAGGAAAGCTTGCGACTGCAGGCAGCCATCGATGCGATCCGCCAGGCCAATGTGTCACAGGCGCAATCGGGCAAAGCCGATACTGCGGGCCAGAGCCTTTCCCGAAAGCTCGACGATATCGCAGCGGCGCAGAAAAAGATGGAAGCCGCGCTGGGGATGTCAGGAGTGGCCCGTGGGCAAACGCCCAACGCGGCGCCCGCACCGCGCAAGTCAGTGCCTGCGGGCAGCGATCAGCCCACCCTTGCACTTGGCACCCCGGCAGAGGCACTGAACCCGCCGCTGTCAAACGGCGATCTCATCCGGGCGCTGAACTTTCCCGACTCTGCCGAAGATAAGGCCGGTTTTACTGCACTGCGCAGCGCGCTCAAGGATCGTCCCTCTGCGCAGCTGGTGCAAGCCTCGCAGGACGTTTTAACCCTGCTCAGCCAAGATGGCATCTACATGGACGATCTGCACCCTGCAGCGGCAGGTCCCGACGCCTGGCGCCGCTTCGCCTCTGGCGAACGCGGACAGGCCATCTCTGCCCTTGGGGGCATCCGTGACCGCGCGAGCCTCGCACTCGCCTCAGGACGGATGAAGCAGGACCCGATCTTCCGCGACGCCGCGCACCATTTCATCCGGCTCTTTGACAAAAGCCTTGTAAGATTCGAATCCGGCGCCACCGACGCCGATATCTCTGACTATGCCGACACCCGCACCGCGCGCGCTTTTATGTTGCTGGGCCGTGTGGCAGGTACGTTCGACTAAGGCCCAGAACTCGGTCAGTGCTTCAGAAACGGCATCGCGCCTGCAGCGTTTTGACTTATAGCGCCCCTCCTTTAAGCTGAAACACACTCATCGCTTTTCGCGTTGAAGGCGCAGCCGACAGGCAGCGAACAAGCGATTCAAGTTTAAGGCGGGACTCTTTAAAGCTGCCCCCTTCGCTGCCTCAAATCAAATCTTTGACGGCGAAAGCTGTTCCCTTGTGTCTTAGGTTACTGTCAAAACGCTGTAGGCTCACAGTCCGAAAGATCCGAACGGAATATACCGCACCCTGTCCCCCGGCGAGATGTCCTGCGCGTCATCGCCGATCTCGACCAGCCCTTCAGCCCAGCTGAGGCCCGAAACCCGGCCCGATCCTTCGGACTGGAACACCTCCACCCTGCCGTCACGCACTCGGGCGCGCAAGTATTCCCGCCGCCCTGCCTTCTTACGCTTGCTGAATCCTGCGGGCAGATCAAACCCCTGCGGCGCGGACCACCCCGCGCCCGACAGGATGCCCATCGCAGGCCGCGCAAAGACCAGCGCACAGACCAGCGCCGCCACCGGATTGCCCGGCAATCCGAACACCGGCGTGTCATTCCAGACCCCCAGCGCCAGTGGTCGCCCCGGCTTCAGCGCAATCCGCCATTCCTGCAGCGCTCCGGTCTCTCTCAGCAAGGCCGAGACATGATCCTCATCCCCCGCCGAGGCCCCGCCGGAAGTCAGAATCACATCCGCCTCTCGTGCGGCTTGATCCAACGTATCACGCAAGGCGGTGCGGCTGTCCGCCACCCGCCCCATATCCACAGGCACATATCCCCAACGCTCGGCCATCCGTAGCAGCATCGGCCGGTTCGCATCAAATATCTGCCCCGGCCCCGCGACATCCCCCGCCTCGACCAACTCATCCCCGGTCGAGATCACGGCCACCCTCAGCCGAAGAAACACCGGCAGCGCGCCATGTCCCACCGCCGCGGCGAGCGCGAGATCCGCTGGCGTCAGCACGCGTCCCGAGGCAAGCGCCAGTGCCCCCATCGCCACATCTTCTCCGGCGCGCCGGGTGTTCGCGCCCTGCTTCAGCGGCCCGTGAAAGGCGATCTCGCCATCGCCCACCGCCACATCCTCGTCCAGAACCACGGTGTCTACGCCGTGCGGTAGATCAGCCCCGGTCAGCACACGTACCGCGCTGCCCTTGGGCACCACGCCTTCAAACGGCTTGCCCGCAGCAGAGCGGCCCGAAACAGCCCTAAAACTCTGAGGACCCACTTCAATGTCTGTTGCATCGAACCCCCAGCCATCCACCGCCGTGTTCGGATGCGGCGGGTTCGCGCGCAGCGCCAGCAGGTCCGAGGCCAGAATGCGCCCCCCGGCCTGCAGCAGCGAGACCTCTTCCTGCCCGACCACCGGCCGCAACCGGGCCTGCAGCAGTTTCAGCGCTTCTTCCACCGGGGTCCAGTCAACACCGGCAGGCAGCGCGAAGCAATCGTTGCGAAGCGGTGGCGGCTGCAATTCGCCCCCCACTTCGGGCAAGGCGGCAAGATGCGCTTCATGCCCCAGACCGAGGATCCAGCCCTCTTCCGGCGCAGACACAGACAGCATTTGATTGAGCACCTCAGGCGCGAGGCCCGATATCTTTTGCGCCAGTTCCGCCACCTGATGCGCGTCCTTGATCACACCTTCGCGCGCTGCGGATACTGTAAGCGACGGCCAGACCTCGACCAGCGCGATATCGCGCTCCGGCTCCTCAAACGGCCAGACAGCCAGATGCTCGGCAAAGGCCCGCCGCAGCCGCGCCAGAACCGGCAGCCCCATGAAAACCTGACTGCCCACTGCGCCCGCCCCCGCCATCTGCCAGCAGGCAAAGGCGCCCTTGGCGTGCTGCTCTGCCTCACGCCTTTCGGGAAACGGATTGTGATATGCGGCTTTGGTGCGGGGCAGCGCGTCGATATCACGCGCAAGGCCATTGCCCCAGAACGGACCCTTGCCACCAAAGCCCCGGTTGATCTCTGCCGCCAGATCAAAGCGATTGTTGGCCTTTGGAGCGTCTTCAATACGCGCCTCGAACCAATCCCACAGTTCGAGAGGATCCGCACAGCCCGTAACCGCCGCCGCAAACCCGGCCGGGTAGCCAAAGGGGAAATCGAAACCCGCCAGAATCCGACGCCCGGCGGCAAGTTCGGCCTCGAGCAGCTCGTGCAGCCAGACCTCGGCCAGCTGCCGGTTGCGCAGATAAACCGGTGCATCTGACACACCCTTCCGTGCCACACAGGCCCAGATGGCATCTTTACTCGGCGCGCGCCCCCTCTCGTTGCCGCCGGACCAGTCGACGACCACCACGGTGTCGAACAGGTTCACGGCTGCCGCTCCTTCAGGCTGACCTCCTCCAGAATGAAATCCGCAATCGCGCCGGTGTCGTCCAGATCGAACACAGGACGATCACTGTTCAGCGGCGTGTCACTGGCAAGGGCGCGGATCGTCTGATCGCCAGGGGCGATCAGCGGCTGACCGGTTTCGGCCCGATGCGCCTCGACTTTGGGATGGCTGTCACGCTTATAACCCTCTATCAGCACAAGATCGACGGGCGCGAGACGGCGCAGCAGATCCTCCAGCGGCGGTTCGTCTTCGCCCCGCAGCTCGGTCATCAGCGCCAGCCGGTTGCGCGAGGCCAGTAGAACCTCTTGCGCACCGGCAACCCGGTGGCGGTGACTGTCCTTGCCCGGATGATCCACATCAAAGCTGTGATGCGCGTGCTTCACGGTCGAGACGGAAAACCCGCGTGCCGTGATTTCGGCCACCAGCCGTTCCATCAGCCCTGTCTTGCCGGCATTTTTCCAGCCGGTCACACCATAAAGCCTCATGCCAGCAGGGCCTCGGCCCGCGCAAGGTCCTCGGGCGTGTTGACGTTAAAGAAAGGATCGAAGCCATCAACAGCAAACAGTGCCTCGCGGCCTTGATGCCGGTCGGTCCACTGCACAACCTTGCGCACACCATCCGCCAAAGCCGCACGCAGATCGTCGCGCAGCGCGACAGGCCAAAGACCGAAGGTCGGATGGCGCACTTGGCCGCGCTCAGGATCGGGCGTTGCAGCCAGCACAAGCGGCACATCCATCCCTTCGGAGGATAGCAGCAGTCGCGGCACCAGATCGCAGGGGAAAAAGGGTGTATCGGCGGCCATGGTCACGATGGTGCCCCCCCCCCGTTCAGCAGCCCAGTCAAGCCCCGCCAATACCCCCGCCAGCGGCCCGGGATAGCCTGCGACAGAATCGGGAAGCACCGGCAGGTCGAAATCACCAAACCGTGCAGGATCGCCATTGGCATTCAAGGCCAGCGCCGCGACCTGTGGCTCTGCCCGGGCGATCACATGCGCCAACAGCGACTGGCCACCCAGCATCAGCAGCCCCTTGTCTCCGCCCCCCATGCGCCGCGCCTGACCGCCAGCCAGAATCACCCCCAACGGCTGTTTCATTGCAAAAACCTCACAGTGATCATCCAAGAAAATTCAGAATTTTCTTGGCAAATGTCTTGAAAAGACATTTGGCGGCCCCTCATAAATCCGCTCCCTTGCGCCCGCTTTTGCGGGCTTCCTCCGGCACCGTGTCCGGATCGATATCCCGAACAAGCCGATCCTCACCACTCAGACAGACGAAGCGCCTGCCCCGCATCCGCCCGATGCAGGTAAGCCCCACCTGCCGCGCAATCTCCACCCCCCAAGCGGTAAAACCGGAACGCGACGCCAGCACCGGAATCCCCATCAATGCGGTCTTGATCACCATCTCGGAGGTCAGCCGCCCAGTCGTGTACAGGATCTTGTCCTCGGCCGCGACCCCATGCTGGAACATCCAGCCCGCAATCTTGTCGACCGCATTATGACGGCCCACGTCCTCCATATACACCAGCGGCTGATCGCCCTGACACAACACCGTTCCATGGATCGCCCCGGCTTCAAGGTAGAGCGACGGCGTCACATTGATCTTCGCCGCCAGCGCATAAAGCCAGGAGGTGCGCAACTCAACCACTGGCAGATCTATCTGATCCAGCCCTTCCATCATATCGCCAAAGACCGTGCCCACCGCACAACCGCTGGTACGGGTCTTTTTCTTGACCTTCTCTTCATAGGTGGTCCGCGACGCCGTGCGCACCACAACGACCTCAAGGTCTTCGTCATAGTCGATCCCCGTGACAGCATCACCGTCCTTGAGCATCCCCTGATTGCGCAGAAAGCCGAGGGCGAGGTATTCGGGGTAATCGCCGATCGTCATCGCCGTCACGATTTCCTGTGAATTGAGGAAGATCGTAAGTGGGCGCTCTTCAACCACGGACAGGGTGATTTCGGCCCCTGTCTGGTCTGTTCCTGTCACCGCCCGGGTCAGGCGCGGCGCCGCAGGGTCAGGCGCAATCAGATAATCGACAAGGTCTTTGGGCTGGGGCAATTGCATCTTTCCCGGTGGTTGGGTAGGGCATGTTTCATCTGGATCGGGGGACAGTCATGGCGGGTGGACGGGCAATGTCAAGCTACGCACGGGGTTTGCGGGACGGGTTGCCGTTTCTGCTGATGGTCCTCCCCTTCGGCATGCTGTTCGGCGTCGTCGCAACCGAGGCCGGGCTGAGCCTGATCGAAACCGTCTCCTTCAGCGTTGTCGTCATTGCCGGTGCAGCACAATTCACCGCACTGAGCCTGATGAACGAACATGCCCCAACGGCTGTGGTTCTGGCCTCGGCACTGGCGGTCAATCTGCGCATGGCGATGTATTCCGCCTCGCTCACCCCGCATCTCGGCTCGACCCCATTGTGGCAGAGGGCTCTGATATCTTATTTCCTGGTGGATCAGACCTATGCGGGCTCGATGCTTGAATTCGAAAAGCGTCCCAGCCTCAGCCTGTCCGAAAAGACAGCTTATTTCTTCGGCCTTGCCACACCGGTCTGCCCGCCGTGGTATCTTGCAACGCTATTGGGGGCCTGGCTGGGCGCGGCCATTCCCACCGAACTGGGACTCGACTTTGCCGTGCCCATCGCATTTCTGGCCATGATCGCGCCCATGCTGCGCACCCCGGCCCATAAGGTGGCTGCCGTGACCGCTGCGTGCTTTGCCCTTGGTTTCGCATGGTTACCCTATAATTTCGGGCTGATCGTCGGTGGCATCAGCGGCATGATGGCGGGTGCCCAAGCGGAACAGTATTTTGAGTCGAGGCGCAGGACATGATCGACAGCACCACCCTCTGGACCGTGATCATCGGTCTGGGTTTTGGCAGCTTTGCCCTGCGCTTCATCTTTCTGGGATTTGTCGGCAACCGGGAATTGCCCGCCTGGCTTCTGCGTCATCTGCGCTACACCGCTGTCGCCGTGCTGCCCGCCCTGATTGCGCCGCTGATCCTGTGGCCCGGGGCGAATGATGGCAATCCGGAACCGACACGGCTGCTTGCCGCGGCAGTCACCCTTGGTGTCGGCTATGTCAGCAAGAATGTGATTGCGGCAATGCTGTCGGGCGCGTTGGTCATGGTGGCCGGGGGCTACCTGCTCACCTGACGGCCGCCCGCGCCTCTTCTTGAGCGGCGTTGAACTGTTCGATCGCCACTCGTTTGTCATCATCGTCATCTTCGTAAATCTCGCGAGTCGTGACCCCGGGCAGCTTGGCGAACTGATCCTTCAGGTTGTTCGGGAAGTAAGTGGTGTGAATGTTCTCGAACCCCGGTAGATCGCGCAGGATGGACGATGTGCTGTGCGTGCAGAACATCTGCGGCACCGGTCCGCGCTCCTGTGCGAGTTGCAGCGCCCGTTCCGCGACGCCGGCGGGCACATCTACCTGCTGAATAACCACATGATAGGTGGTGCGAGCATGGGCACTTTCGTAAAACTTCTCGATCCGCGGCGTGATGCCGTAAAGCACATCTCGCGACTCAGGCACGGCGGAATGGCGCACAGAACCCGCCGGGTCAAAAATCACCCGCTGCGATCCGTTGATCATCAGGCTTGAATGCGCGCCTGCTCCAGACGCGTTGTTGACCATTGTGAACAAGGTCAGCGAGGGCGGCCCGTCATGGTGATAGGCCGCGCGCGCAATAACGTCTGGGGCAGAATCAGTTTTGCTGGAATCCATGGCGCAACCGGCCAAGAAAAATGCCGCCGCAATGGACAGCACACAGGCACGCAGCCTCATTGCGGAACTCCCGGAATATTTTGTGCCCACAGGGCTCAGGCGTTGAAAATCGCCATCAACACAACCAGACACAGGATCACAACGACCCCTTTGGTAACCATGCTGATGAACCCGTCAAAGGTCCGCTCCTGGGCAGTGATATCCATGCTGCCTTGCTTGTGTTCCGCCATGTCCCGGCCTCCGATGTGTTACACATTCCGCGCTGATTAGCGCATTTGACACGCTCTGTCACGATGCTTGTCCTGCGCATTCTGACGCGGGGAAAAGCTGCGGGGTAAAAATCACGTCCGCTCCGGATTGGCGATGGCCTGAAGCACCCGATTCTGACAGCAGCGCTCCTGCGTCATCTCAGATCGCCTGAAACACCCAGGCCCCATCGTCACGCAGGGTTCGTTCGGCACGCCCTTCATGCCACAGGTGAAGACAATGCGACATCGCCTCGACCAGAGCGAGACCATATTCCGCCTCGCCGATCCGGCGCTTGAACAACGGTGCGAAACAGTCGCCCGCCGACATCGGCATGACCAGATGCTTTTCCAGCCGCCCCAGCGCGCCGTGATGATTGTCAATCAGTTGACGCATCCGTGCGGGCAGCCCGGTAAAGGGCAGCTTGTGCCCCCCCAGAACCAGCTGATCCGGCGTCGCCAGCAGCGACAAACGCTCGCAGGCCTCCAGCCAATCGGCGACCGGATCGGCCTCTGGCTCGGTTGCGTAGACGCCGATGTTGGAACTGATCGACGGCAGGATCTGATCACCCGCCAGCACCAGATTGTCATCGCGCGACCACAGGGTCGCATGTTCCGGCGCATGGCCGTTGCCGATGTGCACATCCCAGTCGCGCCCACCGAGGCGGATCACGTCGTCCTGTCGGATCCGGGTGAAGCCCAGCGGCATCGGATAGACCACATCGGCAAAGTTGAACGGCCGCTCGTCCGTCCGTTTTGCCAGAATCTCTGCATCCATCCCGCTGCGTTGCCAGAACGTAAGCGTTTCTTGCGTGGGCAGGTCCTGCGCATCCAGCGTCAGCATGCGCGAAAACAGCCAGGCGGTGCGCGTGGTGATCAGCTCAGCGCCCTGCTCCTTTTGGAACCAGCCCGCCATGCCCACATGATCCGGGTGGTGATGGGTGACCAGCACGCGGCCCACTTGACGGCCCTGCAGCGGCCCGGCCAGAAGCGTCTGCCAGATGGCAACCGACCGTTTCGAATGGAACCCGGTGTCGATGATCGTCCAGCTGTCTCCATCGTCCAGCGCATAGACGTTCACATGGTCCAGCTTCATCGGCAGCGGAAGGCGCATCCACAGCACGCCGGGCGCGACCTCAATCGCTTCGCCCTCTGCCGGGGCGTCGGGCCAAGGATAGTGTATATACTCTGCAGCGCCGTCCATCACGCCGCCAGATCCTCGAGGCTGAGCGCATAGAGGTCTTCGGCCCCGACACGCGCATGGGCTAGCAGGCCGACGTGTTCGGGCAGCAACCGCAGGATGTAAAAGCGGGCCAGCCGGGCGCGGGCACCCTCCGGGTCCGCCACCGCTGCGCGCAGATGGTAATACCCCCCCAGTACCCGGGCAAAGGCGCGCAGGAACGGGACAGCCCCGGCAAAGCGCGTGTTCATGTCACTCTGTCCCACCAGCCATTCAACTGCCTCGCGCAGCGTCTCGGCGGCGTTCCACACCGGCATCGCCAGATCCGGCAGCGTGGCCTTGGCCGATTCCGCCATGGCTTCGATCTCATCCAGCAGGCCAAAGGCGGCCTCGCCCCCATCCATCATCTTGCGTGCCACAAGATCCATCGACTGGATGCCGTTGGTCCCCTCATAGATCGCCGTCACGCGCACATCGCGGCTGAACTGCGCGGCGCCGGTTTCCTCGATGAATCCCATGCCGCCATGCACCTGCACCCCCATATCCGCGACCGAGATACCGGTATCGGTGCCAAAAGCCTTGGTGATCGGGGTCAGCAGCGCGGCGCGGGCGGACCAGTCCGCCTCTCCGGTGGCCCTGGCCATGTCGATGGCCACACCGCAGGACAGGGCAATGGCACGGGCGGCAAAGATCTCGGCCTTCATCGTCGCCAGCATCCGGCGCACATCCGCATGATCCACAATCGCCCCGGTGCCGCCCTCGACGGGTGTGCGGCCCTGCTTGCGATCCGATGCATAGGCCAGCGCGTGCTGATAGGCGCCTTCGGCCACGCCGATGCCCTGCCCGCCGACGCCAAGGCGCGCGTTGTTCATCATGGTGAACATGCACTTCATGCCGCCATGTTCGGGGCCGACCAGCCAGCCTTTGGCACCGCTGTATTCCATCACCGCGGTGGGTGATCCATGCAGGCCCATCTTGTGCTCAAGGCTTACCACACGCAGCTCATTCGCCTGTCCCGGCGCGCCAGTGTCGTCAGGCAAGTACTTGGGCACGAGGAACAGGGAAATCCCCTTTGTCCCCTCGACCGCGTCCGGAAGACGCGCCAGCACCAGATGGCAAACGTTCTCGGTAAAATCGTTATCCCCCCAAGAGATATAGATTTTCTGACCGGTGATCGCGTAAGATCCGTCGCCGTTCGGTTCGGCCTTGCTGCGCAGGGCACCGACGTCGGACCCGGCCTGCGGTTCGGTCAGGTTCATTGTGCCCGCCCATGCGCCGGTGATCAGTTTGGGCAGGTACAGCGATTTCAATGCGTCGCTGGCGTGATGTTCTAGCGCCTCGATCTGGCCCTGTGTCATCAGCGGGTTCAGCTGCAACGACAGACAGGCCGCCGACATCATCTCATTCACCGCCGTGGTGACCGCCATCGGCAACCCCATACCACCGTGATCGGGATCGGCGGCGATCGAAACCCAGCCCCCTTCCGCAATCGCCCTGTATCCATCGGCAAACCCAGGCGACGTGCGCACCACCCCATTTTCCAGCTTTGCGGGATGCAGATCACCTCTGCGCTGCAGGGGGGCAAGCACATCTTCGCACATCCGCCCCGCCTCGGTCAGGATCGCCTCGACCATGTCCGGCGTGGCTTCCGCGAACTTCTCCGTTGCGGCAACTTTTTTAAGATCCACCACGTGATCGAACAGAAAGCGGTAGTCAGAAAGGGGGGCACGATAAGGCATGAGATTCTCCAATCCGTCCGGTCCGGCAATGGCGCGACAGATTTGCCGCAGGGTCCGTAACTATTGTTCAGAATTATAGCCACACTGCAACGCTTCAACCGAAACGCGGCGTCACACCGCAGTATCAAAACGTGTCAGGCCCGGCCGCCCTCTGACGACAGATTCAAAGGCGACACCCCGAGTGAATTCAGCGCCGCCTCCCATTTGTCGTCATCCTCGACGCGGAACACCAGCTCGGGCGAGGCGTCGCAGATCAGCCAGCCGTTTGCGGCCAGCTCACCCTCCAGCTGCCCGGGTCCCCAACCGGCATACCCCAGCAGCATCAGCCGCGTTTCGGGCCCGGCACCGATTGCGATGCTTTCCAGCACATCCAGTGTGGCCGTCATGTGAAACCGGTCATCCACCTCTAGCGTCGCAACAACCGATTCGTAATCCGGCGAATGCAGCACAAAACCGCGCCCCATCTCGACCGGGCCACCATAATGCACCTGCAGCCCATCAATATCCGCGACGGGATCGATCGACAGCTGTTCAAGCAGCATGCGCAAGGTCACTTCGCTTGTCGGCTTGTTCACCATCAGGCCCATCGCGCCTTCATCGGAATGGGCGCACAGAAAGATGACCGCCTGATCAAAACGCGGATCCGCCATGCCGGGCATGGCAATCAGCAATTTTCCGGTCAGTCCGGTGGGGTCGAGCTTGGACATGGTTCTGCCTTGCAGCCAAAGGGTTGAGGTCAGCATGTACCCGCTGGCGCGGGGGTGCAAGGGCGCGTGCGGCGGCGCGTTCACCGCTCTATCGCCGGATCGTTACTTTTCATTTCAGTGCAATCTTGCCATTTCAGTGTCATGAGACATACCCTCCTTGCCCTGCTCTGCACCCTTGCCTTGCCTGTTCCGGCATTTTCTCAGGATGTGTCGAACATCATCAGCGCTGAGTTGCGCCCCGGCTGGCGACAGGCCGATGGCAGCCATTTGGCCGCGTTGCACCTGACCCTTGCCCCGGGATGGAAAACGTACTGGCGCAGCCCGGGCGATGCGGGCATTCCGCCGGAATTCAGCTGGCAAGGGTCGGACAATGTTGCCGCAGTCGGGGTAAACTGGCCCACGCCAAAGATATTCCATCAAAGCGGCATGCGTTCGGTCGGCTATGCGCATGAGGTGATCCTGCCCCTGCGGGTGGTTGGCGCCACACCGGGCGCGGACATGCGGCTGCACGGTGTTGTCGAACTGGGGGTGTGCAGCGACATCTGTGTGCCCCAAACGGTCGAGGTGAACGCGCTCCTGCCCGCCAACGCCCAGCTGCGCGATCCGATGATTGCGGGCGCACTGGCCGATATGCCGTTTTCACGCGCCGAAGCTGAGGTGAAATCGGTGCGCTGCACTGTAGAGCCCAGTGGAAACGGCATCACACTGCGGACAGAGATTGACATGCCCATTGGCAAGGGCGGCGAAGAAACAGTGATCGAAACCTCCAACCCGCTGCTCTGGATCTCCGAGCCAAAGACCCATCGCGCCGCCAACGGCGATCTCATCATCGAAACCCGTCTGGCACAGGTCGAAGGCAATGCTTTCGCGCTGGACCGCTCCGGGGTGCGGATCACCGTGCTCAGCGACGGACATGCGGTGGATATCAAGGGTTGCGACGGCTGAAGCGACCATTACGCAAGCTTATCAGTCAGCTTTTCACGCCCTGCCGCCGCAGAACATATCCCAGACCCGCCAGACCATAGATTGCCAGCGACACCGCCGCCGCGCCCAGCACAAACAGCACAAATGCTCCCTGCAACGCGCCCATCGCCTCGACCAGATCAAAGCGCAGAACAACCGGCAAATCGCCGGTCAGCGCCGTCCAGCCCAGCGTGACCACCATCCAGATCGCCAGCAGCGCCGACGCCGCCAGCATCACCCCCCGTACCGCCCCCAGACGAAATCGCAGCCCGCGCCGGAAAGCATTTATCTGGCGGGCCATATCCTGCTGCACCGCGATCAGCGCGGGCACCACCAGCAGCACCAGAACCATGCCAAAGCCTAATCCGTAGACCAGCGTGATCACCGTGGGTTTCAGGAACTGCGCATCTGCCGACCCCTCGTAAAGCAGCGGTGCCAGCCCCAGAACCGTGGTCAAAGTGGTCAGCATCACCGGCCGCAGCCGGTCCGCCGTGCCGTCGATGATCGCAGGCACCACACCGCGGGTCGCACCGTATTCGTCAATCGTCGTCACAAGCACGATGGAATCGTTGATGATGATCCCTGTCATCCCCAGCAGACCGACCACTGTGAACATGCTCAGCGGCACATCCCACAATGCATGGCCATAGATCGTGCCGACCAGGCCAAAGGGAATGATCGCCATCACCACCAGCGGCCGCGTCCAGCTGGCAAAGACCCAGGCAAGCACCAGATAGATCCCCAGCAGCACAAGGATCAGACCGGTAAGCGCATCGCTCAGGAACGCATCCTCCTGCTCGGACAGGCCCGACAGACGGTAGTCAACCTGCCGTTCGGCGGCGATCTGCGGCAGGATCTCCTGCTCCAGCGCCTGCATGATCTCGGTCGCGCGGGCCGGGTCATCTTCGGAAATATCGCCGGTAACGGAAATCAGCCGGACACCGTTTTCCCGCCGCACGGTGGAAAAGCCGGTGGCGCGGCTGACCGTGACGATATCAGCCAGCAGCACATAGGCCCCGTCCGGCGTGCGCAGCATCATCCGTTCCAGAAAATCCGCCGTCAGCTCGCCCTCGGGCAGTTCGACCCGGATCGCCGCAGACCGCGGCCCATCGGGATAGGTGCCCGCCTCGATCCCGTTCAGACGCGCGCGCAATGTCGCACCCAGCGAATCGATGTCGAACCCCAGCGCCGCCCCCTGTGGCGTCAGATCCAGGATAAGCTCTTCCTTGTCGTAGGCCAGATTGTCCTCGACCGCCGATACTTCGGGGAAGCGCGCAAGCGCAGTTTTCAGCGCCTCCGATGCAGATTTCAACACCTCCGCCGAGGCGCCGTAGAACTGAACGTCCAGTGCATCCCCACCGGGACCAGAGCGCATGCCGCGAAAGCTGACCGTTTCCGCCATGGGAAGCGGCACAACCGCCTCCTGCAGGGCCGTGACAAAGGCCGCGCTGGAATAGGGGCGCTGATCCGCCTCGATCAGCTCGATCGAGATGGACCCCAGCTGATCGGCATCCTTGCTCTCCGTCCCGGCCAGACCGCGCCCGGCATTGCCGCCGATTTCGGCAATCACATAGGCGATGGGATTAAGTCCGTATTGTTCCTCATACTCGCGCCCCAAAGCCTCCGTCGCGCGCTGCATTTCCTGCATCATCGCAACACTGTCGGCCCGCGTCGCTCCAGGCGCCATGGCGAAATTCCCAGTGACCGACGCCTGTTCCGGCGAATTGAAGAACCGCCACTGCACATCCCCCCGGATCAGCAGCGCCATCTGCGACGCCAGCAGCACGACCACTCCGGCCAGCACCGCATAACGGAACGTTACCACGCCGGCCATCAGCGGGCGGAACAATGTGTCGCGCATCCACCGGAACCCCCGGTTCACAAGCCGCGAGGGCAGATCATACCAGTGTTCCTTGGCGGAATGCGCGATGGCATGGGACATGTGGTTGGGCAGGATCAGGAAACATTCGACCAGAGAGGCAAGCAGCACGGTGATGACTGTATAGGGAATATCCTTGATCAGATCCCCGAACTGCCCGCCGACCACCACAAGGCCCCAAAAGGCGATCACCGTGGTCAGCGTGGCGCAGAACACCGGCAGCGCCATGCGCCGCGCCGCCGTCTCTGCCGCCTCGACTGGCGCCATGCCGCGCCGCGACAGATGATCGGCATGTTCGCCCACCACGATGGCATCATCCACCACGATCCCCAGCGTGATGATCAGCGCGAAAAGCGATATCATGTTGAAGGTGATGCCAAAGGTATACATCAGCGCAATCGCCGCCAGCATCGCCGTCGGAATCCCCGCCGCCACCCAGAAGGCCGTGCGCGCATTCAGGAACAGAAACAGCAACAGCACCACAAGAACCAGCCCGCTGATCCCGTTTTCCAGCAGGATGTTCAGCCGCGCGCTGATCGCCTCGGCCTGGGTGCGGATCAGATCGATGGTCACGCCCTGCGGCAGGTATTCCTGCATCTCGGCGGCGATCTGTTCGACCTGATGCTGAATGCCGATGGCATCCCCCCGCGCGGTCCGGTCCACCCGAATCGAGATCGCAGGATTATCGCCAACGAAATAGGTGCGCGCGCGGTCAATCCCTTCGACCCGCAACTGTGCCACATCCCCCACCGTCAGGGTCGATCCATCCGCGTTCGAACGCAGCACGATGCCGCCGATCTGCTCGGCCGAGCGTTTCTCGATCCCAGTGCGCACGCGTGCATTGGCCCCGCTCACATCTCCTGCGGGATCGGCATTGACCTCGGCGCCGATGGCGGCGGCGATATCGCTCAGCGTCACATCATAGGCGATCAGGTTCGCGCTTGGCACCTCAACCATGACCTGCGGCGCGGCAAGTCCCCGGATGGTGGTGCGGGTCACGCCCTCGGCGAACAGCCGCACGACCAGCTCATCGGCAAAGCGCGCCAGCTGATCGGGTGCCAACGGCCCTGTGATCACCAGATCCGTCACCCGGTCAGACCAGGACCCGCGCGTAACCTCGGGCACATCCGCTTCCTCCGGTAGGCTGGTCACGGCATCGACGGCAGATTGCACATCGGCGGCTGCGCGGGCCATGTCCCAGTTCGGCTCGAATTCCAGTGCAATGCTGGCACTGCCCTGACGCGACCGCGATTCGGAATTGTCCACACCGGCAACTGCCAGCAGAGCAGGTTCCAGAACCTGCACAATGGCCGAATCCACATCCGTGGCCCCCGCTCCGTCCCAAGTCACGCTGACATCAATGCTGTCGATCACCACATCCGGAAAGAACTGCGCGCGCATCTTGGGCAGCGCCGTTACCCCGGCGGCCAGCATCAGAACCAGAAGCAGGTTGGCCAGCGTGCGGTGCCGGGTGAAATAGCTCAGGATACCCCCAACCACCCGCTAGCCCCCGATCCGCGCTTCAAGCCGCTCCACAACCTGCGCGGGCACCTGCGGCGCGCCCAGTTGAGCCAGGATGCGTTGCTTGGCCTCATCGGGCATCCTCCCATTGCCCTCGACCAGCGCGATCAGACGGGCGCGGCGCTCATCACTCAGCTCCAGCATCGCGGGTGTGGCATTGGCCTCTGGCACCGGCGCGGCCCCGGCGGGGGACAGGGCCCGCACCTTGATCCCCGCGCCCAGAAGCGGCGTGCGTTCGACCACCACATCGCGGCCTTCCAGCGCGGCGGCGCGCACCAGCACATCATCACCCTGACGGCGAAGCAACTGCACCTCCAGCACCTCCAGCCGATCCTCGGCGCCCAGCACCAGCACATCGCCCTGCGCGCTCAGGGCCGAAGACGGCAGCCGCACCACATTGTTCAGCGGCGCCTCGTCAATCGTGACAGTGACAAAATCCCCGGGTTTCAACCCGCGCGCCGCGTCCAGCCGCGCAAACAGCTGGCGCCCGGTTTGCCCCTCGCCCACCTCAGCCCCTTCACGGGTCAGAACGCCCGTGGCGACAAGGTCGGTGCCATAAACATCCAGCGTGACCGTGACAGGCGACTGCCGCAGCCGCCCGTCATCATCCAGAAGCCGGGTATATTGCTGGGTCGAAACGCGAAAAACCACCTCAAGCGCCTCTGCATCGATCAGCTGCGCCAGCTGTTCGTTGGCCGACACCAGCCGCCCTTCGATCACGCTGACCGCGCTCAGCGTCCCGTTGAAACCAGCGCGAATTTCTGTGTCTTTCAGCTGGCGCTCCGCTTCGCTCCGGGCGATTTCAGCCCGCGACAACGTGGTCACCGCCTGATCCACCCGCGCCTCCGCCTCGGCCAGGGCCTTGCGCCGGGTCAGCACTGCCCCCCGCGCGGTCGAGGCGGACAACTCCGCCGTATCCGCCGCCGTATCGGTACCCGCCCCCATTCTTTTCAACTCGACCTGTCGCTGGAACTGCCGCTCGTAGAGCTCGGCCTGCTCCGCCGCCGAGGCCAGATCATCCTGGGCAAGGTCAAGGCCCCGCGCAGCCTCTCGCGTCTCGGCCTCGCCGTCCAGAACGTCACTTTGTGCGCGGTCCAGCTCGGCCTGCGCCTCTGCCGGATCAACGCGCGCCAGAAGCTGGCCCTCGGTGACCCGTCCACCCTCTTCAAATTCCGGGGCAAAGTCGATCAGCCGACCGGTGGCAGCGGCACGCAACTCCAGCGAGCGACTGCTCTGGATCCGGCCAAAGGCTGTCAGGCCCGGCGCAATCGCACCCGCCTCGGCGCGGACCGTATTGACCGCAAAGACCCTCTCGCGATTCTGCGGAACGTGCGGTTTGTCCGCCATGCGGACCTGTATCGCCTCCCCCACCAGCGCGGCGGCGTAAACCAGCAAACCCAGCGTCAGCGACGCCAGAAACAATCCGGTCAGGCTCTGTCTCAGAAACCGCATGGCGCCCCTTTTTCTGTCCGTCCGATCACGTAGCGGCAGAGCGACACCTGCCAAGCCACAACCCCGTGACATCTGATACGGGGCGCTGCGCTATTTCCGTCGCTGATGTTCATCCAGACGCGGCAATATTTCGACAAAGTTGCAGGGGCGATGGCGATAATCGAGCTGTTTGACAAGAATTTCGTCCCAGGCATCCTTGCAGGCCCCCGGGCTACCCGGCAGCGCAAAGAGATAGGTGCCATTGGCGACGCCTCCGGTGGCGCGGCTTTGCACCGCGCTGGTGCCGATCTTGTTCATCGAGACGATGGTGAAAACCGTGCCGAAGGCGTCGATTTCCTTTTCATAGACATCCCTGTGCGCCTCGACCGTCACATCGCGCCCCGTCAGGCCCGTACCACCGGTGCTGATCACCACATCGATTGCAGGATCAGCGCACCAGTCGCGCAGCTGGCTGGCAATCTCATCGCGCTCATCGCGCAGGATCTTGCGATCGGCCAGCACATGACCGGCGCCGGTCAACCGCGCCACCAAGGCATCGCCCGAACGGTCCTGCGTCGCATCCCGCGTGTCGCTGACCGTCAGCACGGCGATGCGCACCGGCACAAAGTCGCGGGTCTCGTCGATACGACTCATGTCCTATCCCTTCAGTTTGGCCTGCAGGTTCAGCAGATCGGCCCAGGCCTCGCGCTTGGCGATAGGCTGGCGCAGCAGATAGGCGGGGTGGACCATCGGCAGGGTCGGCAGACCAAACGCCTCGGTCCACTGGCCGCGCAGCCGGGTGATGCCGCGTTTGCCAAGGCAGGCCTGACAGGAAATATTGCCCATCAGCACCAGCACGTCCGGCTTCACCAGCGCCACATGCCGCGCCAGAAACGGCAACATCATGTCGATTTCTGCTTGGCTCGGGTCACGGTTCTGCGGCGGGCGCCAGGGCACGACATTGGTGATATAAACTGCCCTGTCATCCTCGCGGTCGCGGGCCAGACCAATTGCGTCCAGCATGCGGTCCAGAAGTTGCCCCGCCTTGCCCACAAAAGGTCTGCCCTTCAGATCTTCCTCACGTCCCGGCGCTTCTCCGATCAGCATGATCCGGGCGACGGGGTGGCCATCGGAAAAGACCAGATTGCGCGCGCCCTTCTGCAGATCGCAGTGCCCGTAATGCTCCATCGCCTGGCGCAGTGCATCCAGATCCGCCGCACCCGCAGCCGCCATTGTCGCCGCGGCGACCGGATCGGCCCCAGCCATCGGCTGCGGCCCAGCCAGCGCCACTGTCGCTGCGGTGGCGGCGGCCGCAACCATCTCTGCTGCCGCCTCATAGCGGTTGATGGGCGAGTCCGAGATCGTCTCGGTCACCCCAAGGTCCACCTGCCATTCCAGCAGGGCGCGCGCCGTGTGCCAATCAAGTTCCGATTCCATATGCGTACCCTACAGCGCCGCGCGTCGGGCCGGAAGGGTTGCCCTGACAGACGCACCAGCCGCAAAACTTTTAAGAAAAGTTTTAGAAAGAATTTTATTAAAATTCTTGCAGGCATCCTGCAAAGGCGATGGATTAGGCGATCACCCCTTGCCCTTCCAGGGCACCATCACCCGCTCGGCCCAGCGCATCAACATGTCGATGCCGAACCCGATGACACCGATCATGATGATCCCCATGATCACGATGTCTGTCAGCTGGAACTTGGACGCCACCATGATCATCATGCCAGCCCCCTTTTCAGCGGCAACAAGCTCTGCCGCGACCACCGTGCCCCAGCACACCCCCATCGCCACACGTGCCCCGGTGAAGATCTCGGGCAGCGAATTCGGCACGATCACATAGCGCATGATCTGCGCCTTGCTCGCGCCCAGAGAATAGGCCGCATGCACCTTGGAAATCTTGACCCCGGACACGCCCGACCGCGCCGCAATCGCCATGATCCAGAGAGCGGCCAGAAACAGCAGGATGATTTTGCCCGTCTCGCCAATACCCGCCCAGATGATCACCAGCGGGATCAGCGCAAGCGGCGGCACCGGCCGCATGAATTCGACAATCGGATCGAACCAGCCGCGAAACCAGTCCGACAGACCCATGGCATAGCCCAGCGGAATCCCGATCAGCGCGCCAAAAAGGAACCCGACCACCACCCGAAACAGCGAATATCCCAGATGCTCCAGCAAGGTGCTGTCGCGATAACCATCGCGCGCAATATCCATGAACCGCGCAGCGACCGCTTCGGGGGAAGGCAGCCAGATCGGCTCCATCTGCCAGCCCTTGGCGGGCTCAAAGTTCAGCGTGCCCTTCGGGCTCATCCCCACCCGGCCATAATTCGTCTCGACCGATCCGCCGGGGGCCAGAGGTTCCCCGTTCACCGCCACAACGCTTTCGGTGATACCTTCCGGCACCTCGTCGTTGCGCTCCACCCGGATCAGGCCAGACCGCCAGGCGCCGATCTCGTCCACATCGTTCTTGGCAAAACCTGTCCCGGGGTCCACCTCGGGCATCACCGGCTCTTCCCCCGCCCGCGTCACCACCACAGTCACCGTGGCATCGTCACGCTGTCCGTCACTCAGTTCGGCCGTATAATCGAACGTGGCTGTGCCGATGAACGGCCCCGGCGCGTGCAAAAAGGACGGCACAAGCGACGATCCGGTGAACGCCGCCCAGAGCAGAAAGATCGTCAGGATCGAGATGACAGAGGCGAAGCGGTTTGGCACCACCGCGCTTTCATCACCAAAGGTCACGGTCTTGAGCGAGGCATAATCATTGGTTGCCCGCGTCACGATGGCCTTGACCAGAAAATAGGAGGTCACGAATATCAGGACATAAAGAATGAAAACGATCATGACGCGCCCTCTGTACGGCCCATGATTTCCTCTTCCATGTCCCAGATCATACTCAGGATTTCCTCGCGCCGCTGGGCAAAATCCGGGTGCTTCTTGACCTGCCGCAGATCGGTTGCCACCCCCATATCTGCAAAGGGCAGCCGGTATTCGCGGTGGATGCGCCCCGGACGCGGCGCCATGACCAGCAGGCGTTCGCCCAGCAGCAGCGCCTCTTCTACGGAATGGGTGATCAGGATGATGGTCTTGCCGGTCTCTTTCCAGAGCTTCAGAACCAGCGACTGCATCTTTTCGCGTGTCAGCGCATCCAGTGCCCCCAGCGGCTCGTCCATCAGGATCACATCCGGGTCGTTCGCCAGACAGCGTGCCAGCGCGACGCGCTGCTGCATCCCGCCGGACAGCTCGTACACCGACTTTTCCTTGAAATCGCGCAGGCCGACAACGTCCAGAAGGTGGTCCACATGACTGCCATAGTCGCGTTCCCGCTTGCCCGCCATGCGCGGACCAAAGCTGACGTTTTCGCGCACGTTCATCCATTCAAACAGCGCGCCCTGCTGGAACACCATGCCGCGCTCCGCATCCGGCCCTGTCACACGATGACCATTCAGTACGATCTTCCCGTCCGTCGGGGCCAGAAACCCCGCCACGATGTTAAGCAAAGTGGTTTTGCCGCACCCTGACGGCCCCAGCACCGACAGAAGCTCGCCCTGAGCGAGGTCGAGGGAAACGTCCTTGAGCGCCTGAACAGAGCTGCCGTTAGGCAAATCAAAGCGCATCGAGAGGTGCTTGATCGAGAGTCCGGTCATATTCATCCGCTGTTCATGGTGGTGATGCGCGCCCCTGAAACCCTCGCGTGCCCCCCTCCCCCCAGATTGATCGGACCCGGAGAGAGCACGCTTGCAAGGGCGTGTGGCTTAAAGGCCTTCACCAGCGCTCAACGGTCCGGTATTCACCCGATCCGCATAGCTCGGCAAAGCCGAGTCGATGGAGCCCGCGTCGACAAAGACCTCTGCCACACCCCCCATGAACTCTTGCGCGCCGCCTCCCAGCCATTTTGGCGACAGCTGATCCGCGACCGAGGGAAAGACAAACGTTGCCATCGTCTCTGCCGTCGCCTCTTCGGACATGCCGGCATCTTTGGCGATCACCGGCAGCATTTCGGCATGGTTCGCCTCATCCGCCCACATGGCGTTGGCATCCGCCGTCACCTTAAGGAACTTGGCCACCGTATCACTGTTCTCGGCCACCCAGGAGGCGGGGCCCGAGGTGACGTCAAACACCAGAATGCCCAGATCCTCTTTCTCGGCACCAGTCAGCAGCACATTGCCGAATTCCTTGGCCCGACGCAGCGAACCGCCCCACCCGCAGAACATATCGACGGCGCCCTGAGCGAAGGCCGCAGCGCCGTCTGGCGGGGCCATATCAACGATATCCAGGCTCGCGAGATCAACGCCGAAATGATCCATCTGGCGCAGGAAACCATAATGTGCAGCGGTGCCCAGCGGCACCGCGACTTTCTTGCCCGCCAGCTCATCCGCGCTGTCCTTGTCGATCTCCAGCGCTTCGGCCACGACGCAGTTGTCGTTGTCGGAATAGCTGACCGCCACATCAAGGACCTGCAGATCCTGCCCGGCAGAGGTGGCCACAACAAACGGCGGCACGCCCTGGCTGACCGACATCTGCACGTCGCCCGACGCCATCGCTGCGGACATCGCCGTACCGGTGTCAAAGGACACCCAGTTCACGGTCATCCCCAGCGCCTCGTCATAGGTGCCCATTTGCTTGGCGTATTCGAAGGGCATCGGCCATTCGAGGAAATAGCCCACCGTGAGCGAGCCATGCGCCGCCGCATGGAGCTGCCCCGCACTGACCAGAGCAAGGGCGGCAGCCGTACCCATCATCATTCGCTTCATCATCACCAAACTCCCCTTGGCCCCCGATGACCGGCGGCGCGTTGCGGCATCTCGGGCGATGGCTCGCCTCTTTGTGCCTCTCTGGCGCCCGTCGCGGCGCTCTGCTGAAAATTCGAACGGAAAAAGCGGCAGCGATCAACGCTTTTTCAGAACCGGACCCAGAGCTTCACCGCCCCGCAAGAGACGAGCGAACACAGCAAAACAACTGAAATTCAGGGGTTTTCCGAAGCCTCACCAACAATCTTCAGCGGAAAAAAGAACGCTCGCCCCGCCTCTGGACCTATCGGCGAATATGATCTGGCCCTAACCATTGCCTAGGAAAGGGGCTGATGTGCCAAAGTCACGGTCCGCATATGGCCCGGGGCCATTGACCCTATGGCCCGCCCTCATTCCACAGGAGTTTCTCATGGACGGCACATTTTCCGACAACGATCTCAGCCGTGTTGTTGCAGCAGACAAGGCCCATGTCTGGCACCACCTGAGCCAGCACAAACCCTACGAGACGACAGATCCCCGCATCATCGTCGAAGGCAAGGGCATGAAGGTCTGGGACCAGCACGGCAAGGAACACCTTGATGCGGTGTCCGGCGGTGTCTGGACCGTCAACGTCGGCTATGGCCGCGAAAGCATCGCCAATGCCGTGCGCGACCAGCTGATCAAGCTGAACTATTTCGCAGGCTCCGCCGGGTCGATCCCGGGCGCTCTGTTCTCGGAAAAGCTGATCTCGAAAATGCCCGGTCTGACCCGCGTCTATTACACCAACTCGGGGTCAGAGGCGAACGAGAAGGCCTTCAAGATGGTCCGCCAGATCGCGCACAAGCGCTATGGCGGCAAGAAGCACAAGATCCTGTATCGCGAGCGGGACTATCACGGCACCACCATCGGTTGCCTCTCGGCCGGTGGTCAGGACGAGCGTAACGCCCAGTACGGCCCCTTTGCCGATGGCTTCGTGCGTGTGCCCCATTGCCTGGAATACCGCGCAGCCGATCAGGGCGCACCGGTTGAAAACTACGGCGAATGGGCCGCGGATCAGATCGAAGCGGTCATCCTGCGCGAAGGCCCCGACACCGTGGGTGCGCTCTGCCTTGAGCCGGTCACAGCCGGCGGCGGCGTCATCACCCCGCCCGCAGGCTACTGGCAGCGCGTGGGCGAGATCTGCAAAAAGTATGACATCCTGCTGCATATCGACGAAGTCGTCTGCGGCGTGGGCCGCACCGGCACATGGTTCGGCTATCAGCATTACGGGGTCGAGCCGGATTTCGTGACCATGGCCAAGGGCGTCGCGAGCGGCTACGCCGCCATCGCCTGCTGCGTGACCTCCGAGCGTGTCTTTGACATGTTCAAATCAGATGCGACCGATCCGCTGGACTATTTCCGCGACATCTCGACCTTTGGCGGCTGCACGGCCGGCCCGGCGGCGGCGCTGGAAAACCTGCGTATCATCGAGGATGAAGGCCTGCTGGAGAACACCACTAAGATGGGCGACTACATGCTCGACCAGCTGCGCGCGATGATGGACCGGCACGAGATCATCGGCGATGTGCGCGGCAAGGGCCTGTTCCTGGGCGCCGAACTGGTCAGCGACCGCGACAGCCGCACACCGGCTGCGGAAAAGATGGTCGGCGCGGTGGTGGCCGATTGCATGGCGCAGGGTGTGATCATCGGCGCGACCAACCGGTCGGTGCCGGGGTATAACAACACCCTGTGCTTCAGCCCCGCACTGATCGCTACCAAGGATGACATCGACAACATTCTGGCGGCCGTCGATGGCGCCCTGACCCGCGTCTTTGGCTGATTGACACGGCCCCCACCCCGCAGATGCGGGGTGGGGCTGCCTCGCACTTCATACCCTTTGAAAGCTCGTCAAATGTCCGCTCAGCAACCTGTCGGCGCGCCTGTCGCTCTGGCCCTGCCCCGACCGCGCCCGCCATGCGCCGAAATGCTAGGCCGGTTTGGCAAACTGGTGCCCACGACACCCGATCATGCGGCCGACCTGCATGCCGCCTTTGTCGCAGATACCGGAGCCCGCGACTGGACCTACCTGCCCTATGGTCCCTTCGAGTCCGAAACGGCCTTTGGTGACTGGTTGTCCGCGACCTGCCTCGGCGACGATCCGCTGTTTCACACGATCTGTGCGCCGGACGGCAAGGCTTTGGGGCTCGCCAGTTATCTGCGCATAGACCCGGCGAATGGCGTTATCGAGGTCGGACATATCCACTTTGCCCCCACGCTCCAGCGCACGGCGCTCGCAACCGAGGCCATGGCGCTGATGATGGCGCGTGCCTTCGATGAGCTGGGATACCGGCGCTATGAATGGAAATGCGACGCGCTGAACGCCCCCTCGCGCCGCGCCGCCGAACGGCTGGGCCTTACCTATGAGGGAACATTCCGTCAGGCCACGGTGGTCAAGGGACGCAACCGTGACACCGCGTGGTTTTCCATTCTCGACCACGAATGGCCCGCTCTGAAGGCGCGCATGACTGCCTGGCTGGACCCCTCGAATTTCGATTCTGCCGGGCACCAGATCACATCCCTGCGCTGACCCAAAAAATTCACGAAATTTTTGCCAAGACTCTTCAAAAAAGTCTTGTGCGCCAGCCCACCTGCGTTGCCCGCCAAGTCTTTGAAAAGACATAAAAAAAAGGGCCGTCAGACGACGACCCCTTCGAACTGCTTCAAGGCAGCAATCAGCCGTTCACGCTGTCCTTCAGAGCCTTCGCAATGGTCACCTTGACCACCTTGTCGGCCTCTTTCTTGAACTGCTCGCCCGTCGCCGGGTTGCGCACCATCCGCTCGGGACGCTCGCGGCAATAGATCTTGCCCACACCGGGAAGCGTGACAGCGCCGCCATCGGCCACTTCCTTGGTGATCAGATTGCAGACGGCGTCAAGCGCAGCGCCAGCCGCTTTCTTGTCGCTACCCATTTCTTCAGCCAGAGCGGCCACAAGCTGCGTCTTGGTCATCGGTTTCGCCATTTCATGGTCTCCTTATGCGCCCGTTCTATAGGGCCTCGTTCGGTCAACTAAACCGCATGTAGCGAGCAAACACAACGATTAGTGTATATTTGCAAGGGAAAAACACTTATCTAGCGTCGGTTTCCCTTGGGTCACAGAAACGCCGTCTCGTCAAAGCTGCGCAGCTTGCGGCTGTGGATGCGCTCCAGCGGCATGTCACGCAGCTGTTCCATGGCGCGGATACCGATCATCAGATGCCGCGCCACCTGGGTGCGGTAGAAATCCGACGCCATTCCGGGCAACTTCAGCTCTCCGTGCAACGGCTTGTCGCTGACACACAGCAGCGTGCCATAGGGCACCCGGAACCGGAAACCATTCGCGGCGATGGTTGCACTCTCCATGTCCAGCGCCACGGCTCGGGACTGGCTCAGCCGCTGCACCGGACCGCGCTTGTCGCGCAGCTCCCAGTTGCGGTTGTCGACGCTCGCGACCGTGCCCGTGCGCATGATCCGCTTGAGGTCATAACCCTCTAGTTGCGTTTCCTGCGCCACCGCGCGTTCGAGGGCGATCTGGATTTCCGCCAGCGCCGGAATCGGCACCCAGACCGGCAGATCATCGTCCAGCACGCGATCCTCGCGCAGATAGGCGTGGGCCAGCACGAAATCACCCAGAGACTGCGAATTGCGCAGGCCAGCGCAATGGCCAACCATCAGCCAGGCATGCGGGCGCAGCACGGCGATATGGTCCGTCGCGGTCTTGGCATTGCTCGGCCCGACCCCGATATTGACCAGCGTGATCCCGCCGCCCCCGGCGCGCTTGAGGTGATAGGTCGGCATCTGCGGCATCTTGCCGGACGACAGGATCTCGTCCTCTGGGCCGGTGATCTCGGCATTGTCAGTGGACACAAAGCTGATGTAGCCGCTGTCGGGATCGGCCAGCATGGCACGGGCATAGGCCTCGAATTCACTCACGTAGAACTGGTAGTTGGTGAACAGCACGTGGTTCTGGAAATGCTCGGGATCTGTCGCGGTGTAATGCGCAAGCCGTGCCAGCGAATAATCCACCCTCTGCGCGGTGAAAGGCGCCAACGCCTCTGTGCCATCGGCGGCAGGTTTGGCCAGACCGTTGACGATATCATCATTGGTGGTGTTAAGATCCGGCACGTCAAAGACATCACGCAGAGTAAAATCGGCCGCGCCTTCTTGCGGGACCGTCACACCAGCACGGTTCGCCACGGCAAAATGCACCGGCATCGGCGTATCCGACAGCCCCACCTGCACCGGCACACCGTGGTTCGCCAGCAGCAGGCCGATTTGCTGCAGCAGATATTTCCGGAACAGGTCGGGCCGGGTCACACTTGTGGCATGGGTGCCCGGCGCTGCAACATGACCAAAGCTCAGGCGACTGTCGACCTTGGCAAAGGTGGTCGTGGTAAGGCGCACTTCGGGATAAAACGCACGGTAGCGCACACCCGGATGGCCTTCGACCATCGCCGTATTGAACCGGTCGCACAGGAAACTGACGCCCGCTTCATAAAGCGCGCAAAGGCGGTCCACGGCTGCGGCGGCATCCTCGAACAGCTCGGGCGCCGGGACATCCGGCGATATGATCTCAAGACTGATTGACTGATCCTGCATTCGCCCCTCGCGTGCTCTGTTGCGGCAAACTGACACCAACGCACAGCAGGATCAACCCGCGCGCCCCTGCAGGAGAGGGTCCGGGCACAAAACGCGTGATCTCAGCTTCTGCGCAGCCCTGTCTCGACCAGCATGCCACGCCGCTTTGCCTCGTAGTAATAGCCTTGCGAATACCACTTCACCGCCGCGTCATAGCTGCCATTCGACAACAGCCAGGCACCGCGCAGATATTTGACCGCGTATTTCAGATTGGTCTCTGGTTGCAGCAGCTCGCCGGCAGAGCCGCGATGCCCCATCCCCCGGGCCGTGGCAGGCAGGATCTGCATCAAACCGTAATAGGGTCCGTTGCGCGCATCCGGGCGATATGTGCTTTCGCGGGTCACAACACGATGCACCAAGGGACGCGGCACTTGATAAAGATCGGCATATTTGTTGATCAGCTTGCGCAGTTCGCGGGTTTCGTTTGGATAAAGCGGTGGTTCAAGCGGCGCAGACCGGGTCGAAACTGTGGGCACATTCCCGCTGGAACAGGCGGCCAGCGACATCAGGATGGTGCCAAGGACGGCACGACGGGAATAGGAATGCATTGCAGCTCCAGCGATGTTCAACAATTTTGTCTACACAGCTTCGGGTTTCCTGCCACCCACGGTGTTTTTCATGGGCGATTCCTCGCCCAAGGCGGTGCGCATTTTCGCTCAAATCTGCCGAAATGAGGGCCAAACCCCACGCTTAACCCGCTCGAAAAGGTTTTTTGCGCAGGTCAAAAGGGTGATTCGCGCCCAGATTGCCCTGTCAGAAGCGGTTTCAAGGCTTGCAATGACCCCGCCTTCGCCGCATTTTCCGGCTCATGACAAACACATTGCTCTCTCTGGGTCACGGCTATTCCGCCCGCGCCCTCGCGCGTCTTCTTCTGCCTCAGGGCTGGCGCATCCTCGGGACAACACGCAGCCCGCAAAAAGCCGCAGCGCTAGCCGAAACCGGGGTCGAACCCGTGTTGTGGGAGGAAGCGGCGCTGAAAGCGGCGCTGTCACAGGCAAACCATCTGCTGATCTCCGCAGGACCGGACGAAGACGGCGACCCAAGTCTGAACCTCATCGGCGATGCCCTCGCCGCCCATGCGCCCGACCTGTACTGGGCCGGCTATCTGTCCACCACCGGCGTCTATGGCGATCATCACGGCGCTTGGGTGGACGAAACCACGCCCCTGACCCCAGGCACGGACCGCGGCGCACAGCGGGTCGAGGCTGAAGCCGCCTGGGGCGCTATCCCCGGCCTGCCGCTGCATGTCTTCCGTCTGGCCGGGATCTACGGCCCCGGTCGCGGCCCCTTTGAAAAGGTGCGCTCAGGGCAGGCGCGCCAGATCATAAAACGCGGTCAGGTCTTCAGCCGCATCCATGTGGACGATATCGCGCAGGTGCTGGCCGCGTCGCTCGAACGGCCCAATCCCGGTGCCGTTTACAACGTCTGCGACAACGACCCCGCCCCGCCACAGGATGTGATCGCCCACGCGGCCGAACTGCTGCACCTGCCCGAACCGCCCAAGGTGGATTTCAAGAAGGCCGAGATGTCCGAAATGGCCCGCAGCTTTTATGCCGAAAGCAAGCGGGTGTCCAATGAACGCATCAAGACCGAGTTGGGAATAGAACTGCTCTATCCCGACTACCGTGCAGGCCTGCAAGCGCTTCTCGAAGAAGAGATGCGCAGCAAAGATACGCAATCCGCGCCATGATCACGGCACCTGCCCGACGCTGACGCCAGGGCGGGCTGATCCTTGGCGTGGCGCGACCTACGCCCGCTTTTCCAGTTTGGCCACACCCAGTACCTCAAGCACTTTCGCCTCGATATCCGCAGCGCTCAGTCGGGCCACCGCGTACATATCCGCAGGGCTCGCCTGATCGATAAAGATATCAGGCAGCACCATTGACCGGTATTTCAGCCCGGTATCGAACACGCCCTCTTCCGCCAGCAACTGCGCCACATGGCTGCCAAAGCCGCCAATCGCGCCCTCTTCGATGGTGATCAGCGCCTCGTGATCCCGCGCCAGTTGCACGATCAGATCCCGGTCCAGCGGCTTGGCAAACCGGGCATCGGCGATGGTGGGGGTGATACCGCGCGCGGCCAGCGCCTCGGCGGCGCGGCGCACTTCGCCCAGACGCGTGCCGAACGACAGGATCGCAACCCGCGATCCCTCTTGAATCATCCGGCCCTTGCCGATCTCCAACACCTCGCCCTTTTCAGGCATCTCGACGCCTTCGCCCTCACCACGCGGATAGCGGAACGCGATGGGGCCGGAATCATGCGCGGCCGCCGTGGCAACCATGTGCTTCAGCTCGGCCTCATCCGCCGCCGCCATGACAACAAATCCCGGCAGATTCGACAGAAACGCAATGTCATAGCTGCCCGCATGGGTCGCCCCATCCGCCCCGACAAGGCCCGCCCGGTCGATGGCAAAGCGCACCGGCAGGCGTTGAATGGCGACGTCATGCACCACCTGATCATAGCCGCGCTGCAAAAAGGTCGAATACATGGTGCAGAAAGGCCGCATCCCCCCCGCCGCCAGACCGGCAGCAAAGGTCACGCCATGCTGTTCGGCAATACCGACATCGAAACACCGGCTCGGGTAGCGTTCGGCGAACAGGTTCAACCCCGTCCCATCCGGCATTGCCGCCGTCACTGCACAAATACGCGGATCATCCGCCGCCAGCGCCGCCAGCGACTTGCCAAAGACCGAAGTATAGGACGGCGCGTTCGACGCCGCCTTTTTCTGCTCGCCCGTCAGCACGTTGAACTTGGCCGTGGCGTGGCCCTTGTCCATCGCCTCTTCCGCCGGGGCATAGCCTTTGCCCTTTTTGGTCAGCACATGGATCAGGATCGGCCCCGTGGCCCGCGCCTTGACCGTGCGCAGCACCGGCAGCAACTGGTCCAGATCATGGCCATCAATCGGTCCGATATAGGAAAACCCCAGCTCTTCGAACAGCGTGCCGCCAATCGCCATGCCCTTGAGCATCTCCTTGGCGCGCTTCGCCCCTTCGCGGAACGGACCGGGCAGGAAACTCACCGCGCCCTTGGCAGCGGCCTTGAGATCATGGAACGGGGCCTCGGCATACAGCCGCGACAGATAGGATGACATCGCCCCCACCGGCGGAGCGATGGACATCTCATTGTCGTTCAGGATGACGATCAACCGCTTTTTCAGATGGCCCGCATTGTTCATCGCCTCAAAGGCCATGCCGGCCGACATCGCGCCGTCCCCGATCACCGCAATCGCATCGCCATGTCCGGTGTCACAGGCGCCACCCAGATCCCGCGCCACGGCAAAGCCAAGCGCGGCACTGATCGAGGTCGAGGAATGTGCCGCGCCAAACGGGTCATACGGCGATTCAGACCGCTTGGTGAACCCGCTCAGCCCATCCTTCATCCGCAGGGTACGGATGCGGTCGCGACGCCCGGTCAGGATCTTGTGGGGATAGGATTGGTGGCTGACATCCCAGATGATCTTGTCACGCGGCGCGTCAAAGATCGCGTGCAGCGCCACGGTCAGCTCGACCACCCCCAGACCCGCGCCCAGATGCCCACCGGTTTCCGACACGGCGGAAATGGTTTCGGCCCGCAGCTCATCGGCCAGACGTCGCAGATCACCGTCCGACAGATGCGTCATGTCGGCAGGGGACTGGACGCGGTCCAGCAGCGGTGTGTTCGGTCGCGACGACATGGCGTCTCCTTCTTGGCGGCGCTCCGCCGTCTCAGTTCTGGCGTGAGATAACGAAGCGCGCCGCCTGCTTCAAGTTTTCTGCCCCGTCGCCGTAAACAGATAGCGCGTCACAGGCCCTGTCCACCAGCTCGGCCGCACGCCTCTGCGCACCGTCCAGCCCCAGCAGCGACACGAACGTCGCCTTGCCCGCCGCCGCATCCTTGCCCACGGCTTTGCCCACCATCGCCGCGTCACCGGTCACGTCCAGCACATCGTCGGCGATCTGAAAGGCCAACCCCAACGCTTCGGCATAGCTCCGCAAAGGCTGCGTATCACCCTGCCCCAGACGCGCCCCGGCCTCAGCCGCCCAGACGATCAGCGCGCCCGTCTTGCCCTGCTGCAGGGCGGTGATCTCGGGCAGGGTCAGGGGCGTATCAGCAGATTCCGCCGCGATATCAAGCGCCTGACCCAGAACCATCCCCTGCGCCCCACTGGCCCGCGCAAGGCTGAGCGCGAGATCGGCGCGCACCTCCGCCGGGCCAACATCAGGCCGTGTGACCAGCTCGAACCCCAGCGCCTGCAAGGCATCGCCCACCAGCAGCGCCGTGCCCTCGTCCCATTTCACATGCACCGTGGGCAGACCCCGGCGCAGGGCGTCATTATCCATGCAGGGCATGTCATCATGCACAAGACTGTAGGCGTGGATCGATTCAATGGCGAGCGCGGGCATCAGCGCACGCACCGGATCAACCCCGTGCAACCGCGCCGTTTCCAGCACCAGAAACCCGCGTAACCGCTTGCCGCCATGGGTCGCATAGCGCATCCCCTGCACCACCGGCAGGTCCGGGTAGCCCGCGAACAGCGCATCGAATCCGGCCTGAATCGTCGCCCCGTCGGCAATCAGATCGTCGCGGAACAAAGGTCAGAGCCCTTCGACCGGCGTCACACCCTTGGGGTTGCCATCGCCGTCCAGCGTGATGGCGGCAACTTTTTCCTCGGCCTCTTTCAGCTTGGCCTCGCAGCGTTTCTTCAACGCGGCCCCGCGCTCATACAGCTTGATCGATTCCTCAAGCGCGACATCGCCGCGTTCCAGCTGGCCAACCACCTGCTCCAGCTCGGCCATGGCCTGCTCAAAGCTCATCTTGTCTACCGGGGTTTCGCTCATTTCGCTGCCTCCAACAATTCCTCGACATGGGCCCTTGCGCCCGCGCTCAGCGCCTCAAGATCATAGCCGCCTTCGAGTGTCGAGACCACGCGCCCCCCGCACAGCTCTGCCGCAAGCTTGCAAAGCTCTGCCGTCAGCCAGCGGAAATCGCCGGTGCTCCAGTTCAGCTGAGCCAGCGGATCATCCTCGTGCGCGTCGAAGCCGGCGGACAGGATGATCAGTTCCGGCTTGAAACCGCGCAACCGGTCAAACACCCGGGTTTCATAGACCAGACGCATATCGGCCCCGGTGCTTTCCGGCGGCAGCGGCAGGTTCAGCACGTTGTGATGCCCGCCCTGCTCCTCGGGCCTGCCGGAGCCGGGCCAAAGCGGCATCTGATGGCTGGTGATGGTCAGTGCGCGCGGCTCATCCCACAGCAGATCCTGCGTGCCATTGCCGTGGTGCACGTCAAAATCCACGACAGCCACACGGGCAAGCCCATGATGATCCAACGCATATTTCGCCGCCAGCGCCGCATTGCCGAACAGGCAGAACCCCATCGCCTTGGCGGTTTCCGCATGATGCCCCGGCGGGCGAATGGCGCAAAACGCATTGCGCACCTCGCCGCCCAGCACCATATCCACCGCGCGCAGCACCGCACCGGCCCCACGTCGTGCGGCGTTCATCGACCCGGGCGACAGCCAGGTGTCCCCGTCGATCTGATGCAAACGCCGGTCCGGCACATTCTCTTCCAGCCGGTCGATGTAGTGCTGCGGATGCACCCGCCGCAGATCCTCGTCACTGGCGAGCGGTGCCGTGACCCGCTTCAGCGGCAAGGTTTCCAGCGCGTGCAGGACATGTTCCAGCCGCGCCGCCCGCTCCGGGTGGCCGTCCGGGGTGACATGGGTCAGGCATTCGGCATGGGTGATCAGTGCAGTCATGGTATCCAGTCTCAGAAATTCGCGCGGGGGCGCAGTTCAGTCCGGCGCCAGCATATAGCCCGATCCCCGCACCGTCTGCAGATAGCGCGGTTGTTTCGGATCACTCTCGATCTTGCGCCGCAGGCGGGTGATCTGCACATCTACCGCGCGTTCCTGGCTTTGCCCATGATCACGGCCCAGATCCTCGACCAGCTTGCTGCGGCTCACCGCCTCTCCGGGTTGCATGGCAAAGATCTTCATCAACTGGCTCTCTGTTGCGGTCAGCCGCACCAGATCCTCGCCACGCCACATCTCGCCCCGCTCGATGTCATAGCGGATCGGCCCCAGCGTCAGCAGCTTCGGCGCCGCCTCTTTCTGTGACACATCGGGCATGCGCCGCAGGATCGCGTTGATCCGCAGCAGCAGCTCCTTGGGTTCGAACGGCTTGGCCAGATAATCATCGGCCCCCGCCTCAAGGCCCGCAATCCGGTCATCAGTTTCCGACTTTGCCGTCAGCAACAGGATCGGCGTGTCACTCTTGTCGCGGATGGAACGGGTCAGGCTCACGCCATCCTCGCCCGGCATCATCACATCCAGCACGATCATGTCGAAATCCAGCCCTAGCAGGATACGCCGCGCATGGCCCGCATCCCGGGCTGCCGTAACCATAAATCCCTGACGCACCAGAAATTTCTGCAACAGTCCACGGATGCGTTCATCGTCATCGACAATCAGAAGGTGCGCGTCGGGACCACTCATCCCCGTCCCTCCCGCAGCGCCCTGTACTGCCGTTGCATTTCGGTATCCATCATCGCCTCCAGAACCTTGCGAAACCCCGCAACCGCTTCGGGGCCAACCTGTCGAAAAGCCGCCCGCATCCGTGACCTTTGCGCATCCGACAGCCGCTGTTCCAGCGCCAGCCCCGCATCGGTCAGAAACAGGTGCCGCTCACGTTTGTCCATCCGTCCGACTCGGCTTTCCACCAGCCCGTCCGCGATCAGCGTCCGCAGCACCCGGTTCAAGGATTGCTTGGTCACGCCCAGAATGGCCAGCAGATTGTTCACCGTCGTGCCCTGCGCGCAGCTGATGAAATGGATCGCGCGATGATGGGCGCGGCCATAGGACAGCTCTTGCAGGATCAGATCAGGGTCTGCGGTGAAGCCACGATAGGCAAAGAACATCGCCTCGATCCCCTGACGCAGCTGCTCATCCGTCAGAAAAAGAAGCGATTCGCCCCCATGCGATTGTGCGCTGTGCAGCTCTGCCATGATCATCCCCGCTACGTCGTTCAATATTCGAGCAATGTCAGGCTCCGGTGCACTTTAAGTCAGCCTTGTTGACATTCCAAGTCTGAACTGGTAGCGAATCGCAGTTTTTGCGCAATTTTATGTTCGAAACGGACCTTTTCTGCGCAACAAACGGAAAATTGCGAGCAAGGAGCGAAAGCAATGACCGGGGCTTATGACGACCGAGACGGCAAGATCTGGATGGATGGAACTCTGGTGGACTGGCGTTCCGCGCAGGTGCATGTGCTGACCCACGCGCTGCACTATGCAAGTTCGGTGTTCGAAGGCGAGCGGTGCTACAACGGCAAGATTTTCAAATCACGGCAGCATTCCGAACGCCTTCATTATTCCGCCAGCTGCCTTGATTTCGAAATCCCCTATTCGGTGGATGAGATCGAAGCTGCCAAGACAGCGGTGCTCGAGGCCAACGGCTTCACCGACGCTTATGTCCGGGCCTTCGCTTGGCGCGGCGCGGGCGAAGACATGGGTGTCTCCTCGGCGCGCAACCCGGTGCGGGTGGCAATCGCGGCCTGGGCCTGGGGCAATTACTATGGCGATGCCAAGATGAAGGGCGCCAAGCTCGACATCTCGAAATGGAAACGTCCCTCGCCCGAAACGATCCCCGTTCATGCCAAGGCTGCAGGTCTCTACATGATCTGCACCACCTCAAAGCACGCAGCCGAGGCAAAGGGATGTTCAGATGCGCTGTTCATGGATTATCGCGGCTATGTGGCCGAAGCGACTGGTGCGAACATCTTTTTCGTCAAGGATGGCGAGGTGCACACACCCCTGCCCGATTGCTTCCTCAACGGCCTGACCCGTCAAACGGTCATCGAAATGCTGAAAGAGCGCAACATTGTTGTCCACGAGCGTCACATCATGCCCGAAGAGATGGAAGGATTTCAGCAGTGCTGGCTGACCGGCACGGCAGCCGAGGTCACGCCCGTCGGACAGATTGGCGACTACACCTTCGAAGTTGGCGCCATGACGCGCGAAATCTCTGAAGCTTATGAAAAGCTGGTGCGCAGCTGATCCGCTGCCACCTTTGCGTAAAACCTCAAGGCGGGCTCTGGCCCGCCTTATTCCAGGGCGCGTAGCATGGTGGTATTGCTCTGAATGACCGTGTTCAGCTCGACAATCTTGGCAAGCCGTGATTCAATTTCGTCCTGACAGGCGTCAAGCTGACTCACGATACCGCCCAAGGCATCTCCCGTTTCCGACAGAGCCGCACTTTCGATCTTACACATCATGCGGGTCGAGCTTAGTCCCGTCACATAACGTTTCATGTCCAGCACGCTGCGCGACAGGCGCGCCGCCTCCACCTCAACAATATGCAACGCAGAAGAAGCCTCGCGTTTGTAAAATGCGGCCTGTTCCGCCAATATGGCGGTTTCGGACGCGACATCGATCTCCTCCGCTATGCCGTCAGATGTTCTCCCGAACTTCTGGATCATCTCGCGCTGCAATGCAGCCAGACTGGCAAGGAACTGACCATGCAGAATGGCATCGCGTATGCGGGCAAAGGTGCTTTCGGGTCCCTCGACAAAGTCCCGCACCCAGGTTGCCATTTCGTCCAGCATTGATCCGTAGTTCACCGAAATAGCCGAGATCGGACCCCCTGCATTTTCCAGCCGCGAGGCAAGGATGCGCATGTTCATCGGTACTGTGCGGATCGCCTTGAAGGCAACCGTCATTTCACCGGTTTCGGTTTGGATGGAATCGACCGCCTCGGTCATCATCTGGAAACGCTTGGCCACTTGTTCCTGGGCCAGACCCAGACGCCGCGTGCGTTCGTTCATTTCGTTCGCCAGCGCATGACCCTGAAAAACACTATAGGAATCATAGCCAATTTTCTTGAGTTTCCGCAAAAGTTCTTTTGCGGATTCCTCGGCTTTCATGCCCTTGGCTTCTGCTGCGCAGATTTCGGCATAGACAACCTTGATCTTATCAAGCATCGGACTGGTCGGTTTGATCCGAACAGAAAGAAACCCTTCCTTCGTCGGCGCAGCACCCGCAAAGACCCAGTAATACCGCCCGTCCTTGGACCGGTTCTTGACATATGCCCCCACGGCCTTTTCCTCCTTGAGCATCTCCCACATCAGGTGGAACATTGCCTTGGGCATATCAGGATGGCGGACGAGCTTGTGGGGCGAGCCGAGCAGTTCGGACCAATCAAAGCCGGAAATCCGCTGAAACAACCCATTCGCAGACAGGATCACGCCACGCTTGTCAGTCCGTGAAAAGAAGATGTCCTTAATGTCGAACGGCACCTCGCTCGGTATCGTCGTGCGGGCCTGGGTCACAAGGTTCGGATCCATCTGGGTCATACGGGGGGCTTTCCATGCGCTGGAGGGGACATCGTCCCGGCGACCTTCGCCAAATACCCTTGCCAAATCATGAACGCGGCCCCGGGTATCACCCGGAGCCGCATTTTTGGCTCGCAAAGGCTGGTTTGGGTCAGCCCGGGCTCATCCCGCGCAGGCGTTCGGACCTGCGGCGCAGGATCTCGACAACCGTCAGCAGGCAGATCGACACCCCCACCAGAATCGTCGCAACCGCCAGAATCGTCGGGCTGATCTGTTCTCGCAACCCGGTGAACATCTGCCAGGGCAGCGTCTGCTGGTTGGCGGATCCGACGAACAGGACCACAACAACCTCATCGAAAGAGGTGATAAAGGCAAACAGCCCCCCCGAAATCACACCGGGCAGGATCAGCGGCATCTGCACCCGAAAGAAGGTGGTGACCGGATTGGCCCCCATGTTCGCCGCCGCCCGGGTCAAAGAGCGGTCAAACCCCACAAGCGTCGCCGTCACGGTGATGATCACAAACGGGATGCCCAGCGCGGCATGCGCCAGAATGACGCCCAGATAGGTGCCCTGCAGCCCGATGCGCGAATAAAAGAAATACATGCCCGCCGCCGAGATGATCAACGGCACAATCATCGGAGAGATCAGGATCGCCATGATCGCCCGGCGGAACGGCACATGCGGCTGGCTCAGCCCGATGGCCGCAAGCGTGCCAAAGCTGACCGACAGGATCGTCGCCGCCGGGGCGATCATCAGCGAATTCTTCAGCGCCGACTGCCATTCGTTCGAATTGAAGAAGTTGCGATAGTGGCGCAGGCTGTAACCGGCCGGATCGAAATGCAGCATTTCGGGCGTGAAGGTAAAGAAGTTCTCGGCGTTGAAGCTGAGCGGCATGACCACAAGGATCGGCGTGATCAGAAAGACGAAGATCGCACCACAGAGCACCCGAAAACTGAAATGCCACAGAACCTGCCCCGAAGTGAGGTAAGGCGGCAGCTTGGCACGATAGCGCCCTTCGCCCACCCAGTAGACGAACCAGCTGAAGAACCAGCCGAACAGCCCGCCCACGACCAGCCCGGGCAAGCCGCCGAACAGATAGCCGGCAAGCAGGAACAGGGCGAGGATGCCGTATTTCGCCTTCCGCTCCTGGGTGTGATTCAGAACCTCGATCACAAGATAGGCGATGGCGGCCAGCAGAAGCCCACCGATCACGATCCCCAACAGGCCCGATCCCTGCGCCGTGCCCACGAACAGCCCGGCAAACGCACCGGCGGCCCCCACCACAGGCAGCGTAAAGCTCAGCGGTTTCTTCTTGATGTCGGTCAGAATGACGTCGGACATGTTGTTTACCCCAGCTTCACGTTGTCGATGCCGACAATCTTGTCATAGGCGTAGTACAGCCCCAGAACCAAGGCCAACAGGATCGTCCCCAGCGCGGCCGCAAGGCCCCAGTTCAGAGAGGACGATATGTGATAGGCGATCCGGTTCGAAATAAATGTCCCCGTGGTCCCGCCGACGATTTCAGGCGTGATGTAATAGCCGATGGACAGGATAAACACGAGGATGGACCCCGCGCCGATGCCCGGCACCGACTGCGGGAAATAGACCCGCCAGAAGGCGGTCCAGTTGGTGGCCCCCAGCGATTTCGCCGCCCGAAGATAGGTTGGCGGAATGGTCTGCATCACCGAATACAGCGGCAGGATCATGAAAGGCAGCAGGATATGCGTCATCGCCACGATGGTCCCGAACTGGTTGTTGATCATCACAAGCCGTGAATCATCCGCAATCAGACCCAGCCAGACCAGCACATCGTTGATCACCCCCTGCTGTTGCAGCATCACCTTCCAGGCCGAGGTGCGCACCAGAAGCGAGGTCCAGAACGGCAGCAGAACAAGGATCAGCAACAGGTTCGCGGTGCGTACCCGCACATTCGACAGCAGCCAGGCGATGGGATAGCCCAGAAGGATACAGCTGCCAGTGATCATCAGCGACATGAACATCGTGCGCTTGAACAGCAGGCCATAGATCCGCTGATCATCGTCCCGCATCGCGGGGCCGTCCGGCGTCTTCTGCATGTCCACGGCGTTCAGGAAATAGCCGTTGGTGAATTCGGGGCTGTACATCTGGATGGTCTCCCAGGTCGGGTGATCCAGCCAGTCCCCGTCGACGCCTTCCATACCGTCTTTGAAGGTGACGCTTTCGAACCCGCCCACGGCGGCATCTGCGGCCTTCAGCATCGCCGCCTGAGGACCATTATATCCCGAAACGTCCTTTGCCATCAGATCCTGATACAGCGCCGTGTGGACAAGAACCCAAGGCTCTTCCTGCAGCGGGCTGTCCCCGTCTTCGCTCTGCACGTAATCGGCAAAGGCGGAATAGGTCTCTGCGGTCAGCGGCAGCAGATCCGAAATCCCGTCGGCCAGTTCAAAGGTCGGCATGGTCTCGCCACTGTCCTCATCCCAAGCCTGCATCTCTGCGATCCATTCGGGGTCACCCAACAGTTCGGCCCAAGGCATTGCCTCATCCCAGTTTGGATCCAGATCCTTGAACTGGTCGAAATAGACATCGCCGATGTCATCCAGACTGCGGCCCGACTGGCGGAACAGCGATGACATGCCGGTCATCTCATAGTTCAGCCGCGACCCAAGCCGCGTGTGCAGCTTGCGCTCGGCAGCAATGAAAAGATCGTAATACAGGCCCTCATAGACAGCCTCATCAGGCAGATCGCCGGTGGTCGCATCCCAGTCGGCCAGCCGGTGGGTGGTGCGCGGCAGCGTTTCGGACACGATGCCGTTCTGCACCGAACGGAACAGCATATCGGCGATCGGCGCGATGAAGGTCAAAAGCACAAAGATCAGCAGCGGCGCGATCAGCATCAGTGCGCGCATCTTCTGCAGGCGCAGGGACCGGTTCAGGCTTTCCTTCAGCGGGCGCCCTTCGGCATCCACCATGGGGCCTGGCTTTTCGGCGGCCTTGGCGGCGCTGGCCTTCTTGTGCCCGGGGGCGGCTCCGGCTGTTGCATCGCTCATGTTACACCCCCTCAGCAAGAATGATTGTACTGGTTGCGGATTTGCGTCGGATCTCTGCGACCTCCTGATAGGCAGGGTCGTTGTAGGCGCGTTTCGCAGCCTCGAAATCCGGGAATTCTATGACGACGTGACGCTCCTGCGTCTCGCCCTCGGGGGTCTCTGACTCTCCGCCACGGACAAGGAACCGTCCGCCAAAGCTCTCGAATATCGGCGTGTCACGCCGGATATACTCCTGATAGGCCTCGGCATCGTTCACCGTGACATGGCCAATAATATAGCCCTTGGGCATTGCCCGGTCCCCCGTTTTTTATTCTGGTCCGGCGGCCCCGCATCAGGGCCGCCGGAAGTCTTTGCCGCAGGGCGGGGATCACCCCGCCAAAGCGGGAGTTACTGCGCCAGCCAGGACTGGAACTTCGCGTCGATATCGTCGCGATAATCAGCCCAGAAGCTGTAGTTGTAGAGGAAGGTGTTCTCGGCATTGGCCGGATCGGTCGGCATGTGCTGCTTCATGTCCTCGGGAACCAGCGGCGCGGAAGAGGCGCGTGCCGGACCGTAAGAGATGTAATTGGCCTGATCGGCCAGACGCTTGGTGTCGGTCGCGTATTTGACGAAATCCTTCACGCGCGCCAGACGGTCTTCGGGCAGACCGGTCGGGATGATCCAGCCGTCAAGGTCGAACACCTGTGCGTCCCACATCATGGCGACGGGCTGGTTCTGCTCTTCAATCACCGAATAGAGACGACCGTTATAGGTCGACCCCATGAACACTTCACCATCCGCCAGCAGCTGGGGCGTATCCGCACCGGCCGACCACCAGATCACGCTGTCCTTGATGGTGTCGAGCTTGGCCAGTGCCTGATCCTGGCCTGCAGCGGTTTCCAGAACGTCATAGACTTCGTCCTTGGCCACGCCGTCACACAGCAGCGCCCATTCCATGTTGTTGATCGGACGCTTTTCCAGCGCGCGCTTGCCCGGGTATTTATCCAGGTCGAACACATCGCAGATCTGGCTCGGAGGCTCGACACCTTCGGGAACCATGTCGGTGCGATAGCCGAACGTGGTCGAATACACGATCTGCGGGATATAGCAGTCGGACACGATCAGATCACCAAAGTCATCCGCAGCCGAGGACCCGTCGTCGCCGGGGGCGAGCAGCTCTTCGGGATCATATTCCATCGCCAGACCTTCGTCACACAGACGAATGGCATCCGCCGCAACGACGTCGACCAGATCCCAGGTGATGTTGCCGGCTTCGTTCATGGCGCGCAGCTTGGCCACAGCCTCGTTGCTGCTTTCGTCCCAGGTCACGGAAACCTCGGGGTGCATGGCAACATAGGGCTCGGAATAGGCCTTCTGCTGGCTGTTCTGATAGGCCCCGCCCCAGCTGACGATTGTCATGCTGTTGGCCATCTCTTGCGCGAATGCGCCACCCGCGACGACGGTCAGCGCCGTGGTCGCAAGAAGTGTCTTTGTGAAATTCATTGCAGTCTCCCTACACTGCCCGTTTGCAGTTAGGGGTCCGGGTGACGGGCAAACAGGGCCGGACCCTATTGTTCACCGTTCCGTCGTGCCCTTGGGGCCCAACAGCACGATAAGCGGTGAAATCTATGTCGCGTCTAGCGCGCGGCAATCCTCGGGCAGCCAGCCGATCTTGACCTTCTCGCCGGGGCGAAGCCGGACCTGATCGGCGCGGTTGCGGGTCTTGACGACAAAATCATCGCGCCCCGCCACCCGCAGCCGCGTGCGGAACACATCACCCATATAGACGAACTCAAGCACTTCGGCCTCAAGCGTATGGGCATCCGGGCCAAGTTCGGGGTTGAATTCGACACGTTCGGGTCGGATCGACACACGCGTCTTGTCGCCGGGTTTGCTCACGTTGACCGGCAGCGCGTCGATCACATCGCCGCTCTCCAGCCGCACGGTGCAGCGATTCCCTCGGACTTCCTGGACAGTACCGTCCAGCGCGTTGTTTTCGCCGATGAACTGGGCGACAAAACTGTTCTGCGGCTTTTCATACAACTCATCGGGCGGGGCAAGCTGCTGAATGCGGCCATCGTCGAACACCGCAACGCGGTCCGACATGGTCAGCGCCTCGGTCTGGTCATGGGTCACGTAGACCACAGTGATGCCCAGATCATGCGCCAGCCGCGTGATTTCAAACTGCAGTGTTTCACGCAGCTGCTTGTCCAGCGCGCCAAGCGGTTCATCCATCAGAACCAGTTCCGGTTCGAACACCAGCGCCCGCGCAAGGGCGATTCGCTGCTGCTGCCCACCGGACAATTGGGTGGGGCGGCGACCGGCAAAATTGCCCATCTGCACCATGTCCAGGGCGCGTTTGATCTTGGCCTCGCGGTCCGACTTGCCCATCTTGCGCACTTCCAGCGGGAAGGACAGGTTTTCGGCCACGGTCATATGGGGGAAAAGGGCATAGTTCTGGAACACCATGCCGATGCCGCGCTTGTGCGGCGAGATGTCATTGATCGAAACACCATCCAGCTTGATCGCGCCATGTGTGGCGGTCTCGAACCCAGCCAGCATCATCAGGCACGTCGTCTTGCCCGACCCGGACGGTCCAAGCATGGTCAGGAACTCGCCCTTGGGCATGCTCAGGTTGAGATCCTTGACGACAAGTGTCTCACCGTCATAGCTCTTTTGTACGCGTTCGAAAGCTACGAACGCATCTTGCTTTGCCATATCTGTCAAAGACTGGCTCCCTGTTTGTTCCGCGGATTGGTTCCGCTGTCATGAACAGAACTAAACCCCGTGACCGCCCGTCTTGCAACTGCCTAGCGGGATTTCTGACGAAATTCCGGGCACAACAGGTCATATGGTCAGATTTTCCGCACTTCGCAGCCAAAACACCCTGATCATGGGGGAAACAGGTGCTTTCAGCCCGTCACCAAACCGGGGGCCCCGTGGTTGACGGCGCTCAGCGCGGGGCACGGCGCAAACAGAATCACCCACCGCTTGTACCTCTCGATGGTGACAAGTTGTGCACAACTCGCAAGATATCTGTCCCGGATCGGCCAATCTTCGCCAAGAAAATAAGCGGGTAGCACAAGAGCGTCAGAGCCATGTCGTTTTTCTTGGGGTCAAGTTGTGCACCTTAAGGCACCAAGGAGTCATCTGCGTCACATTTTCTTCAAGGACAAACGATGCTCAACCACCGTTTTGAAAAAGACCTCCCCTTCTCGGATGGCGAATACAAACGCCGTCTGGCAAAGACCCGCGCCGCCATGGAGCGGGCCGGTGTCGACCTACTCTGGGTCACCGATCCGTCCAACATGGCCTGGCTCACCGGCTATGACGGCTGGTCTTTCTACGTGCATCAGGGCGTCTTGGTGCTGCCTGATGCCGATCCCGTCTGGTGGGGCCGCAATCAGGACAGCAACGGCGCGATCCGCACCGTCTGGATGGGCGATGACCGCTGCATCGGCTATGCCGACAACTATGTGCAATCGACCGAACGCCACCCGATGCAGGATCTCGCTCAGCGCCTGATCGGCATGGGGCTGGACAAGATGCGCATCGGTGTCGAGCTCGACAATTACTACTTCTCGGCCAAGGCCTACATGACCCTTGCCGCCGAACTGCCCAACGCCACGCTGATCGACGCCACCGCCCTCGTGAACTGGCAGCGTGGCATCAAGTCCGAAGAAGAGCTGGTGTTCATGCGCCGCGCCGCCAAGATCTCGGAAAAGATGGTGGATGGCCTTCTGGAACGCGTCGAACCCGGCGTGCCCAAGAACGAAGTCGTGGCCGAGGTTCAGCGCGATGCGATCATGGGGGCTGACGGCCACTGGGGCGATTACGCCGCCATCGTGCCGCTGCTGCCCTCCGGCTCGGACGCTGCGGCGCCTCACCTGACATGGGACGGCGAACCCTTCAAAAAGGGCGAAGCGACGTTCTTTGAAATCGCCGGCTGCTACCGCCGCTACCACGTCCCCTTCTGCCGCACGATCTTCCTCGGCCAGCCTTCGGACATCTTCATCCGCGCCGAGGCCGCGCTGGTCGAAGGCCTTGAGGCGGGACTAGAGGTCGCCCGCGCCGGCAACCGGGCCTGCGACATCGCCAATGCCCTTGCCGCTCCGCTCGAATCCGCCGGGATCGAACGCGGCGCCCGCTGCGGCTATCCCATCGGTCTGAGCTATCCGCCCGACTGGGGCGAGCGCACCATCTCTCTGCGCGCCGAAGATGAAACCGTGCTCGAACCCGGCATGACCTTCCACTTCATGCCCGGCCTCTGGATGGCGGACTGGGGACTTGAAATCACCGAATCCATCGTGATCAAAGAGGATGGCGCGGCCGAAACCTTCTGCAACCGCCCCCGCAAGATGTTCATCAAGGACTGACAGCCACACGCGTCCCCTGCAAAGGGGTCGCGACCCCGCCCAGCGCCGCTCAAACCAGACAAAGGTAAAAATGAACCTCCTGACCCAGACCGAAGCGATCCTTGCCGATCTCATCGCCTTTCCCACCGTCTCCATTGATCCCAATGTCGAGATGATGGCCCATATGGCAACCCTGCTCGAAGATGCCGGCGCCCGCGTCGATCTCTTCCACGACGCGACCGGCAAAAAGGCGAATCTCTTCGCCACCCTCGGCCCGGATATCGAAGGCGGCGTTGTCCTGTCGGGTCATTCCGATGTGGTGCCGGTGACGGATCAGGACTGGTCCACCGACCCTTTCGAACTGTCCGAACGCGGCGATTTCCTCATGGGGCGCGGCACCTGCGACATGAAGGGTTTCATCGCCGCCACCATCGCCATGGCAAAACCCTTCAGCGCCCACACCCTGCGCCGCCCGATCCATTTCTGCTTTACCCATGACGAGGAAACCGGCTGCGTCGGCGCCAAATCCCTTGTCCCCGAGCTTCAGAAACGCGGCTTCAAACCCTCCATCGCCATCATTGGCGAACCGACCGAGATGCGCATCATCGAAGGTCACAAGGGCTGCTGCGAATACACCACCCGTTTCACCGGCCTCGAAGGGCACGGATCGAACCCCGACCGCGGCGTGAACGCCGTCGCTTATGCGGTGAAATACGCCACCCGCCTCATGGAACTGGCTGAGGAACTGAAAGGCCGCGCGCCCCGCGACTCCCGCTTTGATCCGCCCTGGACGACGATGAACATCGGCAAACTGCAAGGCGGCCACGCCCATAACGTCATCCCCGGCAAGGCGGAACTGGAATGGGAAATGCGCCCGGTCCAGTATGGCGATTCCGAATTCATGAAGGAAATGCTCGAAGCCTATATCGAAACCGACCTGCTGCCCGCCATGCGCGCCGTCAGCCCCCGCGCTGATATCTCGACCCAGGTGATCGGCGAAGTGGTCGGGCTGGAACCGATGGAGGTCAACATGGCCCGCACCCTCATCGCCGCACTCACCGGCTGCGAAACGGCAGATGTGGTGCCCTTCAACACCGAAGCAGGCCTGTTCCAGCAGCTCGGCATGTCCGCCGTGGTCTGCGGCCCCGGCTCGATCGCGCAGGCGCACAAGCCCGACGAATACCTCAGCCGCGCCCAGCTGCAGGACTGCCTCACCATGCTCGAAGGTCTGGGCCAAAGCTGCGCCGCATGAGCGAGGCGACTTCGCGCCACCTGCGCCTTTATACGGAATTGCGCAGCCGCATCTGCCTGCTCGACTACCCCCCCGGCACCCGCCTGTCCGAGGAATCGCTGGCGCAGGACTTCGGCACCTCCCGCACCCCCCTGCGCCGCGCCCTTGCCCGGCTCGAGGATGAGGGGCTGGTGATCTCCCGCCACGGCGTCGGCACGCTGGTGACTGACGTGTCTATCGGCGAGTTGTCCCAGACCTACGCCCTGCGTCTGGAACTCGCGCAGCTCACCGGCACCCTCTCCCCCCTGCCCGTCACCGCGGACATCCTGACAGAGATCACAGAGTTCGTGGCCCGGGGCGAGGTCCTCGTGGCCCGACCGGACCCGCGCGCCTTCGCCGAACTCAACATGGCCTACCACAGCTTCGGCCTGTCACTCAGCGGCAATGACGCCCTGCGCGACACCGCCGAGCGGCTCTATTACCGCACCGCCCGCATCTGGCTCAAGGCGATCCCGCACATGGATCTGGCAGAAGAATGCGCCATTTTCCTCGACGAAATGCGCCAGACCCGCAGCGCGCTGATCGCAAACGACCTGCACGCCGCCGCCCTGATCCGCCGCGCCCATATCTCCATGAGCTTTCAGCGCCTGTCCAGCTTCTGACCCACCGGCGCCTGTGGCTATCTGCAGGATCGCCTCCGGCGGGCGTATTTGAAAAAGAGAAGAAGCACGGGACCAGCCTCCGCCTCACCTGTCCTCAAATATCCCGGGGGAGGCGTCTGAAAGACGACGGGGGCAGCGCCCCCTTTTTCACCACCCGATCCCGCGAAACGCAAATGTCCCGGGGCAACCCCCGGGACATGCAAAAAGGCTCCATGCGGAAACAGGCTCAGCCCATGCCGTCGGGATACCAGTTGGCGATCTTGACCTCGACAGCATCACCCACCATCGACGCAAACGCCTCGGGGTCCTGCGTGCCGCCGTCGCGCCCGCGAAAGTGGTAGGGATAGACATAGCTCGGCTTGAATTCCGCGACGGCGGACGCCGCCGCTTCGGCATCCATGGTAAAGGGCAGGTTCATGCACAGGAACGCCAAGTCGATATTCTCGAGCGCGCGCATCTCCGGCGTGTCCTCGGTATCGCCCGAGATATAGACCCGGAAGCCCTCGAAGCTCAGCACATAGCCATTGTCGCGGCCCATGGGGTGGAAATTCTCGCGCCCCTCGGTGATGTTATAGGCCGGGATCGCATCGATCGGCAGGCCGTTGATCTCGGTGCTTTCGCCATTGGCGATCTGGCTCGCCTTCGCCTTCAGATCCTCGGGCAGCATGCCGAACACCGCCGGGTTGGTCAAAAGGCTGGTGTTCGCTCCCATCAGCGCGGCCAGCGTCTCGGCATTGTAATGGTCGCCATGTTCATGGGTGATCAAGATCATGTCCGCTGGCGGCAGACCCTCGTACAGCGACGCGGCGCCAACCGGGTCGACATAAATCACCCCCACCGGCGTTTCCATCACGAAAGAGGCATGTTCGACAGGATGCACGGTGATCTCACCCGCACTGGTGGGGTAAACATCCCCCGCATGGGCCGCAGCGCGGGCGGCATAGGGCATAAAGGTCACGGCACCTGCGGCCATGGCGGCGGAGTGCAGGAAAACGCGGCGTGTCGGTGTCATGGATCTACTCCCGTCATTGCTGTTAAATCTCTAACTAGACTGCCGGGCCGAGGTTTCAAATCCTCTCACGCAAAGGTTTCCCTGCAGCGGCACAAACCCGCAACCAGTCCAGATTGCGCAGCCCATAAGACCAGTCTACCGTCGCCCCATGGCCATCCCCGTCGAAACCTTTTTCCTCAGCGCCCCCTCGCAGGGCACGCTTCAGGCCCGCATCCAGCAGATGGTGGCCGAGGGCATCCTGTCGGGCCGCTTCCGGCGCGGGGAAAAGCTGCCCTCGACCCGGGGCCTGGCCACCCACCTCGGCGTCAGCCGCATCACCGTGACGCTGGCCTATACCGAACTGCTCGCCAATGACTACCTCAGCTCCAGGGGCCGATCGGGCTATTATGTCTCGGACAATGCGCCCGAGCCGCCCCGCTTTGCCCAGCCCCCGCAGCGCAAAGACAGCGTCGACTGGTCGCGTGCCATCGCCACCCGGTTCACCGGCGGCGCCACGCCGGTCAAACCGCAGGACTGGGCGCGCTACCGCTATCCCTTTATCTATGGCCAGACCGACCCGGCGCTGTTTGATCATGCCAACTGGCGGCTCTGCGCCATGCAGGCGCTGGGGGCCAAGGATTTCAGCGCCCTGACCCGCGACTATTACGATCAGGATGACCCCGATCTGGTCGCCTTCATCGCGCGCCACACCCTGCCCCGCCGGGGCATCAGCGCCGCGCCCTCCGAAATCCTCATCACCCTCGGCGCGCAGAACGCGCTCTGGCTCACCACGCAGGTGTTGCTGAACCAGCGCCGCCTCGCTGCCGTCGAAAACCCCTGTTATCACGCGCTGCGCGACATCCTCGGCCAGTCACGCTGCCGCCTTGCCCCAATCGACGTGGATCAGGACGGGTTGCCGCCCGACGCGCTGCCCGATGACACCGACGTCATATTCACCACTCCCAGCCATCAATGCCCGACCTCGGGCACCATGCCGCTGGCCCGCCGCAACGCCCTGCTGGATCGCGCCCGCGCCCTCGATGCGCTGATTGTCGAGGATGATTACGAATTCGAGATGTCTTATCTCCAGCCCCCCATGCCGGCCCTCAAAAGCCTCGATCAGGACGGGCGCGTGATCTACGTCGGCAGCTTTTCCAAATCGCTCTTTCCCGGCCTGCGCCTTGGCTACCTCGTCGGCAGCGCTGATTTCATCGCCGAGGCGCGGGCCCTGCGCGCCTCGGTCCTGCGCCATCCGCCGGGGCATATCCAGCGCACGGCGGCGCATTTCCTGCGGCTCGGCCATTACGACGCGCTCATCCGCCGCTCGGCCCGCGCACTCACCGAACGCAGGCAGGTGATGGAAACCGCCATCGCCCAGCACGGGCTGACCATCGCCGGGCGCGGTGCCTATGGCGGGTCCAGCTTCTGGATGCAGGCGCCGCCCCATGTGGACACCACCGAACTCGCCGGGCGGCTGGATGCCCAGGAGGTGCTGATCGAACCCGGCGCGCCGTTCTTCAGCGGGACCGAAGTGCCGCGGAATTTCTACCGCCTCGCCTACAGCTCAATCCCGCTGAACCGCATCGCGGACGGCATCGCCCTGATCGCCGCCGCCCTGCGCTGATCTCCTAAAACGAAGATCCCACCCGGAACCCCTCGGGCACGCCATCCCGCCCGTCGAGCACCAGATCCGCCATGACCTCACCCACCTTGGGCGCCATGCCAAAGCCGATTTTGAACCCCCCGTTGGCGACGAAATGCCCGTCCCTGTCCGGCCAGCCCCCCAGCATCGGCGCCCGGCTGCGCGCCCGGGGCCGCACTCCGGCCCAGCGCTCCACCACCTC